>NZ_CP192600.1:3492592-4102623 GCF_050632395.1 Tabrizicola sp. BL-A-41-H6
TGGCAATCCGCATTCGTGACATCACGGTGACCTCAATCGCCACGGCTTCGGGGCATGACAGTTCTCCTGCGGGGTTCTGTCTTGGCGACCCCTACGTGGCCGCGCGTTGCCCGGTCTGCGACACGGTCTGGCCCGAGACCCATGTCGAAGGCATCGGGCAAGACGCAGTGAAGTGCAACACCTGCGGCAATGCGGTGAAGCCGTTCGAGATCGTCCACGGCTACACCGTCACCTTTGACGAGACACGCTCTGTTGGGCTGACGTTGCCGCAAGCGGCCGCCGAAACCATTGCGCGCGACGCCAACCACTATTCCGCCCTGCCCGACCAAAGCCGCCAGCATTCGATCCTGACCTTCGCACCGTCAGACATGCCCGGCACGATGGTGCGGATGCGGCCCTTCATGGGCCAACTTGGCACCTGCCCGTCGATGGCCATGCCGGACAGCCACAACGCCGGCGACTTCGGGTCTTTCCTTGTCGGTGCGCCACACCAGTACGCCATTACTGCCGAGCAACTGGCCGAACACAAAACCGACGGTCATATGGACATCGACGCCGTGCGCGCGGGTGCGATACTTGTGTGCCCGGTCAAGGTGCGGGGCGCGGGCATCTACATGGGCGACATGCACGCGGGCCAGGGCGACGGCGAGATTGCAGGCCATACGATGGACGTTGCCGGCAGCGTCACCTTGCAGGTCGAGGTGGTGAAGAACTATCCGCTGGATGGCCCCGTGCTGTTCCCGCTGGAGGAAGACCTGCCGCCGATGGCAAGACCGTTCAGCGAGGCCGAGAAGGCCAAGGGGCGGCGGCTTGCGGCGAAATGGGGCGTAGCGGAGATAGAGGCACTGGCCCCGATTTCGGTGATCGGCACGGCTGCCAATTTGAACGCCGCCATCGAGAACGGCCTTGCACGGGCGGCAAAGCTTTTGGGGATGACTGTCGCAGAGGTGCGCAACCGCGCGACCGTAAATGGCGCTATCGAGATCGGTCGCGCGCCAGGGGTGGTTCAGGTCACTTTCCTTGCCCCGTTGGCAAGGCTTGATGCCGTGGGCCTTGGCGACTATGCGCGGGAGCAATACGGCCTTTGACGGGGCTTCTGAACTGCGGGACAAAATGCCCGCAGTTCAATTTCAAACGGATGCGCGTGGCGCGCGTGTTCAAAGGGATGCGCGTGGCGCGCGGGCAGGCAAGCCCTACCCTCAGACAACCGCGTCTTGCAGGAAGGGGTAGTCGGTGTATCCCTTAGCCCCGCCACCGTAGAAGGTGCTTTGGTCAGCTGCGGCAAGAGGGGCATCAAGACGCAGGCGTTCAACCAGATCTGGGTTGGAGATGAAGGGCCTGCCGAAGGCGACAAGGTCGACACGTCCGCTTGCCACAGCGGTAAGCGCCAAATCACGGGTGAAGCCGTTGTTGGCGATGTAGGGACCGGCAAACCGCGCGCGCAAAGCGTCGATATCATAGTTCTGGGCAAGTTCGCGTGATCCGCCGGTCTGCCCCTCAACCATGTGAAGGTAGGCAAGACCTGCCGCGTTCACAACATCCACAGCATGGCCGAAAGTGGCCATCGGGTCGGTGTCGGTCACTCCGTTTGCGTTTGAGAAGGGGCTGAAGCGAATGCCGACGTGAGCCGCGTCCCAGGCTGCCGTGACCGCAGCGATCACCTCGGTCAAAAGGCGCGCCCGGTTTTCGATGCTGCCGCCGTAGGCATCGGTCCGGAGGTTGGCCCCGTCACGAAGGAATTGGTCGATAAGGTAACCGTTTGCTGCATGAATCTCCACGCCGTCGAAGCCGGCCGCTTTTGCGTTGCGGGTTGCCTGCGCGTAGTCGGCGGCGATACGGGGCATCTCTTCGATACCCAGCGAGCGCGGCGTGGACGTGGGAAGGAATGTCGTGCCGTCAAAGGTGCGCGTGTCGGCCGCTATCGCAGACGGGGCCACAGGAAGCTGGCCATTCGGTTGCAGGCTGGTGTGGGAAACGCGTCCGACATGCCAAAGCTGGATCACGATCTTGCCGCCCTTGGCGTGAACGGCATCGGTTACCGCACGCCATCCGGCGATTTGGGCGGGGCTGTAGATGCCGGGAGTCCAGGCGTAACCCTTGCCTTCGGGGGAAATCTGTGACGCCTCGGTGATGATAAGGCCAGCCGTTGCCCGCTGGGAGTAGTATTCGACATGGAGGGCATGGGGTGCGTCATCCTCGGGCCGGGCACGGTTGCGGGTCAGGGGAGCCATTACAATCCGGTTGGCAAGATCGAGGGCGCCGACACGGATCGGCGAGAACAGGGTATGCTTGGTCATTAGATAATCCTTTGTCCGGGTGGCGCCGGAAGGGCGCGACTAGACGGTTGGTGTCTGGGTACGGCTTGGACGTAAGCTCTTCGGTTTGGATTGCCATCTGCTGCAGCAGCAAAATGGCGGTGCACCCGAGAAAGTGAACGCAAGTCCGAGTGCGAAAGCGCTCTGACAGAAGTTTCCAAAGGCGCTCTGATCGTCGTCGACAGCCGAAAGGCGATCAGGCAGCAAATCTCACCGGCGCGGCGCCGTCTGTGTTTGCCCTTGGCACGACCATGCCAGCCTTCAGGCCTAGGGGCGCGGCGCCACGGCTGCACGCGCGTTCAAGATCGGCTACGTTTGCGTCTTAGATAGGTACCGGAACCCGGATCGGCTGCAAGCACCCCATCCTTGACCATGACACGCCCCCGCAAGATGACGCTTACCGGCCATCCCTGCACTTCCAGTCCTTCATAGGGCGTGTAATCAGCGCCGTGATGTAGGTCCGCGTTGTGGATGGTGCGGTGCGCCTTTGGATCCCAAAGGGTCACGTCAGCATCCGATCCGACGGCAATCGTGCCCTTGCGCGGATATAGCCCGTAGAGCTTTGCGTGGTTGGTAGAGGTAAGGGCGACAAATCGGGACAAGTCGATCCGGCCCTTCATCACGCCTTCCGAAAACAGGATCGGCAGCCGAGTTTCGACGCCGGGTATTCCGTTCGGTATCCAGCGAAAGCTCGTCTTGCCTTTGTCGTTCAGCTTTCCTGCCGGATCGTCGAAACGGAAGGGGCAGTGGTCGGACGAATAAAGGTCGAAGATCCCCTGCTCCAGCCCCTGCCAGCAGGCGGCTTTGCTGGCCTCGTCGCGGGGCGGGGGCGAGCAGACGAATTTCGCGCCTTCCCATCCCTCGCGGTCCAGATCGTCGGCTGTCAGCATCAGGTATTGCGGGCAGGTTTCGCCGAAAACCTTCACGCCGCGCTTGCGGGCACGGTCGATTTCTTCCATCGCCTCGCGGTTCGAGACGTGGACGATGACGATCGGTACGTCCACGATTTCGGCAAGCGAAAGCGCGCGGTGCGTCGCCTCGCGTTCGGCTGCGACGGGGCGCGTGGTGGCATGGGCGAGAGGGCTGACATCGCCAGCCTCTTCATGCTTACCGATCAGGAAGCGGATCGCATCCTCGTTTTCGCAATGCACCATGACGAGCGCGCCCGAGGTGCGCGCGGCGTCGAGCGTGGCGAGTATCTCGTTGTCGTGCAGGCGCATTCCTTCATAGGTCATGAAGACCTTGAGCGAGGTGTAGCCGTCTTCGACCAAGGCAGGGATTTCCTGCCCCAGAACACCGGCCGTCGGATCGGTGATGATGAGGTGGAAACTTACGTCTGTCAGGCAGTTGCCCTCCGCCAGCGCGTGATAGGCGGTCAGCGCTTCGCGCAGGGTCTGGCCCTTCTGTTGCAGGCAGAAGGGCAGGACGGTGGTGTTGCCGCCCATCAGCGCCGAACGGGTGCCGCTTTCAAAGCCGTCGGCCATGACGATGCCATCGCCCGAGGGTTGGGCCAGATGCACATGGCTGTCGATGCCACCAGGCATGACGTAAAGCCCGGCGGCGTCGATTTCGTCGCGGCCTGCGGGAAGGGATTCGCCCAGCATCACGATGCGTTCGCCACGGATGCCGATGTCGCACTGGGTCACATCGCTGGCGGTGACGACGGTACCGTTGCGGATGACCAGATCGAACATCTCAGGCTGCCTTTCGCAGGATATCATCAAGGGCGGCGCAGAGGCGGTCCACCTCGTCCAGAGTGTTGTAATGCACCATCGACACGCGCAAGAGGCCGCCGTCGCCGGTTTGGCCCAAATCCTCAACCAGACGGCGGGAATGGAAATCTCCGTGGCGGATGGCAATCTTGTGGGCATCCATGGCTTTTGCCATCGCGCCGGAGTCGCGCCCTTCGAAGCGGAAGGCGACTGTGGGGATGCGTTTGGAATCCCGGTTCGTGGTGGCGCCGAACACGCGGCAGTCGTTGCGGGCGGTCAGATAGGAAAGCAGGCGTTCCACAAGCGCGTCTTCCTGTGTGGTGACGGCGGCAAAGCCTGCCTCAATCCCGGCCCGCGGTGTCGGGGCCGCGCCGCCGAGGCCCTGGAAATAGTCGCGGATGGCCAAGGTGGAATAGGCGCATTCGTAGCTGGGGTTTCCGGGTTCCAGTTTGCCCGGCACTTTGTCCTTGCCGTAGAAGTAGTGATAGAGCGTGTCGAGTTCGAGCAGATGGTCGAACTTGCCATACATCACAGCGTAATGGGGCCCGTAGGTCTTATACAGGCTGAAGACGTAGTAATCGACGTCCCAGGCTTGCACGTCGATGGCCCGGTGCGGGGCATAGGCCACGGCATCGACACAGATGCGCGCACCGCGGTCGTGGACGAAGCGGGCAATCTCGGCCACGGGGTTCACTTGGCCCAGAATGTTCGACACATGGGTGACGGCAACCAGCTTCGTGCGGTCGGTCATCAGGGGGGCGAGGTCGTCGAGTTCAAGCGACAGCGTGTCGTGGTTCAGGGGCCAGAATTTCAGGACAATCCCGAATTCCTGCAGGCTGACCCACGGGCCGATGTTGGATTCGTGGTCAGACATGGTGACGATAACCTCGTCTCCGGGCTGCAACTGGCTGCGCATGGCGCGCGACAGGTTCTGCAACAGGACAGTGGTGGATGGGCCGAAGATGATTTCCTCGGGTCGTGCGGCGTTCATCAAGGTGGCGGCCGCGGCGCGGGCATCGCGCAGCGCTTGCGCGGCGGCGAGGGAGATGTCGTAGGTGCCGCCGATCTGGACGTTCTTTTCATACAGGAATTCGGTCATGCGATCGACCGCGCCACGCAGGATTTGCGACCCACCCGCATTATCGAACAGGGTCCAGCCGCGCGACAGGCCGGGGAAGTTGCTGCGGACGTGGTCGAGGTCGAGCGCGGGGACGGGCATTGTTTTCTCCGGTGTCAGTGGTTCAGGACCGCGCCAAGGAAATTGCGCGTGCGCTCTTCCTGCGGGGTGTCGAAGATCTGGGCGGGGGTGCCGGATTCGATGATCCGCCCGCTGTCCATGAAGATCACCCGGTCAGCGACCTGACGGGCGAACCCCATCTCGTGGGTGACGACGACCATAGTGACGCCGGTCCCTGCGAGGGATTTCATCACGTCAAGCACCTCACCAACCATTTCGGGATCAAGCGCGCTGGTGGGTTCGTCGAAGAGCAAGACCTTGGGGTCCATTGCCAAGGCGCGGGCAATGGCAACGCGCTGCTGCTGGCCTCCTGACAGTTTGCCGGGGTATTTGTCGGCCTGTTCACCGATGCCGACGCGTGCGAGCAACTCGCGGGCGCGTTTCTCTGCGGCGTCGGCAGAGGTGCCGCGCACGCGCATGGGCGCAAGCATGACATTGCGCAGCACCGTCAGATGCGGGAACAGGTTGAAGGATTGGAACACCATGCCGACATCGGCACGCACCTTTTCGAGGTTTTGGCCGCGTTCGACGGTGGTTCCGCCCACGGTGATGCGACTGGCAGGCTCGAACGGCTCCAACAGGTTGATGCAGCGGATGAGTGTCGACTTGCCCGACCCCGAGGGGCCGATGACGCAGACCACCTCGCCTTCGGCGATGTCGAGGTCGATGCCATGCAGCGCGGTGAAGGAACCGAAGCGTTTTTGCAGGTTCTGGATGTGGATGTAACCGGGCATCAGCGGTCCGCCTTTGCATAGCTGCGTTCCAGCCGGGATACGGCGGCGACCAGTGGCAGGAGGAACGCCACGTAGATGATCGCGGCGCCGATCAGCGGGCTGGGATTGGCCGCAAGTGCCTGTGCCTGCGTGGCCTGCTTCAGCAGGTCTGGCATCGCCACGACCGAAGCAAGGGCGGTGTCTTTCATCACGTTGATGCAATTGTTTGTCAGGGGTGGAATGACGATCCGGATCGCCTGCGGCAGGATCACGTCCACCATCATGTGCCGGTAGGAAAGACCAAGCGCCGACGAGGCTTCGAACTGGCCCTTGGGGATGGCTTCGATGCCGGCGCGGAAGATTTCGGCTGTATAGGCGGCAGAGACCAACGACAGCGCCGAGACCGCAGACAGGAAGGGTGAAAGCCGGATGCCGACGAAGGGCAGGGCGTAATAGATGATGATGAGTAGGACCAAAAGCGGGATCGAGCGCATGAAGTTGATGTAAGCGCGTGCCAGAAGCTGCGCCCAGACCGGCCCGTAAATCCGGATCAGGGCCAGTGCGAGGCCGAGCACAAGACCAAGGACGATGCTTACAACGCCGATTTGCAACGTGACCCACAGCCCCTGCATCAGCAGGGGAAAGGTGCGGATCAGCACTGGCACGTTGAAGAAGGTGTCGAAGATTTCCATGAGCCCACCGGTTGCAAGAAAGGGGAGGCAGGCCTGGGCCCGCCACCCCCCAGAGTGTTATTTCAGCGCGGGCATGTCCATGACGGTCGCGGTCGAGGTGGTGGCCTCGGGGTCGGAGCCGAACCACTTCTTGTGGGTGGCCTGCACGAAACCTTCTTCCTTCAGTGCGGTGATGATCGTGCTGACTTCGGCGGCAAGGGGCGCGTCCTTGGCGAACATCATGGAATACTGCTCGCCGGTGGGGATGCGTTCGACGACGGCGAATTCCGGCTTGTCCTTGGAGTAGTATTGCAGGGCCGGAATGTCGCTGATGTAGCCGTCGATCCGACCATTGCCGAGGTCGAGCATCGCGGGAGCCAGGCCTTCGAAGCGGCGGATTTCGGCGAAGCCGTATTTCGTCTGGTTCTCGGTCGCCCACATGTCGCCGGTCGATCCGGTGTCGACGCCGATGACCTTGCCGGACATGTCTGCCAGACCTTTCAATCCGCTGGCGGCGGTGACGGTCAACGACTGGTCGCTGTCATAGTAGGGCTGGGCGAAGCTGACTTCGGCCAGACGCTTTTCGGTGATGGTGATCGAAGACATCGCCATGTCGATGCGGCCCGATTGGACTGCCGAGAACAGGCCGTTGAACGGGATGTTCTCGATCTTGATGTCACGGCCGAGACGCTTGGCGACTTCGGTTGCAAGATCGACCTCGAAGCCGACGATTGCGCCTGTGTCATCCTGGAATTCCCACGGCACGTTGCCGACGTTCGCGCCGACCGTGATATCTTCCGCCGAAGCGATGGCGCCAAAGCTGAGCGCCGATCCAAGAACTGCGGCGGCGAGGATATTTTTCATCATATCTGTGATCCTTTCCCTGTTGGTTGCAATTTCCTCTGGTCAGACCGGTCTGACCAGTTAATTTCAAACCAACCATGAGGCGTCTTGGAAGGCAAGGCACTTATGGGGCAGAGAGGGCGGTGAGTGGCCCGACGGGACGGGATGACGATTAAAGAGGAGGCGAACGTGTCGCGATTGAATGTGCCCTTGCCCGGCTGGACCCCCCTGCCCCAGGTTGTCGCCCGGCGACTGCAACAGATGATCCTTGACGGAGAGCTGCGCGAAGGCGATCAGATACCGTCGCAGCGTGTTTTGTCGGAACAGTTCAACGTCAGCCGCGCCTCGTTGCGGGAGGCGCTTTTGACGCTGGAAACGCTTGGCTTGATCAAGACCCAGCCGGGCCGTGGCACCTTTGTCACCGCAGGCCGCCCCGATAGCGGCGCAGAAATCAAATGGCGCTATTCCGACAGCTTCCCCATGCAGGATGTGTTCGAGACGCGGCAGATGCTTGAGGGCCAGATTGCGGAAACTGCGGCCCGCAATGTGGATGCCGCCACACTCGCCGCCTTGCGCGATGCGACAGACGAGATGGAACGTTGCTGGGGTGAAGGTGATCTTCTGTCGAACGTGGAGGCAGACCTGCGCTTTCACCGCACCATCGCGCTGGCGTGCAGGAATCAGATGCTGCAATCGCTTTATGAAACCGTGCAGAGCCTGCTGACCGAAACCCAGCGCCAACCGATCCCGCGAACCAACCCGACCCGGATGCGCGCTTCGCTGGCCGAGCATCGCGAAATTATTGCAGCCCTTTCGCGCGCTGATGGCCGTGCAGCCCGCGACGCAATGGAACGCCATGTGCGCAATACCGCAGAGTGTGCGGGTATCTTGCTGCCGAAGGTTTAGGAAGGCATGGCACGGTGGTCATCAGCCCTTGTTGGAATGGCAGGTCAGCGTGCAGCGGGCGCCAAAGGGTCAGCCTGTATGGCGGAAGAAGCCATTGACTCTGCCGCTCAGGCTTCGTCGAATGGGGACGGATTCCCGACGCTTGTCGGTTCGTCCTAACAATCACAGGGAGATGGCAATGCATCACACGCATGGATTTGGCCGTGCAGCAGTCTTGGCCGTGCTGATGGCGGGCACTGCGCCGATGGCGCTTATGGCAGAGACCCCGGCTGATACGCTGGTTGTGGCTGATGCGATCGACGACATCGTTTCGATCGACCCGCATGAAGCGTTCGAGTTTTCGGGCGTGGACCTCAACAACAACGTCTATGACACGTTGATCGAGCTTGATCCGACCAAGCCGGGCGAACTGGTCCCCGGTCTGGCCGAAAGCTGGGCCGTGTCCGAGGACGGCATGACCTACACCTTCAAGATCAAGTCCGGCATCACGTTTTCCAGCGGCAACCCGCTGACGGCCGAGGACGCGGCGCTGTCGTTGCGCCGGGTGGTCAAGCTGAACAAGACGCCTGCGTTCATCATCACGCAGTTCGGACTGACGGCGGAGAATGTAGACCAGATGGTCACCTTCGAGGGTGATACGGTCACGCTCAAGACTGACAAGGCCTATGCGCCGTCCTTCGTCTACAACTGCCTGACGGCGGGCGTGGCAAACATCGTCGACATCAAGACCGTGATGGCGAACGAGGTCGATGGCGACATGGGCAACGCCTGGCTGAAGGCGAACAGCGCCGGGACCGGCGCCTATGTGCTGAAGTCGTTCAAGCCGAATGAAGGCTATGTGCTTGAGGCCCGCACCGGCCACTGGCGCGGCGATGCCAAGATCAAGAACGTGTTCATGCAGCACGTTCCCGAAGGTGCCACCCAGCGTCTGCTGCTGGAAAAGGGCGACATCGACATTGGCCGCGAACTGACGCCCACCGATATTGCCGGCTTTGAAGGCAATGCTGACATCAAGGTGCAGAACGACGTCGGCGGGCAGATCTACTATCTGGCACTGAACCAGAAGAAGGCCGAGCTTGCCAACGCCAAGGTTCAGCAGGCGATGCGCTACGCCGTCGACTATGCCGGCATGGCCGACAGCATCCTGAAAGGCCAGTGGGTCGTCCACCAGGCGTTCCTGCCGCAGGGTTTCCTCGGTGCGCTGACGGAAAACCCCTATGCGCTGGATCTGGAAAAGGCGAAGGCCTTGATGGCGGAATCGGGCGTTACGCTGCCTTTGGAGGTGAAGTTCACCGTCCGCAACAACCAGGAACGGCTGGACATCGCAACGTCGCTGCAAAACACCTTTGCGCAAGTCGGCATCAATCTGGTGCTGGACGTGGGCGACGGCGCGACGGGCCTGGAGATCTATCGGGGTCGCCAGCACGAGATGACGCTGCAGACCTGGGGACCGGACTATCCCGACCCGCACACCAACGCCTCGACCTTCGCCTCCAACCCCGATAACTCGGACGAGGCCAAGGCGACGGGCTACCTGGCGTGGCGCACCGCATGGGATCCAGGCGCCGAGATCAATGCGGAAACCGACGCCGCCGTGGTCGAGAAGGACACCGAAAAGCGCAAGGCGATGTATGAGGACCTGCAGGCCAAGGTGCGCGACAATTCGGCCTTCGTCTTCATGTTCCAGCAGGCACGGCAAGATGCGATGCGAGCCAATGTGAGCGGCTTCTATGCCGGTGGGGCGACAGACTCGGCGTCCTATTGGACAGTGACCAAGTAAGCATTCGGGTCGCCTGCCGACGTTGGCGGGCGACCCGGTTTTCTCGCGCATGACATCCCTTCCCTCGCCAACGCCGGACCGCCAGTTCACCCGTCTTCTGGGCCAGATCGGCTATGGGCTGGCCGCGCTTGCCATCACGCTTCTGGGGCTGATGCTGGTGACGTTCCTCATCGGTCGCGTGGTGCCGACTGACCCGGTCCTGTCGATCGTGGGCGAACGCGCTACGCCTGCGCAGATTGCCGCGATCCGCGAGAAGCTGGGTCTGGATTTGCCGTTGTGGCAGCAGTTCTTCATCTACGTCCGCGATGCCGTGCAGGGCGATCTTGGCAATTCGATCCGCACCGGCAAAAGCGTGACCTCGGAAATCGCCCGATATTTCCCCGCAACGCTGGAACTGGCCACGCTGGGCACGATCTTCGGCACTCTGGTTGGCGTGCCAGCGGGCGTGCTGGCGGCGACCCGGCCGGGCAGCATCGCCGACCAGATCGTGCGGGTTGTCGGGCTGATGGGCTATTCGATGCCGGTGTTCTGGTTGGGTCTTATCGGCCTTTTGGTGTTCTACGGCCAGCTTGATTGGGTTTCGGGGCCGGGGCGGCTGGACCCGACCTACGACATGATGATGGAATTCACGCTGAACACCTACACGGGGATGATCCTCATCGACGCGGCACTCAACGGTGCCTGGGACGTGTTTGGCAATGCCGTCAGCCACATCATCCTGCCGGCCGGTCTGCTCGGCTATGTCTCGATGGCGTATATCAGCCGGATGACCCGCAGTTTCATGATGAACGAGTTGGGGCAGGAATACATCACGACGGCACGGGTAAAGGGGATGCCCGAATGGCGGGTGATCTGGGTACATGCAATGAAGAACGTCGCGGTGCCGCTGATCACCGTGATCGCACTAAGCTATGCCTACCTTCTGGAAGGGTCGGTCCTGACCGAAACGATCTTTGCCTGGCCGGGGCTTGGCAGCTATATCACCGACGCGCTTTTCGCCAATGACATGCCCGCAGTGCTGGGTGGCACGGTCGTGGTGGGCGTGGTGTTTGTCACGCTGAACATGGCGTCGGACATCCTTTACCGGCTTGTCGACCCGAGGGCTCGCGGATGACAGCGCTTCGCGTCTGGCTCAGCGATCCGAACCCTGCGTCACGCCGGCAGGCGCGGTTGGGTCAGTTGTGGCTGGCGTGGCAGCGCATCCGGCGCAATCGGCTGGCGATGGCGGGGCTGGTGATCGTGGCGGTGTTGCTGGTGGTCGCAGCCTTCGCTCCGTGGATCGCGCCGCATGACCCGTTAGCGCAGGATCTGGCGCGCCGGTTGCTGCCGCCTGGCACGCCGGGCAACGTGCTTGGCACCGACGATTTCGGCCGTGACATCCTGAGCCGCATCATCTTTGGCGCGCGTATCACGCTTTACATCATCGCGCTGGTGGCGGTGACGGCCCCGTTGCTTGGGCTTTTGATCGGCACGGTGGCCGGGTATTTCGGCGGCTGGGTCGATGCCACACTGATGCGGCTGACCGATATCTTTCTTGCGTTCCCGCGTCTGATCCTTGCGCTGGCGCTGGTGGCCGTGCTTGGCCCGGGGATCGAAAACGCCGTGCTTGCGATAGCGCTGACGGCGTGGCCGCCCTATGCCCGAGTGGCGCGGGCCGAGACGCTGACGGTGCGGTCGTCGGATTACATCGCGGCGATCCGATTGCAGGGCGCGTCAGCACCGCGGATCATCGCGGGGCATGTGGTGCCGATGTGCCTGCCGTCGGTGATCATCCGGGTCACGCTGGACATGGCCGGCGTGATCCTGATCGCAGCGGGGCTGGGGTTCCTTGGGCTTGGGGTGCTGCCACCGACGCCGGAATGGGGGCTGATGATCAGTTCGGGCCGGAAGTTCCTGTTCGAGCAGTGGTGGGTGGCTACCATGCCGGGGCTGGCGATCTTTATCGTTTCGCTGGGCTTCAACCTGTTGGGCGACGGCCTGCGCGACGTTCTAGACCCGAGGAGTGCTTCGCGATGAGCCTTCTGGAGGTGAAAAACCTGCGTGTCACTTTCGACACCGAGACCGGCCCGGTGCAGGCGGTGCGCGGTGTGTCCTTCAGCCTTGGGCGCGAGCGGCTGGGGATCGTTGGGGAGTCGGGGTCCGGCAAGACGATGACCGGTCGGGCCGTGCTGCGGCTGATCCGCCCGCCGGGCCGGATCGAGGCCGATGCGATGACGTTCGACGGGCAGGATATCCTGAACATGCCCGAACGAGAGATGCGGGCGTTGCGCGGCAAGCGGATCGGCATGGTGATGCAGGACCCGAAATACAGCCTGAACCCGGTGATGACCGTGGGGCGGCAACTGACCGAGGGGCTGCGCCTGCGCGACCGGCTGGGCCGGGCCGACGCGGTGGCAAAGGCGATTGCCGCGCTGGAGGCGGTGCAGATCCGCGATCCGCATCGGGTTATGGACGCCTATCCGCACGAGTTGTCTGGCGGCATGGGCCAGCGGGTGATGATCGCGATGATGCTGATCCCGGAACCCGACCTTCTGATTGCCGACGAGCCGACAAGTGCGCTGGACGTGACGGTGCAGGCCGAGGTGTTGTCGATCCTGGACGCGCTTGTTCGGGACCGGGGCATGGGGCTGATATTCATCAGTCATGACCTGCGTCTGGTGGCGCGATTTTGCGACCGGGTGCTGGTGATGCACAAGGGCCTGGTCGTCGAGGAAATCGCAGCGGCCAACCTGCTTGCGGCCAAGCACCCGTACACTCAGGGTCTTTTGAACTGCCTGCCCCGGATCGGTGGCCCGCGGGGGCCCCTTCCCGTCCTTGACCGGACCGCGGTGTGACCGGATGAGCCTGATCGAGATCGACAATCTGACCGTGACGTTCCGCGCCCAAGGCCGCGAGGTGCGCGCAGTCGAGAGCGTCAGCCTGTCGGTGGGCGAACGCGAAAGCTACGGCTTGGTGGGCGAAAGCGGGTCGGGCAAATCGACTATCCTGCGCGCGATCTGCGGGATGGCCCCGGTCAGCGGCGGCACGATCCGCATTGCCGGCAAGGTGCTGCCCGCCGAGCGCGGGCGCGCCTTTTCGGCGGAAGTGCAAATGGTGTTTCAGGACCCCTACGCCAGCCTCCACCCGCGCCACACGATCGACCGCACGCTTTCGGAACCGCTTGCGATCCACGGGATGCCAGACCGCGACGCACGGGTCGTTCAGGCGCTGGTCGATGTGGGCCTGCCGCCTGCATTCCGCTTTCGCTATCCGCACCAGTTGTCGGGCGGGCAGCGCCAGCGCGTCGCCATCGCCCGCGCCTTGATGCTGAAGCCGCGCATCCTGCTTCTGGACGAGCCGACCAGCGCGCTTGATGCCTCGGTTCAGGCCGAGGTGTTGAACCTGCTTAGCCGGTTGCGCGAGGAACAGGGTCTGACCTTCCTGATGGTGTCCCACGATCTGGCGGTGATCGACCACATGTGCGACCGGATCATGGTGCTGCAACATGGCAGCACGGTCGAGGAGATCAGCCGCGACGATCTGGCGAAGGCCAACATGAAAACCCCCTACGCCCGCAGCCTGTTCGAGGCCAGCGCAGACCGGATGCTGGGCGGCACGACGGAGCCCGCGCGATGATCCCGGTATTTGACGGTCACAATGACATCCTGCTTCGGCTGTATCTTGATCCGGCGCGGCGCGAGGAGATCTTTCTGCACGGCGAGGGGAAGGGTCATCTTGATCTGCCGCGCATGAAGGCGTCGGGGTTTGCAGGCGGGTTCTTTGCGATCTACCTGCCCTCGCCCGTGGCGCATGATGCACCTGACTATCAAGCGCAGATGCAGAACCCGCCCTACAACCTGCCCTTGCCGGACCTGATTCCGTTTGGCGATGCGGTTCGCCCGGCGGTGACGATGGCGTCGCATCTGCTGTGGATGGAGCGCACATCGGAAGGCGCGCTGAAGATCTGTCGAACTGCCAGCGAGGTGCGCGCCTGTCTCGACGCCGGCATCATCGCAGCCATCATGCACATGGAGGGAGCCGAGGCGATCGACGAAGGTCTCGATTCACTGCACCTGTTCCATGCGATGGGATTGCGGTCGCTGGGCCCGGTCTGGTCGCGGCCCACGGTGTTCGGCAATGGCGTTCCGTTTGCGTATCCGTCCAGCCCTGATACCGGAGCGGGCCTGACAGACGCCGGCAAACGGCTGGTCGCGGAGTGCAACCGGCTGAAGATCATGCTGGACCTCAGCCACATGAACGAGGCCGGGTTCAACGATGTCGCGCGCCTGTCTGATGCGCCGCTGGTTGCCACCCATTCCAATGCGAACGCCATCTGCGCCTCGTCTCGCAACCTGACGGACCGGCAACTTGCGATGATCCGCGACAGCGGCGGCATGGCGGGGCTGAACTTTTCGGTTTCCTTCCTGCGCCCGGACGGACGGCAGCTGGCCGAGACTGGTTGGGACCCGATCCTGCGCCAGATGGATTACCTTCTGGAACGGCTTGGCGAAGACCATCTTGGCTTTGGTTCGGATTACGACGGCTGCACGACGCCTGACGTGATCGGAGACGTGACGGGCCTGCCCAAGCTGCTTGGTGCGCTTTCGGACCACGGCTATGATCGCCCGCTGCTGACCAAACTGGCGCATTCCAACTGGCTGGATTTGCTGGACCGGACGCTTTGACGGTTGCCGAAAGGCGGCAGATCGGCTTGCGCTGCCCCGGTCAGCGTAGCCTTTGCCCCGCCGGATCGAACAGGAATATTTCGCTGGTGCGAAAGCGGGCCTCGAACGGCTGACCGGAGCGAAGGTCGCGGCCGCCGCTGACCAGCGCTGTCAGCAGGTGTGCCGATCCGTCGGGCCGAGCGTGGACCAGCGTGTCCGAGCCGAGGTGTTCGACGATTTCGATGGTCAGGTGCACCGCCGCGTCGCCGTCACTGCGAAAGTGTTGCGGCCGAAGCCCGACGAACACCTCGGCCCCTTCGGCCGGGGGCGAGGCGAGGGTCGGCAGTGCGATGCTGTGGTGGCCAAAGTCGGAAAGCAGCAGTTTCCCGCCGCGGGACTGTGCGGAAAGGATGTTCATCCGGGGGCTGCCGATGAAGCCCGCGACAAAGAGATTGTCGGGATCGTCGTACAGATGGAGCGGGCTGCCGACCTGTTCGACCCTGCCGTCGCGCAGGACGACGATCTTGCTGGCCAGCGTCATCGCCTCGACCTGGTCATGGGTAACGTAGATTATCGTTGCGCCAAGGTCCTTGTGGAGCCGCGCGATTTCAAGCCGCATGTGCACCCGCAGTTCGGCGTCGAGGTTCGACAGGGGTTCATCGAACAGGAATATCTTCGGCGCCTTCACGATAGCCCTGCCGATGGCGACGCGCTGGCGCTGGCCGCCGGACAGCTGGGCTGGCTTGCGGTCGAGGTAGGGTTCCAGTTGCAGGATGCGGGCCGCCTCGGCGACCTTGGTAGCAACCTCGATTTCGGGCCGTTTCTGGGTGCGCAGGGCAAAGGCGATGTTATCGCGCACCGACATGTGCGGATAAAGCGCGTAGCTTTGAAACACCATCGCGAGGTCGCGGTCATATGCGGGGGCTGCCGTAACATCACGGCCCCCAACTAGGATTCGCCCGGTGCTAGCCTCTTCCAGCCCTGCTATCAACCGCAGGAGGGTGGATTTGCCGCAACCCGACGGGCCGACAAAGACGCAGAACTCGCCATGTTCGACGGTCAGGGACACATCGTCGGTGACGGTCTGGTCGGCAAAGCGTTTGGTCAGATGCTCGATGACGAGATCGGCCATGAAGTTATCCTTTCACTGCGCCCGCGACCATCGAGCCGCTGATCCGCCGATACATCACCAGACCGAGGCACAAGGGCGGCAAGGCGGCAACGATCATGACCGCCGCAGCAACGCCCCATTGCACGCCGCCGCCCGACGTCGCGAAGAAGAACGAGGCGCCGACGGTCATCGGAACGGCATCGCGCGTGGTCAGCATCAGACCGAACAGGAACTCGTTCCAAGCGGTGATGAAACCGAAGATGAAGGTGGTGATCAGGGCGGGCCTGCACAGCGGCAGCACGACACGGAACAAAAGACGCGGCAGGCGCGCGCCGTCCATGTGGGCAGCCTCTTCGATTTCGGTCGGGATTTCGGCCACCGCGTTCACCAGAAGCAACAGCGCCAGCGGCAGGTTTACCACCGAAAGCAAAAGCCCGAGGCCAAGTCGCGTGTCCAAAAGCCCCGCCACCGAAAACATCATGTAAAGCGGGATTGCGAAGATGATCAGCGGCAGCGCGCGCAGGTTGACGACCAGCGGAAACAGCACCCCCCGCCCGACCCCGCGCCGCACCATTGCCCAGGCAAGAGGGAATGCCACCAGCATCGGCAGGACTGCCCCGATCAGGGCAGCGACGGTGGAGTTCCACAGGTAGTGATAGACGTTCAACCGGTCGCTGACGGTGAGGACGGTCGCGAAATTCGCCAGTGTCGGGGCCTCGATCCAGAGCGACGGGTTGCGGCTGACCTCGGCGGGCGACTTGAAGGCGGTGATCAGCGTCGCGAGAACCGGAAAGTTCATCACGAAGGCGGCAAGCGCAAAGACGATCCAGCGCAGGGTCATGCGGGGCTTCATCGCGCGCGGCCCTTCATCAGCCGTTGGGCGACGGCGAGCAGCGCGAAGGCGGTCAGAAACAGCAGGATTGCCGCCGCCATCGCCTTGCCGATTTCGCCTCGGCGCAGGAACGTCTCGTAGATGTAGATCGACATCGACGTGGTTGAGCCGCCCGGACCCGCCCCGACCAGCGTGTAGATGTTGTCGAACACACGAAAGCCGTCGATGAACCGGACGAAAAGCGCCACGAACACGGTGGGCAGCATCAGCGGCAGTTCGATCTTCCAGAACAGCCGCCACGGCCTTGTCCCGTCAACCGCAGCAGCCTCGCGCAGGTCTTCGGGGATGGATTGGTAGGCGGCGAGGAAGAGGAGGAAGGCAAAGGGCGTCCATTGCAGGGTTTCGGCCACGATAACGGTCTTGAACACGTTCGCAGGGCCAAGGAAGGCGGGCGACCAGCCAAACCACGCATACATGTAATGCGGCACGGGGCCGGCGAATTCGTGCAGCACCAGCCGATACATCAGCCCCATCATCGCGGGCGCGACGATCATCGGAATGATCAGGATGGCGACGGTCCAGCCGTGCCGCCGGACAAGCGGTGCAAGGTAGACCGCCAGCGCAAGGCCAAGGCCGCATTGCAGCACTGCCGTGATCGCGCCGAACCGCAGCGAGAACCATGCGGCCTGCCAGAAGGTGGGGTCTGCGGCCACATCGCGAAAGTTCTTGAGTCCGGAGAATTCTGGCGAGGTCAGGGTCTCAAAACTGGTGTCGGAAAAGCCGTAAACCAGACTTAGGGCCGCCGGAAAGCCAAGGATGGCAAGCAGGAAAAGCACCAAAGGCCCGGCAAGAACGGCGTTTTCGGTGGTCCGTCCGGGCGTCATCTGGTTCCCTCAAAAGTGGACACGGGCGGATCATGCCGCCCGAGTCCGAACATGTCACTTCAGAAGATCGGTCATCGCCGCGGTCGCGTTCTTCAGCGCGGTGTCAAGATCCTGAGTGCCGGCCCAATAGCCGGTGAACTCTTTCGCTTGCGCCTCGTAGACCGATAGTGCCTTTTCCGCTGTCCCGCCGTTCATGACGAAGCCGTAGGTCGAGGCGTATTCGCCGACTTGCACCAGATCGGGACGGTCGGCGGCAAGTTTCGCCGCCGTTTCCGGCGCGAGGCCGGGGGCGCCGCCGGCCTTGGCATAGGCGATGGCCGCTTCTTCGGTGGACAGCCATTGCAGGAAGGCAATCGCGCCCTCCTTGTTTTCGGCGGCCTTGTTCAGCCCAAGGCCAAGCCCATGGATATGGGTAAAGCGCCCATCCGGGCCAGCAGGTGGCGCGGTGGTGCCGGTGGCGGCCTGCGCGGTGGTCAGTTCGCCGGCCGCCGCATTCCACTGAACCATTGCCGCGACCTGCCCCGAGGCATAGGCCGCGTTCGCCTCGGCATATTCATACGAGGTGGAGTCGGGCGGCGTTGCCCCCAGGTCGAACAGCATCTTCGCCTGCGACAGCGCGGTGCGGTAGCCCTCGCTGTCGACGGTGATGTTGCCTGCGTCGTCCATCCAGTTGGCGCCGTAGCTGCGCGGCCAGGAATGGAACACCATCATGTTGAACAGCAGGTTCTTGGCCTGGATGACGGTGCCGTAGCGGGTGGGGCTGTCGGGGTTGATCGACTGGGTGAAGTAAAGCGCGTTGGCGACGAAATCTTCCCAAGTCCAGTCGGCGGGCGCCTTCGGCTCCATTTTCTTTCCAAGGTACTTCTCGGAAATCTCGCCATACTTCGCCTTGGCCGCATCATCGGCCATCAGCGCGTCGATCAGGTCGGTGCGATAGTAAAGGAAGTGCAGCGACAGGTCGGTCGGCACGCCATACTGCTTGCCGTCGAACTGCATGGTCTTGAGGACCGTGTCGCCAAAGACGGCACCCGCCTCGTCCGACAGTGTGATCGGTTCCATGAACGGGGCATAGCGCCCGATCGAATAGGTGGCGATCAGGTTCACATCGAAGGCGGTGCTGCCGGCGGCGAGGTCAACCTGCAGCTTGTCGAAAAAGCCGTCGCGCGAGGTGAACAGGAGTTCCACCTTGTTGTCGGCGGTGACATCGGGCTTGGCGTTGTAAAGCTCGGTCACGGCGCGCAGGGCCGCTTCCTCGGGACCGCCGGGCCAACCCAGAACGGTGACTTCGGCATTGACGGCACCGCTTGCCAGCATTGCGAGCGCCGCAACACTGGCGCGGAGACAGGTCTTCAAGATCATGGGGTTTCCTCTCTGTTTGGTTGTTTTTGTCTTGCAAGATCGGCAATTCCGATAACGCCGGCGTCCCTGCCAAGCGCTGCGGAGCGTAGCGTGGGGCGTACCAAGGGCTGGAAATGCGCCACCGCCTTGGCCACACGGTCAATGTAGCCAGAAGCCAACCCGACGCCACCGCCGATCACGGTGTAGCGCGGGTCGAACATCAGTTGCAGGTCGTGGGCCAACCGGGCAACCCGACGAGCCGAGGTTTCGATCACGGCATCAGCCGCGGCATTGCCCGCAGCGGCCGCCGCGAAGACGGCGCGGGCATCGGCGGCAAGGCCCAGACGGGCGCCTTCGGCGGCAATCCAGCGGCCCGAGGCGCCGTCTTCGAAGCGGGTGTCATCGCCTTCAGGCAGGGGCAGGATCTGCCCGAAGTGGCCTGCAACGCCGCCGCGTCCCTGCAAGAGCCGGCCGTTGGCAACAACACCACCGCCCACACCGGTGGAGATGGTCAGGAACACCATGTCCTTGCCTTCGCCGGCGCCGTGGGCAAATTCACCCCAGGCCGCTGCCTGCGCATCGTTGGCAAGAGCCACCTGCATGTCCAACGCCGCGCTGGCCGCCTTTTGCAGCGGAAAGCGCCCGTCGAAGGCAAGCGTTCCGGGGTTCAGCGCGCGCCAGTGGTTGTCCTTAATGAGACCGGTCACCGTGACGCCGGCGGTCTGGTAGCCGCCCGCCCAAGGGCGGGCCAGATCGGCCACCTGGCGCACCCAGGCCTCTGGCCCGGCGGCGCGGTCAGTGGGGGCTTCAACCCGATCAAGCACGGTCGCGCCTTCGACCAGAGCGACGAGGAGTTTGGTGCCGCCAAGATCAACCGCAAGCGAACGGGGCCCGTGCGCTGTGGCGGGGGTTGCAGCCGCCATCGCTTCGACGAACCAGCCGGTCACATGTTCGGTCCGGGTGATCGCGGAGCCTGCAACGACGGCATGCGCCCCTGCGGCAAGCGCGCGGGCGGCGAGGGTCGGCGTGTGGTAGCGCCCCTCGGCCACGACGAAGGCACCGGTTTTGCGCAGGGCTGACAGAAGATGAAGGTCAGGGCCGACGGGAACCGGGCCGCCGGTATAGCCCGACATGGTGGAGCCCAGCACCGACACGCCAAGGCCATGCGCGGTCACGCCATCGGCGGGAAAGGCGCAGTCGGCCATCGCAAGCCGCCCTGCCCCGTGGATCGCGGCAACCAGATCGGCCCGAGATACCGGACGGTCACGGTCTGTCGCATCGAAGGCGATGATGTCTGCCCCGGCATCAGCCAGCGCGCGCACGTCTTCGACAAGCGGAGTGATGCGGACCGCGCTGTCAGGCAGGTCGCGTTTCACAAGGCCGATCACCGGAACCGACGTCACCTTTCGCACCGCACGCAGGTTCTCGATCCCTTCGATGCGCAAGCCCGCGGCACCGCCCGCCAGTGCCGCAAGGGCGAAGGCGGCAACAATCTCGGGACGGTCCATCGGCCCGCCGGGAACCGGCTGGCACGAGACGATCAAGCCACCGCGCAATCTGTCGAGCAGGTCCGGCATGGTTCCCTCCGCTGTCGCAACGGTGCAGGTTGGCCAACTGGTATGCAACAGAAACCCTACTGGTATGCACCACCTAATGTCCGAGGTCGGTCAGGAAGTCGTAAAGCTTGCCGTTGTAGCGGGTCTCGGTGAATTCGACCGCGCGGCCATCCGCCAGATAGCAGCGCCGTTCGATGATGAGGAGTGCGGCACCGGGTTCGGCCTCCAGCAGTTCGGCTTCGACGGGAGACATCAGTCCGGCGCGGATGCGCTGGGCGCCGCGAACCGGCCCCGCCCCCAACGAGCGCAGGGCAGCGTAAAGCGACGTGTCGACCAGATCGCCGGAGGGCAGGATCGCTTGGGGAATGGTCGCCCGTTCGATCGCAAGTGGGCGACCGTCGGCGGTGCGGATGCGCACCAGCCGGACGACGGGGTCAGAGGTCGAAAGCCCAAGCGACATGGCTTCGATCGGGGTCGGAAGCACGGTTTTTCGCGATATCCAGCGCTGCCCCGGCACGCTGCCGCGCGCCGTCAACTCGTCTGAAAATCCGGTGACGGTGGACAGGGTTTTCTGAAGCCGCTCCACGATCCGGGTCTGCGCGCCCTGCTGGCGCTGCAGGCGGCCGTCGCGCGCGAGGATGTCGAGCGCACGCCGCACGGTCACGCGACTGATGCCAAGGTCAGCCGACAGGCGGCGTTCGCTGGGCAGGCCGTCGCCGCTGGCGGCGTTGCCGATCAAAAGTGCATCGAGAAGCGCGAGGGACAGGCGCTGATACAAGGGCTTATCCGGCGAGCCCTTTTCAAGTGCGGTCTTCACATGGCCGACAAGGGCTTTGGTCTGGTTCACGAGGGCCCCCGGCTTGCAATCTGGTGTATACCAGTTGCCGATCCGCCCGATGAAAGCAACCGCAATATTCAGGCCTGACAATTGGCGTCAGAGACCCTTTCCGCGAAGCCAGCCAAGGATGATCTCGCGGTGCCGGTCGCCGGAATAGCTGGGGAAATGGCCGCCGTGGACAATGCGGACCGGCAGGCGCAGCAGGCGTTCCATCGAGGCTGCGTACTGCGCCTGTTCGCGCGGGTCCGTGCTTTCGATCAGCTCGCCGTCATAGACGATGTCGCCGGAAAAAAGGATGCCCGTCGCGGATTCCCACAGCGCGATGCCGCCAGGGGAGTGGCCGGGGGTGTGGATCACTTCGAAATGTCGGTCGCCAAGGTCGATCACATCGCCATCCCACAAAAGCCGCGTCGCCGGGGCGGCGGGGACGGCGTAATGGGCCGAGGAATAGGGCGCTGGCGGCAGCGTGGTGAAGATGTCGTCGGTCACGTAAGTGTCGGCAAAGGTGTTCTCGCGGGTCGGCGCGCGCAGCAGATGCGCTTCGGCACCGTGGCAGGACCGGCAGGGAAATTCGTGGTGGCAGCCGATGTGGTCGAAGTGGGTGTGGCTTGCCACCGCCTCCAGCGGGCGTTCGGTGACGAGGGGGACGAGGTCGCGCAGAGAGACGACGCCCATGCCACTGTCGACCAGCATGTCGCGGTCGCGGCCCCGGACGTGCCAGACGTTGCAGCGGTAGAACTCGCGGATGTGGGGTTCGTCGATATGCGTGACGCCATCGTCCAGTTTGCGGGCGCGCCACCAATCGGCGGGGTTGGCGTGGATCATGGATCGGTTTCCAGAAGGACGTGGGACGTGGCGAAGAGCGGCAGTTCGGCGCCGGGGTCAAGACGGGTGGCTTGCGGCAGGTGTGCCGTCAGCACGAGGTCGGGTGCAGCGCAGGGGGAAAAGCGTGCGCGCTGGTAGCCGCCAAAGAACGCAAGGTCGATCAGGCGCGCGGGGCCAAGGGCAAGCGGGCCAGATGTGCTGATCGCTTCGGGCCGGATGACCAGCGTGCCGGTGCCGGAGAGGAGCGGGCCGAGTGGGGATTGACCGGCGATCAGAGGGATGCGGTTAACCTCGCCCATGAAGCTGGCGGTGAACAGGGTCTTGGGGCGCAGGTAAACATCGGCGGGGGGCCCTGCATCCTCGATCCGGCCGGCGTTCATCAGCACGATCCGGTCGGCTATCGCCATCGCCTCTTCCTGATCGTGGGTGACGTGGATGAAGGTTGTGCCAAGCTTGGCCTGGATCGCCTTCAATTCGTCCTGCATCTGGCGGCGCAGTTTCATGTCGAGCGCGCCGAGCGGCTCGTCGAGGAGCAGCACGTCGGGGTCGACAGCCAGCGCGCGGGCAAGGGCGACGCGCTGGCGCTGGCCACCCGACAGTTCGTGCGGGCGGCGGTCGCCGCGGCCTTGCAGGCCGACGAGGGCGAGCATTTCTTCCGCCTTGGCCACGCGGGCCTGCGCTGCGATGCCGCGCATCTTCAGCCCGAAGGCCACGTTGTCACGCAGCGTCATATGCGGGAAAAGCGCGTAGTCCTGAAACACGGTGGTGGTGGGGCGGTTCTTCGGCGGCACGCCCGCCATGTCACGCCCGCCGATCAGGACGCGGCCTTCGGTCGGTTCCGCAAAGCCGCCGATCAGGTTCAAAAGGGTGGTCTTGCCACAGCCCGAGGGGCCGAGGAGGACGATGAACTCGCCCGCCGCGATCTCGAGGCTGACGGCGTCAAGCGCGGTGGCGGTGCCGTAGCGCTGCGAGAGGCCTTGGATCGAGACGGCGGCGGTCATCGTGCCCTCCGGAAAATGGTGAGTTCGAGGGCGATCACGAGGCTGACCGAAACGAGGAAGACCAGCGAGCCGATGGCGTTGGTGGCGGGCGAAAGGCCAGAGCGGAGCATCGACCAGATCTCGACCGGGAGGGTCACGTCGAAGCGGGTGAGGAGGAAGGCGATGATGAATTCGTCCCAGGAGAAGGTGACGGAGAGGAAGAAGGCGGCGGCGAGGGCGGGCGCGAGCATCGGGGCCGAGACGTGCGCCAAGACCTGCCAGTCGGATGCGCCAAGATCGCGCGCTGCGCGTTCGGCATTGCGCTGCTGGTCGCCCATCGCGGCATATGTAATGGCGAAGCAGAGCGGCAGGTTGATGACGACATGGCCGATGCCTGCGGTCACAAGCGAAAGGCGGATGCCGGTCTGGTTGAACACCGTCAGAAGGCCGAGGGCGATGATGAGATAGCTGACCGTCATTGGCGCGATCAGGAGGCCGCGCATCACCACCGATCCGGGCAAGCGCACGCGGGCAAGTGCGTGGGCGGCGAGAAAGCCGAGGATGAGCGCGACGGTGGAGGAAAGCACCGCGACGCCAAGCGAGTTGACCAGCGCCGCCATCAGGTTGCGGTCGGACAGGACGGTTTCATACCAGCGCAGGCTGACGCCTTGCAGGGGCGGCACCGGCAGGCGGCCGTCCTGAAACGAGAAGGTCACCAGCACTGCGACCGGAAGGAAGATGAAGGCGTAAAGCGCGGCCATGTAGGCCCAGGTAAGCGCCCTCATAGCCGGTCCAATCGCAGCCAGCGGGCCGAGGCGGCGTAGGCAAGCGTGACCACCGCCATCAGGATCACCGACAGGGCCGAGGCGAGGGGGAAGTTCCCTGAACGGCCCAGTTGCAGCATGATGAGCTGCGGCAGCGTCAGCTCGTTGTTGCCGCCAAGGATTTGCGGGGTGATGTAGTCGCCGATGCAGAGGACGAAGGTCAAGAACGCGCCCGTCACCACGCCCGGCAGGGTCAGAGGCAGGATGACGTGGATGAAGGTTGCGATGCGGCCGGCTCCGAGGTCTTGGGCGGCGCGGGCGTAGTTGGGGGAAAGCTGGATCAGGTTGGCATAGATCGTCAGCGTCAGCAGCATGACGAAGAAATGAACAAAGCCGATGATGGTGGCCGTGCGGGTGGCGGCAATCTCCAGCGGTTCGGCGATGATGCCAGCCCAGAGGAGCGACTTGTTCACCACACCATTCTGGCCAAGGACCAGAAGCCACGAGTAAGACCGCACGACGTATGACGTCCAGAACGGCAGCACGGCCATTAGAAGGGCCAGCCGCTGCCAGCGCGGCGGCACGCGGAACGCGATGATCGCGGCCAACGGGTAGGCGAGGATCAGGGATACGACCGTCACGACGGCGGTGATTTCAAGCGAGGTCACAAGGGCCTTGAACAGCGTCCAGTCGGTGAAAAAGCGGACGTAATTGCCGGGGTCGAAGCCTGGAAGCACCTCGCGCCCATCCATGCGCGCGAAGGACAGGGCCAGCATCGCGACGAAGGGCAGCACGAAGAACGCGAGCGTCCAGAGGAGGGCCGGGGCGACAAGGCCCCAGCCCAGCCGGCGTTCGCGCGCGGCGAGGGTCACTGTTGCAACATCTCGGTCCACAGGTCTTGCATCGCGGTATCAAGCGCTGCGTCCGGGATCGGGTAAAGCTGCGCGCGGGCAAGGAATTCGGGCTGCTCGTCCCAGCGCAGGGTGGCCTTCTGTTCCGGCGTCAGCAGATCGCCGGTCTTGGAGTTGGCGGGCATCCCCCAGTAGCAGGACGAGGTTGCAAGCCGCGCCTGACCTTCCGGCGAGGTTATGTAGTTGACGAACTCAAGCGCCAGATCGGGCTGGGTTGTCCCCGCAACAACGCCGATCGACTGAGCCCAACGCAGGCCGCCCTGCTTGGGGATCGTCCAGTCGAGGTTGGGGTTGTCGGCCATCAGGACAGCCGTCACCCATTCGCCGCCGCCGACCATGATGTCGACCTCGCCCGTCGCAAGCGCAGTCTGGGCCGAAACCACATCGGCCACCTGTTTCGATGCTTTCTTCAGCGCGAACAGCGGTTCCTTCAGCGCAGCCAGCGTGTCGGCGGTGATGTCGGCAGTGGCTGTGCCCTGCCCTAGCGACAAAAGGCCAAGAACCGGCAGGTAGTAATCGTAGATCGCGATGCGCCCGTCATACTTGCCGGAGGTGAGTGTCGCCATGTCCGCCATGTCGGCCGGGTCAACCTTGGTCTTGTCGTAGGCGATGGTGTTGTAGCCAAACTTTTCGGTCACGGCATAGGTCTTGCCATCGACGGTGTTGTTTTCGGCCATCACCAGTTCGGGGAAGAAGTCTGCGGTGGCAAGCTTGTCGGCGGGCAGTTCGGCAAGGTGGCCTGCCTCGACCGCGCGGCGCACGTCAACGGCGTCGATCACCAGAACGTCCCAGTCGCCGGGCTGCGACTGGTCAAGGATCGTCAGGCCGGCGGCAGTGCCTTCGTATTCCTTGAGGTTGACCTTTACGCCGAACTTTTCCTCGAACGGTGCGATCAGGGCGGGGTCGGTGTGGTCACACCAGACCAGGGCGTTCAATTCCTGCGCGTAGCCGGGCGAGGCGAGCAGCAGCAGGGCAAGGGCGGTCAGGGGGCGGTTCATGCGGTGACTCCTGTTGTGGTGGGCCTCTGGCGGGCTGATGGAAAAGAATTGAGTTCGGCGATTTTTGAAGTCAATGTCAAAATTGTCATGGATTACGAAAACGGGCGGAAATGACCGGACTGAGAGCGCGGCACAAGGCGGATCGCACACGCCGCATGCAGGAAGCGGCGGCAGGGCTGTTCCGCGAGGCCGGCTATGGTGCCGCGCGGATGGAAGATATCGCGGCGGCGGCGGATGTGTCGGTCGGCACGCTTTACAACTACTTCGAGACCAAGGGCGATCTGCTGCTTGCCATCGTCTCGATGGAGGTAGAGGAGGTGCTGGGCGAAGGGGCGCTGGTGCTGGCCAACCCGCCCGCCGACCCGGTGGAGGCGCTGGATGCACTGATCGGGCGGTATTACGACCATTCGCTCGTCTATCTGTCGAAGGCCACCTGGCGCACGGCGATGGCGCTTTCCATCGAGGCGCCTGACACCCCGTTTTCGCAGCGCTATACCGAACTGGACCGGATGCTGACGGAACAGGTCTGCGACATGATCCGCGCACTGCAGCGTAGGGGCAAGCTGCGGGCCGATGTGGCGGCACCGGTGGTTGGCGAGGTGGTGTTCAACAACCTCAACCAGATGTTCATCGAGTTCGTGAAATCCGACAGCATGGATCTGGACACGTTGCGCGAAACCGTCCAGCGCCAGACGGCGCTGATCGTCGGGGCGATAGCACGCTGACGTCATGTCGGGCTTCAGCCCTGCCCAGGCAGCGCGCCGACCAGATGCCCATCGCCAATATCACGCAGTATCACACGAGGCGGTTCCTTGCCGGGCGGGTGCAGCGGGCTCGGGATTTCGCCGGCGATGCGGGCATAGGGCGGGCGCTTGGCGGCGGGATCGGGCAGCGGCACAGCCTCGATCAGACGGCGGGTATAGGGGTGCTGCGGGTTGCGGAATATCTGGGCGCGGGTGCCGAGTTCGACGATCTGGCCCAGATACATCACGGCAACCCGGTCGGAAATGCTGTCGACCACGGCCATGTCGTGGCTGATGAACAGGTAGGACATGTGAAATTCGGTTTGCAACGCGCGCAAAAGGTCAAGCACACGGGCCTGCACGCTGACGTCCAGCGCACTGACGCTTTCGTCGGCGATGATCAGATCGGGTTGCAGGGCCAGCGCGCGGGCGATGCAGATGCGCTGGCGCTGGCCGCCGGAAAATTCGTGCGGATAGCGCGAGAGGTGGTCGGGTTCAAGGCCGACACGCTGCATCAGGTCCGCGGCGTGGGCGGTGCGGGTTGTGGCGTCGCCGATGGCGTGGATCAGCAAGGGTTCCGCGATCAGGTCGCCAATGCGCATCCTTGGGTTCAGTGCGGCCATCGGGTCCTGAAACACCATCTGCACCTTGCAGCGGAGGGCTTTCAGGCCTTCTGTCGATTGGGTCGACAGGGTCTGCCCGGCGATCTCGATGCTGCCGCTGTGCGGGGCGAGGCCGACGAGGGCCTTGGCGATGGTCGACTTGCCGCAGCCGGATTCGCCGACTAGGGCGAAGGTCTCGCCCCGGCGGATGTCGAAGCTGACGTGTTCGACGGCATGCACGTTTTGCGTGACGCCGCCGAAAAGGCCGCCGCGCAGGGGATAGCGGACGACGACGTCGGACAGTCGGGCGACCGGTTCGCTGGTGACGGGCGGGCGAGCGGCGGCCTGCCCCATGCGCGGCACGGCGGCGAGGAGCGCGCGGGTGTAGTCTGCTTGGGGTTTGGCAAAGATGGTGGTGGTGGCAGCGGTTTCGACCTGCTTGCCCTGACGCATGACGATGACGCGGTCGGCCATCTCGGCGACGACGCCCATGTCGTGGGTGATGAGGATGATCGCGGTTCCAAGGTCGCGCTGCATGTCGCGGAGAAGGTCCAGCACTTCGCGCTGAACGGTCACGTCAAGGGCAGTTGTGGGTTCATCTGCGATCAGGACTTCGGGGCGCAGCGCCAGCGCCATCGCGATCATCACGCGCTGGCGCATACCGCCGGACAGTTCATGGGGATACTGGCGCATTCGCCGGTCGGGTTCCGACAGTCGGACGGCTTTCAACGCTTCTAGCGCGCGCTTCTGCGCTTCGGTACGGCTAACCGGATCGTGGGCGCGGATGGCCTCAGTCAATTGCGAGCCGACGGTCATCACCGGGTTGAGCGAGGTCATCGGCTCTTGAAAGATCATCGCGATGCGGTCGCCACGGATGGCGCGCAGGTCGGCTTCGGGAAGCGCGGTAAGGTTTTCGTCGCCAAGCATGACGCGGCCCCCGGTAACGCGGACGGCGGGGGGTGGCAGCAGGCCCATGATGGCCAGCGAGGTGATCGATTTGCCCGACCCGCTTTCGCCTGCGATGGCAAGGGTTTCGCCGCGGTTCAGCGTGAAGGACAGGTCCTCGACCAATGGCCTTAGGCCAGCTTCGGTACGAACCGATACGCATAGGCCTTCAATCCGCAGGACAAGGTCCGGGGCGATGATCGCCCCGGAAGTTTGCACGGCTTCCACAAGGGTCATTCGAAAACGACCCGGGGGAAGTAGAAGCTGACGACCCAGTTCGGCATGTCGACGATTTCCGAGATGCGAAGATCGCCGCAGACGGAGCAGAGCATGTAGGCGTCAACCGCCGAGATGCCCTGTTGCGCCTGCAAAAGGTCGATCATGTTCGACACAGCATCCTTCGCCGCGGTCATCAGGTCTGGCCCGATGCCCGTGGTCGCCTCATAGCCCTTGGCGTCCAGGTGCCGCGTCACCGGCCCCGGAGTGGTGAAACGCGGGGTCTTCAGCGGCTGGTTCTTCACCAGATCCAGCGTCAGGACCACGTTCATCGGGGATTCAATGGCCGTGCCGCACACCTCGCCGTCGCCCTGTGCGGCATGGGTGTCGCCCACGCTGAAAAGGGCGCCTTCCACCTCGACCGGCAGGTAAAGGGTCACGCCTGCCGTCAGGTCGCGGATATCAAGGTTGCCGCCTACCCTGCGCGGTGGGACGACGGAATGGTGACCGACCTCGGCCGGGGCGTTGCCGATGGTGCCGGAGAAAGGTTTCAACGGTACACGGGCGGATTTGCCCCAAAGTGCCGGTTCCATGCTGGCCGGGTCGTAGGACCACAGGCAAAGTGCGGGATCAGTGAACTGGTCGGCCAGCAGCCCGAAGCCGGGGATGTTCGCCGTCCAGCCAAAACCCTTGCCGTCGAACACCTTCGGCGCGAACCCTTCAAGCGTCACTTTCAGCACGTCGCCGGGCTTGGCCCCATCGACGAAGATCGGCCCCGACACCGGGTTGATTTTGCCAAAGTCGAGGTCAACGACGCTTTGCAGTGTCGACGACGGGCCAAGCTGGCCCGCCGAGGAATCGTGACAGTGGAACTCGATGGTCGAGCCAGGTGCGACGCGCAGCGCCGGGGGCAGGGAGTTGTCCCAGCCAAAGTGATGCTGCGCGCCGTGGATCGTGTAGTCGCAGGCCTTGCACATTACTGTTTGACCCAGACGTAGTCGTAGTTGACCGGGATCGAGACCGGATCGACGTAGAGCGCGTCTTCACCACCCATGCGCTCGGATTTCATCGTATAGCGCTCCTCGTTGAACACCGGAACCCAGGGCGCCTGTTCCATCACGGCCATGTAGACGTCGGACCATGCCTTCAACCGGTCCGCAGACTTGGCCGGATCGAACATGCTGTCGGCCGCGACGGCCTTGGCATCCAGACTTTCGTCACAGAACTTGGACCAGTTCCAGCCGCCCTCGCCCGCACCAGCGCAACCAAGGATTGGGCCGTAGAAGTTGGACGGATCGGGGAAGTCCGCGATCCAGGCCATGCCGCCGGACCAGATCATCGGGGCGGTGCCTGCGCCACCTGCTTCGATCACGTTGGCCTGGGCAAGGTTCTGGATGTTCGCCTTTATGCCGATGGCGGCAAGGTCCTGCTGGATGGCCTGCGCGATCCGCGGGTTCGGGTCGGTGTTCATCACGTAAAGATCGGTCTCGAAACCGTCAGCCAACCCTGCGTCGGCAAGCAGTTTCTTCGCGCCTTCAACGTCGTAGGGGTAACCGGCGTAGCCTTCGGTGTAGCCCGGCATCGATGGCGGCAGTGGCTGGGTCGCGGGAATGGCGCGGCCGTTGATGATCTGGGTGATACGGTCCTTGTTGATCGCCATGTTGACGGCCTTGCGCACCTCAAGCTTGTCGAAGGGCGGCGTCTTCACGTTCAGGGTGATGTAGCCGGTTTGCAACTGCCCACCTTGCACCACATGTTGGGCCTGCGCCGGATCAGCCATCACTTCCATGAACTTGGCGGGCGGGATGCCGTCGCCGGGGACGTCAACTTCGCCGTTCTGCAGGCGGAGGAGGGCCACAACCGGCTCTTGCCCGACCTCGAACACCACGCTGTCGAGGAACGGCACGCCCGGACGCCAGTAGTCGGCGTTCTTTTCGAACACAAGGCGCTGGCCCAGCGTCCATTCGGCCAGTTTGAACGCCCCGGTGCCGACAGGCTTCTTGCCGAAATCGGCGCCCGCCTCATCCACCGCTTCCTTCGGCACGACGGATGCAAAGTTCAGCGCCATGACGTGCAGGAAGGTCGCGTCGGGGCGCGACAGGGTGATCTTGACGGTCGTCGGATCGACGACCTCAACGCCCGACAGGCCGCCCGGACCTGCGGCTTCAAATCCTGCGATGGCACCAAAGAAGCCCGCACCCGGCGATTGCGTTTCCGGGTTGGTCACGCGGTCGAGCGAGTATTTCACATCTTCCGCAGTCATCTCGCGCCCGTTGTGGAACTTGACGCCGGGGCGCAGCTTGAAGGTGTAGGTCAGGCCGTCTTCGGAAATCTCGTAGCTTTCGGCAAGGCCGGGGCGCAGTTCGGTGGTGCCGGGAACATAGTCCATCAGGCTGTCGAACAGTGACTTGATCATCGACCAGTTCTGCCAGTCGTAGCCGATCGCGGGGTCAAGCGTGGCGACATCGTCCTTGTAGGTGATGGTGATTGTGCCGCCGGGCTTGGCCGCCGGATCGGGCGTGTAGTCCTGCGCGGCGGCGGGCAGCGCCAGCGCCAGCATGACGGCGGTGGAAGCGAGCAGTTTTTTCATTGCTTTTCTCCTGTTGGTTTCAGCGAAGGGGTATCAACGTAAGGTAATTCGGGGGTCGATCAGCGGGGCGATCAGGTCGGCCAGAAGGTTGCCGATGACGATGGCGAGGGCGGACACCAGCGTGACCCCCATGATGATCGGAATGTCGACGCGCTGGATCGCCTGCCAGGCCAGTTGGCCGATGCCGGGCCAGCCGAAGACGGATTCCACCACCACGATCCCGCCCATGAAGATGCCGATGTCGATGCCGATCATCGCAATCACTGGCAGGATTGCATTCGGCAGGGCATGGCGCAGGACGACGCGGGCGCGGCCCAGTCCCTTGGCGCGGGCGGTGCGGACATAGTCGGCGCGAAGGACGTCGATCATCGACGACCGCATCATCCGCGAATACCAGCCCGAGCCGAGAATGCCCAAGGTCACTGCGGGCAGGACCAAGTGCGCGAAGGTGCCGTAGCCGCCGATCGGGAACCAGCCCAGCTTTACGGCAAAGACATAAAGGAGGAGGAGGCTGACAACGAATTGCGGGGCCGAGACGGTGACGAAAGAAGTGGTCATCAGCACCTGATCGACCGCCCTGCCCCGCCATAGTGCGGCGATGATGCCCATCGTCACGCCAAGGATCAGTTCGCAGACGATGGCGCCCAGCATCAGAAGGAGCGTGGCAGGCAGTCGCGACCAGATCAGTTCGGCTACTTCGGTCTTTTGCAGATAGCTGCGGCCCATGTCGCCTTGCAAAAGGCCACCAAGGTAGCGGGCGTATTGCACGATGAAGGGCTTATCGAGGCCAAGCTGCTCGCGGATATTCTCCACCGTCGCAGCCGTGGCGGAGCGGCCGGCGATCTGGCGCACGGGGTCGGCGGGCAGCACGTAAAGGAGGAAGAAGGTGATGAAGCTGACGCCCAAAAGGATCAGCGCAGACTGGATCAGGCGGCGGATGAGATATGCAGCCAACTAGTCGCGCCCCCGTTGCGTGGGGTCAAGGACATCGCGCAGCGCGTCGCCGACAAGGTTGAAGGCCAGCGCCAGAAGGATGATCGCAGCACCGGGAATGAACACCAGCCACGGCGCGGTCTGAAAGTAGGTCTGGTTTTCAAAGATGATGTTGCCCCAGCTTGGCGTGGGTGGCTGCACACCGACGCCAAGGAACGAAAGCGTCGCTTCCAGCAGCACGGTCGTGGAGATGCCGAGCGTGCCCCAGACGATGATGGTGGGGATGAGATGCGGCAGGATGTGGCGGAACAGTATCCGGGATGTGCTGGCGCCCAACGTCCTCTCGGCGGCGATGAAGTCGCGCGTCGCAAGCGAGGTCGTCTCGGTGTAGATAACCCGCGCGGTCTGGACCCAGTTCACAAGCGCGATGACCAAGGCCACGATCCAGAGCGAGGGCTGGAAGATCGCGGCAAGGCAGATCGCAAGCAACAGGGCCGGAAAGGCCATCATCAGGTCGGTGAAGCGCATCAGGATCGCGCCGATCCAGCCCCGAAAGAACCCTGCAGTGATGCCGACCAGCGTGCCGATCAGAAGCGCGAGACCGTTGGCAACCACGCCGATCACCAGCGAGGTCTGCGCGCCGTAAAGAAGGCGGCTGAAAAGGTCGCGGCCAAGAAGGTCCGTGCCCAGCAGGAATTGCCCGCCGGGCGGCATGGGTGCGCCTTCAAGTGTCAGGCCGTCGAACATCTGGTCGTTCGGATCGAAGGGCGCAATCAACGGGGCGAAGGTCGCGCCGGCAACGACCAGTACGATCAACAGCAGGCCAAAGACCGCGAGCTTGCGCCGCATCAGGCGGGCAAAGGTGCCTTGTGGGGGGGCGCTAGCCGCGCTTAGATCGGTCATCGCCGCCTCCGTGGCTGGCGACAATACGCGCCGCGGCATCCTCGAAACTGATGCGCCAGGCCATCGCCATCTGGCGCAACTGGGCATAGGCCTCGGCGTCGCTCTTGCCGCGCGCGGCCAGCAGCGTCACCGCGCGCACCACGGTCTGCCGTTCCTCCAGCCGCCGCCGCAGATCGGCGATTTCGGCGGACAGCGCCTTTTGTGCGTCAAAGGCATCGCGGGCGATGAGAAGTGCGGAATAAGCGCCGTTGTCACCGACAGGCTTCAGCAACTGGGCATGGGCACCGGCCTTCAGCGACCATTCGATCCGGCCCGGCGCTTCGGACCCGATCAGGGCGATCATCGGGATCGGCGGCTGGCCTGCCTCCCACGGGAACATCCCGTCATGGCCCATGTCGGCGTCAAAGAAGATGTAGTCGGCGGCCAGCGCCTCCGGCCCCAGTTCGGGCCAGCTTTGCGTCACGGACAGGCCGATGGCCGTCAACTGCCGGGTCAGCGCCTGCACCGTGGGGTGGGGGCGGTGCAGGATGATCGCATGTGCGTGGCCAAGGTTCGGGATGCGGATGGTGCGGCGCTTCATGACACCACCCGCAGGGCCGGAGCCGGGACGAAGCGGCCGCGCGTAAGGTAGGGATCGCCCTCCACCGCCTCCAGCCGCTTGATCGGGTGGAAAGTGCCGTTCATGACCCGCGCTATCAGGACCGGCAGCACGGTGTGGTGGGTCTCGGGATCGACGATCCCCTTGCCACGGTCGCCCGCCAGAAGCTGCGACAGGGGCAGTTCTTCGGCCCCCTCGCGACCGGCAAGCAGCCGCGCTAGTTCCTTCACCGCTGAAAACGCCGCCGCCTCATGCGACGAGCCGAAATTGCCGGCGCCAGGCCAGCCCGGAATGCCGCGGAAATAGGGGCCAGCCGCCACAAGCCCCTCGGCGGCCTGCCCCAGCGCGGGCAACTCGCATTCGGTCAGGTTGCACGACAGGACCGGACAGTTTTGCGGGCGGAAATGCGCGTCCTCCTGCCCCAGCGCGCGGTAGGCGGCCATGAATTCGTAAGACGACGGCCCGATAAGCGAGTTCAGGATGAAACCGGGGCGGGCAAAGCGTACCTCGTCGATCATCCGGCCCACATCGCGCGAACCGATCGGCAGGTAGCGTTCGCCAAGCACCTCGCCTCCGGCAGAGGTGATCCGTTCGCGGGCAAGGCGGTTCATCTCCCAGCCCCAGATGTAGTTCGACCCGGCAAGGAAGGCGCGGCGGCCATGCGACTGCATCACCCAATCAAGCAGCGGCAAAAGATGCTGGTTCGGGCAGGCATGGGTGTAAACGACGTGGTCAGATGCCTCGAAGCCTTCATAGGGCACGGCGTACCAAAGCGTGCCGCCGAATTTCTCGACCGTCGGGATCACTTCCTTGCGGCTCCAGGACGTGACGCAACCAAGGACATGGCGCGCGCCGGTATCGCGCAGGATCTCTTCGCAGAGCGGGCCGTAGGCATCGACGTTGCCGCCAGGATCGCGTTCCACCGGCAGAAAGGTAACATCAAGCGCGGGGTCGGCATTCACCATGGCAATCGCCGCCAGCGCCCCGGACCGGCACGCTTCGGAGATCAGCGAATAGCTACCCGAGCGTGAATAGAGCAAGCCAAGTTCGATCCGTCGCTTCACGCCTTTGCCCCCGAGAACGCAAAGACCTTGCCGCAGACCATCCGTAGAGGTCTGCGGCAAGGCCCTGATGCCGTCCGACGATTTGCCGATTTGTGTAATGAAGCCTATGCGTCAGGCCGCCCGGGTCAAGGGCTTGCCTGCAGAAATGAGCCCGTTGCCGCAACAAACGGCTAATTTATGGGCAGAACCGCCCCTCACGGGCGGAGGGCTTTGCTGACCTTCAGCCGTGGGCGCCAGTTTTGGAATCGATTTCAAACCAGTGACTGGCAATCGTGCTGACCGCGCGCCCTGCCATTTCCCGAAGCTCGGCCCGGTCGCCGGGCGTAAAGTCGCGGGGTTGGGAATGCAGCAGGCAAAGCGCCCCGAAACGGATGCCCTTTTGAAAGACCAAGGGCGCACCGGCGTAAAAGCGGATATGCGGCGGCGCGGTCACCAAGGGGTTCGCGGCAAATCTGGCGTCGGCGAGGGTGTCGGGAATGACGAAAACCTGGTCCTCCAGGATGGTGTAGTTGCAAAACGCAACATTGCGCGGGGCGTCGTCACCGTCGACGCCGGACTTGGCCTTGAACACCGCGAGATCGGTGTCGATCAGCGTGACCGCGGCAATATCAACGCCGAAATGCAGCTTGGCCTCGGCCGTCAGGGCATCGAGAATCGGCAGGCCGGGGCCGCCGACAAGGCCGCTTGCATGCAGCACGCGCAAGCGTTCGCGTTCATTCGGGCCCAAGGGAAAATTCGTCACACGCGCACCTTTTGCGATAGTACTACAGGGCGACGTATATCCTAAAAGTTGTGCTCTTCAACCCGAACAATATTAACGATTGTGTCCGTTTTTCCATGCTTTTGACATGTTTACGGACGAAAGGTTAACGCCCTTCAACGCCCCGGACCCCCCCGAATGCGCCTGACGACGATCCGCTCCACCCTGTTCACTCTCATAGGGTCGCTAGGTGCCGTCATCCTCGTTCTGGTGGCGCTGCAGCTGATCGAGCTCAATACGCTGCGTCAGAGGGCGAACGGCCAGTTCGAGGCCAATCTCTCACGGAACGAACTCGCGCTCTCCGCCCTTGCCCTGGCCCGCGAACGCAACGCCTTTTACCTTGCGCTGACGTTGGGCAGGCCAGTCAATCAGGCGACAATATTCGAAGTTGACCGGAGGTTGGCCGTGATGCTCCGCGCGGTCGACCGGATCAAGCTGCGGGACGATGACGAAAACCAAGCCGTTCTGACGGTACTGTCCGATCGGCTGCCTTCGCTGCGGCAGGCCGCGCGGGACGCACTGGCGCTTCCGGTCCATTCCGAGGCGCGTCAGGCTGCCGCAGACCGCTGGTTCGAGACGGTGTCGGAAAGTGTGGCAGACCTGTTGGCCTACCGCATCTACCTTCTGAGCCAGAGCGACAGCATCAGCCCACATCTGTTCGGGCTTTACTACTTGCGCACCAACACGCTGACCTTGCTGGACGAGCTCATGAGGGACGCCGCGCTGTTGGAGGTCACGGCGGCGCGGCAGGTCGCGATGGGCACCTCGGACGAGATGCGCGCCCGCCGCCCGGCAACCTCGCTTGTGGTCAAGGCCGCGTCCGAGGTAGCCCGGTCGGTCGACCCTTTTCAGGAATTGCTGGGATCGCTGGGCAATCAGGGGCTTGGCCCCGGCCTGAGGGGGTTCGACGCCGATGCCTACACCCTTGCCGAGCAGGAGCTTCATGTCGCCCTTGCGTCGGGCCAGGGCGTCGAAGAGGCGCGCGCCCATTGGCGGCGCGTATCGCAGGCCGCGATTCTGCAATTGGACGAATTGCAGGGCGCAACGTTCCGGCTGACGCAGAATGCCGTGGCGACATTGGCGCAGACAGCGCGACGATCAATTCTGGTCTGGTCGCTGGTGCTTTACGTGTCGGGCGCGTTGGTGGCGATTTCCGCGCGCGTGCTGCTGGAGTGGGTGGTCGCGCCACTGGAACGAATGCGCGCCGCGATGCTGCAACTTGCCCTCGACAACATCGACGTACCCCTGCCAAAGCAAAGCGGCCTGCGCGAAATTGACGCGATGGATGACGCGCTGCGGGCATTCAAGGCAAATGCAACGCTGCGCCACGCGCTGCAAAGCGAGCGCCTGAAGCTGCATGGCCGATTGGAGGAAACCTACGGTCACCTGAAGACCGATCTGGAAGCGGCGGCAGTGATCCAGGCGTCGCTCCTGCCGCAGCAGGCGCAGCTTGGGAACATCTCGCTGTCATCCTATTTCCGGCCGTCGCATTTCCTTGCGGGCGATACCTTCGACGTTCTGCAACAGCCAGATGGTCGCGTGATCGTGTTCCAGATTGACGTGGCCGGGCATGGTGCCGCAGCGGCGCTGGTGTCGGTGGCGTCGAAATACACGGTCGCGCAGGCGATCCTGCAGCGCAGGCCCGGTGCCGACCTTGCCGAGCTGACCGCCGAGATCAACCGCGAATGGCCAAGCGACCTGCCCTATTTCACGTTGGTTCTGGCCGAGATCGACCCCGCCGCAGGGTGCGGCGTGCTGGTGCAGGCGGGCCATCCCTCGCCCATGCTGTTGCAGGCGTCGGGCGGGTTGACCGTGCTGGGCAGCGGGGGGCTGCCGGTGGGAGTCCTGCCACATGCCACTTATGACGCGGTTCCGTTCGCCTTTGGCCCCGGCGACAGGCTGCTGATCGCGACCGACGGCGTGCACGAGATGGCGGATGCGCGGGGCGAGCTGTTCTCCGAGGAAAGGGTGCAGGACCTGATCCGCGCCTCGGGGCACCGGACGACGGAACGGATCCTGACGGATCTGGACACGGCCCTGCGCGACTGGCGCGGCAACGACACTTTGGACGACGACGTAACTATCGTCATATTGGAAGGGACACAGGCAAATGAACATCGTTGAGGAAATGAACGGGGATCTGTTGATCCTGAAAATGCGGGACGCCCGGCTTGATGCGAGCACCGCCCCCGCCCTGCGCGAGGCGCTGATCGAGCGGATCGCGAAAGGCCAGCAATCCATCATCCTGGATCTGGGCGAGGTCGGCTTCATGGACAGCTCGGCACTTGGCGCGCTGATCGCGGCGGTCAAGAAACTGGGGCCGTTGGGCACGATTGCAGTGGCCCAGATGCGCACGCCCGTGGCGCGGCTATTCTCGGTCACCAAGATGGACCGCGTGTTTTCCGTGAACGCGACGGTGAACGACGCCATCCGAAGCCTTGGCGCCTGACCGGTCCCCATCATGTCCATGACCAGATCCCTATCGATTGAACGCGAACTCGGGCAGATTGGCCCTGCGGCAGACAAGATGCGCGCGTGGCTGGATGACGTGCTTGACGAATACGGAGTGGCAAGTGTCGAGCTGTCGTTTGTCGAAGCACTGACCAATTCCATCCTGTACGGGCCAAGCGATTGCCCGAGCCCGATCGGCGTCTTTCTTGAAATTTCGGACACGCAGGTCGCGCTCGAAATCGAGGACGGTTCGCCGCCGATGCCGTCGCTGTTCGAGGGGGCCGGCGCGCAGCAACTGGACTTCGATCTTGATGACATCGAAAATCTTGACGAGGGCGGGCGCGGGCTATCGCTTATCGTGATCTCGATGGACGAGGTGAACTTCCGCAAGGTCGAGGATCATGTCCGGCTGCGGATGGTGCGTTACCGGAACTAAGGCAGCGTGCGGGGCGGCGAACGCGCCGCACTATGGACTGAAGGTCTGCCGTGCCAGGACCAGCACCGGATCCCACGCCGGGCCTGCCTCTGCGGCCTTGTCGATCAGGGCGAGGGCGCGGGTGCGGCCCGCCTCGCGGTCAAGCGAACCGGCCTTGACCGCGACCGACAGCGCCAACAGCAGCGAGGCGGCGGCCGTGGGATCGTCCGGTTCCGCAGTGACGCGCGCGGCGGCGGCGGCCAGCGCCCCGGTCGCGTCCGAGGCCAGCACGATGTCGCGCGGCACTTCGGTGTGCGTGCCTGCGACCGTGGCTGGCGGCGCGCCGATATCCAGCCGTTCAAGCTGGATGATGGTGGCGGTCGACGCCGCCAGCGCCACGATCCAGACGATCTGGCCTCGCGCACCGGCGAGCGCTTCATTTGCCTTCATGCTGCAGTCCTTTCATGACCGGCAGATCAAATTCAGGGTCTGGCCGCCACACCGCCGCGCGGATGATCGGCAAAAGCGACAGGACGTTGTTCACGCCCCAGACGGTGTTGGCAATCAGGCCGCCCGCGGAGTAATTGCCGCCGCCCGCCAGATACACGCCCCACGCCCAGCCAAGACCGGCCAGAGTAAGTGCGGCCAGCAGGATCTGCCACCTGACCAGATGCAGGAAGCGGCCCTCGCTGCGATCCTTGGGCGTCACCGGAAACGAGATTTTGCGGCCTCGCGCCACCGCCCAGAGAGCCTGCAGGTTCAGTGGGAACATCGCGATGTACCAGCGCCGCCCGGTCATGGTCTTGGCGCCCCAAAGCCCGGTCAGTTGGGCCAGTTCGTTCAGCAACAGGAACGGCACGATGTGCAGGAAGAAATCCATCGAATACGTGGCGACGGGCACCAGTCCGGTGAAAAGGAAGATGATCGGCCAGACAATGAACACCACGTTCCACAGCGCCGAAAGGTAGGAATAGAACGTCACGCCATACATCAGCTTTTGCGGCAGGGTCAGGCCCTTGCGAAAAAGCGGGTTGTCGGTGCGCAGGATATCCAGCGTGCCGCCTGCATATTTGAAGCGCTGGATCGTCCAGCTGAGCAGATCATTCGGTGACATCATCCGCGACACGACAACCGGGTGCATCACGGATTTCCAGCCGCGCTCGCGGTCCTGATGCAGCCGGATCGAGGTGTAGATATCCTCGGACACATGCAGCATGAAGGGCGTGAAATCCGTCGCCTGCGCGGTCGCCATCCGGTTTGCGGCGGCAAGTTCAGTGCTGACTGCCGCCTCTTTCGTCATTCGGCGAACCTTGCGGTCCTGGCGGCTTGCGGCCGCGTCCACGTCCGACGCCCAGTCGCGGATCGCGACCTCCATCAATGCCTCGCGGCGATGCACCGAGGCCGCACCGCAGCAGAAGGAGGCATTGGCCCAATTCCTGCGGCGCAGGATGAAATCGTAAAACAACTGCGGGTCGTTGCCGAACGGATCTTCACCAAACCGGACCGGGCCGATCAGCGCCTCGATCTTGCTGCCAATGGCACCGCCCAGCCGACCAAGCCTGCGCGCCAGCACCGCAGTCAGCGGCACGCCCGGCGGAATGTCCCAGAACCATTGCGGGGTCTGGACCCACGCCATCTGCGGATCGCGGAAGTAGCCAAGAGTTTCGGTCAGCAAGTTTTCAAACGGGATCGTATCCGCGTCACAGATCACCACGAAATCACCCGACGTGAGTGTCATCGCGTTGCGCAGGTTCCCGGCCTTGAAGCCGACGTTGTCCTGCCTTGTGATGTAGTTCGCCCCTTCCTCTGCCGCGACCACCGCCATTGCGGCGCGGCGGCCGTCATCCAGCACATGCACCCGGAGGTCGATCAGATGGGGATAGCTCAGCTGCCCTGCCGCCTTCAGACCCTTGCGCACGATTTCAGGGTCTTCGGTGTAGGTGGCGAAGAACACGTCGATCACTAGCGGCCGCGCCGGCGCACTGCCATCGTCACTTACATCGCGCAGCGTTCGCGGCAGTGCGCCCGGTTTGGGCGAGCGGTCAGTCCAGATGTTGATCGTGAACAGGATCAGGCCGATGAACGCGCCAGTCTCGGCAATTACCAGCGGAAGCGAGAACCAGAGTGCTGCCGTGTTCAGCGACTCGGTCCAGCGCCACAGCAGATACCACGCCCCGAACACAAGGCTGCTGGTGGCCAGAAACTGCCACACCGCCCGGTGCAGCGCAGAGTGGCGACTGATCTCCCAGGGTGCCTGACGGTCAAAGCGCGTTTCTGCTATACGGTTGTTATTGCTCGCTTCGTTTCGCGTATTGGTTGTATTCATGACCGGACATTGGGATCAATCCCACGACGAGTCCAGACCCTTCGGCTCCGGTTGCGCCCTCAGGGGTTGCCCTGAAAGGGTGCCCAGTTTCGGCATTCGGATCAGCAGGCACTAGTCCCAAAGGTCGACTCCGTCGGCCCGGGCCGGATCGCATTTCATCGAACCGGGGGGCTGAAGCCCGCACCCTCGCGACGGCCTGTCAGGATGCCGGCAGTGTCGTTGTCGCCATGACAAAACCCTCGTCGGAGGCTGCAAGTTCGACCATGATGCCGCCGATCTGCGACAGGTTTTCAACATGGGTGCCTCCGCAGGGCATCGAGACCTCGGTGCCGTTCAGGCGGGTGGCCCACAGGCGGCGGTCGTGCAGATAGCCTTCGCCGGGTGCCACCAGCACGGGCGCGGGGGTGTCAATCATCTGCCGCAGGGTCGCGATGATCGCGGCGGTGCGACCCGGCAGGTCGGCCAAAAACGCATCGCGGTCGAAGCCTTTCTTGCGCAGCGACTTGCCGATCCGGTAGCTGTCGACAGAGCCTTCCGGGGTGATGCGCGAACCAGCGACCGCCGCCTTGTCAAGGTTCGGCGCACCAAGGCTGTCGGCGTCGTCGGCCTTCTTGGTCCAGAACGCAGCAGCGGCCTGGTTCAGCACAAGCGCCGCCAGATGCACGCCGGTATGTTGCAGCGACAGGGCGCGGCGGTAGTCTGCATCGACGTGCAGCGTCACCGTGGCACCGGGCGAGACCTCTATCGAACCTTGCACCAGATGCAGCACGACGGCGTTGATTTCGGGATCGTTGCGCTTGACGGCAGTGGCGTCCTCGCCGGTGAAGATCATCCCCGTCACGCGGTTCAACAGGGCTTCGCGGCTGTCCTCCACCACCGTCTGCCGATTGTCGGCCAAGGTCACGGTGCCCCGGTCGCCGGGTTGATCGGGCCAGGTCAGGCTTTGCGGGTGAAACGGCGTGCGGTCGGTGACGATGACCATCCGGCCATCCATTTCGGTCACAAGCAAGACGCGCGCCGGGGCAACAACGGCGCCTGCGGCGAAGGAAGTGATCGTGCCCTCGGCCAGTTCGGTCTGCAATTGCATCGCTAGTCTTCCCTTGGTCTGGCGGTCTTGGCCGCGCGCAGATAGTTGTAGACGCTTGCCCGGCTCATCTGCAGCACGCGCGAGATATAGGCCGCCGCGTGCTTGCCGCCAAAGGCGCCGTCGCCGGCCAGTTCCAGCACCAGTTGGCGTTTCTGGTCACGGCTGAGGTCACCGATCGCAATGCCCTGACGGTTGGTCCAGGCGTGAACATACTGGTTGATCCGCTCGTGCCAGTCTTCCTTGAACAGCACGGCAGGCTGCTCCGTCTGCGGCACCCGCGTCAGGGCGCCAAGAAGGTCGATGGCGGCTTGCAACTGCGTCACATCAAGGTTGATACACAAGACCCCGATCGCCACGCCATCCCAACCGCGCAGCACGGCGCTGACCGATTTCACGCGACGGCCGTCGAAGTTTAGCTTGTCATAAGGGCCGATCAGCCCGACATCCGGCCGAAAGTCGATTTCGTGCAAAAGCGAAGGTTCGCCGACCTCGCGGCGGGAAAATGGGTTGGCGATATGAGCGACGGTTTCGGTCGCCAGATCATGCAGCACGACCTCGGCGTGCGGTTGCAGCAACAGCGCAATCGCATCACAGACGGCATGGAACGGGGCGAGCGGTGGTGCGGATTGCATCGGTTCGGCGTGGCTGCGGGCTTGCGGCAGTTATACGATGGTGTTTAATTTGGACAAGACATTCCACGCAACAAGGGGACGCCATGCTGCCTGAAAGCGCGCTTGACTGGTTGGTGTCGGTGCGACGCCACCTGCACCAATATCCCGAACTGTCCCGCGCCGAGGCGATGACGGCCGATTACATCGCGGCGCGGCTCGCAGAGCTTGGCCTTCCGTTCGAGGCGGGGATCGGCGGGCACGGGCTGGTCGCCACGGTGCGGGGGCGGCAGGGCGGGCCAGCCGTGGGCCTGCGCGCCGACATGGACGCGCTGGCGATCTCCGAGCGGACCGACCTGCCCTACGCCTCGCGCCATCCCGACGTCATGCATGCCTGCGGCCATGACGGGCACATGACGATCCTTCTGGGCGCGGCAATGATCCTGCAACAAGGTGATTTCGCGGGCGATGTGCATCTGGTGTTCCAGCCAGCGGAGGAGCGCTATGGCGGCGCGCGGATGATGCTGGACGACGGGATGCTGCAACGCTTTGCGATGCGGCAGATCTTCGGGCTGCACAACTGGCCCGGGGTGCCCGCAGGCACGGTCGTCGTGCATGACGGCCCGGTGATGGCAGGCACATCGGAATTCACCTTGCGCTTCACGGCGGCGGGCGGCCATGCCTCGACACCGCATCTGACCGGCGATCCCCTGCTGTCGGGCGGATATTTCATGACCGGCATCCAGCAGGCCGTGGCGCGATCGGTCGACCCATTGGAAAGCGCGGTCGTCACCGTGGGCAGCTTTCGCGGCGGGTTTGCCCAAAACATCATCCCGCAGGAAGCAGAGCTGACCGGCACCTTACGCGCCTTCCGGGGCGAGACGCTGCTGCACCTGCGCGCCCGGGTCGAGGCGGTGGCACAGGCTGCGGCGGCAATGGCGGGCTGCGACTGGTCGCTCGCCTTCGACGCGGCGCTGTGCAGCCCGGTGGTCAACACGCCGCACGAACGCGACACCATGCGGCAGGCCGCCAAGGCCGCCGGCCTGACGCTGGGCGGGCCGATGGCACCGTCGATGGGCGGCGATGATTTCGGCGATTTCCTGACCCAGATTCCCGGCGCCTATGCGTTCCTCGGCAATGGCGACCAAGGCCCCGAAACCGGCCTGCACCAGCCGAAATACGATTTCAACGATGCCGCGATCGGCCCCGGTGCTGCGCTACTGGCGCAATCGGCGCTGCTTGCCCTGGCCCAGTCCTGAGGACCATATGATCCAGCTTTCCCGCCCCCAGATCGAACGTCTCGTCGGCGTCGACCCCGCTGGCGCCGAAGCCGTGCGCGATGCCTATACCGCCATCAGCGACGGCCGCGCTAACGTGCCGCCAGTCGGCTATCTCGGGTTTCCCGAGGCGAACGGCGATTGCCACATAAAATATGGCCACATCGCCGGCGACGACGTTTTCTCCGTCAAGATCGCATCCGGCTTCTACGACAATCCGGCCCACGGCCTGCCGACAAGCACCGGGCTCGTGCTGGTGTTCTCGGCCCGCACCGGGCAGGTGCGGGCGCTCTTGGCCGACGAAGGCTATCTGACCGACCTGCGCACCGGGCTTGGCGGCGCGGTGGCGAGCATGGCGCTGTGCCGCCCCGGCGCGCGCCAGTTCCTGATCGTCGGCAGCGGCACGCAGGCCTATTGGGTGGCGCAGGCGCTGCACATGCTGGCACCAGAGGCGGATCTTACCGTCTGGGGCCGCAACCATCCCCGCGCAGCAGCTCTGGTGGAACGTCTGGCCGCAGTTGGCGTCACGGCAAAGCTGGCACCCGATCTGGAAGCCGCCTGCCGCATGGCAGAGGTGATCGTGACCGCCACGCCCGCAAGCACCCCGTTGGTCCAATCTGCCTGGGTGCAGCCGGGGTGCCACATCACCGCCATTGGCGCCGACAGCCCCGGCAAGCAGGAGCTGGAGACTGCCCTCGTGGCGCGGGCCGACCTGCGGGTTGCCGACATGCTGAGCCAAAGTCTGGACCACGGCGAGTTTGCATCGGCGCGGGCGGCGGGGCTGATCAGCCCCGCCGACTGCGCCGAACTTGGCGCGGTGCTGGGCGGTGCTGTGCCGGGCCGCAGATCACCGGACGATATCACCATCGCCGATCTGACCGGGGTTGCGACGCAGGATATCGCTATGGCGCGTCTGGTGCTGCGACGCGCAACCAACGAAGGAACAGCACCATGAACGCCATCGTCACCGCTTCGGCCGCGCGGTCAGTGCAGGCCCGCCGCCGCATCCGGACACACATCTATGAAACGCCGCTGATCCCGGCCCGCAACGGCCACGGCGGCACGCTGTTGTTCAAGGCCGAGAATTTCCAGCTGACCGGTTCGTTCAAGATCCGGGGCGCGGCTTCGGTGATGACCGCCGCCGCGTCGGACCAGCCGATGATCACCGCCTCGTCCGGCAACCACGGCATCGGCGCGGCGCTCGCGGCGCAGTCGCTTGGCCGCAAGCTGACCGTCGTGCTGCCCGAAAGCGTGGTGCCGGAAAAGCTGGCGAAGATCCGCTCCTACGGAGTTGAGGTGGTGCTGCACGGCGCGGAAACCGGGCTGGCGGAACAGCACGCCCAGCACCTCGCCCGGACCACGGGCGCGCGCTATGTGTCGCCGTACAACGACGCCGACGTGATCGCGGGGCAAGGCACGATCGGGCTGGAACTCCTCGATCAGGCAGCGCAGATCGACACCGTGTTCATCGCGATGGGCGGCGGCGGGCTGGTCAGCGGCATCGGCGCCGTGCTGAAGGCGTTCAGCCCCGCCACCCGCATCATCGGCGCCGCCGCCGAGGCCTCGCAGGCACTGGCGCTGTCGATGGCGGCGGGGCGGGTGGTCGATTGCAGCCATGACGACACGCTGGCCGATGCGGTCGCGGGGGGGATCGACACAGACACCCTGACACTGCCGCTGGCAACCGCCGTGATCGACGAGGTGGTGACCTGCAGCGAGGCCGAGATCCTTGCGGCCCTCCGCCTTCTTGCGCATGAGGAACATATGCTCGTCGAAGGCGCCGCTGCGCTGGCCTTGGCGGCCTGCCTCAAGCTGGGCGGTGCGGGTGCGGGCAAGACCAGTGTGGTCCTTCTTTGCGGTGGCAATTTCGATGGCGCACGGCTGCGCGCGCTGGTCGTCTGAGCGGCCCTGCGCGCCGGGCAAAGACGCCAGCGCGCAGGCTGATCTCAGGCCGCCAGTCCCACGGCGGCGCTGACGCCTTCCCATTCAAGGCCGGTGCGGTAGCGGGCGGCGACAACACCGTTTTCCAGCGCGAAAAGATGCAGCCAGCCGTTGTCGAACAACTGCCGCACCCCGGCGTGCTTGCGCAGGATGTCGGTGATCGCCTCGGTCGGGGCTTCCAGCATCACCGACAGGCGCAGCGCCGGATGCGCGGGCCGTTCGCCATCATGCACCGTCTGCCACGGCAGGCCGGGCCGCAGCAGGCCGCCGTTGCCTTCCAGCACGCCGATCCCGCCGACGACGTTGTGGATCAGCTTGTTGCCACCGCCAAAGGCGCGCGGTGCCACGGTCGAGCCGTAGTATTGCAGGCTGATCCAGCTAGCGACCACGACCGGGGCGGTAATGATCAACTCCAGCGTGGCAAAGCCGTCATCAGCGGTCCAGTCGTAGCTGTGCAGGAACGCGCGGCCCTGCAGATCGCGCCCCGCCGTCGCGCCGCGCGGGGCGGCGATGAAGGCGGCGCAGCCCGCCAGCCCCCACTCCGGCCGCACCTCGGCCCAGTCAGCCGCCCGCTTGACAAGGCTGCCACCGGTCGACCCCGGCAGGCGCACCGCGCGCTCGGCCCGGCTGGCATGGGCTGCGGCGGTCAGCCACGCCTCGGCCCGGGCCAGATCGTCAGCATGGCCGGGCGCGGGCGCGTCACGGTACAGCGTCACATGGTCGGTCACCGTATCATGGAGCCCGGCCACGAACAGCGTGTCCTCGGCCAGCGCCAGCCCCAGCGCGGGTAGCCCGGCGCGGGTTTCGGGGTCGTTCAGCAGCGCCGCCAGCAGCCGCGCTGAAACCTCGCCGGTCTGGCCGCAACAAGCTCCGCAATGATAGGCGCTTTCGTGCGGGTTGTTCGTCACCTGCGCGCCGTGGCCGACCAGCAGCACCAGCCGCGCGTGGCCTTCGGTCAGGCTCATTGCCCGCAGAACCGCCACCGCCGTCTGCGCCTTCTGGACAGCGGTCAACGCAACTTCGAATCGCGGCAGCGGGCCCGGCGCAAGGCCCGCCGGGCCAAGACCCAGCGCGTCACGGATCAATTTGGCGCCATAGGCCGGTCCGGCCGCCTCGACAAAGGCGAAGGACGACACCGCCGCCTGCCGGAACCGACCCCAGGCGCGGGCTGCGCGGGCGGCTATGCGCGCCGACGCCTCGGCCGCGTCATCGCCGTGGCTTGTCGAGATCATCGCCGGGTTCAAAAGCGCGGGCAGATGTGCCTGCACTTCGTCGGTGCCTTCGGGACGGTGCGCCACGGGCAGGCCGAAAAATCCGGCAAAGCCCAGCGTCTCGATCCCGCCGTCTTGCGCTTCAAGAGCGCGGCGCAGAACCTCGGACCGCACGTCGATGCAGAACGCCGCCTGCAGAGCGGGGCGCCCGGCCCGTTCCGCCGGGCCAGACAACAGACCGGAAAGTGAGCGCTGATGCGCGCGTTCGGCGGCCTCTTGCAGGATGGCGTCGATGGTCTGGTCGGCGCTTGGCACCAGCGGGGCGGCGTGGGCCGCAACGGTTGCCTTCCAGTCCGACGTTACCGCCGGGCAATGCGCCAGAAGCGCCTCTTCCCAGACCAGCCGGATCGCCAGCATGTCGGTCAAGGTGGCGTCGCTGCCGCCCGCCAACTCGGCCTGCCACAGCAGCCACCGGGCATGTTGCGGCCAGCCACCCAGATCGACGAGCAGCCGGTGGAACGCCGTCTCTGCCGCGTCGGCCGTCAGGCCAAGCCGGTCAGCCGCGCGCAGGATGGCGCGGTCGGCAGTGTCGGGCGCTTCGGCTACATGCGCCGAAAACCCGGTCAAGCCCGCGATTTCCGGGGTCAGGTCATGCGTCGCCCACTCCCGCCAGGCGGCAAAGGCGCCGTGGCCCGGACGCGGCGTCCACAGCGCCTGCCCCCGGTCGAAATAGCCCGCTGCCCACAGCCCGAAACTGCGAGCGATGATCGCGGGCCAGTCGGTGCCGGTCGCATGGGCCGCCAGCGCCGCCACCGTGGGCAGGGCTTCCGGCGCAGGGCCTTCCGCACCAAGCCGGGCCTTCAGCCAGGCCAGATCGCGCGGCTTTACCGGCGAAGGCGAGGCGATCAGCGCTGCCGCCAGATCATCATCGCCGATCTCGCCCCGGGCGACCATCGCGGCAAGCTCGCTGCGCGGCCGGGTCAGCCCGACACCTGCCACCCGCGCCAGCCGCGCCGAAGCGTGCGCAAGGTCTTCGCCGGTCTGGCCGAGAAACGGGTTCACCGCCACGGTTGCATCCAACGGGAAGGCCGGCGGAATGGCGCGAGCGGCGGCCTCGGCGGCCTGCAGCAGGTGCGAGACGACGGCGGGGGCGATCTGCGTGGGTTTCAAAAACATCGGTCTCTCCCGGTTTCAGGATTTGTTGGTGGCGCGAAAGCCGCCGGTGATGCGGTCAAGCAGCGCGTTGAGGTAAAGGCCGTTCGCCACATGCACGCGCAGGCCAGCGGTTGCGGGGTGATGCGCCCAAAGCGGAAACAGCGCCTGGGCAAAGGCCACAAGGCCGAAGGACAGGACCGCAACCACGATCAGCGCCCATTCCAGCGGGCCGGGCACCGGCGGCGCGGGCAACGACGGCCCCCACACCGCAAGGGCGATGACGTGGAAACCAAAGTAGGCCAGTGCCGCCCCAAGCGAGGCCGCGACCGTCCGCCGCGTCAGCGCGCCGGGGGCAGCGTCGGCCAGCCCCTGCGCGATCAGGTAGGACACGCCGAAGATCAGCATCGCGCCCAGCGCCACGGCCTGCGGCGACTTTTCCCCGACCAGCCAGGTAAAGCCCGTCGCCACCGCGACATACAGCAGCAGCGCCAGCGCAAAGGACCGCGCCACCGCGCCAAGGCCGGGCACCGCCACCGGGCCGGGCTTGCGGATCGCGTTCACCGCCCCGACGGCGCCGCCCGACGAAAGGAAGGCGTGCGCCTTGTAAAGCGAGTGGGCAACGATGTGCAGCAGCGCCAGCGCCCAAAGGCCAAGGCCGCATTGCAGCAGCATGAACCCCATCTGCGCCACGGTTGACCATGCCAGCGCCGTCTTCACCGCGCTTTGCGTCAGCATCACCAGCGCCCCGAAGAGCGCGGTCAATCCACCGATCACCACCAGTGCCGCCATCGCGCCGGCACTTTGTTGCACCAGCGCCGACAGGGTGATTAGCAGCACCCCGCCCGAATTGATGATGCCCGCGTGCAGCAGCGCCGACACTGGGGTCGGTGCCTCCATCACTTCGGTCAGCCAGCCATGCACCGGAAAGGCGGCGGTCTTCAGTGCCGCCGCCACGACCAGAAGGGCCACCGCCAGTGGTGCGAGGCCGGGCAGACCCTCCGCAGCGTCGGCCGAAAGTTCGGCGATGTCGACAGTGCCGAAGCTCTGCCACAGAAGGACCGCGGCCAGCACGAGCGCCACGTCCCCTGCCCCCCAGACCCGCACGAACTTGGCCGCCGCCCGCTGCGCTTCGGCCCGATCCGGATAGAACAGCAGCAGCTGGCGCAGGATCACCCCCGTCGCCACGAAGGCCACGATCAGCACCGGCAGGCTTGCCGCCTGCACCAGCAGCAGCACCGATGCGATGGCCGCCAGCGTCAGCCCGTGAAACCGGCCCTCGCGCGCCTCGCCGTCAAGGTAGCGGCGCGCATACCGCACCACGACCCAGCCGACGAACGCCACCAGCAAGGCCAGCGTCACGCTTGTGGCGTCAAGGCGCGACACGGCGCCCCTGCCCAGCGCCAGCACCTGCGGTCCGGCCAGCAAAAGCTGCGCCAGACCGCCAAGGCCCAGCAGCAGGGCGCCAAGGCTTGCAGCTTCGGACAGGGCAAGCACCTGCCCGGGGCGACGGCCGGGACGCCACAGGAACAGGGCGGCAGCGGCCAAAAGCACAAGCGGGGCGAAAGCGATCAGCGGAAAGGTTGGCATGGTTGCACCGGGGTTTGGATCAGGTGCCGCGAGATCTACCGCTTGCCTAACTTCCAGAAAATTACATATATTGGTCCATATCGTTCTATCTGGTGAATGAATGGCCGCCCTCAACCTGCATCACCTTCGCCTCTTTCGTGCGGTTGCCAGCGACGGCACGCTGACCGGCGCGGCGCGCGGCCTGAACTTGTCGCAATCGGCGCTGTCGACGCAATTGCGCACACTGGAAGCCGCACTGGGGCAGGATCTCTTTGAACGGCGCGGGCGCGGGCTGGTGCTGACCGAGGCGGGGCGCATCGCACTGGATCATGCCGAGGCGATCTTTCGCACTGCCGATGACCTGACCGCCACCTTGCGCGAAACCGGCCGGGCGCGGCGGGCGCTCCGGGTCGGGGCACTGGCCACCCTGTCGCGCAATTTCCAGATGCAGTTCCTGCGCCCGCTGATCGGGCGCGCCGATGTCGAAGTGGTGTTGCGGTCAGGGTCGCAAGATGAACTTCTGCGCGGGCTTGAGGGGTTGTCGCTGGACGTTGTGCTGACCAACCTCGCGCCGGCCCGCGATGCCGCAAGCCACTGGCTGGTCCACCGGATTGACGACCAGCCCATCGGCCTGATCGGCACGCCTGCGCGCGTCGGGCCGTCGCCGCGCGGCCTGAAAGACCTGCTCGGATCGCAGCCGCTCATTCTGCCCACCCGCGAAACCGCCTTGCGGGCCGCATTCGATGCGCTTGCCGCCCGGCTGGGCGTGACGCCGATCCTTGCCGCCGAGGTTGACGACATGGCGATGATCCGCCTTCTGGCGCGGGCCGACGCCGGCCTTGCCATCATCCCGCCGATCGTGGTCCGCGACGAGTTGCAATCGGGACTTCTGGTCGAGGCGGCGCGTCTGGACGGGATCAGCGAAACCTTTATCGCAGTGACGTTGCAGCGCCGCTTCCCGAACCCGCTTCTGGCCGACGTGCTGCGCCATCAGGCCGACGCGATGCTTCAGCGCGACAGGGTGTCGACCGGGTAGGCGGTGGTGTATTTCATCGTTTCCATCGCGAAATGGCTCGTGACGTTCTTGATCGGCACAGCGTCCGTCAACCGTTTGTAAAGCCGGTCGAAGGCCGACATGTCAGACACTGCGACGCGCAGCAGGTAATCCATCTCTCCGGCCATGCGGTAGACTTCCATGATCTCGGGGATAGATTCGGTGGCTTCAGTGAAAGTCTCACGCCACTCCGCCGAATGGTCGGGCGCCTCGATGCCGACAAACACGGTCAGGCCGAAGCCAAGCTTCGTCGGATCGGCCAGTGCCACACGAGCGCGCAGCACGCCGGTCGCCTCAAGTTTCTGGATGCGCTTCCAGCACGGGGTTTGCGACAGGCCCGCCTTGTCGGCGATCTGGGCGATCGGCATGGTCGCATCGCGCATCAGTTCCACAACGATCTTGCGGTCGATCAGATCAAGCTCGCTCATGGTATTTTCCCTTCCGAGTCGGAACTGCCGCCAGCATGCACGGCCCGCAATAAAAATCTATCATCTTTATCGTGTATAAGCGCGGACCGGCCCGCGCGATTGGGCAATTCCAGAAACAACCACCGAAATGTTCCGCAAGCCGCGCGCGGCGCCGTTGATTCCGCGCCATGCGGGGCGTATCGCTTGGGGATGATCACGCAGAAGATGAAGTATGCCCTGAAGGCCCTGCTGACGCTCGCGGACGAGGCCGCGCAGCCAAAGCCGGAGGCGTTGACGATTGAAGAAATCGCCAAACGCTCGGGCACGCCGAAGCGGTTTCTGGAACATATCCTTCTGGAGGTGCGCAACGCCGGGGTGATCGCGTCGACCCGGGGACGTTCGGGCGGCTACAGTCTGGTCAAGAAACCGTCCGAGGTGTCGATCTCGGAATTGCTGCGCACCATCGACGGCCCGATCGCCCCCCTGCCCTGCCTGTCACGCCGGGCCTACCAGCGCTGCGAGGATTGTTCCGACGAGGCGACCTGCCGGATCCGCAAGGTATTTGCCGAGGTGTTCTGGTCCTACCTCGTCATCATCGACTCGCTGACGCTGGACGACATGTTGCGGTCGGGCTCGGTGGCCGATCAGGTCTTGGGCGCAGCCAAATAGCGCCAAGCCTCTGTTCTGACTAATCTTCATCAAGACAAGAACAGCGCTGGCGCAGGGCGCGGCGTAGAAAACCATTCTAAAATCACGACAGAATTTAGCGTGAATATGCCTTTGCAATACTCGACCAACTCTGTCGTTATTGCCCTCGTGAAGGACACCCGTCCGTCCAAACGAGAGAGAGCGCCCCTGATGACCGCAGCTGCATCTGCACATGACGCACCCAAAGTTGCCGCAAGGCCACCCGTTCTCAAAACCCCGGAGTCTTGGCTCGTCCGGCTGATGGACCGGCGCACCGGCCAGACCCACCGCGTGAACGGCAGTCCGCTAGTGATCGTCTCCACAACGCCCGAGGCAGCGGTCGCCGACCTTATGCAAGGCCGCGAAGCAAGCGTCTGGGAGGCGCGGGTGGAGCCCTTGACCACCAGCAACACCAAGACTGGCCGCCCGGCATGACTGACACACCGCACATCCCGCAAACCATACTGGGCTTTGTGCCCTACCGCCCGATCCCGCCGCGCACCGCGCGCCAGTCAAAGGAAACTACCATGATCCGCACCACTTCGACCCCGGCCAAGGCTGCAGGCCGCTTCACCCTGTCAAGGACGCTGCGGCTGCTGACCGCCCTGCCAACCGGCCGCTTCCTGCGCGGCACCCTGTCTGCGACGGCGCTGGCCCTTCTTGCCCTTGGCGGCGCGCCCAAAGTGGCTCAGGCCGAATCCCTCCTGAACGTCAGCTACGACCCGACCCGCGAGCTTTACCGTGAAATCAACGAAGCGTTTTCCGCATGGTGGGTGGCCCAGGGCAACGAAGCGCCGGCCATCGAAGTCAGCCACGGCGGTTCCGGCAGCCAGGCCCGTGCCGTGATCGACGGGCTGGAGGCGCAGGTGGTGACGCTTGCACTGGCCAGCGACATCGACAAGATCGCCGGGGCCGGCAAACTGCCCGCTGACTGGCAGACAAAGCTGCCGCACAACTCCTCGCCCTATACCTCCACCATCGTGTTCCTCGTGCGAGAGGGCAACCCGAAGGCCATCAAGGACTGGGGCGATCTGGTGGCCGATGGCGTCGAGGTCATCACCCCGAACCCCAAGACCTCGGGCGGTGCGCGCTGGAACTATCTGGCAGCCTGGGCCTGGGCCGAAAAGAACGGGCAGGATCCCAAAGAATTCGTGGGCAAGCTTTACAAGAACGTCCCCGTTCTGGACAGCGGCGCGCGCGGTGCCACCACCACCTTCGCCCAGCGCGGCATTGGTGACGTGTTGCTGGCGTGGGAAAACGAGGCCTACCTTGCGCTGAAGGAATTGGGCGATGATCAGTTCGACATCGTGGTGCCCTCGGTCAGCGTGCTGGCCGAACCCCCGGTCGCGCTGGTGGAAGGCAACATCAAGACCGACGAACAGCGCAAGCTGGCCGAAGCCTACCTGAACTTCCTCTACTCGCCCGAAGGCCAGGCCATCGTGTTCAAGAACTTCTACCGCGGCTGGGACACGTCGAAGGCCAACCCGGATGACGTCGCCCGCTTCCCCAAGCTTGACCTTGTCGACATCGCCAGCTTCGGCGGTTGGGCCAAGGTGCAGCCGGAACACTTCGGCGACGGCGGGATCTTCGACCAGATCTACGTCCCGAAATGATTGCGGCCGGAATGAGGGCGCCAATGATCCACCGATCCCCCATGCCCGGCCTTGGCCTCAGCATGGGGATCACCCTGACCATGCTCTCCATCGTTGTCCTGTTGCCGATCGGCGCCCTTCTTCTGAAGGGCGCCAACTACGGTCTTGCGGGCATCTGGGAAACCGTGAACCGCGAACGGGTCTGGTCCGCGCTGTTTCTGTCGTTCCGCCTGTCGCTGTTCGCGGCCCTCTTCAACCTTGTGTTCGGCGTGCTCCTTGCCTGGGTGCTGGTGCGCTACCGCTTTCCCGGCCGGCGCATCCTTGACGCCGCCGTCGACCTGCCCTTCGCGCTGCCGACCGCCGTAGCCGGCATTTCGCTGACAGCCCTCTACGCGCCGAACGGGGCCTTCGGGCAACTGGCCGCCGAAATCGGCTGGAAGATCGCCTACACACAATGGGGCATCTTCTTCGCGCTCGTGTTCGTGGGCTTGCCTTTCGTCACCCGCACCGTCCAACCGGTGATCGAGGAAATCGAGCGCGAGGTCGAGGAAGCCTCCGCCACCCTCGGTGCCACCCGCCTGCACACCCTGCGCCACGTCATCCTGCCGATGCTTGCGCCGGCTGCACTGACCGGCTTTGCGCTAGCGCTGGCGCGGGCGGTGGGCGAATACGGGTCGGTGATCTTCATCGCGGGCAACATCCCGCTGGTGACCGAAATCGCCCCCCTCCTCATCATCATCCAGCTGGAAGAGTTCGACTACGATGCTGCCGCCGCCATCGGTATCGCGATGCTGCTGATCAGTTTCGCCATGCTGCTGGTCATCAACCTTATCCAGGTCTGGAGCCGCCGGAGGATTGGCTATGTCTGACACCCCCAACATCCGCTTCCGCTCCGCTACCGAAGAGACACCCGTCTCCCGCTGGGTGCTGATCGGCCTTGCGTTCGCCGGCCTTGGCATCCTCGTGTTCGCGCCCCTCATCGCGGTGTTCGTCGAGGCACTGGCAGATGGCGTCACCGCCTCGCTGAAAAGCCTCGCCAGCCCCGATGCGCGGGATGCGATCCGCCTGACGCTGACCATCGCGGCCATTTCGGTGCCGCTGAACGCGGCCTTCGGCATCGCTGCGGCATGGTTCATCACCAAGTTCGATTTCACCGGCAAGGCCTTTCTTATCACACTGATCGACCTGCCCTTTTCCGTCTCGCCCGTTGTCGCCGGCCTCTGCATCGTGCTGATGTTCGGCACCAACAGCCTTGTCGGCGGCTGGCTGGTCGCCAACGACTACCCCATCGTCTTCGCCATGCCGGGGATCATCCTCGCCACGATGTTCGTGACCTTCCCCTTCGTCGCGCGCGAACTGATCCCGGTGATGATCGAACAGGGACGGGCCGAGGAAGAGGCGGCGCTGACCCTTGGCGCCTCGGGCTGGCGCACCTTCTGGACCGTCACGCTGCCCAATATCCGCTGGGCGCTCCTTTACGGCGTCCTTCTCTGCAACGCCCGCGCTATGGGTGAATTTGGCGCGGTCGCAGTCGTCTCCGGCAAGATCCGCGGTGAAACCGCCACCATGCCCACCACGATCGAGATGCTCTATCAGGAATACCTGTCGGTCGCGGCGTTCAGCCTCGCCGCCGTGCTGGCGCTTCTGGCCCTTCTTACCCTGCTGCTGAAAACCGCGCTCGAAATCCGCCATGCCGATCAACTTGCCGCAACGCACCGCCACTAGGGGAACACCGATGCACATCGAAATCGACGAGATCTCAAAGCAATTCGGCACCACGGCGGCGCTGCATCCGGTATCGCTGTCGTTGCCTTCGGGCGCGCTGGTGGCGCTTCTTGGCCCGTCAGGCTCCGGCAAGACCACGCTTCTGCGCATCCTCGGGGGCCTCGAATTCCCGACCTCGGGCCGGGTGCTCTTCGATGCGCAGGACGCCACCGGCCTTACGGTGCAGGAACGCCGCGCGGGGTTCGTGTTCCAAAGCTACGCGCTTTTCCGCCACATGACGGTGTTTGACAACATCGCCTACGGCCTGAACGCCCGCCCCCGCGCCACGCGGCCCCAAAAGGCCGAAATCGCCCGCCGCGTCACCAAACTGCTGGAGCTGATCCAACTGCCCGACATCGGCGCACGCTTCCCCTCGCAATTGTCCGGCGGCCAGCGCCAGCGCGTCGCCCTTGCGCGCGCCCTTGCGATCGAACCGCGGATGCTGCTGCTTGACGAACCCTTCGGAGCGCTGGATGCCAAGGTGCGCAAGGAACTGCGTCAGGGCCTGCGCGACATCCATGACACCACCGGCCTCACCACCGTCTTCGTGACCCACGATCAGGACGAGGCGATGGAACTGGCCGATCTGGTGGTGGTCATGTCGATGGGCCGGATCGAACAGATCGGCAAGCCGCAGGACATCCGCGCCCGCCCGGCCACAGCCTTCGTGCGCGATTTCATCAGCGCGTAAGGGGCGCTACTTGCGCCCCTTCTTCACTTCGGCGTCCATATCGACGCCGTTCAGCGCGCCGACGATATCGCTCAGCATCGGCACATAGTCGTCGCCGCGCCCGGTGGCGATGGCGTGCGTGTAGTAGTGCTTGGCCGCCCCCGCCATCAGGTTCACCATATCCGCATCCGACGCCATGTCGTTCAGATAGCGCATGTCCTTGGCCGCGTTGGCGATGGAAAACTTGTGCGCGTCGCGGTTGCGTTCCACCACGTAGCCCATGAACGTCTCGAAGAACCCGCAGCCCATCCGGCTTGGCCCGATCACCTCGTGGATGGTCTGCGGCGAAATGCCGACCTTTGCGCCCAGCACAACAGCCTCGGAGTATAGCGCGCCGTAGGACAGGCTGATGAAGTTCATCACCAGCTTCATCTTGTGCCCGCTGCCGACCGGGCCGATGTGACTGACCCGCGCCGCCCAGCAGTCCATAACCGGGCGGATGCGCGCGAACACCTCGGCCTCGCAACCGACCATTGCGCTCAACTGCCCGGCCTCGGCCTGCACCGGCGTGCCACCCAGCGGCGCATCGACGAAATGCCCGTCCACCGCCGCCAGTTCCGCAGCCAGCGCCTCGGTCGAACCGGGATTGGCGGTCGAGGTGTCGATCACCACCAGACCGGGCCGCGCGCCCGCCAGAATCCCGTCGGGGCCGCGCAGCGTGGCCTCGATCTGGGGCGAGTTAGACAGGCACAGATGGATGATGTCGCATTTTTCGGCCATCTGGCGTGGGCTTGCCGGCTCATGCGCTCCCATCGCAAGCAAGCTTTCCACCGGCGTGCGGTTGGCGCGCCCGCGCACCCAAAGCTCGTATCCGGCAAGGCGCAGGTTCTTGGCCATGCCGTGGCCCATGAAGCCCACGCCAATGAAGCCGATGACGGGTTTGTCTGACATGCTCTGGTTCCTTTGTGCCGCTGGCATTGTTGCCCTCGGTATGGCACGGCACGGCCGCCTCCTGCCAGAGCGCTGCGAAATGCAAAACCAAAAACTGAAACTGACCCCTTGACCTTCCCATGATGGGAAGCCCCATATGAGGTGGGAAGCAACGCAAAAGGCCTCGCCATGAACGCCGATCCCAGACTTCCGAACCCTGTTCTCACCCTGCCCGTCGAGGGCATGACCTGCGCCTCCTGCGTAGGGCGTGTGGAACGCGCGCTCAAAGCTGTCCCGGGGGTGACCGAAGCCTCCGTCAACCTTGCCACCGAACGCGCGGAAGTGGTGACCGACGGCTCTGTCGACCGCGCGCGTCTGGTCAGCGCGGTTGAGGGGGTTGGCTACTCTGTTCCGCAAAGTACACAGGTTCTGGCGGTCGAGGGGATGACCTGCGCCTCCTGTGTTGCCCGCGTTGAAAGGGCGCTGACAGCAGTGCCGGGCGTCACCGCCGCCACGGTCAACCTAGCCACCGAAACCGCCAGCGTCACTGGTTCGGCCCCGGCCGCCGACCTGATCCGCGCCATCGCGGCGTTGGGCTACACCGCCGCCCCCGACCGCAGCCGGGATGAGACCGAAGACCGCCGCGCCGCCGAGGAAGCGACCCTGCGCCGCGACCTGATCCTGTCGGCACTCCTGTCGCTGCCGGTTTTCGTGATGGAAATGGGGGGCCATCTGCTGCCGGCGATCCACCATTTCATCGGCTCCACCATCGGGATGCAGGCAAGCTGGGTGATCCAGTTTGTGCTGACAACGCTGGCGCTGGCCGGTCCCGGACGGCGCTTCTACACCAAAGGCATCCCGGCCCTGCTGCGCGCCGCACCCGACATGAACAGCCTCGTCGCCGTCGGCACCGGTGCAGCCTACGCCTATTCCGTGGTCGCAACCTTCCTTCCCACCGCGCTGCCCCCCGGCACCGTGGCGGTCTATTTTGAAGCGGCGGCAGTGATTGTCACCTTGATCCTCCTCGGGCGCTATCTGGAAGCGCGCGCCAAGGGCCAGACCTCGCAGGCGATCCGCCGTCTGATCGGCCTGCAACCCCGCGTGGCCCATGTCTGGCGCGACGGCGTGCTGGCCGATCTGCCGGTCGAAGCGGTGCGCGCCGGCGACCGGCTTGACCTGCGCCCCGGCGAACGCGTCCCGGTCGACGGCGAGGTGGTCGAAGGTACCACCTGGATTGACGAATCCATGTTGACCGGCGAGCCCGTGCCGGTCGCCAAGGAGGCTGGCGCCAAGGTCATCGGCGGCACCGTCAACCAGACCGGTGCGTTGACGCTGGTGGCCACCGCCGTCGGCGGCGACACCATGCTCGCCCGCATCATCCGCATGGTCGAGGCGGCGCAGGGCGGCAAGCTGCCGATCCAGGCGCTGGTCGACAAGGTAACGCTGTGGTTCGTGCCGGTGGTGATGGCACTGGCCGCCCTGACCTTCGCGGTCTGGATGATCTGGGGGCCGGACCCGGCGCTCGGCCTCGCGCTCGTCAACGCTGTCGCCGTCCTGATCATCGCCTGCCCCTGCGCAATGGGCCTCGCCACACCCACCTCGATCCTCGTCGGCACCGGTCGCGGGGCCAGCCTTGGCATCCTGTTCCGCAAAGGCGAGGCGCTGCAACTGCTGCAAGGCGTGGCGGTCGTCGCGGTCGACAAGACAGGAACCCTGACCGAAGGCAAGCCCGCGCTGACTGATCTGATCCCCGCGCCGGGCTTTGACCGGGCGACCGTTCTCAGCCTTGCCGCAGCAATTGAAACCCGCTCCGAACACCCTATCGCCCGCGCCATCGTGGCGGCGGCCGAGGCCGAGGGGCTGGCGCTTGCCCAGCCCGAAGATCTGGTGGCAACCCCGGGCTACGGCGTAACCGCCCGCGTCGCAGGCCAGCGCGTCGAGGTTGGCGCCGACCGGCTGATGCGCAAGCTTGGCCTCGATGTCACCCCCTTTGCCGAGGCGGCCGCACTGCTGGCCGATGCCGGTGGCACGCCGCTTTATGCCGCCATCGACGGCAGGCTCGCCGGGCTTCTGGGCGTCGCCGACCCGATCAAGCCCACCACCCCCGACGCGATCCGCGCGCTGCATACGCTTGGCGTCAAGGTCGCGATGATCACCGGGGACAATGCCCGCACGGCAAAGGCGGTGGCGGCCAAGCTTGGCATCGACGAGGTGGTGGCTGAGGTGCTCCCCGAAGGCAAGGTCGACGCCGTCCGCCGCCTGAAGGGCGCAGGCCAGCTTGCCTATGTCGGCGACGGCATCAACGATGCCCCCGCCCTTGCCCAAGCCGATGTCGGCGTTGCGGTCGGCACCGGCACCGATGTCGCGATCGAAGCGGCGGATGTGGTCTTGGTGTCCGGCCAACTGACCGGCGTGCCGACCGCGATCGCCCTGTCGCGCGCCACGATGCGCAACATCCGCCAGAACCTGTTCTGGGCCTTCGCCTACAACGCCGCCCTGATTCCCGTCGCTGCGGGGGTGCTTTACCCCGGCTTCGGCATCCTTCTGTCGCCGGTCTTTGCCGCCGGTGCGATGGCGCTCTCCAGCGTCTTCGTCCTCGGCAACGCTCTGCGCCTGCGGACTTTCGAACCAAGGAGAACAGCATGAACATCGGTGAAGCCGCAGCCGCATCCGGCGTTACGGCCAAGATGATCCGCTATTACGAAGATACCGGGCTCATTCCCCCGGCCGGTCGCAGCGCCTCAGGATACCGCACCTATTCGCCCCGCGACGTGCAGCTTCTGCGCTTCGTTCGCCGCGCGCGCGATCTTGGCTTCGGCATGGAAAAGATTGCCGAGCTTCTGGCCCTCTGGCGCGACCGCAGCCGCGCCAGTTCAGACGTCAAGCATCTCGCGCTGGAACAGGTCGAAGGGCTGAAGGCCCGCATCCTTGAGATGGAGGCGATGGTCGCCACGCTGCAAACGCTTGCCGACGCCTGCGCCGGCGACCATCACCCTGATTGCCCGATCCTCGCCGATCTTGGCGCCGATGCCTCGATCATCGCCGCCCAGCCCGCAAAGCGGGCGTTCACCCACCTTTGATCAGGTGTTGGTCCAGCCGCCGTCGATGACCTGCGTGGTGCCCGTGGTATAACGCGCCTCATCGCTGGCCAGATACACGATCAGCATCGCGATCTCCTCGGCATCCGCCATCCGCCCGATCGGCTGGCGGGCGACAAAGGCCTTGCGCGCCGCCTCGTAATCACCGGTGTCGCGCAAGCGCTGGTTCAGCGAGGGGCTGTCCACCGTACCGGGGCAGATCGCATTGCAGCGGATGCCTTGCGTCACGAAATCGGCGGCAATCGCCTTGGTCAGACCGATCACCCCAGCCTTGGTCGCGCCGTAGACAAAGCGGTTCGGCGCCGCGATGATCGACCCCACCACCGAGGCCATGTTGATGATCGACCCGCCGCCCCGGGCGATCATGCCGGGCAGCACCGCACGGCACATCCGGTACATCGCCGTCATGTTCAGATCGACGCTGAAGGCCCACGCATCCTCGTCGCAGTCCAGAATGGTGCCCGCCGCCACAAAGCCCGCGCAGTTGAACAACACGTCCGGCGTGCCGATGGCCTCGAACGTCGCCTTGATCGCCGCCGGGTCGCGCACGTTCAGCACGCGGGTGGTGATGCCCTCGTCCGTCAGCGTGGCAAGCGCCGCCTCGTTCACGTCGGTGGCGATCACTTTCGCCCCTTCGCGCGCCATCGCGATGGCCGAGGCGCGGCCAATGCCCTGCCCCGCCGCCGTCACCAGAACCGTCTTGCCGCTCAGTCGTCCCATGGTCGTTCTCCCGATTTGCGGCAATCTTGCCGGGTCACCGCGAAAAGCGCCAGTCCTGACATGTCAGCTTGAATAACCCTCGCCCCGGCTCCAACGCCACGCATCGGTGATCATCTGCGGCATCGTCGAGCGCGTCGGCTCCCAGCCGAGTTCGTCCATCGCCCGCGCGCTGCCTGACACCAGACTTGCAGCATCGCCGCCACGGCGCGGACCTATCACCACCGGCACCTCTCGGTTCGTCACGATGCGGGCATGGTCCAGCACTTCGCGTACCGAAAACCCGCGGCCAGACCCAAGGTTGAACACACGGCTCGCCTTGCCGTCCAAGAGCCAGCGCAGGCCCAGCACATGCGCCTCGGCCAGATCCATCACATGCACATAGTCGCGTACGCAGGTGCCGTCCGGCGTGGGGTAATCGGTGCCATGCACGGTCAGCTTGTCACGCTTGCCGTCGATGGTTTCCAGAACCAGCGGCACCAGATGCGTCTCGGGGCGGTGCTGTTCGCCTACCTCGCCGTCAGGGTCCGCTCCCGCCACATTGAAATACCGGAAGATCACGTTGCGCAGCCCGTGGCTGGCACCAAAGTTCGCCAGAATATCCTCGATCGCCCGCTTTGACGCGCCATAGGCGTTCAGCGGATGCTGCGGGCTGTTTTCGTCCAGCAGCACGCCATCCTGATCGCCATAGGTGGCGCAGGTCGAGGAAAACACGAATGCACCGCACCCCGCCGCCACCGTCGCCTCGACCAGATTGAGCGCGCCAAGCACGTTCGCGCGCCAGTATTTGCCCGGATCGGTCATCGCCTCGCCCACCAGAGACAGCGCTGCGAAATGCATGACGGCTACGGGGCGATGTTCGGCAAAGGCGCGGTCCAGTGCCTCGCGGTCGGCCAGATCGGCCTTGACCAGCGGGCCATACCGCACCGCATCGGCCCAGCCGGTCGACAGGTTGTCAAAAGCCACCGGCTCGAAGCCCGCGCGGCGCAACACCTTGCAGGCATGAGCTCCGATATAGCCTGCCCCGCCCGTCACCAAGACCCGATCTGCCATCGCTTGCCCTTTTCCTCGACACTCGCCACCGCACAGCGCCCCTCGACGCTGGCGCGTCTAGAAAAAGGCGATGTCGTCGACAAGCAGTGATGCGTCAAAAATGCCGCGGATGTCCAGAGACGCGCTGCTGCCCAGCGCAAGGACAAGTCCGGTGTCCGTAACCGTGGCCGAGGCCAGAAGTTCCGTCAGCGACGGCGGCCCGCTGTCCCAAAGTGCCCTGTCCAGCAGCAGCGTGTCGACGTTGTCCCCGAAATCGGTGATCCGGTCATGTCCGGAATGGAACACAAAACTGTCCGCCCCGGTGCCGCCGGTCAACACGTCGTTGCCCGCCCCTCCGACCAGCGTGTCGTTTCCGCGCCTGCCGTCCAGCGCATCATCGCCGCCCTCGCCCTGCACCAGGTTCGCGCCGATATCGCCGGTCAAAGTGTCATTGTGCGCCGATCCGGTCAGGTTCTCGACGCCGATAAGCATGTCGCCGGCAGCATCGCCCGTGTTGGCGCGGCGCATCACCAGATAGACAGCCACCCCGGTTGCCGCGTCGGCGTAAGACGCGGTATCGCGGCCGGATCCGCCTTCGATGCGGTCCGCGCCCGAGCCGCCGATCAGGACATCGTCCCCGCTGGTGCCGCGCAAGGTGTCGTTGCCCGCACCACCGACCAGTGTGTCCATCCCCGCCCAGCCAACCAGCGAATCATTGCCTGCCATGCCCTTGATAATGTTCTCCCCGGCATCGCCAAACATGGTGTCGTTCCGGGCGGAAAGCCGGAACTCCTCGATGAACAGAAAGCTGTCACCCGCAGCGTCGCCAAGGCCTTTTGCAGGCTGTGCCAGATCAAGCCGGATGCCCGCTGCGCTGTCGGCATAGCTGGCCGTGTCATACCCCGCGCCACCGTCCATCCGGTCAGCGCCCGCGCCGCCCCACAGCAGGTCGTCGCCGTCGCCGCCCCACAACGTGTCGTCACCAGCCTGCCCGACGAGCGTGTCGTCACCGGCCAGACCAAACAGCACGTTGCCAAGGCTGTCTCCGCGCAGGGTGTCGGCCAGTTGCGAACCCTCGACCTCTTCGATCCCGACCAGCACGTCGCCCGCAGCCTCGCCGGTGTTCACCGCTGCATTCACCAGATCGACCACCACCCCTGACACTGCATCGCGGTACGAGGCCCGGTCGCGGCCTGCCCCGCCCTCAAGCCGGTCCGCGCCAAGGCCGCCGTTCAGGTTGTCGTTGCCATTGCCGCCGATCAGGGTATCCGCGCCGGCCCAGCCGATCAGCCGGTCGTTCCCGTCCGCCCCGTTCAGGATGTTGTCGACCTCGCTGCCCGAAAGCTGATCGTTGAAGCGCGACCCGATCAGCGCCTCGATAGACTCCAGTACATGCCCCGCAGCAAACCCGGCGTTTTCCCGTGGCGAGACCAGATCGACACGCACCGCCGAGGACGCATCGCGGTAGGTCACCCAGTCGAACCCGTCGCCGCCCTGCATCGTGTCGGCACCTGCGGTGGCCAGAAACTCGTCCCCGTCCACGGTTCCGAGCAGCTGGTCGGCCTGGCTGCTGCCGGTGATCGGCGCGTCCGATGCGGGCGGCTCGAGCGCAACGTGCCACAGCTGGAAAAGATCCTGAATCCGAAACGACCCCGGCTGAATAGCCAGCCCGTTGGCCGACAGGATCTGCAGGCTTTCGCCCTGATAGGTGATCAGCGCCCCGGTGGCGGTGGCGGTGATGCTGATCGCGCTCAGATCATGCACCTGGCCCCAACCGGACAGGTCGATCCGGTCGAGGCCGATCTGGAACTCGCCGATCACATCGGCCTCGCCGTCGCCGTCGAGCACGAACAGGTCACGCCCCGCACCGCCCATCATCGTGTCTTTGCCGGCCCCGTCGATCAGGATGTCCTCGCCCGCGCCGCCCTGCAGCAGATCGTTGCCATCCCCGCCCGACAGCATGTCGCCGGCACTGCTGCCGACCAATGTGTCACCGCCCTCGCCGCCCGCCTGCACCGGGGCCAGCGGGCCGGGGTCCAGCCGCAGCCGGGTGATTCCGCTGCCCTCGCCCGCCACGAAAAGGTCGATCGCCCCGCCAACCTCGCGCGCCGTCATCGCGGTGATGTTGTCCAGCGCCAGCCCCGGCACCTGCAACGCCGTCGCCACCAGCACCAGCCGCCCCTCCGGCGTCAGCGTCATCAGGTTCAGCCCGTCGTCACCACCGCCCGCGATGATGAACGCCCGGTCCCCGATGCAGACCGTGGCAAGCGCCTGGGAGCCCTGAAACCGGGTGTCGAGCGTGTCGTTCACCTGATCGACCGGGCGCAACTGCCCGCCGGGATCGACCGCCACGATGCTGACCGATGATGATCCAGCCGACGCCACCACAAGGTAGCTGGTGCCCGCCATCGTCACGACCTTCACGTCCGAGGGGTCGCTGATCGGCAGGCCCTGCGGCCCACCCAGCATCGCAACCTGACTCAGCGCACCGGTGGGACCAATGCTGAACGCCCGCAGCGTGTCGGCCTCAAGCGACAGTGACACAAGGTAGGCCTGCCCCTCCACCACCACCGATGTCAGCGCCGAGATGTCGACCCCGCTCAGCGCACCATCCAGCGTGATCTTCCCCGCCGCCGTCATCCGCCCGTCGGCCGCAAGCGCAAAGCCGTTGATCGTGCTTTCCCCCGCGCGCGCGGTGTAGACAAAGCTGGCCCCGCCCGCCTGCACCAGCGTCTGCGCGGCAATTACCCCGGCTGGCCCGCCGGGCAGTTGCACCGCCGCGCCAAAGCCGCCCGCCGCCGCCAGCGCATAGGCCGAGACTGACCCCTGATTAGCCCCCGACACGATCAGGTGCTGCACCCCGGATACCGACACTACGTCCAGCGTCGCCTCGGCTGGCAGGGTCATTCCGGGGGCAAGTTGGCGCTGGTCGACCAGCGTCATCCCGGCATCGACGTCGATCGCCAGCACCCCGCCCCCGGCCCGCGTGGCGGTATAGAGCATCAGGTTTCCACCCTGAACCGCCAGTTCCATGTCGCCGATGCCCGACACCAGGTTCAACGGCGCATTGGTAAACGTCTCGACTACCTGAAAGGAATACACGTCTCACCCTCGGCCACGTCAGTACGCTGCCTGAGTGCCGCAAAGTGATTACAAATCCGTGCCTCTGCCGCGGATTCGCAAACATTTCATGCGGAGTCTATCGAGAACTTTAACGGTCGGCTCAGCGTCCCACGCCGTCGTAATGGGTGAACCCGGCCGCTTTCACCTCGGCGCGGTCATAGACGTTGCGCAGGTCGGCCAGACGCGGCTGCGCCATCTTGCGCGCTACCTTGGCCAGATCCAGCGCGCGGAACTCGTTCCATTCGGTCAGCATCACCAGCAGGTCCGCCCCCGTCGCCGCCTGATACGGATCGTCCATCCACTTCACGCCGGGCAGCAGCGTTTCGCCTTCGCGGCGGCCTTGCGGATCGCTGACCCGCACCCGCGCGCCCGCTCCGACCAGCGCCGGCACGATCGTCAGCGACGGCGCATCGCGCATGTCGTCGGTGTTGGGCTTGAAGGTCACGCCCAGCACCGCAATGGTCTTGTCGCGCAGCACGCCGTCGCAAAGGTCGGTGATCTTGTCGATCATCCGCCGCTTGATCTCGTCGTTCACCTTGATCACGGTCTCGACGATCTGCATCGGCACCGCGTGGTCCTGCCCGATCCGAGCCAAGGCGCGGGTGTCCTTGGGAAAGCAGCTGCCGCCATAGCCTGGCCCGGCGTGCAGGAACTTGGCTCCGATCCGCCCGTCCATGCCGATGCCCTTGGACACCGCCTTCACATCGGCACCGACCCGTTCGCACAGCGCGGCAATCTCGTTGATGAAGGTGATCTTGGTGGCAAGAAAGGCATTCGCCGCGTATTTGATCATCTCCGCGCTTTCCAGCCCGGTGTAGATCACCGGAAAATCGCGTAGCGAAAGCGGGCGGTAAAGCTCGGCCATCACCTTTCTGGCCCGCTCCGATTCGACACCGACCACCACGCGGTCAGGCCGCATGAAGTCGTCGATCGCAGCCCCTTCGCGCAGGAATTCTGGGTTCGAGGCGACGTCGAACTCCGCCTGCGGATTGGCCGCCCTGATGGCCTCGGCCACCTTGCGGTTGGTGCCGACCGGGACGGTCGACTTGGTCACAACCACCGCATAACCCGTCAGGCTGCGGCCGATCTCGGCGGCGGCGGCCATCACATAGCTCAGATCGGCATGTCCATCGCCGCGCCGCGTGGGCGTGCCTACCGCGATGAACACCGCTTCGGCCCCCGCCACCGCCTCGGCAAGGTCGGTGGTAAAGGTCAGCCGCCCGGCTGCGGCGTTCTTGGCCAGAAGCGCATCCAGCCCCGGCTCGTAGATCGGCACCTCGCCCTTGAGCAGCCGCGCAATCTTGTCGGGGTCCTTGTCGACGCACACCACGTCATGCCCGAAATCCGAAAAACAAACACCCGAGACAAGGCCGACATAGCCCGTTCCGATCATGGCAATGCGCATCTTCAAAAAACTCCAACTCTTTGTCTATCACTAGGCACGAAGGAACGTGCCTGTCAAATGGCCAAGCGGGCGGGATTTACCCCGCCAGCCTGGCGCACCAATCGTCAGTTATCGGTCTCGACGTATATCTGCGAAACCGCCACCCCGACCACTGCAGACGTGCCGCCCACGCTCATCTGCACCGTTGGTGCCAGCGGTGCGGCGGTGCCCGGCAGGTTTGTCGTGACGGTTCCGGTTGCCGACGCGCCGGTGTCCAGATTCTCCACCTGATAGCTCACCGACTGGGTCGTGCCGGGCGGCGAGAACACCGTGATCCGGTAGATCGTGGTGCGGTCCACGGTCGGCACCGGGAACGCCGCGCCAAGGTCGATCTTCGTCGCAACACCGGCGCCGTCGTTTGCCATGAACTGGACGTTCGCATCGGCGGCGTCCCAGCCCATCCCGACCATGTCGGTCAGGGTCGAGGGCTCCACGTCGGCAGGCGCCCCGGTCGGGCGCATCCCCACAAAGGCGCGGTGCGTGGCGTTGGCAACGCCGGTTGCGGGGCCCCAAACGGCGACCAGATGAAACCCGCCCCGGTTGGCCGCAGCCCCGCCGACGGTGAACTGGTTCGCCTGGCTGCGCATCCCGGCGACAGCGGTGGTCGCGGCGGTCGTGATCAGAAACTCGGATTTGCGCACCTGCCCCCAGAACGTGCCGCCCGCCCAGTTCGACGACGTAAGCGTTCCGGTGGTCGACATGATCAGACCGTCTCCGGTGACAGCCACCGCGCTCGAGCCGGGCGAATTCCAGCGTCCAACCTTGTTGCGCCCGATATGGGGTTGCAGCGAACTGTCCAGACCGCTTGGCCCTATGAACGCCGGCATGATCCGCCCGCCCACATTGCGGGCGAAAAGGTTCGCGTTGCCCGCAGCCGGGGTGGCGGGGCTGGTCACCACCGGAAACGTCACCTCGCCCGCATCGCTGACGAGGTTCACGCTGTTGCGGATCAGCTTTCCGGTCACACCATCAAACCGCGCCAGCGCAAGGTTGGTGGCTGTAGCAGGGCCGACCACATCGCCCGACCCGCCGCCCGCTGCCGCCGACAGCGTGGTGCCCGTCATCGTCAGGCCCGACCCCAGCGTAATCTCCTGCACGTCGCCCGTCCCGCCATCGCCCCGGCCCAACAGCCGCGACGCCGCCGATACATTCTGCATCTTGGCATAGCTCACCGCGTCCGCGTCGATGGTCCAGACCGCGCCAGACGCCGATACCGTGATGTCGCCCTTGTCGCCATCGCTCACTCCGCCGCCCGTCGCGTCGGTGTCGTTGATCCACGCCGAGCCGTTCCACTTCAGAACCTGCCCGGTCACCGGCGCGGTGATCGTCACATCCGCCAGCGCATTGACCGAGGCCGCCCCGATCCGCGCATCCGCCGCCGCCGAAAAGTCGGTGACCTGCGCCGCCGTGTGCGAGTGCGCCGTCGCGGCCGCCCCCACTTCGGCGGCAGTATAGGCCAGCGCTGTCTTCACCTGCGCAACCGTCAGATCCTCGGGGTCGCCGCTGCCCGCCGTAACGCGGCCCTTGAACGTCGCCGTCGCCATGTTCGCCAGTTTCGCATTCGTCACCGCATCGTTGGCGATGGTCAGCGCCGTCGCACCCGTCACATCTCCGGTATGCGTCGCGTTCGTCACCTTCGCGGTGTTTGCCGTCACCGCCGCCGTCGCCGCAACTGCCGCCGCGAAATCGCTGATCGTCGCCGCCAGTTGCGTGCCGGTATGCGTCGTGCGGTCGCGCAGTGCCGCGTCGCTGACGTTGGCCGTGGCCCCGTTGGCGACGTTCAGGATGGTCCGCGCCATTGCCGGGGTCAGAACCTCCGGCGCGCCGGTGCCCGCCGTATCCCGGCCCAAAAACACGTCGGTCGGCACATCGGCAAGCTTGCCCAATGTGACGGCCCCGGCGTCGATGCTCCAGACCGCGCCGCCGCCCGAGACGGAAAGATCGCCCTTGTCGCCGTCCGTCACCGCGCCGCCGCCCAAAACCACCGTGCCGCCGCCGCTGCGCACCTTGACCTCACCGGTCGTCGTGTTCAGCCACAGCGTTCCATCCACCGGCGCGCCCGGATCTGCGGCCTGCCCGCCCAACCGAACCGGCTGCGGCAGCGTCACCCGGCCGGTCGCCGCATCGGCCACCAGTGCGGTGTTGAACGCCGACCCGTTCGCGCTGACCTTGACCGAGAAGTCGTCCGTCCCCGCCGTGCCCATCTCTGCCCGGCCCGAAAATCCGGTCTGGAACAGAAGGCTCGCCGTATCGCCCGCCGTGGCCTTGTTCAGCTTCAGCTGGTGCCCCGCACCGGCATGGTTCAACAGCGTCGCCGGCGACGACACCGTCAGCCGGTTCGTCGCATCCGGCGTGGCCGATACGCCCACACGCGACGCCACGAACGGCGCCTCCGAAGGCGCCTTCCACGCAGCCCCGTCGAACACCGCCGTCTGCCCCTCGGCCAGCACATGCGCCTGCCAACCCAGAAGGGGCGCAGTGAACTGCCAGCCCGTTTCCGCATAGAATGCGATCTTGCCCGATTGCCCGGCCCAAGGCCCGGTCGCCCCCGCCGCCACGATATGGCGATCCCCCACCGCCGGCAGCGCCGGTGCGGTGGTCAGCGTCCGGTTGATCACCGACAACTGGACGATCAGGTCCAAGACCGCCAGCGCCTCGTTATGGGTGACGTGTTTCTGCGCCTGCGCAGGAAGGATCAGGGGCAGCGACAGGATCGTGGTTTCGTCGGGCATGAATACCTCCGCAGGAACGCCTTGACGCGCGACCCTAGGGATCAGCCCTTCATGCCCCGTAACCCGACCGCGCGCCCCCAAGGCCCTGCGCGCAACGCCTCACAACTCCGGCTGCGGCGGTATGCGCCCGCGCCGCGCCTCGGCCCAAGTGTTCAGGCTGACCGCACCCACGATCATCGCCCCACCCAGCAGCACGAACGCATCCACCGCCTCGCCAAAGACCACCGCGCCAAGGATCGCCGCCCAGACGATCTGCAAGAACGTCACCGGTTGCGTCACCGCCAACGGTGCCGCCGCGAAGGCCCGCGTCATCGTGTAATGCCCAAACGTCGCCAGAGCCGCCACCACCGCCAGCCACGCCCACTGGTCCCAGCGCACCGGCTCCCACACCCACAGCGCAAAGGGCAACAACCCCAACGCCACCGTCACCGACAGCACCGCCACCACCACACTCGCCGAGGCCATCGAACTCAACCGCTTGGCAAAGATATAGCTCACCGCAAAGCACAAGGTCGCCGCCATCTGCGCCAGATGCCCGACCGACACCTCGCGCAGCCCCGGTCGCAGAACGACGAGCGCCCCCAGCAACGCCACGACGATCGAGATCACCCGCCCGCGCCCCAGCCCCTCGCCCAGCAAAAGCCCCGCAATCACCAAGACCACCACCGGGTTCAGAAACCCGATCGCCGCCATCTCCGCCACCGGCACCCGCGCCATCGCGTAGAACCAGAAGATCACCGCCGCGACATGCAGCACGCCCCGCCAGCCGAACAGCTTCAGCACCGAAGGCGGAAACCGCGTCGCCCGCGCGGCCCAGATCGCCGGGCCAAGGAACACCAGCCCGATGGCAAAGCGGATGAACGCCGACTGCGCCGCCGGAAGGTCGGTCCCCAGATGCCGCACGATCCCGTTCACGCCGACAAAGGCAATCCCGGTGATCAACATCCACATCACGCCCTCTACCGGGCGCCCAAGGTCGGTCATCTTCTGCATGGGGCGGACAGAACCCGAAGGTTCAGCCAAACACAAGGGCCGCCGCGATGGCCCACATCGTCAGGCCCACCACCACCTCCAGCACCACCCAGGCCTGCGGCCTTGCGAACAACGGCGCCAAGAGCCGCGCCCCGAACCCAAGCACCGCAAAGAAACTCAACGACCCCAACGCCGCCGCAATGCCGAACGCCACCCCATGCGGTGCATACTGCGCCGAGATCGACCCCATCAGCACCACCGTATCCAGATAGACATGCGGGTTGGCCCAGGTCAGCATCAGGCATGTCGCAATCACCTGCTTCAGCGGCGCCGCCTTGGCATCTGCGGGTAACAAGGCTTCACCGCCCTGCATCGCCGCCCGAAAGCAAGAAGCGCCATAGACCAGAAGGAACGCAACTCCCAGCCAGCGCATCGCCTCGCCGATCCAGGGTGCTGAGCGCGACAATGCGCCAAACCCCGCCACGCCCGCCGCAATCAGCACCGCGTCCGACAGCGCGCAGATCGCAACCACGACGGCGACATGTTCCCTTCGCAAACCCTGTCGCAGCACAAAGGCATTCTGCGCACCGATCGCAAGGATCAGGCTGATGGCCACCAGATAGCCCTGCAACGCCGCCTCAACCACGCGACGCCTCCTGCAGGGCGGCCAGTGCATCGTGGCGCCGGTCCCATTGCACAAGGATATGGTCATGGTGGAAGCCCGCGATCACGTTCGCGCTGATCCCGACGGCAGCCAGAGCCGTGGCGAAGGTTGCCGTCAATCCGACTGCGGCAAGGTCGCTGTGGATGCCAAGGCTGATCCGCGCCCAAGGGTCCGAATGCATCCCCGCCGCCTGCATGTCCGCCAATATGGCCACCACGGTCAGCCCCTCTTCTTCGGCCACCGTCGCGAAGGGTTGCAGCGGCAGCGTTCCGCCGCGCCAGACCGCAATCCCGTAGGGCGTGGAAGACAAGAGCGGCTCCATCTTGCGCAACAAGACGTCCAGATCGCGTTCAGCCATGCTTCCGCTCACCCATGATGTGTTTCGGTTTCGGGCTTGACTAATTGCTTGGCGCGGCATCAATCAAATTAAATCCTTTGTGGTAACATTAGCAAAACTGATGCTGGACCCAGCCCAACTCGCAGCACTGGCCGCCGTCCACCGACGCGGCTCGTTCGATTTTGCCGCCGCGGCCCTCGGGGTCACGCCCTCGGCCATCTCGCAACGTATAAAGGCACTGGAAGAAGTGACCGGAACGTTGCTTGTGCGCCGTGGCCAGCCCTGCACCGCAACCGCGACGGGACTGCGCCTGATCCGCCATCATGACGAGGTCGCGCTCCTTGAAAGCAGCCTGCTGGCAGACCTTCCCGGTCTCAACACAGGCCCCGCCACCCTGCGCATCGCGGTCAATTCCGACAGCCTCGCAACTTGGGTGATCCCGGCACTTGCCGCAACCGAAGGGCTGCTGTTCGACCTCGTGATCGACGAAGAAGAGGGAAGCCAGGAATGGCTGAAGCGCGGCGAAGTGATCGCCGCCATCACCTCCCACGCCGGCCCGCTTCAGGGCTGCGACACGATGCCCCTCGGTAGCCTGCGCTTCCGCGCCACCGCATCACCGGCCTTCATGCAGCGCTGGTTCCCGGATGGCCCGACCGCCGAAGCGCTCGCCCGCGCACCCGCGATTACCTTCTCCGACAAGGACCGGCTGCAAGAACGCTGGATCATGCGCCACACCGGCACCAGCGCCCGCAGGGTGATCTTTCCCAGCCACCGGATAGCCTCGTCGCAGGCCTTCCTTGATGCCGGCCTCAACGGCCTCGGCTGGAGCATGAACCCCGACATACTCGCCGCGCCACACCTCGCCGCTGGCACTCTCGTCGAACTCTTTCCCGACACTCCCCTCGACGTGGCCCTGCACTGGCAATTCACCCGCCTTGCCGCACCCGCCCTCGCCCCGGTGACCGACGCGATCCGCCGCTCGGCCCGCGCCCTGCTGGTGCAGCCGCCTTGACGCGCCGCACCCGCCCCGCAAAACTGGCGGCATGACAGACCCACACCGCCCCTACCGCCAGCTAGCCCGCAACAACCGCCTCGCCAACCGCCGCCTCGCCGGCGCCATCGCGGCGCTGCAGCCCGGCGAGTGGGAGGCCCCGCGCACCAGCTTTTTCCCCAGCCTCCGTGCCACGATGAACCACATCTATCTGGTGGATCGCTTCTACATCGACGCGCTGCAAGGCGGCACGCTTGGGGTCTCGGTCTTCGCCAGCCCCGAACCCTTCCCCGACCCGGCCCCACTCGCCGCCGCGCAAGATGCGCTCGACACCACCGTCCTCGCCCTCATCACCGACGCGCCAGACCTGAACCGCCCGGTCCACATCCACCGCGCCGACCGCATCCAGACGGAAACGCTGGCCGACACCCTGATGCACCTGTTCCTGCACAGCCAGCACCACCGCGGGCAGGTCCACGCCATGCTCTCTGGCAGCACCGTCAAGCCGCCGCAACTGGACGAATTCTTCATGGCAGACGACGCCCGCTTCCGCGCAGACGACCTCGCCGCCCTCGGCTGGACCGAATCCGACCTCGCCTGACCAGACGAACGCCTCCCTTCCCCCTCATGGGAGAAGGCTGGCGCGCGGGGCCGCCCCCTTCGGCCGAACCAGACCCCGCCCGCCTACTTCTGGATCGTGCGCAGCCACGCCACCAGATCGGCAATCGGCTGGCTCGTCATCAACGGCTGCCCGGTCTCGGTCTTCAAGGCCACGTCATGGCCTTCAAAGAAGTTGCCATACACCGGCATCGCGCTGCCGTGCGCCACCAGCGGGTCACGCCCGTCGATCCGCGACGTCACCCGCTCCAGCGGAAACTCCCCGCCATGCCGGGCCACCAGCGTCGTCAGGTCCGACGGCTGCACCGTCAGCGCCGTCACCATCGGCCCATGCCCGGTCGCCTCGATCCCGTGGCAGACCGCGCAATGCGCGCGGTACAGCGCTTCGCCCGTCACCGCGTCACCCGGCACCACCTCGCCCTCGGCAAAAGCCGGCCCCGCCAGCGGGACGATCAGGAAAATCCAACTCCAGCGCGTCATGCCATCCTCCATGCTGCATACCGCACAAGGCTACACCACCCGCCTGCGCCAGCATTGATCAAGGTCACACAAACGAAAAAGGCCCCCGTCACCGAGGGCCCTTTCATCCATTGGCAGCTAGGCTCACTCCAGCAGCGCCGCAACCTCTTCGGGAATGTCGAAGTTGTGCGTCACGGTCTGCACATCGTCATCCTCTTCCAGCATGTCGATCAACCGCATCAGCTTTTGCGCGGTTTCCAGATCAACCTCGGTCAGGGTCTGCGGCTTCCAGATCAGCTTTGATTCCGTCGATTCCCCCAGCGCCTTTTCCAGCGCGTCCGAAACCTCCGACAAGTTCTCCACCTGGCAATAGATCCAGTGGCCGTCCTCGTCGCTTTCGACGTCATCCGCACCGGCATCTAGCGCCGCCATCATCACGTCATCCGCCGATCCGACGCTGGCCGGATAGGAAATCTCGCCCACCCGGTCAAAGCTGTGCGCGACCGATCCCGTGGTGCCAAGATTGCCGCCGCATTTGGAGAAATACGACCGCACGTTCGACGCCGTGCGGTTCACGTTGTCGGTCATCGTCTCGACGATCACCGCGATCCCGTTAACGCCGTAGCCCTCATAACGGATCTCAGTGTAATCCGCGCTGTCGCCCATCTGCGATTTCTTGATCGCCCGGTCGATCACGTCCTTTGGCATCGACACGGCCTTCGCCGCCTTCACCGCCAGCCGCAGACGCGGGTTCATGTCGACGTCTGGCATCCCCATCTTGGCCGCGACGGTGATTTCCTTCGCCAGCTTCGAGAACATCTTGGAGCGCAACTTGTCCTGCTTGCCCTTGCGGTGCTGGATGTTCGCCCATTTCGAATGGCCTGCCATGACCCCTGAACTCCGGTCTAGAATTGATGGCGTCCTCTACACCAGCGCACCGCGTCCCCGCAACCCCGCCAGCAAAGACGCCTCGGTCAGCCGCCCGCCAGATCCGCCGCCGCCGACACGAACACCCGGTCGATCCCGGCCGGATCGGTGATCACCACCTCCGCCATCGGCGGCGCAGCACCTTCGGCGCCCAAGGGCTCGGTCAGCCCGGTCGAAAGCCTGCGCAAACCGTCGCGGTCCGCCACCTCCCGCACCGCATAGCCATACCCCGGCCCGCACGGCTCCAGCCGCCCCACGCCACCCGCCGCCGCCCAGTTGGCCTGGCACACCGTCCCATCCGACAGCGTCACCGTCAGCACGTCAGCCGACAGACGCGCCGCCTGCGGCACCGGATTGCCCGCAGCAACCGAACAGCCCGCCAGCAGGATCGGCCCCAAAAACCGGCGCATCGCATTGCCCATCACAGCGGCCAGATCACCGGAATCAGCGCGCAGGCCACAAGCATCACGATGATATTCAGCGGCAGCCCGATCTTCACATAATCCGAGAATTTGTAGCCGCCCGGACCGTAAACCATCATGTTGGTCTGATACCCAACCGGGGTCGCAAAGGCGAGCGTGGCCGAAAACATCACCGCCACCACGAAGGGCCGCGGATCATACCCAAGGTTCTGCGCCAGCTCGATGGCAATCGGCGTGTAGATCACCGCGACCGCGTTGTTAGACAGGAACTCGGTCAGCACCAACCCAAGGAAATACACCGCCAAAATCAGGAAGAACGGGCTCAACCCCACCAGCCACGGCGCCACCGCCGTGACTATCAATTCCACAGCGCCGGAATGGTCCAGCCCCTCGCCCACTGCCAGCATCGCGAAGATCATCGCCAGCAAACGCCCGTCGACAAAGGAAAACGCCTCGTCGCTGTCCACGCAATGCGTGATCAGGATCAAAGCCACCGCAATCACCGCCAAAGGCAGGATCGGTGCTGCATCCACCGCCGAAAGCCCCACGATCAGCGCCAGCGCGGCAATCGCGATCGGCGCCTTAGCCCGGCGGAACGGCGTCACGCGCGGACGGCTGATATCGACCAGATCCATGTCGGCGGCCAATTTCTGGATATCTTCGATCGCGCCTTCCAACAGCAGCGTATCGCCCACCCGCACGATCAGGTCATCCAGCTGCCGCCCGATGTTCTGGTTGCGACGATGCACCGCCAGCACATAAACCCCGTACCGCCGCCGGATGCGCAACTCGCCCAGACTGCGCCCCTCCATCCGGCACCCCGGCCCGATCAACACCTCGACCGTCTCGGTCTTCACCGAGCTTAGCTTGTCGACCAGAAGCACGTCCTTGCGGGTCTGCATCCCCAGAATCTCGGTCATCTCGGTGCGCAGAACCACGCGGTCCCCTGCCGACAGCACCACCGCCGCCAGATCGCGCCGGAGCGAGGCATCGCCGCGCAACACGTCGATCACCCGCACCCCGTCGCGCTTGAACAGATCCACATCCGTCACCGCCTGCCCGATCAGGGTACTGTTTTCCGGCACCGCAACCTCGGTAAAAAACTTCATCTTCCGCCGGTCGCTCAGCAGAACGCCCATCGACTGGCGCACCGGCAGCAGCCGGTTGCCGAACAGCGCCAGATAGATCGCCCCCGCCACCGTCACAGCAATGCCAAGGGGCGCAATCTCGAACAGGCTGAAATGCTCCAGCCCCTGCTCGCGCGCTACGCCATCGACCAGAATGTTGGTCGAGGTGCCGATAAGCGTGATCATGCCCCCCAGCACCGTCAGATAACTCAGTGGGATCAACAGCTTCGATGGCGCCGTCCCGATCTTGATCGCGATCTGGATCACCACCGGGATCATCACCGCCACCAAGGGCGTGTTGTTCATGAATGCCGACGCCACTGCGATGAACCCGAACAGGACCGCAATCGTCGTGCGCGGCCGGTCGCCCACATAACGCCCCGCCGTGGTGATGATCACCTCCACCGCGCCGGTGCGCACCAGCCCGCCCATCACCAGAAACATCATCGCGATGGTCCACGGGGCCGAATTCGACAGCACCGACGTCGCGTCCTTGATCGGCAGGATGCCCAAGACCAGCATCACCGCCGCGCCACCGATGGCCGTCACCTCGACGGGCGTGCGTTCCATCACGAACAGAACGAACATCACCGCCAGAATGCCCAGCGCAACAAACGCCTGCGCCTCGACCGGGATCGCCAATCCGAACATGCTGTCTCCCGGTGTCAGGCGGCGCGGGCGGTCCGCGTCCGTGGTTGCACCAATGCCACGCCGGCCAACATCACCACAAGCGCCACCCAGACCAAGGGCGAAAACCGCTCACCCAAAAGGATCATTGCCCATAAAACACCCGACGCCGTGACCAGATAGGAACATTGCGAGGCGAAAACCGATCCAGCCCGCGACGCCAGCCAGACATAGCTTGAATAGACCAGCGCATGCACGACCGATGAGATCACCAGCGCCCCCTCCGCCCGGCCCATCGGAAACGGGTCCACCCACTGCCCGGTGCCCCAGGCAATCGGCGCGGCCATCACCATGCCCACGACGCAAACCCCGAACATCGCCTGCACCGCGTCCATCCCGGCCGTGCCACGGCTGGCGACGTAATTTGCCTCCATCGCGTAAAACAGCGGCCCGATCATCGCCACCATCACCCAACCAAGGCTGACACCCACCCCGCCCCCCGGATTGGCGATCAACGCCACCCCGGCAAGGCCCAGCAATAACCCGCCCAGCCGCAGCGCCGAAAACCGGTCCAGCCCCAACGCCAACGCCATAGGAAACGCAATCAGCGGCACGGTGGAAATCAGGATCGACATGATCCCCGCCGGCAGATGCACAACGGCGGCATAGAACGTCGCGTTCGGGATCAGCGTACCAATGGTGGCCACCACCGCGTAGAAGGTCATTGCCTCACGGGTAAAAACCATGCCCCGCCGCCTGACCAGCGACACGATCCCCAGCACAATCGCGCCCACCACCAATTGCCAGAAGATCAACCCGAACGGCTGATGCCCCGTCGCCGTCGCCATCTTGCCCAGCGACTGCGTCGACCCCCAGCCCACGCCCAAGACCACCAGCACGGCCACGAAGAACAACCGTTCCCGCACCGCACCCCGCGCGGCGGAGGGAGCGGGCGGTGGACCCGCCGAAAAGCCCTGCGCCTCGCTCACGGAACCGCCTGCTCCAGCCGCCCGCCAACGCGGATCATCCGCACCTTCGTCGCGCGCCCGGTCTTGTCATCCGTCTCGACATAAACCCCCGACAGGGTCGCCTCACCGCCCGCAGGCTCGAACCGCCCCTTCGCCATCCCGGTGATGAAGCGCCGCAACGGCTCCATCTTCTCCATCCCGATCACAGAATCATAATCGCCGCACATCCCGGCGTCGGACAGGTAGGCCGTGCCTTTCGGCAAAATCTGCGCATCCCCCGTCGGCACATGGGTATGCGTGCCCACCACCAGCGACGCCATCCCGTCGCACCAATGCCCGGTCGCCATCTTTTCGCTCGTGGCCTCGGCGTGAATATCGACAATTGCCGCCTGCACAGCAGCGCCCAGCGTATGCACCTTCAACACCGACTCCAGCGCGCTGAAAGGATCGTCGAAGGGCCGCTTCATGAACACCTGCCCCAAGGCCTGCGTCACCAGCACGCGCCGACCTTGCGTGGCCTCGAACACCCGGAATCCCTTGCCGGGTGCCACCTTGGAAAAGTTCAACGGTCGGATGATCCGCGGCTCGGTCTCGATAAAGCTGAGCATATCCTTCTGGTCGAACGCATGGTCGCCCAAGGTCAGGCAATCCGCCCCCGCCGCCAGCAGCGCCTTGGCGTGCTCCGCCGTCAGCCCCGCTCCCTGGCTCGCGTTCTCGCCGTTGACCACAACGAAATCGAGCCCCCAGTCGGCCCGAAGCCCCGGCAAACGCTCCGTCACCGCCGTCCGGCCCGACCGGCCCATCACATCGCCAAGGAAAAGGAGTCTCATGGAGGAACGGCTTAGAGCAAATCGCTTCGTCCTGCCAGAGGTCCGAAAGGAGACCGTCCAGTAGACGGTCACCCGGACCGATTGCCCGAAAGCGCGAGCCGGAGGGCAAGAGGGTCGCCGCCCGCACACCCCGATTCGCCCCAAAAGGTTAACCCGGCCCCCAGCCATACGCCTGCCATACGCAAACCAGACGCATAGCAGCCAAAGACTTCCATGCAAATTCAACCGCTTACCCCAGCGCCCGCGCCAAACCGTTCCCCAACCCCGCCCCACGCCTTATCTCTGTGCCATGACCGCCCTCCGCCCCGCCCTCGCCACCTGGTTCGCCGCCAAAGGCTGGACCCTCCACCCGCACCAGACCGAGATGCTGGCGCTCGCGCATACCCCTGCCACCCTCCTCATCGCCCCCACCGGCGGCGGCAAGACCCTCGCCGGTTTCCTCCCCACCCTGGCCGAGCTTGGCCCGACCCCGCCCCCCGGCCTCCACACCCTCTACATCTCCCCCCTCAAGGCCCTCACCGCCGACATCCGCCGCAATCTCCGCACCCCGATCGAGGGCGCCGGCCTCAATATCCGCGTCGAGGACCGCACTGGCGACACCACCTACACCCAGCGCCGAAAGCAGCGCGCCGACCCGCCGCATATCCTGCTGACCACGCCGGAAAGCCTCGCCCTGCTCCTTTCCTACGAAGACGCCCCACGAATTTTCCAAGGTCTGCAACGGGTTATCATCGACGAAATCCACGCTCTCGCCGAATCCAAACGCGGTGACCAACTCGTCCTGCAGATCGCCCGCTTGCAATCCCTGAACCCCCACCTTCGCCGGATCGGCCTCTCCGCCACGGTTGAAAACCCGCCCGCCCTCGCCCAATTCCTCGCCCCCGAAACCACGATCCTTCAGGCCGACCCCGGCCCCGACCCCGACATCTCCATGCTGGAAACCGACGCCCCGCCGCCGTGGTCCGGCGGCGGCGGCCGCTACGCCATCCCGGCCGTCCTGAACGAGGTCACGCGCCACCGCACCACCCTCATCTTCCACAACACCCGCGCGCAGGCGGAACTCTTCTTCCACGATCTCTGGCTACAGAACGAAGACGGCCTCCCCATCGGCATCCACCACGGCTCGCTCAGCCGCGAACAACGCGACCGCGTCGAACAGGCAATGACCGCAGGCGCACTCCGCGCCGTTGTCTGCACCGGCTCGCTCGACCTCGGCATCGACTGGGGCGATGTCGATCTGGTGATCCAGGTCGGCGCGCCGAAAAACGTGAAACGCCTCGTGCAAAGGATCGGCCGTGCCAACCACCGCTACAACGCCCCGTCAAAGGCGCTCCTCGTCCCGGCCAACCGCTTCGAGGTGGTGGAATGCCAAGCCGCGCTCGACGCCGTCCGCGACCACACCCTCGACGGCGAGCCGCGCGGCCCCGGCCCCCGCGACGTCCTTTGCCAGCACATCCTCGCCACCGCCTGCGCCGGGCCGTTCGACGCCGACGACCTCTACCGCGAGGTCATCACCGCCGGCCCCTATGCCCTTCTGACCAAACAGGAATTCGACGCCTGCCTCGATTTCACCGCCACCGGCGGCTATGCCCTCAAAGCCTACGACCGCTGGCAGCGATTGAAGTTAACAAATGGTAAATGGCACCTGCGCGACCCGCGCGCCGCCGCCGTGATCCGCCAGAACCTCGGCACCATCATCGACATCGACACCCTCAAGGTCCGCCTCAAGGGCCGCTTCGGCGGCACCCCCCTGGGCGAGGTCGAGGAAGGCTTCGCCGCCTCCCTCCTGCCCGGCGATACCTTCCTCATAGGCGGCGAGGTGGTGCGCTATGAAGGCCTCAAGGAACTCACCGTCGAGGTCAGCCGCACCCCCGGTCGCGACCCAAAGGTGGCCGTCTTCAACGGCACCAAATTCGCCACCTCCACCCTCCTCGCCGACCGCATCCTGGAAATCTTCCAGCAGCCAAGCTGGCCCGACCTCCCCACCCACACCGCCCAATGGCTCGCCCTCCAGCGCGAGGTTTCCCGCCTCCCCGACCCCCACTCCCTGCTCCTCGAATCCTTCCCCCACGACGGCCGCGAACACCTCGTCGTCTACGGCTTCGCTGGCCGCAACGCCCAGCAAACCCTCGGCCTCCTCGTCACGAAACAGATGGAATCCCAAGGGCTTGCCCCCTTGGGCTTCGTCGCCACCGATTACGCCACGCTGATCTGGGGCATCGACCCCGTCACCGACCCGGGCCCCCTCTTCGACCTCGAAACCCTGCGCGACGGGCTCGAGACCTGGCTCTCCGGCAACGCCGTGATGAAGCGCACCTTCCGCTCCACCGCCATCATCGCGGGCCTGATCGAACGCTCGCACCAGGGCCGCCGCAAATCAGGGCGGCAAGCTACCTTCTCCTCCGATATCCTCTACGACACGCTCCGCCGCTTCGACCCCGACCACATCCTCTTACAGATCACCCGCGAAGAGGCCCTCCGCGGCCTGATCGACTTCTCCCGCATCGAAGCCCTCCTCGCCCGCGTCGGCGACCGCATCCACCTCGTCCGCCGCCCCCGCGTCACCCCGCTCGCCGCCCCCCTGTTCTTCGAGCCGGGTCGCATCCCCGTCCACGGCCAGGGCCGCGACCGCCTCGCCGCCGACGCCGCCCAAAAGCTGATGGAAGCCGCCGGCCTCGCCTGATCCGCGCCACTTCGCGTTTGCCCTTTGCTGAAATCCTGCGGCGCGAGGCTCCACCCTTGCCAGGACCGCCTTGCCGGGGCAAAAGGCACGCCCATGCACCACGCGATCTTCTTTCACGGACAGACACTGCACCTGATGCCCTCTGGCGCGCTGCACTGGCCCGCCGAGCGGCTGCTCGTTGTCTCCGACCTGCACTTCGGCAAATCCGAACGCCTTGCCCGCCGCGGCGGCAGCCTTCTGCCCCCCTACGAGACGCGGGCGACCCTCGCCAAACTTGACGCTGATCTCGATGCCACCAAGGCTGCACAGGTCATCTGCCTTGGCGACAGCTTCGACGATGACGCCGCTGCCGATGGCCTCGACGAGGCCGACACGCTCTGGCTCACCCGCCTCATGGCTGGCCGCGCCTGGACATGGATCACCGGCAACCACGACCCCGGCCCGGTCAGCATCGGCGGCAGCCACCGCGCCGAACGCGCCCAGCACCCCTTCACCTTCCGCCACATCGCGGAGGCCGCCGGATTTGCTGAAATATCAGGCCACTACCACCCGAAAGCCCGCCTTGCAGGGCAAAGCCGCCCCTGCTTTCTGGCCGACCGCAGCCGCATCGTGATGCCCGCCTATGGCGCCTATACCGGCGGGCTTTGGTGCCACGCGCCGGAACTGACTTCCCTCATGGCCCCCGATGCGCTGGCCATCCTCACCGGCAGCCGCGCCCTCGCGATCCCGATGCCGCGCTAGGCGGTCAGGCCCTTCGGCTCGGGCAGCCCGTTCGCGCGGCAGCAGGCCGTCAGCGTATTCGCCAAAAGGCAGGCGATCGTCATCGGCCCCACGCCCCCCGGCACCGGCGTGATCGCTCCGGCAACCGCCGCCGCAGAAGCGTAGTGCACGTCACCCACAAGCTTGACCTTGCCGTCCCGCTCGATCCGGTTGATCCCTACGTCAATCACCGTGGCCCCCGGGCGCACCATGTCGCCGGTGATCATCTCCGGCCGCCCCACCGCCGCCACAAGGATATCCGCCCCCCGGCACACCGCCGCCAGATCCTTCGTGCGGCTGTGCGCAATCGTCACCGTGCAGCTATCGCCCAGCAGCAGTTGCGCCATCGGCTTGCCCACGATGTTGCTGCGCCCCACCACCACCGCATTCATACCCGCCAACGACCCATGATGATCGCGCAGCATCATCAGGCATCCAAGCGGCGTGCAGGGCACCATGCTTTTCTGCCCCGTCCCCAAAAGCCCGACGTTCGATATGTGAAACCCGTCCGCATCCTTCGACGGATCAATCGCATTGATTACCAGCTCCGAATTCAGATGCGCAGGCAGCGGCAACTGAACAAGAATTCCGTGCACTGTCGGGTCCGCGTTCAGCCGCCCGATCAGCGCCAGAAGGTCCGCCTCCGAGGTCTCCGCCGGCAGCTTGTGTTCGAAAGAGGCCATTCCGACCTCGACGGTCTGCACGCCCTTGTTGCGAACGTAAACCTCAGACGCCGGGTCCTCACCCACCAGCACCACAGCCAACCCCGGCGTGATCCCGTGCTCTTCCTTCAACCGCGCCACATGCGCCGCCACCTCGGCCCGCACCCGTGCCGCAAAGGCCTTGCCGTCGATCACCGTGGCCGTCATGTCGTCACCCTTTTCGCAAACTGTCCGGTCCAAGCCGGCTTTCTTCCCGCGCAATCGACCAGTCGATCAACCGCCGCCACAGCTTTTCCACCAGATCGGGCGGCAGACCTTCGGCCACCGCATGGCGGCGCACGTTCGCCACCACTTCCTCGACCCGCGCCTCGATCCGCGCCGGCAGATCGACCTCCGCCTTGATCTCGGCGGCGCGGTCGATGTAACTCGCCCGCTCCGCGAACAGCTTGACCAAAGCCTCGTCCAGCCGGTCGATCTCGGCCCGGATCTCGGTCATGCTGGTGCAATCCTTCGCCTTCATCGCGGCACTCCCTTCAACGGCTGCCCTGACATAGTCGGGCAGCCGCCAAAGGGCAACGCGACCCGTTCGTCAGAACAGCCCTTCGACGTTGCCCGCATCGTTCAGCCGGATCACTTCGGCCGACGGCACCTTGGGCAGACCCGGCATCGTCATGATCTCACCGCAGATCGCCACGACAAAACCGGCCCCCGCCGACAACCGCACTTCCCGCACCGGCACCGTATGGCCCGTGGGTGCTCCGCGCACCGTCGGATCGGTGGTGAAGGAATACTGCGTCTTGGCCACACAAATCGGCAGGTGTCCGTAACCGGCAGCTTCCCAGGTCTTCAACTGATCGCGGATCGCCTTGTCGGCAATCACCTCGTCGGCGTGATAGATGCGCTTGGCAATCGTCTCCAGCTTCTGGAACAGAGGCATGTCGTCCGGGTACAGCGGCGCGAAGTTCGACACGCCGGATTCGGCCAGAGAAACCACCTTCTTCGCCAGTTCCTCGATCCCGGCCGAGCCATGCGCCCAGTGCTTGCACAGGATCGCTTCCGCCCCCTGCTCGGCCACATAGGCCTGCACGGCGGCAATTTCGGCATCGGTGTCGCTGAAGAAGTGGTTGATCGCGACCACCACCGGCACCCCGAACGACTTCACGTTGCCGATGTGGCGGCCCAGGTTCGGGCAGCCCTTCTTCACGGCCTCCACGTTTTCGGCGCCAAGGTCGGCCTTCGCCACCCCGCCGTTCATCTTCATCGCGCGCACGGTCGCCACGATCACCGCGGCGGCAGGCTTCAGCCCCGCCTTGCGGCACTTGATGTCAAAGAACTTTTCGGCCCCAAGATCCGCCCCGAACCCGGCTTCCGTCACTACATACTCACCCAGCTTCAGCGCCGTCTTGGTCGCGATCACCGAGTTGCAGCCATGCGCGATGTTGGCAAACGGCCCGCCATGCACGAAGGCCGGGTTGTTCTCCAGCGTCTGCACAAGGTTCGGCTGCATCGCGTCCTTCAAAAGCACCGTCATCGCGCCATCGGCCTTGATGTCACGCGCATAGATCGGCTTTTTCTCACGCGTGTAGGCCACGACGATGTCGCCCAGCCGCTTTTCCAGATCGGCCAAGTCCTTGGACAGGCACAGGATCGCCATGACTTCCGACGCCACCGTGATGTCGAACCCGGTCTGGCGCGGAAAGCCGTTCGACACGCCGCCAAGGCTGACTACGATATCGCGCAGCGCCCGGTCGTTCATGTCCATCACCCGACGCCAGACGATCCGGCGCTCGTCGATATCAAGGCTGTTGCCCCAGTAGATGTGATTGTCGATCATCGCCGACAGCAGGTTGTGCGCGCTGGTGATCGCATGGAAGTCGCCGGTGAAGTGAAGGTTCATCTCCTCCATCGGCACGACTTGAGCATAACCGCCGCCCGCAGCCCCACCCTTCATCCCGAAGTTCGGGCCGAGGCTGGCCTCGCGGATACACACCACCGCCTTCTTGCCAATCCGGTTCAGCCCGTCACCCAGACCCACCGTCGTCGTGGTCTTGCCTTCGCCCGCAGGCGTCGGGTTGATCGCGGTCACGAGGATCAGCTTGCCATCCGGCCGGCCTTCCAGCGACTTGATGAACTCCTGACCGATCTTCGCCTTGTCATGGCCGTAAGGCAGCAGATGCTCTGCCGGAATCCCCAGCTTCGACCCGATTTCCATGATTGGCCGCTTCTTGGCCTCGCGCGCAATCTCGATATCGGTCTTGAAGGCCATGTGCGTCTCCCAAAGGCGTTGTTCGTTTGCGACGTGATACAGTGCATGGCGGTCTTGCCAAGGGCGTTTTCCGACCTAAGCGTGCCGAATTCGTCAGCCGTGACGAAGTCGCGTCCCGCAAGACGATATTCCATCAAGCGGCCGCAAGCTTCCTCTTTGCGAAAATATCCCACGGGTGGTCCGGAGGGTGTGAAACCCTCCGGGTGCCAGCAAAGGGCGACCGGGCGTTAAGTCCGCACTGCGTCCAGATGCGCCCAGACCCGCTGGTCCGGCACGTGCAGCGTCAGCGCATCGCCCACCCGCAACACTCCTTCCCGCTCCACCCAGGCCGTCACGCCGCGCTTGCCCTCTGCCACGGTCTTGAACCGCTTGCCGTGCCCCGGTCGCGCCTCTTCGATCGTCACGGCGGGTTCCTGACAGGGGCGGTTCTGCATGTCGATCACCAGCGTCACCCCATCCGGCCCCTGCAGCCGGCTTGATGGCGGCAGGTGACTGAAATCGGGGATGCCGGCAATCACCACCGACGCGCCGACCCAGGCATGGTCCATCGCCTCCAACCCGAGCTTTTCGGCCACCTCGGCCATCTCCTCGGCGCTGACCAGCGACAGTTGCCGCACGTTGCGGATCTCGGTGCCGCGCTTGTGCTGCTTTTGCACCCGGCTGCACGAGGGGCGCGTTACTCCGGCATGGCTTTCCCCGCCAAACCCCGCAAAGCTTAGCGGCATCTCCTCGACCGGCACGGCGCGGATCACAAGGTTTTCCACCGGCTCAGGCTGCGCGCCCAGCCAGACAATGGTTCCGACGATTTCAGTTGGCATCAAGGCAGGCATCGGACCCTCTCAAGGACGAAGAAAAAGAAACGAGGCGCGGTGTTGTCTGCGCACGGGTTACAGCCACTTCTTGGCCCGAAAGATCGCCCAAGGGATAACCGCCGACAGCAGCATCAACCCCAGCGCCATCGGATAGCCCCAGTCCCACTGCAACTCCGGCATATGGACAAAGTTCATCCCGTAGACGCTGGCAATAAGCGTCGGCGGCAGGAACACGAAGGCTACCACCGAGAATATCTTGATGATGTCCGCCTGCCGGATGTTGATCACCCCCAGCGTCGCATCCAGCTGGAACAGGATCTTGCGGCTTTGCACGCCCGCAGTTTCCCCCAAGGCGCGCACGTCGCGCAAAAGCACCTTAAGCCGCCCGCGGTCGATCCCCTTGACCGCCGCTTCCGCCGCATGGCCTGACGGCATCGACAGATAGCCAAGCAGCCGCTGGATCGTCGACAGGCTTTCCGTGATCTTGCCGTTCAGATCCTCCGCCCGCCCGATCCGCTGCAAGATTACCGCCAGCGTCGCCGCCTTGCCGCTGGGTCGATGCGCCTCGAAGATCGCCTTGGTCAGCGCATCCAGCTTGCGCGCCTCGCCTTCCAGCACGTCGGCCAGCCGCTCCACCATCGTCTCCATCAGCGCCAGCAGCGTTCCCTGCCCGCTGACACATCCCATCGGCGACCGCATCGCGCGGTCGGCGAACACCTTGAAAGAACCCGGCGCATGATAGCGCACCGTCACCAGCCGATCCTTGGCCAGCACAAAGGTCACGGGCGCGATCTCCGGCTCCTGCCCCTCGACCGAGGCCAGCACCTGCGCGGTCAGGAACAGCGCGCCCCTCTCGTCATAAAGCCGCGAGGATACCTCGATCTCCTGCATGTCCTCGCGCGTCGGGATATCCAGTTCCAGCGCCGCCTCGACCTGCTTTTCCTCGCCAGCCTTGGGGTCGTGCATGTCGATCCAGACCGCACTGGCCAGATCGTCCAGCCCGCCCTCCGCTGCGACCAGACGCCCCGCGTCGGCCCGATATACCCCGATCATCCCGATCCCTCCGCCATCCAGACAAAAGGCCCCGCGCGAACACGGGGCCTTCCTGCAATGCTGTCGTCACGTCCTCAAAGCGCCGGTTCCGGCTCCGGCCCGGGCTTCGGCGCCTTGGCCCGCGTCTTCGGGATCGACGCGATCGAGGTGACACCCCCGCCCGATGCAGGCTTGTCGTCGCCGTCAGGCCCGTCCAGCGGAAGGCCAGCCACAACCTTGTGGATCTCGTCGCCGGTCAGCGTTTCGTATTCCAGCAGGCCCTTCGCAAGCCGCTCGAACTCCACCGATTTCTCCAGAAGGATGCGCCGTGCCTCGGCATAACCCTCGTCGATCAGCGTCTTCACCTCGGCCTCAATCAGCCGCTTCGTCTCGGCCGACACACTGAAACCGCCGGTGTTGCCCTGATACCCCTCATGCGCCTCGGCGTAGTCAATGTTGCCGATCTTGTCCGACATGCCCCAGCGCATCACCATCGCCCGCGCCAGACCCGACGCCTGCTGGATGTCGCCTACGGGGCCAGAGGACACGCCCTCCTCGCCGTACTTGATGATTTCCGCCGCCTTGCCTGCCATCGTCATCGCGATGCGCTGTTTGGCCTCGTCCTTGTGCATCTGCAGACGGTCCATTTCAGGCAGGCTGACCACCATCCCAAGGGCACCGCCGCGCGGGATGATCGTCGCCTTGTAGACCGGGTCGCACTTCGGCAGCGCCATGCCAACGATGGCGTGGCCCGCTTCGTGATAGGCGGTCTTTTCCTTCTGGTCGTCGGTCAGCACCATGCTGCGACGCTCGGCGCCCATCATGACCTTGTCCTTGGCCTGCTCGAAATCGACCATAGTCACGAACCGCCGCCCGACACGCGCCGCCAGCAGGGCCGCTTCGTTCACAAGGTTCATCAGGTCAGCACCCGAAAACCCGGGCGAACCGCGCGCGATGGTGCGCAGGTCAACGTCCGGGCCCAGCGGCACCTTGCGGGCATGGACGTTCAGGATCTTCTCGCGCCCCTTGATGTCGGGGTTCGGCACGTGGATCGTGCGGTCAAAACGGCCCGGGCGCAGCAGCGCAGGGTCCAGTACGTCCTTGCGGTTGGTCGCTGCGACGATGATCACGCCCTCGTTCGCCTCGAAACCGTCCATCTCGACCAGAAGCTGGTTCAGCGTCTGTTCGCGTTCGTCATTGCCGCCGCCCATGCCGACGCCACGCGCCCGGCCCACGGCGTCAATTTCGTCGATGAACACGATGCAGGGCGCATTCTTCTTCGCTTGCTCGAACATGTCGCGCACGCGGCTTGCGCCCACACCCACGAACATTTCCACGAAATCGGAACCCGAGATGGTGAAGAACGGCACGCCCGCCTCGCCCGCAATCGCGCGCGCCAGCAGCGTCTTGCCGGTGCCGGGCGGGCCGACCAGCAGCGCCCCCTTCGGAATCTTGCCGCCAAGACGGCTGAACTTCTGCGGGTTGCGCAGGAATTCGACGATCTCTTCCAATTCTTCCTTGGCTTCGTCGATGCCGGCCACGTCGTCAAACGTCACCCGGCCCGACTTTTCCGTCAGCAGCTTGGCCCGGCTTTTGCCGAACCCCATCGCCCCGCCACGTCCGCCGCCCTGCATCCGGTTCATGAAGAAGAACCAGATTCCGATCAGCACGATGAACGGCAGCCACAGCGACAACAGCGACATGAGGCCCGACTGTTGCTGCGCTTCGGCCTGAACCTCGACGCCCTTTTCGATCAGGCGGTCAGTCACGTTCTCGCCGTCCGGCTTGATCGCCACATAAGTCTGGCCGTCCTTGGCGCGGATGATCACCCGCTCGCCGTCCAGCGTGACGCTGGTCACTTCGCCCGCATCAACCCGCGAGATGAAGTCGGAATAGGACAGCGTGCGCGAGCTCATCGTCGATTGCCCGCCGGAAAACAGCTGGAACAATGCCATGATCAAAACCAGCAGCACTACCCAGAATGCAATGTTTCGTGCGTTACCCACGAAGGATCTCCTGAATGATCCGCGCGTCCCGAGCGGGCGGCGGTCTTGTTGCTAAGATAGACATTCGGGCCAAGGGTTCAATGCGATAGTCCGAAAAGGTGGAAGGGTGCGTCGATCCGTGCCGACCAGCCGTTCGCAAACCCCGCCAAAGGGGCCGCAACCAGCGTCTCTCCGGCCCAGATGCCCGGCGTCACCGCCAGAACGTCGCGTGAAAACCCGGTCGCGCGCCAATCTGTGCAAGCGCGCAAACCCGCCGCTCCCAGCGCCCGAACTTCCAATTCCGCCCGCCACGGCCCCTCGATGACCCAGCGCCCGTCCCACAGCGGACCAGCGCCGCTCGCGGTTGCCTTCGCCTCGCGCATCAGAACACCGCACCGCAGCCGGCAGCCCCACAGCGTCGCATCGCGCCCCTCGATGATCGCCGCCGCCAGCCGCGCCACTGCATCTGCACGCGGGGCATAACCGGCACGCGAGACCCAAGCCAAGGCCGCAACCACCAGCCGCCGCCGCACCTCGCCCGGCAGCGCCGCAAACCGCGCCGCATCAAAAGTCAGCGCCCCCGCAGCCTCAGCCACCACCCGCGCCGCCGCATCTGCGGTCGCCGCGTCCAACGCCTCGCGCGCCTCGGCCAGATTGCGCGCCACCACGGCAAGCCCCTCCGCCGAAATCCCAAGCGGCTCCATCACCGCCAGCGCCTTGCGCGCCCGCACTCGCGCAAATCGGTCATTCTCGTTCGTTGGATCGTCGATCCAAGCGATGCCCTTCGCCTTCAGCCAGCCGCGCAACTCATCCCTCCCGGCGTCCAGCAAGGGCCGCACGAACCGCACGCCGCCCTCTGTCCAACTGGGCCGCATCCCCGCCAGCCCGTCGATCCCCGCCGCCCGCGCCAACCCCATCAACAGCGTCTCGGCCTGATCGTCGCGCGTATGGCCAAAGGCCACCACGCCGATCCCCCGCTCCACAGCCCAATCACGGATCAACCCGAGCCTCGCCCGCCGCGCCGCATCCATCAGGTTGCCACCCACCGCGCCATGCCGCCAGACCCGCACCTCGTGCCGCACGCCAAGTGCCGCGCAATCCGTCGCCACCGCCGCCGCCTCATCCCCGCTCTCGGCGCGCAAGGCATGATCCACCGTCACCGCCTCCACCGCCACCCCCGCCACACGGCACAGATGCAAAAGGGCGACGGAATCCCCGCCGCCCGAAAGCGCAACTCCCACCGTCTGATCGCCGGGCAGGGCGGCGCGCACCAGCCCCGTCAGCCGCGCCTCTACTGGCACGCAAGTCCCTGCATCGCCACACTCGATTGCGTCGCCGCGATGCTGCCGGGATAGCGTGCGCCAACCTCGGCCAGCGTGACGCAGGCTTCCTGCACCTGACCCAACTGACCCAGCGCCTCACCGAGCTTCAACAGCGCGTCCGGTGCGAACGGCCCTTCGGGGTTCCCGGAAAACGCTTCCAGATACGACCGCGCCGCATTCGACGTCTCACCAAGGTTGGTCAGCGCCTCGCCGCGCAGGTAATGCGCCTCCTGCGTCAGCGGTCCGCCAGGATAGGATTGGGTAAAGGTCGCAAAGAGCGATTCAGCACCGCGAAAGTCACCGGTGCCGAGCACCTCCTTGGCCCGGTCAAAGTCTGCCTGTTCACCCACCGCAAGCTCCGCGCCACCGGCACCGGTATCCGTGCCAACCGCCGGTTCCGTTCCCGTCGCGGGCACCGGCGTCGCCGCAGCCCCTGCATCGCCGCCAAGAACCGAGGTTTCGCCAAGGGTCATCGGGTCGCAACCCTCGGTCGCCTCACACAGGCGAAACTCCAGATCGCCCAACCGGTTGGTGCCATCCGCCACCACCCGGTTCAGCTTCAATTCCACCTCTTCGGTCCGCGCGGTCAGTCGCGACAACTCGGCCTCGATGGTGTCCATCCGGGTCAGCGCATCACCCCCCGCAGCCCCGTTCGCCGCCGACCCCGAGGCGACAAGCTCCGCCTTCAGCGCGTTGAACTCCGCCGCCAGCGACGCCAGTTCGGCACGAATGTCGGCCAAGGTCTGGGTCCGGTCCTGCGCAAACGCGCCGACCGGAACCATCACCAGCATCGCCAGAAGGCAGAGCCGCTTCACGTCAGACCCCCGCGCCCGCCGCCAGCACCGTCACGGCGCGGCGGTTCTTGGCGTAGCAGGCCTCTTCCGAACACACTTCCAGCGGGCGCTCCTTGCCGTAGGAAATCGTGCGCAGACGGCTGGCCTGCACACCCTGACTGATCAGGAAGTTCTGCACCGCCGCCGCGCGCCGCGCGCCAAGGGCAAGGTTGTATTCCCGCGTGCCCTGCTCGTCGGCGTGGCCTTCGATGATCGCGGCGTAGCCTGCGTTCGTCATCAGCCACTGCGCCTGACCGGCGAGGATCGTGCGGCCCTCGGGCGTCAGGGTGGACTGATCCACCGCGAACAGCACCCGGTCACCGACACGCTGGTTGAAATAGGCGATCGACGCCGGATCGTTCGGGTCGCCAAGACCGGTCGTGTCGATGCCCCCGGCACCGCCCGCACCACCGGCCCCGCCAGCGCCACCGGCACCATACCGGTCAGGATTGTTACAGGCGGCAAGGGCAAGCGTGGCCACCAGCAGAAGCGACTTCACTGCGAAACTCATGGATTTCTTCCTTCTTATTGGCTCGATTGGGCTTTTTGGCTCGATTACGCTTGAATTGCGGCGACTCTAGCAGTTTCGCGCCGCCAAGGGAATCGGCGGCGCGTCACAATTCATGGCAAAAGCGGCGACCATGCCGGGTCCGATGCCGGGCCTTCGGTCGGGATCTGTTTCAGGTTCCGCCCGGTGATGTCCACCGACCACAGGCTCGCCTGACCGCCCGCACCGCTGGTCTCACGGGTGAACATCAGCACACGCCCGTTCGGCGCCCAGGTCGGACCCTCGTCAAGGAAAGATGCCGTCAACAGACGCTCTTCGCTGCCGTCCGACCGCATCACGCCAATGTGGAACCGCCCCGCGTTCTGCTTGGTGAACGCGATCAGGTCACCGCGCGGCGACCAGACCGGGGTGCCATAGCGCCCCTGCCCGCCCGAAATCCGCTGCCCTTCACCTCCGCTTGCCGGCATCACATAGATCTGCGGCGTGCCGGTGCGGTCAGACTCGAACACGATCTGGCTGCCATCGGGGCTGAACGACGGCGCAGTTTCAATCGACGGCGCGTTGGTCAGCTGCGACAACCCGCCCGAACTCACGTTCAGCGCGTAGATGTCAGTATTGCCGCCACGTTCAAGGCTGAATACAACCGTGCCGCCATCAGGCGAAAAGCGCGGTGCAAAAGTCATCGTGCCGGGCTGCTCGTCCAACGACCGGCGATCAAGGCTGCCCACGTCCATCAGGGTGATGCGCGGAAAACCGGACTCGTAGCTGGTGTAAAGGATACGGTCGCCGGTGGGCGAAAACCGCGGCGCCAGCACGATGGCGGCGCTGTCCGTCAGATATTGGACGTTCGCGCCATCGTAATCCATCACCGCCAGCCGCTTCAGCCGCTCGTTCTTCGGACCGGACTCAGACACGAACACCACCCGGCTGTCGAAATAGCCGCCCTCGCCTGTGATCTTGGAATAGACCACATCCGCCACCTTATGCGCCATCCGCCGCCAGCCCTGCGTGGTGCCGGCAAACTGCAAGGCCGCCCCTTCCAGCGTGGTGCCGTTGAACACGTCATGCGCGCGGAACTTCACCGTGATGCGGTCACCCGACACGCTGACCGCGCCCGTCACCAGAACCTGCGCGTTGATCGCCTTCCAGTCCTCATAGGCCACCGTGCTGTCGAACGAAGTGACGCGGCTGATATGCGCATCCTCCGGGATCGCGCGGAAGAAACCCGTGCCTTCAAGGTCGGATTGCACGACGCGGCTGATCTCGCGGGCGTAATCCCCCGCGCCGCCTTCGTCGATGAACCCGGCAATCGCAATCGGCATCGGCTCGATGACACCCGATCCGATGACGATGCGCGGCGGCGCGTTCTGTGCCAGCACCGGGGCCGCACCTGAAAGCGCAAGCCCGACCGCAAGGGCAAGTCCCACCCCGACCGGAAGGATTGCGCGGAAAACTGATCTCATGGGCCTCATGCTCCGTTTTTCTTTTCGTTTAGCCCACCCAGGGCGCGGCAAGGAAGGGGAAAGACACACGACAAGTGCCCCTCGATTAACGCATGACCTGTCATCTCAGCCTCATTCCATTGGGGTCAAAAACCAGATCAAGCACGCGCCAAGTGTCGTATTTGTCCGCGGGTAGCGGAATTCCGCCGTCCTGCGAGGCCCGCAGCACCGCCCGCCGCGCCGCGCTGAACGCGGTCGAAGTGGCGGCCTCGGTCGGACCATCGGATTCCAGCAGTTCGATATCCGTCGGCTGCCCCTCGGGCGAGAAGCTCACCCGCACCACGATTGTCGTGCGCAAGGCGTCGGTAGAGGCCGATCCAAGGTTCCATTTGTTGCCGATGGCGCTGCGCACATCGCCCACTTCGCCAGCGGTCAGCGGCGGCCCCTGCGGCAGGTCCGACCCGCCGGTGTCGCTGGTGGCTTCGCTGGTATCCTCGGCCAAGGCTTCGGCAAGCGCGTCCGCCACGGCGTCCTCCGCCGGTGCCTCTGCCGCCGGTTCTTCGGTGGGCTGCTCGGTCGGCGCATCGACCGCAGCCGCCACCTCCGCCGCCACATCTTCCGGCGCTGGCTCCGGCGGACGCTCGGGCTTTGCGCGCGGACGTATTGACGCGGTCATGCCCAAGGCCTCGGTCTGATCCTTGTTGGCCTCGGTCTCCAGCACCGTGCCGGTATCTTCGGCCACGGTTGCCTCGGTCTGTTCCTGCGGCACCACAGGTTCTTCGGTCGGCTGGTCGCTGACCGCTGGCGTCGGGGTGTCCGAGGTCTGGGCATCCTCCGGCACGTCGGTAGGCACGGGTGCTACGATCTCCGCCGCATCCGGCACCGCCTGCTCCTCCTGGCTGGGCGAGGGCAGCAACTGCTCCTCCGCCGCAGTCGGCAGGTCTTCCGGTACCGGCTCGGGCGCGGGTGTCGGCTCTACCACCGGCTCGGGGGTGGGCTCGGGCGCGGGCTCCGGTGCTGGCTCCGGCACGGGTTCGGGTTCCACCACCGGCTTCGGGCGCGGCTTCGGCGTTGGCGCGGGCTCCTCCGAAGGCGTCGGGGTCGAGGCCGCCGCCTGCAGCGCATCGAACTCCGCGCTCGTCATCATCGACACCTGGGTGACGATCACCTGATCGGCCGGTGCAGGCGCAAACAGCCAATCCCCCAGGATCACCCAGAGGATCAGCCCGGCATGGCCAAGCCCGGAAACCAGCGTGCCAGTCTGCACCCTCGGCTGCACCCGCATCTGCACCCTGCGCCCTTAGTTGCCGCTGCCGAAGGTCGGTCCCTCGGCGTCTGTCACCAGACCGATCTCGTTGAAGCCGCCCGCATTGAGCGCGCCCATGACCTGCGCCACCCGCTCATACGGGATCGACCCGTCGGCACGCAAAAACACCTTCTTCGACGTCCGCTCCGCCGCGATCGCCTGCAACTTCGGGATCATCTCGCCGTCCGCAACCTCGGTGTTCTGGATCGACAGCGTGCCCGCCGCGGTGATGGAGATCGTCAGCGGCTCTTCCTGCTCGGTCGGCAGCGCGCTTGCGGCCGTCTTCGGCAGTTCAACCGGCACTCCCACCGTCAGCATCGGGGCGGCCACCATGAAGATGATCAGCAACACCAACATCACATCCACGAAGGGCGTCACGTTGATCTCGCTCATCGCCGCCGCCTTGCCGCGACGCCGCCCCCGGCGTCCGCCGCCCCCGCCGCCCTTGATGACCCCGGCCCCCACGGCTCAGGCGTCCAATTGGCGCGACAGGATCGTCGCGAACTCGTCGGCAAAGCTTTCATAGCCGCCAAGGATGCGCTCGCTGTCGGAATTCAGCTTGTTGTAGAACACCACCGCCGGAATTGCCGCGATCAGGCCCACGCCGGTCGCCAGCAGCGCCTCGGCAATACCCGGCGCCACGACGGCAAGGTTGGTGTTCTGCGAAATCGCGATCTGCTCGAAACTGTGCTTGATGCCCCAGACCGTCCCGAACAGGCCGATGAACGGCGCGGTCGATCCCGTAGTGGCCAGAAACGCCAGCCCGGTGTTCAGCCGCTCACTTTCGCGGTTGATCGCCACGTCCATCGCCCGGTCGATCCGCGCCTGCGCGCCCGCGATCAGCCCGCCGTCCTGCTTGTGGCTGCGCCGCCATTCCAGCATCCCGGCCGCAAAGATCTTTTCCGATTGCCCCTGCGGGTCCGGCCCGATCTTCTCGAACAGTTCGTCCAGCGGCTCGCCCGACCAGAACGCCCGGTCGAACACCGTCGCCTCGCCACGCGCCTTGCGGAACATGATGTGCTTTTGAATGATGATCGCCCATGACCAGAAAGACATGATCATCAGCATCATCATGACGATCTTAACCGTCAGGGTTGCACGTGCAAAAAGGGCGAGCATGGAGAAATCAATCTCCTGCGCCATCGCAAGGGTGTCCGTTTCCATACGCCTGCTCTTGTTGATCGGGCCGTTTCTCGGCTCCGTTACCTGTGATTCTATCAAGGTTACAGGGCGAATGCCAACACAAGTCTGCGTGCAGCGGGGATTTGCCGCCCGACCGCGCTAATGCACCTGCCCCAGAAGCCGCAGCCGAACCTGCGGTGGAACCCGCGCCGGCGCGCCCGTCTCGCTCAGACAGACCAGCGTCACCACCGCCTGAAACAGCCGCTCGCCACCCCGACTGATGGTCTGCTCCAGCACCAGCCGCGCGCCGGTTGCTGCCTGCAACACCGTCTCCACCAACAGATCATCGGCAAACTTCGCGGGCCGCAGGTAATCCGCCTCCACCCGCCTGACGGCAAAGACGATGCCATCGGACGCGCGCAGCGCCATCTGGTCGATGCCCAGTGACGCCACCCATTCCGTCCGCGCCCGCTCGATGAACTTCAGGTAATTCGCGTAATAGACGATCCCGGCCAGATCGGTATCCTCGTAATAGACGCGCAGGGCAAAGAGGTGGGCCACGCTTTCCTCCGACAGATACGGCCCGCCAGCCTTAGCGCGCCCTCGGCCGTGCCGTCAAAGGCCCTTGTGCCGGACGCAGCAAAGCCCCACGTTCACTCCCTCCCCGATCCGAGGTTTCCCCATGCGCGCGTCCCTTTTCGCCATCCTGTCGTTTTTTGCCACCCCCGCCCTCGCCGAAGAGGTTGGCCGCGTCGGCGTAGACTGGGTCGGCAACGATGTGGTGATCGAGGCTTTCGCCGATCCCGCCGTGCAGGGCGTCACCTGCCACATCGCCTATTTCGAACGCTCGGTGTTCGACCGGCTGCAACAGGGCAACTGGTTCGAAGACCCGTCCTATTCTGCCGTCGATTGCGTGCAGACCGGCCCCATCGTTCTGGGCGACATCGAACGCGGCCCGGAAGGCGAGGATATCTTCTCCGAACGCCAGTCCTTGATCCTCAAGGCCGTCCGCGTGACCCGCATTTTCGACGAGGCGAACAACAGTCTGATCTACCTCGCCCATGCCTCCGAGGTGACGCAAGGCTCGGGCAAGATGTCGCTTTCGGTGATCCCGCTCACCGCGCCCTGACAGGGTCAGGAGGTGCGCCCGATCCGTGCCGCCAGCCGCAGCGCATGGCTTGCGTCCCGCGCCATCACCGGCAGCACCGGATCATAGGCCGCCCGTATGACCGCGCCAATCTCGGGCCGCAGGATCACCTGATCCCCCACCCGGCCCAAGGGCGAGGTGTCCGTAAACGCCCGGTCCGACCACAAAAGCATCGTCTGCACCGCTTGCGCCAGCGCCAGCACCTCGGCCGGAACCGCGCTCAGATGCGCGTCCATCCGCAGGAACACGAAGGCCGCCTTGATCGCCCCGTCGGGATCAAACCGAAAGATGCGGTACTGGTTCGCATCCGCCGCAGCCAGCCTGTCGCACAACGGGCGCAACTCCGGCACCAACCGGTCCAGGTCAGGCACCTCAGGCAACTCGGCCCAGTCGCGCACGAAAAACACCATCAGGTTCGCGCCCAGTTCCGGGTCCGTCTCGGCCATCTTGTGCCCGGCCAGCGTAACCACCGCCTCGAACGCGCCTTTGATGACGGGCAGCGTCTCTGCCTCCACGCCGAACACCACCGGCACGATGGGCCGCCCCCAACGCGCGAAAAGATACTGCCCGTCGCCGCGCGTGAACAACGCCTGCACCGCCTCCGGCCCCAACGCTTCCATGTGCCACCCCTGATGAAACCCGGGCGCAGCCTTACCGCTGCGCGTTGTCCGAAATCAAGGCACCGCGGGCGCCGCTGGGAAGCGCAAGGGCTTAACAAGGTCTAAATGACCGATCCAACCCATTGATTTCATTTATTCCAGAAAATGTCCCACCGTGGGACACGGGCTCACGCCTCGAACAGATCCGCCTGCCCCGGCTTTCCGGGTTCGGGCCCCTTCGGCGGCTCCAGCCCCAGATGCCGCCAGGCCTTCATCCCCAGCATCCGCCCCCTCGGCGTCCGCAAAATCAGCCCCTGCTGCAAGAGGTAAGGCTCGATAACCTCCTCGATCGCATCCCGCGGCTCGCTCAACGCCGCCGCGATCGTCTCCACCCCGACCGGCCCGCCGCCATAATTCTCGGCCAGCAAGGTCAGATACCGACGGTCCGCCCCATCCAGCCCCAACTGGTCCACCCCGAGCCGCGTCAACGCCCGGTCCGCCAAGGCCCGGCTGATCTTGCCGCCCTCCTCGACCAGCGCAAAGTCCACCACCCGCCGCAGCAAGCGTCCCGCAATCCGCGGTGTCCCCCGCGCCCGCCGGGCAATCTCGCGGCACCCCTCCGGCGCCGCCTCAACCCCCATCAACCGCGCCCCACGGCTGACGATCTCGAACAACTCCGCGTCCGAATAGAACTCCAGCCGCGTCGGTATCCCGAACCGGTCGCGCAGCGGAGTCGTAAGCAACCCCAGCCGCGTCGTCGCCCCGACCAGCGTGAAGGGCTGCAAATCAATCCGCACCGTCCGCGCCGCCGGCCCCTCGCCGATCACCAGATCCAGCGCGAAATCCTCCAGTGCCGGATACAGCACCTCCTCCACCACCGGCGACAGGCGATGGATCTCGTCGATGAACAGCACATCGCGCGGTTCCAGGTTGGTCAGGATCGCCGCCAGATCGCCGGGCTTGGCCAGCACCGGGCCCGAGGTCATGCGAAAGCCCACCCCCAACTCCCGCGCCATGATCTGCGCCAGCGTGGTCTTGCCCAGACCGGGCGGCCCATGAAACAGCGTGTGGTCCATCGCCTCACCCCGCATCCGGGCGCTGGCGATGAACACGGCCAAGTTCGCCCGCGCCTCCGCCTGCCCGATGAATTCGGCCAGCATCTGGGGGCGCAAGGCACGGTCCATATCCTCGGGCAGCTTTTCGGGGCGCAATGCTGGATCAGGTTCCATTGCTTACCTCGGCGCCAAAAGCTTCAGGCTGGCGCGGATCAGCGTCGCGGTATCGGCCTCGGGCTGGTCTCCGGCCACCGTCGCCACCGCTTGCGCCGCATCGCCCTGCCCGTAGCCAAGGTTCAACAGCGCCGACAACGCATCCGCCGTCACCGCCGCCCGCGCCGCACCTGCGGCGGGCCTTGGCGCGGCACGCGGCGCCTCGGCCTCGATCACCACGTCGTCGGCCACGGCAACCGCCGCCAGCGACACACCCGCCGCCATCACCCCCGGCGCCTTGGCCTTCAACTCCAGGATCACCCGCTGCGCCAGTTTCGGCCCCACGCCCGGCGCTGCCTGAATGGCGCGCGCATCACCCAGCGTGATCGCCCGCGCCGCGCCCTCGGCCCCCAGCGTGCCAAGGATCGCCATCGCGGCCTTCGCCCCGACTCCCTGCACAGTGGTCAAAAGCTTGTGCCACTCCTTCTCCAGCATGGTCGGAAAGCCAAACAACTGCAGCAGATCCTCCCGCACCAGAAGCTCTGTATAAAGACTGACCGCCTCGCCAAACCCCGGCATCCCGGCCAGTGTCCGGTCGCTGACATGCACGATGTACCCGACCCCGCGCACGTCGATCAGCACATGGTCGGCCCCACGCCAGTCCAGCCGCCCTGAAATCCTGCCGATCATCCCGCCGCCCTCAACGCCGCCTGCAACCGGCCCGCCGATTGCAGATGATGCGCGTGGCAAATCGCCACCGCCAGCGCATCCGCCGCATCGGCCCCGGCGATCTGCACCCCCGGAAACTGCAACCGCACCATGTGGTCGACCTGCACTTTCGCTGCGTGCCCGACGCCCACGACCGTCTTCTTCACCGCGTTCGGCGCATATTCCCCGACCACCAGCCCGAACCGCGCCGGAACCAGCAGCGCAATCCCCCGCGCCTGCCCCAGCTTCAACGTCGCCACCGCGTCCTTGTTGACGAACGTATGCTCCACCGCGGCTGCATCCGGCGCATGCGTCTTCAATACGGCGGTCAACTGATCGAACAGGCTAAGCAGCCTTTGCGCCAGATCGCCATCCTCGCCCGCCGAATGACAGATGCCGTTCGCCACGTGGCTAAGCCGCGCCCCGGCCACGTCAATCACCCCCCAGCCGAGGTTTCGCAGACCCGGATCAATGCCGATGACGCGCATGCCTGCCCTCTTTTCTTGCTCTTGGCGCCGGATTAGCACGAATAGGGAACATCCGCCAACCGCTTTCGCCACTTGCGACCGGTCCTGCGGTCCATTATGCAAATGCAGAAAGCGACAGGGCGGCTCACGAAACCGACGAAATCGCGCCCTCCGTCAGGAACGCCCTGAAAAACATGACGAAATTGCGACAGAAGTCATGCACTGGCTGCAACCCGGCATTGCCAATTGCTCGCCTTGCTTTGCACATGCAGCACGACTATCTGGCACTGCATGGAGGAATAAGCCTCCGTATTGTGCAGTATAAGAACAAAGGATACCCGCCATGGCCGCCGTCGATACGACCCGCCCGGCGCCCCTCGGCGCCATCACCACTTACCGTGCCATCAACGGCATGACCCGTGCATTTGCCGCAATCGGCGCCTGGAATGATGCCCGCATCACCCGCCGCGCCCTTGGCAAGCTGTCGGACCGCGAACTTGACGATATCGGCCTGTGCCGCGGCGACGTGGATCTGATGGGCCGCTGATCGGCCCATCCTCCCGCCAGAATGACAAAGGCCGCATCCGAAGATGCGGCCTTTTGCATTTCGTGGACCGGACGGGTCAGCGCGGCAGTGCGGCCTGCAACTGGCCCGAAATCCAGACCGTCACCGGATCAGCCTGCATCAGCCAGCTGCCGACCGGATCGAAGCCCTGACCAACCGCAAGCGCATCGACGCGCAGCTGGTAGGTTTCGGCACCGATGTAGTAGTGGATCATGCCCTTCAGCCCGGCACCCATCAGCAGGATAATCGCCAGCGGCTTGAGGAACTTCCAGCTGCGCGCCTTGCGGTTGCCAAGCGCCGAGCGTCCGAGAGTTCCGGGCGCCTCGAAGCCGTAGCCTTTGGCATGGGCCTTCTCGATCCGCGATACGCGGCTGTAGAAGTCATTGAGGTTCGGATCTACCCACATAATCAATCCCTGCCGAGAAAATTGTGTACCAAAATAGGTTCGCGCTACTTTGCGGCAAAAGTGCGGCACGTCAAAGCTTCTGCCTTGGGCTCGCCACAAAAAGCGAGCAGTTGCAGTTAATTAGGTCCGCTCAAGAACCAATGCCGACCACTCGCCAAGATCGTTTCGGCTATGCAAACGGAAACCTGCCGCCTCATAGGCCGCGATCACTGCCTCGGCCTGCACAACCAGCAGTCCAGAGAGAATCACCACCCCACCGCGGGCCACTTGCCGGGCCATGTCCGGGGCAAGTTCGATCAGCGGCCCCTTCAGGATATTGGCAAAGACAAGGTCGAACGGCCCCGCCTCGGCCAGTCTGGGGTGCTGGAAACCAGCCGCCTCAAGACATTCCACCCGGCCCCGCAGACCGTTGATCGCCACGTTGGCCTCAGCCACATCCACCGCCACGCGGTCGATGTCGGATGCGATCACCAGCGCATCGGGCAGCGTCGCCGCAGCGGCCATCGCCAGAACCGCGGTCCCACAGCCGATGTCGGCCACCTTGGCAAACCGCTTGCCCGCCGCCAGCAGGCCGTCAAAGGCCAGAAGGCAACCCAGCGTCGTGCCGTGATGCCCGGTGCCAAAGGCCACGGTCGCCTCGATCTGCAGCGCAACCCGGCCAGCGGCCTTGGCGGCAGCGCCCGCCTCGATATCGTGCGAGCCATAGACGTAGAACCGCCCCGCATCGACCGGGCTCAATTCGCGCCGCACCTTGGCAACCCAATCCACCTCGGGGATCTCCGACACCGCAAAGGGCCGGGCGCCAAAGGCCACCGCCACCACTTCCAGCATCACCATGTCGGGCGCTTCAAGAAAGTAGGCGCCAACTTCCCACAGCCCCGAACCATCCTCGATCTCGAACACCCCGACACCGGTCGGCTCCGGCGTCATGCGCTCCATCACATCGGCAAGGGCGCGGGCGGCATCTTCGCCCGGCAGGGTGGTCAGGGCGGAATAGGTGGGCATCGGTGAACCTTTCGGGGTGCCGGGGCCGGATAGCCCCGGCCTCCGGCAGGGTCAAGCGGTGACGCCGGTGCCGATCGGGCAAGTCACGCCAGTGCCGCCGATCCCGCAATAGCCGTCAGGATTCTTCGCCAGATACTGCTGGTGATAATCCTCGGCGAAATAGAAGGTCGGAACCGGCACGATTTCCGTGGTTATGGCACCCCGCCCGGCCGCAGCAAGAGCTGTCTGGTAGACGGCCTTCGACGCCTTCGCCGCCGCCTCCTGCTCGGGGGTGTAGGTGTAGATCCCCGACCGGTAGGTCGATCCCACGTCATTGCCCTGCCGCATCCCTTGGGTCGGGTCGTGATTTTCCCAAAACAGCTTCAGCAACCGCTCATAGCTGACCACCGCGGGATCATAGATCACCCGCACCACCTCGTTATGTCCGGTCAACTGGGTGCAGGTTTCCTTGTAGGTCGGGTTCGGCGTGTAGCCCCCGGCGTAGCCGACCATCGTCAGCCACACCCCCGGCACGGCCCAGAACTTGCGCTCCACGCCCCAAAAGCAGCCCATCCCGAACATCGCCTCGGCCATGCCCTCGGGCACCGCCGATTTCAGCGGCAGACCCGAGATGAAATGCGTCTCGGCCGTCGGCAATGGCGTCGGTCGACCCGGCAGCGCATCCTCGGGACGCACCATTTCGGTCGCTTTGCGGGTGAAGAACATGGGGGACACCTCCGTGATTACCATGTTGATATAGGGCCCCGGGCCCGAAAGTCACTCCGCCGGCTGTGGCAGACCGCGCGAGAACACGGTCTCGTGTCCCGGCTCGGGGTGGCGCGGGATCAGCGCGATCAACGCAACCGCCACCATTGCCATTCCTGCCCCAAGAAAAAACACGTAATCCGGCGCCAGCGCCCAAAGATAGCCAAGCGCCGCCGGCAGGAACACCGCCGCGATATGGTTGATGGTGAAGGCCACCGCCTGCGTCGGCGCGATGTCGCGCGGATCGGCGATCTTCTGGAAATAGGTCTTCAGGCTGAACGACAGCGCAAAGAACAACTGATCGAGTATATACAGGCCCGAGGCCACGATCAGCCCCCAGCCAAACCAGTAAAGCCCGCCGTAGGCCAGAAACACCAGCGTCAGCCCGATGTATTCGAACCCCATCACGTTGCGCTCGCCGTAGCGGCCCAGGGCACGGCCCATCGCCGGTGCAATCGCCATGTTGATCACATAGTTCACCATCAACAGCGCGGTCATCTCGCTGACCTTCATGCCGAAGCGTTCCACCATCATGAAGCCGGCAAAGACCACGAAGATCTGCCGCCGCGCCCCGGCCATGAACTGCAAGGCATAGTAAAGCCAGTACCGCCGCCGCAGGACCATGTGCTTGTGCTGCCGGTGCGGCGCCTCGAACTGCGGGTAGACGACGGCCGCAAAAAGCGCGATGATCGCCGTCAGAGCCCCCGACGCCAGATAGACCGTGTTGTAATCAAGCCCCAGCGCATCCCACAACAGCACGATCGCGCCATAGACCGCCAGCGACGCCCCCGCCCCCACCGCGACGATCCGGCCCATGACCTGCGGCGCGCGGTCCTTCGGCGTCCATTGCAGTTGCAGCGACTGGTTCACCGTCTCGAAGTAGTGAAACCCGATCGAAGACAGCAGCGTGGTGACCAAAAGCCCGGTGAAACTCGGGTACCATGCCGTCACCCCCGAGGCGGCACCAAGCAGCACCAGCCCCACCACCGCCAGCACCTGCTCGCGGAACACCAGCAACAGCGCAATCACCCCAATTGCCAGCAACCCCGGTATTTCGCGCACCGTGTGCAGCCAGCCAATTTCCTTGCCGGTGAAGCTCGCCACCTCGATGACGAAGTTGTTCAGCAGCGCCGACCACGTCGCAAAGCTCAGCGGCATTGCCGCCGCCAGAAGATAGAGCAGCGTTTCAGGCCGCTGCCATCTGGGCAGACTGGCGGCGGCAGTCATGGAAACGGTCGGGCGGGACATGCTTTCCGACTACACGGCACGGCCGCCTGCGCAAAGCAAAAGCTTGTGTCCGGTACAAGGTAGCGTGATCATCGCCGGCATCAGAAAGGACGCCGCCGATGCCCGAAAAGATCCTCGTCCAGAATGTCGGCCAGCCCGGCAAGACCTACAGCGTCGATGCCGCGAAATACGCCGAGATGCGCGCCGCGGTCCTTGCTGAAACCCCCACCGCACCCCCCGGTCTGACCCCCGCCCAGATCATCGCGGCGGTCAAACCCCACCTATCCGCCACGCTTTTCCCCGGTGGCGAAACCGCCGGATGGTGGGTCAAGTGCGTGCAGCTTGATCTCGAGGCGAAGGGCATCCTCGTCCGTGCCGCGAAACCCCCGGTCCGCCTCCACCGCTCCTGACCAATCTCATCTGTCCCAAAATATCCCCGCCGGAGGCTCCCCGAACCGGCCAGCCCACCCGACCGCAGACGCTTTGCGCTTCCCTCCCCACTCGTGATGGACGAGGAGAGAGAGGGGGCGCGCGCCTAAAGAAAACTCTGCGGGTCGATGTCCACAGCCAGCCGCAGGTTGGTCGGCAGCTTGAACTGCCCCACCCATTCCGCCAGCGCCGCCTGCAACGGGGCCGCCTTGTCGGCCTTGACCAACAGCCGCACCCGGTGCCGCCCCCGCACCCGTGCGATAGGCGCGGGCGCAGGCCCGTAAACCTCGGCCCCGATCCGCTTCAACGGTCCGTCGCGGCGCGCAAGTTCAGTGCCGAAATCGAACACCTGCGCCACATCGGGCGACGACAGGATGATCCCGGCCATGCGCCCGTAAGGCGGCACGCCCGCCGCCCGTCGCTCCGCCGCCTCGGCCTTCCAGAACGCTTCCTCGTCGCCGCCAAGGATCGCGCGGATCACCGGATGCTCCGGCTGATGGGTCTGCAACCACGCCTCACCCGTCCGCTCCGCCGTGCGCCCCGCCCGCCCCGCCACCTGCCGCATCAACTGAAACGTCCGCTCCGCCGCGCGCAGGTCCGATCCTTGCAGCCCGAGGTCCGCGTCGATCACGCCCACCAACGTAAGCAGCGGAAAGTTGTGCCCCTTGGCCACGATCTGCGTGCCGATGATGATATCCGCCCCGCCCGCCGCGATCACCCCGATCTGTTCCTTCAACGCCCGTGCCGAACCGAACAGGTCCGACGACAGCACCGCCAGCCGCGCATCGGGAAACCGCGCCGCGACCTCCTCGGCCAGCCGTTCCACGCCCGGCCCCACAGCGGCCATCCGGCCCTCCACTCCGCACGCAGGACAAGCCAGCGGCACCGGCTTTGTCGCGCCGCACTGATGGCAGACAAGCCGCTTTTGAAACCGATGCTCCACCATCCGCGCGTCGCAGTGGTCGCAGCCGACCTGATGCCCACAGGCCCGGCACAGCGTCACCGGCGCATAGCCGCGACGGTTCAGGAACAACAAAGCCTGCTCGCCCTTGGCCACCACCGCCCGCACCTTCGCGGCCAGGGCTTCCGAAATCCAGCGATCCCCCGCCAGCCGCTCTGCCCGCATGTCGATGGCCTGCATCTTCGGCAGTTCCGCAGCGCCGAACCGACTGCCGAGGTCCAGCCGCTGATACTTCCCAGCCTCCACATTCGCCCAGCTTTCCAGCGACGGCGTGGCCGAGGCCAGCACCACCGGGCACCCCACAATCGCTGCGCGCAAAACCGCCATGTCGCGGGCGTTGTAAAGAACACCGTCCTCCTGCTTGTAGGAACTGTCGTGTTCCTCATCGACGACGATCAGCCCAAGGTGCTGAAACGGCAGGAACAAGGCCGACCGGGCGCCCACCACAAGCCCCGCTTCACCCTGCCCGACCATCCGCCACAGCCGCCGCCGTTCGGTCATCGTGACGCCCGAGTGCCACTCCGCCGGCTTCGCGCCAAACCGCGCCTCGACCCGCGTCAGGAACTCCGATGTCAGCGCGATTTCCGGCAACAGCACCAGCGCCTGCCGCCCCTGCCGCAACGTCTCGGCCACCGCCTCCAGATATACGTCGGTCTTGCCCGATCCGGTCACGCCCTTCAGCAGGGTCGCCGAATACCCGCCCATCGCCACAGCCGCGACCAGTGCATCGCCTGCCGCAACCTGATCACCCTCCAGATGCGCCATGCCTTTCGGGTTCAACACCGGATAGGGCGTGTCCTTGGGCGCGTCCTCCTCGGACACCACCCCCAGCTTCACCAGCCCCTTGATCACCGAGGCACCGCACCCCGCCGCCTCGGCCAACTCGCCCAGCGTCACGGCAGCGCCACCCCAGCCACGCAGCGCCTCGACCACACGAAACCGGGCATCGGTCAGGGAATTCGGCACCACCCCGGTCAGCCGATACACCCGGCGCGTCGAAGGTGGATCACCAAGCCCCGGCGCGCGGGTCGCCAACCGCAGCATCGCTGGCACCGGGGTCAGCGTGTAATCGGCGGCCCGCGCCAGAAACTGCCGCAACTCGGCCCGCATCGGTGGCGCATCCAGCACCCGGTTCACAGCGCGGATCTTGGCCGGATCGAACCGCCCCTCACCCGGCCCCCAGACCACGCCCAGCACCCGTCGCGGGCCCAAGGGCACCTCGACATAATCGCCCGTGCCGCAACCGCCCTCCGGCGCGCGATAATCCAGTGCGCCAAGACCGGACCGCCCCAAGGCTTCGGTCGTCACGACGCCGACCAGATCGCCCTCGGCAAACATCTGATCCGTCAAGCCGTGACCTTTCCCTTGAGTTCGGTTTGGGGTAAACCCCGGACCGATCCCTTACAACCCTTCCGAAGGACCGGCCCCATGAAATTCTTCGTCGACACCGCCGACGTGCAGGCAATCGCCGAACTCAACGATCTTGGCATGGTTGACGGTGTCACCACCAACCCCTCGCTGATCCTGAAATCCGGTCGCGACATCCTTGAGGTCACCAAGGAAATCTGCGGCATCGTCTCGGGCCCCGTGTCGGCCGAAGTCGTCGCGCTGAAGGCCGACGACATGATCGCCGAAGGGCGCAAGCTTGCAGCCATCGCGCCGAACATCGCCGTGAAGGTGCCGCTGACCTGGGATGGCCTCAAGACCTGCAAGGTGCTGTCGGGCGAAGGCTTCATGGTCAACGTGACGCTCTGCTTTTCGGCCAATCAGGCGCTTTTGGCGGCCAAGGCCGGGGCGACCTTCATCTCGCCCTTCATCGGGCGGCTTGACGACATCAACCTTGATGGCCTCGACCTGATCGGCGACATCCGCACGATCTATGACAACTACGATTTCAAGACCCAGATCCTTGCCGCCTCGATCCGCACCGCGAACCACGTCAAGGATTGCGCCCTGATCGGCGCCGATGTCGTGACCGCACCGCCATCGGTGATCAAGGCGCTGGCCAGCCACGTCCTGACCGACAAGGGGCTGGAACAGTTCATGGCCGACTGGGCAAAGACCGGCCAGAAGATCCTCTGACCTTTTCCCTCTCGCCTCGCCTTTTGGTTTGCCGCTATATTGCCCGGACACTCTCAGAACAGGTCCGGGCAACCAACCAATGATCGAACAAGACCTGCGCGACCGCATCCTCGCAGAACCCGAACGGTTCTTGGAAGACCGTGACGTAATGAACGCCCTCGTCGCTGCGAACGAACGCGCGATGGGTGCGAATATCGTCGATCTGCGCGGCATCGCCATGCAACGGCTGGAATCGCGGCTTGACCGGCTGGAAGACACCCACCGTTCGGTGATTGCCGCCGCCTACGAAAACCTCGCCGGCACCAATCAGGTGCACCGCGCGGTGCTGCAGTTGCTCGACCCGCTGAGCTTCGAAGACATGCTCCGCACCCTTTCGACCGAAGTGGCGCAAACCCTGCGTGTCGATTGCGTGCGCCTTGTGCTTGAATCGATGCAGGATGACGCCGAGCCTGCGTTGCAGCGGCTGGGCGAAGTGCTGCGCGTCGCGGGACCGGGCTTTGTCTCGGATTACATGGCAAACGGGCGGAATGTCTCGGCGCGCCCTGTGGTGCTGCGTCAGATCGCGCCGGGGACCGACACGATCTATGGCCAGCAGGCCGCCGATATCCGGTCCGAAGCATTGATGCGGCTCGATTTCGGAACCGGTAGCCTGCCCGGAATGCTGGTTTTCGGGTCGGAAGACCCGCATCAGTTCAAACCGGTGCATGGCACCGACCTCCTCGCCTTCTTCGCCGGCGTGTTCGAACGCACGATGCGGCGATGGCTGAACTGACGACAAACATCGCGCTGTCGCCGGGCCTGCGCGATGCGCTGTCGGGCTGGTTGCAACACATCAAGGCGCTCGACGGCGCGTCGGCCAACACAGTGGCGGCCTACGGGCGCGACGTTGCACGCTATCTCGGCTTTCTCGCCGCGCACCACGGCGATGCGGTGGGCGTCACCGCTGTTGCCAACGCCGAACACGGCGACCTGCGCTCGTGGATGGCGGCAGAACGGGCGCGCGGCGTATCGGCCCGCTCGCTGGCGCGCGAATTGTCGGCGGTCAAGAATTTCACCGCCTGGCTTGTAGATCGGCAGGGCGGCGACGCCACCGCGATCCTGTCAGCGCGCGGCCCGAAGTTTCGGCGCAAACTGCCCCGCCCTCTGACCGAGGACGGCGCGAGCGACCTTCTCGCCACGGTCGGCGACGATGCCGCAGAAGACTGGATCGCTGCGCGCGACATTGCTGTCGTCACCCTGCTTTACGGCTGCGGCCTTCGCATCTCCGAAGCCCTAGCCCTTACCGGCGCCGACCTCCCGCTGCCAGATGTGCTGCGCGTCGCGGGCAAGGGCGGCAAGACCCGACTTGTCCCGGTTCTGCCCGCCGCCCGCTCCGCCGTGGACCGCTACGCAGCACTTGCCCCCTTCGAGCTTTCCCGGACCGAAGCACTTTTTCGCGGCGCGCGCGGTGGCCCGCTGAACCCGCGCCTGATCCAATTGGCGATGGAACGCACCCGCCTGCGGCTTGGCCTGCCCGCCACGGCAACGCCCCACGCGCTGCGCCACAGCTTTGCCACCCATCTTCTGTCGGCTGGCGGTGATCTGCGTGCCATTCAGGAACTTCTGGGCCACGCTTCGCTTTCCACAACGCAGGGCTACACCGCCGTCGATGCCGCCCGCCTGATGGAGGCTTACGAAAATGCGCATCCCCGCGCCTGACCGGCACGCCGATTCTTGCACCCTTGCGGGATTTGCGCGATGAACGCTGCATGACACCGCGTCTGAACGCCCTTTCCGTCCACCTGCTGACAGCCACCGGCGCGGTTCTGTCGATGTTCGCCATGCTGGCAGCGGTCGAGGAAAAGTGGAGCATGATGTTCCTCTGGCTGGTGGTGGCGCTGATTGTCGATGGCATCGACGGCCCGCTCGCCCGCCGTTTTGACGTGCGCAAGAACTGGCCTACCTATGATGGCGTGTTGATGGATCTCATCATCGACTACATCACCTACGTGTTCATCCCGGCCTTCGCGCTGTTCAAATCCGGGCTTCTGCCGGGCTGGACCGGATGGCTGGCGATCATCGTGATCTGCTACGGCTCGGTAATCTATTTCGCTGACACGAGGATGAAGACCAAGGACAAGTCCTTTGCGGGATTCCCGGCGTGCTGGAACATGGTCGTGCTGGTCCTCTTCGCCACGCAGCCGTCCCAAGGCGTGATTCTTGCCACGGTGATCCTGCTGACCGTGACCATGTTCACCAACCTCAAGTTCATCCACCCAGTTCGCACAACACGCTGGTACCCAATTTCGCTGACCGTCTGCGTCTTGTGGATCGTCTTTGCCGGCTGGGCCGCCTGGACCGATTTCACCGAAGGCCCGTTTGCCAAATGGGGCCTGATCCTCACCTCGCTCTATCTCGTTTGCGCGGGCATCGTGCAGCAGGTGGTGCCCGAAGGCATACGCCGCGTCCGCTAAAGCCGGGTCAGGATCACCCCGGCAACGATCACCCCTGCGGCCAGCGCCTTTTCCCCGGTCATCCGCTCGCCGAAGGCCAGCCAGCCGATCAGCACCGCGAACAGGATCGACGTCTCGCGCAGCGCCGCCACCACGGCAATCGGCGCGACCGTCATTGCCCAGATCGACACCGCATAGGCCCCGTAACTTGCCGCCGACGCGAATGACCCCATCCGCCACGCATGCCAGTTTCGCGGGATCACGTCCCACCCGCGCAGGGCCAGCATCCCCAGCGTGAAGAAGCACCCATCCGCCACGAACACCCAGGCCACATAGGCCACCGGCGCGCCCGACACCCGCGCGCCCATGCCGTCGATCATCGTATAGGTCGCCGTCGCCACCGCCGAGCCCAGCGCAAAGGGCAACATCTTGCGATCCTCGCCGCTGGTGAACACGCCCTTCGCCATCAGCAGGATGCCCGCGCCCAAGACCGCAATCGCCAGATACTCGAACGGCGCGACCACATCGGCCAGAATGAACGCCCCCACCAACGCCACCACCATCGGCGCGGCCCCCCGCGCGATGGGATAGACGCGGGACAGATCGCCCCGGTCATAGGCGTAGGTCAGAAAGAACTTGTAGCAGAAATGCGTGCAGCCCGCCGCCAGCACCCACGGGATTGCCGCCGGATCAATCGGCGGCGCGAAACTGATCACCGCCAGCCCGATCGGCACCTCGACGATCGACAGGATCACCATCCCGCCCACCTTGGACGTGCCAAGCTTGATCAGCGCATTCCACAAGGCGTGCAGGAATGCCGCACCAAGAACCGCCAGAAAGACGCCAAGGGTCAAGACACACCCGCCATGCGAACCGCTGCCCTCTGGCTATGCCCGTCCGCTGCGCCGCACAAGCCACCGCATAAGGCCAGCACGCGGCTTTCGGTAACGTCAGATCAACAGCCCCGCCGCCCCCTCGTGGCGCAAAAGCGCCACCTTGGTCTCCACGCCCCCCGGCGCGGAAAACCCGCCCAAGGTGGCCCGGCCAAGCACCCTATGACATGGTATCAGGATCGGCACCGGGTTCGCCCCGCAGGCCTGCCCCACCGCCTGCGCCGGCGCGCCCACCACACCGGCAATCTTGCCATAGGTGCGCGTCTCGCCAAACGGGATCGCCGCCATCGCCCGACGCACCTTCTCGTGCAGCCCTGCACCCCAGTCGAACGGCAGGTCAAACACCCTGAGCTTGCCGTCAAAGTAAGCAGTCAATTGGCGGGATGCCTCGCGCAGAAGGTCAGACCCCTCGCCCGGCGATTCCCACCATTCCAGCGCTGCGATCACCCCGCCCACCTCCACCAGCGTCACCGGCCCGAAGGGCGTGACGACGCTGGCGGCAAGGCGGCTCACCCCAACGCATCCGAACAGCGCGCGCAGGTATGGGCGTGCTTGTGGCTGCCCACATCCGGCAACACCTTCCAGCAGCGCTGGCACTTTTCACCCTTGGCAGGCTCGAACACCACCGCCACTTCCGGCACATCGGCCAGCTTGAACGCCGCATCCGGTTCTGGTTTCGTCGAAAGCCAGATGCACGAGGTAATGCACATATCCTCGAACTTCACCGTCTCCAGCAGCGACATCATCGCCGGCGTCACGAAGACCACCGGTGCCGCCTCAAGGCTCGACCCGATCACCTTGGCCGTCCGTTGCACCTCCAGCGCCCCCGTCACGACCCGGCGCACTTCGCGCACCGTGTCCCACTTCGCCGCCAGCGCATCATCCCGCCACGCTGCCGGAGTTTGCGGGAAATCCACCAGATGAACGCTCGACCCCTCGCCCGGGAACCGCTCCAGCCACACCTCTTCCATCGTGAACACCAGAACCGGTGCCAGCCACGTCGTCAGCCGGTAGAACAGGATATCCAGCACCGTCCGGCACGACCGCCGGGTCAGGCTGGTCACGGCATCACAATAAAGGCTGTCTTTGCGGATGTCGAAATACACCGACGACAGGTCCGTGGTCGCAAAGCTGAACAGCTTCTGGAACACGCCCTGGAAGTCATACTTCGCATAGCCCTCGCGCACCTCGGCATCCAGCTCCGAAAGACGGTGCAACACCCACCGCTCCAGTTCCGGCATGTCCGCAACGGCCACCTTCTCGGCATCCGTAAACCCCGCGAGGTTGCCCAGCAGGAACCGCATGGTGTTGCGCAGGCGGCGATAGCTGTCGGCCACGCCTTTCAGGATTTCCTTCCCGATCCGCAGGTCGGCGGTGTAATCGCTTTGCGCCACCCACAGCCGCAGGATATCGGCGCCATATTCCCCGATCACCTCTTGCGGCGCGGTGGTGTTGCCAAGCGATTTGGACATCTTCATGCCCTTCTCGTCCAGCGTGAAACCATGCGTCAGCACGCCCCGGTAAGGCGCGCGCCCCTTGGTGCCGCAAGCCTGCAGCATCGAGGAATGGAACCAGCCACGATGCTGATCGGTGCCCTCAAGGTAAAGGTCGGCAATCCCGTCCGCCGATCCATCGGGCCGGTCGCGCAGCACGAAGGCATGGGTCGACCCGCTGTCAAACCACACGTCCAGCACGTCGTTCACTTGCACATATGCATCAGGATCGACGATCCCGCGCAGCACCCGCTCCTTGAAACCGTCCACAAACCAGACATCCGCACTTTCCGCCTCGAAGGCCGCGATGATCCGCGCGTTGACCTCGGCGTCGCGCAGAAGGAAGTCCGCGTCGGTCGGCTTCGCCCCCTTCTTCACGAAAGCGGTCAGCGGCACACCCCATGCCCTCTGGCGCGACAGCACCCAATCGGGCCGCGCCTCAATCATCGAATAAAGCCGGTTGCGCCCCGTCGCGGGTGTCCACTCGACCAACTGGTTGATCGAATTCAGCGCCCGGGTGCGGATCGTCTCGCCATAGGTCGACAGCCCGTCATCCAGCGGCTTGTCAATCGCCACGAACCACTGCGGCGTGTTGCGGTAGATCACCGGCGCCTTCGACCGCCACGAATGCGGATAGGAATGCTTCAGCTTCGCCTTGGCAAACAGCGCGCCCGTGTAGGCCAACTGCTTGATAACCGACACGTTCGCCGGCCCTTCCTTGCCATCGGGCTGGATGATGTGCTGACCGCCAAACAGCGGCAGGTCACCGCGGTAGCTGCCATCCGGCTCGACGTTGTAGGTCATCGCAAGGCCAAACTTCAGGCCCATCTGATAGTCGTCATCGCCGTGGCTGGGGGCGGTATGTACATAGCCGGTGCCTGCATCGTCGGTGACATGGTCGCCCGGCAGCATCGGCACGTCATAGTCCCACTCAGCCTGACCACCCTCGACACCCCGGAACGGATGCGCCAGCACCAGCGCCCGCATCTCCGCCGAATTCACCCCACGCAGCCGTGCAAAGCCCGTCACCTTGCCCGACGCCAAAACCGCCTCAGCCAGCTTGTCGGCCAGTAGCATCGTCTCGCCAACCCGGCCAGACGACCCCTCGGCCACGCCCGTCACCTCGTAAAGGCCGTAGGCGATTTCGGGGTTGAACGACACAGCCCGGTTCTGCGGGATGGTCCAGGGCGTCGTGGTCCAGATCACGACCGAGGCTTGCAACAGATCGGTCACCATGCAGCCGTCCAGCGCCTCGAACGCATGCGCCGCCACCACCGGGAACCGCACCCAAACCTGATGGCTCGTATGGTCGTGATACTCGACCTCCGCCTCCGCCAGCGCGGTCTTTTCAACCGGAGACCACATCACCGGCTTCGAGCCCTGGTAAAGCGACCCGTTCATCACGAACTTCATGAACTCGCCCGCGATCACCGCTTCGGCGTGGTAATCCATCGTCAGGTAGGGGTCCGCCCAGTTGCCGGTCACGCCCAGCCGCTTGAACTCCTCGCGCTGCACGTCGATCCATCCGGCGGCAAAGGCGCGGCATTCGCGGCGGAAATCCACGACATTCACGTCGTCCTTGTTCAGGCCCTTTGCGCGGTATTGCTCCTCGATCTTCCATTCGATCGGCAACCCGTGGCAATCCCACCCCGGCACATAACGGGCGTCGCGGCCCATCATCTGCTGGCTGCGCACCACCATGTCCTTCAACACCTTGTTCAGCGCGTGCCCGATGTGCAGATGCCCGTTGGCATAGGGCGGCCCGTCATGCAGTACGAACGGCGCCCGACCCGGCTTTTCACGCAACCGGTCATAAACCCCGATCCGCTCCCAGCGCGCCAGCCATTCCGGCTCGCGCTGCGGCAGTCCAGCGCGCATCGGAAACGGGGTTTCGGGCAGAAAGACGGTGTCGCGATAGTCGGGAACAGTCACATCGGTCGTGTCGGAAGACATGGGAGATCACTCGCGGAAAGGGAAATGGTCGGACATGCGCAAACTACCCGGCGGCCAGGTCAGCCCGCCGGGCCCGTAATTCGACGCGAGATCAGCCCGTTCAACATGGGCCGCTTTATAGGCGCAGCACCCGTTGCGGTAAAGGGGCGCACTACGCCCTTCATCTGTCCATAAGTATCCCGGGGTCCGGGGCAGCGCCCCGGCGGCCAGCCCCACGCACCTCACCCGTTCAGATGCCGCCACACCTCCGATATCACCACCGCCCCGTCGCCCACCGCCGAGGCGACGCGCTTCACCGACCCCGCCCGCACGTCCCCCACCGCATAAATCCCCGGACAACTCGTCGCGTAACGCCCCCGCGCCAGCGCATCCTTCCCCGCCTCAGCCCCGGTCAGCACGAAGCCCTCCGCGTCCACCGCAACCCGGTCTTCCAGCCACTCCGTGTTCGGCGCGGCCCCCACCATGACGAACACCGCCGGCGTTTCCAGCACCCGCTCCCCCTCCGCCCCGCGTATCCGGATCGCCGACAGGCTGGCCTCGCCCTCCAGCGCCACCACCTCCGCCCCGAAATGCACCGTCACGTTCTCCGCCTGCTCCAGCCGCTCCACCAGATACGACGACATCATCTGCGCAAGGCTCTCCTCGCGCACCAGCACATGCACATGCTTGGCCGTCCGGCTCAGGAACATCGCCGCCTGCCCCGCCGAATTGCCACCGCCGATCACGGCCACCTCGCTTTTCGTGCAATACCGCGCCTCCACATCGGTCGCGGCGTAATAGACCCCCACCCCCTCGAACTCCTCCAGCCGCGCCAGACGCAGCCGCCGGTATTCCACCCCCGTCGCCACGATCACCGACCGCGCCTTCACCGTCGCGCCATTGTCCAGCGTCAGGCACCACGCGCGCCCCTCCGGCGCAATCGCCCCCACCCGGTGCGGGATGGCAAAGCGGGTGCCGAACTTCATCGCCTGAACCTCGCCGCGGAAACACAGGTCTGCCCCCGAAATCCCGGTCGGAAAGTCCATGTAATTCTCGATCCGGCTTGACGTGCCCGCCTGCCCGCCCACCGCCAGATCCTCGATCACCAGCGCATGCAATCCCTCGGCCCCGGCATAGACCGCCGCCGACACCCCCGACGGCCCGCCCCCTACGATCACCACGTCAAACGCCGTGACAGTCGGCGTGTAGGCAATCCCGATCCGTTCGGCCAAGGCGAGCGGCGAGGCGTCCAGCACCTCGCCGGCGCCAAAGATCATCTTCGGCGCCTCGCCGTGAAATCCGCAGTCCCGCGCCAACACCTGCGCCTCTTCGGACGCAGGGTCCACCAACCGCACCGGCAGCTTGTTGCGCGAACAAAATGCCACCACCGCGCGCACGTCACGGTCATCCACCGGCCCGACCACAGTGATCGCACTGGCCCAGCGTTCCACCATCGCCCGCCTCCGTGCGGCAAAGACCGACACGATGATGTCCGACATTTCCGGCTCCGCCGCCATCAGCCGCAGCATCGGTTCGCGCGGCACCGCGATCACCTTTGCCGGCGCAAGGCAGCGAAGGGTGTAAAGACTGCCGCCCCCGGTCAGGAACGCAACCTCGCCGATGAACTGGCCGGGCCCAATCGTGTGCGGGCTGAGCGGCGCCTCCTGCACCGCGTCCCAAAGCTGGAACTCGCCCTCCAGCACATGGACAAATTCATCCGCCGGGTCGCCACTGCGCAGAAAGATTGCACCCTCCTGCACCTCTCGTTCCACCCCGATGGCGCGCAGCGCGCGAACCAGCCGTTCGCTGAACGGTCGGCGCTGCAATGTCGCAAGGTCTTCGGCAAGGCTTTCCATCACGCTCCCTTTCAGCGATCCTTTGTCCTTCTGGCCACCTCCGGCCAACCCGAATTGCGAGGCCAACATGAAGGAACCATCTGTCAACGTTCTTGGCGGCGCTTTGGCGCCATGCTCCACCGATCCTGTCACCGGTTTTTTCCGCAACGGCTGCTGCGACACCGGCCCGATGGACCGGGGCATCCACACCGTCTGCGCCACGATGACGGCCGAATTCCTTGCCCTGTCGAAATACCTCGGCAACGACCTCAGCACTCCGCGCCCGGAATACGGCTTTGTCGGCCTCAAGCCCGGTGACCAATGGTGCCTATGCGCCGCGCGTTTTCTGCAAGCGCATGAGGAAGGCGCGGCCCCGATGGTTCGCCTTGACGCGACGCATCAGGCCACGCTTTCGATCGTGCCGCTTGACGTGCTCCAGCAATACGCCCTGCCCGAGGCATGATCCCGCCCCGCTTCGAGGTGACGGATGCCGAAATCGCCTCGGTGGTCGCGGCCTTCTACGCCTCGGTGCGCCAGCATCCTGTCCTTGGCCCGGTCTTTGCCGCACACGTCCACGACTGGCCGGCGCATGAGGCGAAGATCACCCGCTTCTGGCGCAATGCCATACTTCACGAACGCAGCTATGACGGAAACCCGCTAGCCGTCCACAGGGCGGCGGGCGATGTGAAAACCGCGATGTTCACCGATTGGCTGGCGCTGTTCGACCAGACCCTCGCGCGTGACCTGCCACCCGGTACCGCTGCCGCATGGTCAGCCCTTGCCCACCGCATCGGGCGCGGCCTCATTTTCGGGCTTGGAAATCAGGACGGCCCGCCGACCTTGCGCTGACTCAGGCCGCGTCCTTCTTTCCATTGGCTGCCGCCCGCACCGTGCCGTCCTCGCGCATGAGATCGTCGATAAACAGGCTCAGAAGCTGCGGTCGCCCGGTCACCCCTGCCTTGCGATAGATGGCATTGGTCTGCGCCTTCACCGTGCCTTCGCTGGTGGACCGCAGCGTCGCGATCTCGGCCGTCGACATGCCCTTGATGGCGAACAGCGCCACGTCCCGCTCTGCCGTGGTCAGCCCCCATTCGGCAAAGCGTTCCTGCAACAGGTCCAAAAACGCACCCGACGCACGGCGCAACCGCTCCTCCGCGACATTGCGTTGGCGCAGCGCCCGGCTCAGCATCACGCCGCCCAGGAACACGCCCAGAGTCAGCCCGATCGCCGCGCCAATCTCCAGCAGCTCTCGCATTTCCCAACTGATCGGCGTGGTGCGGATGCCCAGCACCGAGGCCAGAATGTCGGAAACGAAGAAAAAGGCGCAAGCCGCCTGAACGATGAACACCGCAACGATGGGGGCTGCGCGCATCACGTCCGGTCAGCCCACACCTTGGTGACCTCAGTCATCTGAACCATCGGAACCATCACCGCCCGAACCGCTGTTGCTACCCCCGCCACTACCGGAGCCACTACCGGAGCCGCTATCGTCATCATCGTCATCATCATCGTCGTCGTCATCGTCATCGTCATCGTCATCGTCGTCGTCGTCGTCATCATCGTCATCATCGTCGTGATCCGACCCATGCTGATTGTTGACGATCTTGGCCGACCCGTCACCGCCCTCAGCCAACCACAAATCGCGCAGGATTTCGCCGCTGTTCGGGTTTACGATGATCTCGCGAACCCCGTTGCGGCGCTTCGCCACGATCCGGATCCGCCCCAAAAGCGTGCGCGACTTAGAAATCTCACGGTAACCCTGGCGCTTCAATTGCGACAGGATGTTCTCGACCATATCCTGCGCAAAGGCAGGCCCTGCAGCGGCAACTGCTGCTGCGGCTCCGATAAATCCAAGAAATTGGCGTCTTTTCATTTTCGTCCTCCCGGGCAATCACCCGGTCGCTAAAAACTATGCTGGAAAGCACAAGCCCCGGCAAGGCCGGGGCTCGCAGGATCACCGAGTCAGCGATCAGTTGCCGCCATTGTCGTCGTCATCGTCGTCATCGTCGTCATCATCATCGTCGTCACTATCCGACCCGCTGTCATCGTCATCATCATCATCATCATCGTCATCGTCATCGTCATGATCCGACCCGTGATCGTCATCATCATCGTCATCGTCATCATCATCATCGTCATCATCGTCATCATCGCCGTCCGTGAAGTCCGAATTCACCGTAGACAGCTCAATGCCAGTCCGATCGATATACTCGGCGTCGGCGGTTTCCCTCTCCTGCTTCACGATCTCGCCGGTCGCGTTGTCGTAAATGACCTCGACCTTGACCGTGCCCTTGACCGCCTCAAGCTTGGTCTGGGTCAGGCCGGTCTTCACCTCGACATAGGTGTAGCCTTCCGCAATGTAGGAATCCGCCAGGCTTTGGGCGTCAATCGCCGCGAAGGCCATGTTCGCCGACAGCGCGGCCGCCGCGGTGAACATCATCAGTTTGGTTCTCAGCTTCATCGCTAGTCCTCTTTGTTGGAACCGAGTGGTGAGTGCCAGCACGTTCAGCAGCCGGCAGTGAGTTAGCCCATCCACCCAACCCCGAATCGCAGCGCCCCTCCATTGACCGGCGGTTTAATCGACCGCTCTAGACCGCCGGTTTGCGGCCATAAACCCAGGTTTATGCAACCCAAGCGTGTAAAAAACGCCCCGCCGAAACGACGGGGCGTTGTTCAGGGCTGGCGCGGCGGCTCAGACCTTCATGTCCTGACCAAGGTGCTTGGCGACGGTGAAGATGTCCTTGTCGCCCCGTCCGCACATGTTCATCACGATGATATGGTCGCGCGGCAGCCCCGGCGCGATCTTCATCACATGCGCCAAGGCATGGCTCGGCTCCAGCGCCGGGATGATCCCTTCCAGCTTGCAGCACAGCTGGAACGCCTCCAGCGCCTCGGCATCGGTGATCGAGACGTATTGCGCCCGGCCAATGTCATGCAACCAGGCGTGTTCCGGCCCGATCCCCGGATAGTCGAGCCCGGCTGAAATCGAGAACCCCTCCAGAATCTGCCCGTCATCATCCTGCAACAGATAAGTCCGGTTGCCATGCAGCACACCCGGCCGCCCGCCCGTCAGGCTGGCGCAATGCTGCATCCGGTCGTCCACGCCCTTGCCACCCGCCTCGACGCCAATGATGTTCACCGTCGGATCGTCAAGGAACGGGTAGAACAGCCCCATCGCGTTCGACCCGCCACCGATTGCGGCGATGATCGTGTCGGGCAAACGCCCCTCGCCTTCCTGTTCGGCCATCTGCCAGCGCACTTCCTTGCCGATGATCGACTGGAAATCCCGCACCATCGCCGGATAGGGATGCGGCCCCGCCACCGTGCCGATGCAGTAGAACGTGTCGCGCACGTTGGTCACCCAGTCGCGCAGCGCATCGTTCATCGCGTCCTTCAGCGTGCCACGACCGGAAGTGACGGGAATGACTTCCGCCCCCAGAAGCTTCATTCGGAACACGTTCGGTGCCTGCCGTTCGACATCATGCGCGCCCATGTAGACCACGCATTTGAGCCCGAACTTCGCACAAACCGTCGCCGTCGCCACGCCGTGCTGCCCGGCACCGGTTTCCGCGATGATCCGCGTCTTGCCCATCCGGCGGGCAAGAATGATCTGCCCCAGCACGTTGTTGATCTTGTGCGCGCCGGTATGGTTCAATTCGTCGCGCTTCATGTAGACCTTCGCGCCGCCCAGATGATCCGTCATCCGTTCCGCGAAATACAATGGGCTCGGCCGGCCGACGTAATGCTTCCACAGCCAGTCCATCTCGGCCCAGAAGGTCGGGTCGGTCTTGGCAAACTCGTACCGCTCCTCAAGATCAAGGATCAGCGGCATCAGCGTCTCGCTGACGAACCGCCCGCCGAAAAGGCCGAAGCGGCCCTGCTCGTCGGGGCCGGTCTTGTAGCTGTTGGGCAGGTCTTCGGGCATGGCTTCCTCCGCAGGTTTCCCCGGATGTAGCGCCCGGGCGCAGCGGGGTAAAGCGCGTCGTTTGCGCGCGCTTACTGGCGTATCACCCGGAACCGGCGCACTATCGGGCGGGTCGCTGCAAGGTTACGTGGCCAGTGCAAGCTGCGAGGTTCCTGACAGTGTCCCGTTCCACCCTGCTTGGCCTGATGGCCCTGATCGAGGGAGGGGCTGGACTGTTCATGATGCTGGCGCCCGATCTGGCCCGAAGCCAGCTTCTCGGGGGTGCGCTGCCGGGCCTCACAACGTCCGGCCTGCAGATTGTCGGGCTGTGCATGCTGGGTCTGGGGTTGATGTGTCTTGCGGGCCTGCGGCGACGAGCGCTGCGCTTCCCCTTCACCGTTATGCTGGTCTACAACGCACTTGCGGCCGCGGGGCTCGCAGGGGTCGCGCTGCTGGGTGCGCCCATGGGGCCACTCCTTTGGCCGACGGTGCTGCTGCACGGTGCGCTGGCCGCGGTGCAACTGTGGTCACAGCGCTCGGCCTGACGGGGTTTCGCTGCGGCGCGGGTCAGCCCCGGCAGGGCGGCGTCAAAGCGGCTTCTTCATGCCCACATGCGTCGGATGGTAGCCAAGCCGTTCATAGAAGCGATGTGCGTCTTGCCGGCTGCGATCGGTGGTCAACTGAATCATCGTGCAGCCCGCCGCACGCGCACGGGCCTCGCACTCGGCCATCATCGCCGCTCCCACTCCTTGCGACCGCAGGTCCGCCGACACCCGCACCGCCTCGACCAGCGCCCGCCTTGCGCCACCCCGCGATAGGCCGGCAAGTATGGTCAACTGGCAGCAGGCCATCACCCGACCGTCAACATCGCCCACGATCAGCTGGTGCATTGGGTTGGCGGCAATGTCGTCAAAGGCGTCCAGATACCGGTCCATCTTTGCCATTTCGCGACCTTGGCCAAGCGGATCATCGGTCAATAGCGCAACGATCGCAGGCACATCCGTCCAGTGGGCGTCGCGGAACACGACGCTCATCGCAAAATCGGCACTCCGCCGCGCGTGCCCTGCGCCGCTTCGACGAAGGCCGCGATCCGGCCCGCATCCTTCACCCCCGGCGCGCTTTCCACGCCCGACGACACGTCGACCTGCCGCGCCCCGGTCAGCCGCACCGCCTCGGCCACGTTCCCCGAGGTCAGCCCACCCGCCAGCATCCAGGGCCGCAGCCATTTGCGCCCGACCAAAAGCCGCCAGTCAAAAGCCAAGCCATTGCCGCCCGGCAGTTCAGCCCCTTTCGGCGGTTTCGCGTCGATCAGCAACTGGTCTGCCGCCAGGCTCATCTCCATCAGTCCGGAAAGATCGCTCTCGTCCGCCACTCCCATCGCCTTCATCACCGGCAGGCCATAGCGCGCCCGCACCTCGGCCACCCGCGCCGGGGTCTCGTGGCCATGAAGCTGCAGCATGTCCAAAGGCACCGCCGCCACCAGCGCATCAAGCGTGGCATCATCGGCATCCACCGTCAGCGCCACCTTGGCCAGACCCACCGGTGCGGCCAGCACCAGACGCTTCGCCTCGGCCAGGGTCAGGTTGCGCGGGCTTTTGGCAAAGAACACGAACCCCGCATAGGCGGCCCCCGCCGCCGCGACGGCCGCCACGTCAGCCTCGGTCCGTAGACCGCAGATCTTGACCCTGACCTCGACCATCAGCGCGACTTCGGCCGTTCCAGCAAGGCCAGCACGTCATCCTTCGGAACCGAGGTAGAATCGCGCAGCACCGCAAGCTCACGCTCCAGCCGCGTGACCTCGCGCGATTTCACACTGGCGGTGGAACGGTGCTTCATCTCGCGGAACCATTCCCAGACAAAGCCGATCAGCAGCCCCGCCACGATGCCCGCAAAGATGATCAGGAACAGCGGCAGTTCCATGCCCCAGGTCAGCCCGGTCAGCCCCGCCAGATCGTCCGGCAACAGCCGCACCGCCACCGGCGCGCGATTTGCAAGCGCCACGGTCAGCAGAACCAGCGCCAAAGCGATCAGAAAGGCATAGCGAAGATAGCGGATCATCGGCGGCTCCCTTGCGGCACCCTGCCAATATCGGCCCGATCCCGGGCCGCTGCAAGCAGCCTTGCGGTTACTTTGCGTTCAACCGGTCGCGCAGAAGCTTGCCGGTCTTGAAGAACGGCACTTTCTTGTCATCGACCTTGACCGCTTCGCCAGTGCGCGGGTTTCGCCCAACACGCGCGTCACGCGCCTTGACGGAAAACGCGCCGAAGCCGCGCAGTTCCACCCGGTCGCCCTTGGCCAGCGCGTCGATGATTTCCTCGAACACCGTGTTGACGATGCGCTCGACATGGCGCTGCGTCAGATGCGGATTTTCATCCGCGATCTTCTGGATCAATTCAGACCGGATCATCCCTAGCGTCCCCCCTGTGGTTCGGCCCTTGGCAGCGGCCGCCACGATGTTCTTGTCTGCGGACTATAGGCAAAAATTGTCACCGCACAAATGAAAACAAGGGGGTGGCGGCCCAATGCAAAGGGCCCTGCCGTCCGGCAAGGCCCTCTTTTCGTTGCAAACCTCGGTCGAGGGTCGGCTCAGGCCTTGTCGCCGCTCTTCAGCGCCGCGCCAAGGATGTCGCCCAGCGACGCGCCCGAATCGGACGAGCCATACTGTTCGACGGCTTCTTTCTCTTCCGCGATCTCGCGCGCCTTGATCGACAGGCCCAACTTGCGGGTCTTCGGGTCGATGTTGGTCACGCGCACGTCGATGTGGTCGCCGATCTGGAACCGCTCGGGGCGCTGGTCTGCCCGGTCACGGGAAAGGTCGCTGCGGCGGATGAACGACTTGGCGCCGTTGTACTCCACCTCGATGCCACCCTCTTCGATCGCGGTCACGGTGACGGTGATGATCCCGCCCCGCTTAACGCCATCAACTGCGTCCGAGAAGTTGTCTTCGCCCAGCGCCTTGATGGAGAGCGAGATGCGCTCCTTCTCGACGTCCACTTCGGTGACAGCGGCATGCACCGTGTCGCCCTTGCGGTAGTTCTGGATCGCTTCTTCGCCGCGCTGGTCCCACGACAGGTCGGAAAGGTGGACCATGCCGTCGATGTCGTTGTCGAGGCCGACGAACAGACCAAACTCGGTGATGTTCTTGACTTCGCCTTCGATCTGGCTGCCCACGGGATGCGTTTCCGCAAAGACTTCCCACGGGTTGCGCTGCGTCTGTTTCAGGCCCAGCGAAACGCGACGCTTGGCGCTGTCAATCTCCAGCACCATGACGTCAACCTCTTGCGAGGTGGAGACGATCTTGCCTGGGTGCACGTTCTTCTTGGTCCACGACATCTCGCTGACGTGAACCAGACCCTCGACACCGGCTTCCAGCTCCACGAAGGCGCCGTAATCGGTGATGTTGGTGACGCGGCCTTTGTGGACCGTGCCGATGGCGTACATCTTCTCAACGGCATCCCACGGATCGGATTGCAGCTGCTTCATGCCCAGCGAAATACGGTGGGTTTCCTTGTTTATCTTGATCACCTGGACCTTGACGGTCTCGCCGATGTTCAAAATCTCCGACGGGTGGTTCACCCGACGCCACGCCATGTCGGTGACATGGAGCAGGCCGTCGACACCGCCCAGATCAACGAACGCACCGTATTCGGTGATGTTCTTGACCACGCCGTCAACCGTCTGGCCTTCGGTCAGGTTGCCGATAACCTCGGCGCGCTGTTCGGCACGCGATTCTTCAAGGATCGCACGACGCGAGACAACGATGTTGCCCCGACGACGGTCCATCTTCAGAATCTGGAACGGCTGCTTCATGCCCATCAGCGGGCCGGCATCACGGACCGGACGCACGTCAACCTGGCTGCCCGGCAGGAACGCCACAGCGCCGCCAAGATCGACGGTGAAGCCACCTTTGACGCGGCCGAAGATCGCGCCATCGACGCGGGTTTCCGACGCATAGGCCTTCTCAAGCCGATCCCAGGCCTCTTCACGACGGGCCTTCTCACGGCTGATCTGGGCTTCACCGCGGCTGTTTTCCACGCGGTCCAGATACACTTCAACTTCGTCGCCGATGTTGATGTTGGGCTGCTCGCCCGGGTTCGCGAATTCCTTAAGGTCGATGCGGCCTTCCATTTTGTAACCGACATCGATGATGGCCTGGCCCGCCTCGATGGCGATCACGCGGCCTTTGACAACGGTTCCCTCTTCGGGCGTGTCAATCTCGAAGCTTTCCTTCAACAGGGCTTCGAAGTCTTCCATGGTTGCTTTAGCGCACATATAGATCAGTTTCCTTTTCTCGTGTTTTCACTGGCCTTGCGGTTGGCTCCGCCGGTCTTTGCTCATCGCCGTCACGAAAAATCCTGCCTGTCCGGTAAACCGGGCCAAACGGGACTCCTCGCGAGGATGCGGCGCTATAGCCCCATTCCCGCAGTCAGGCAAGGAAAACCCACCCCACCGGCGGCCCGCTGCCGGTCCGCATTTTCGCCCATATTGCCTGGCAGACTACCCCGCATGACTGCACTCTTCGTCCCCCTCGCCCTTGGCACGCTCCTGTGGTCAGGCATCGGTCTCGCAGCGTTCCCCCGCGAGCTTTGGGACGTGGCCGAATTCTGGACCGTCTGGCCCGCCGCGATCGTCCTCACCGGCGTCTGCGGCTTTGTCTGGCCCGGCCACGCCCTGCGCCATGCCGGCCTCGCCTTCGGCGCGCTCCCAGTGGTCATGCTTGCAACCGGCCTTGCCACCGGCAGCAGTTTCAGCCTCCTGCCGCTAGGCCTTGTCGCGATGGCCGCTCTCGCCCTGCCCGGCGCGATCCTGGCAGCGGCAACCGGCTGGCTCGCCCGCCAGCGCTAACCCTGCCGCGCCGGCTGGAACCGCCCCGAAACCCTTACCCGTTTCCGGCGATCCATCTCGGCGTTCACCTCGGCACCGATCAGCACCATCACCGTCGACAGCCAAATCCACAGCATCAGGATCACCACCGCCGCCAGCGAGCCGTAGGTCTCGTCATAACTCCCGAAACTGCTGACATACCACGCGAGCCCCGCCGAGGTCGCAATCAACCCGACCGCAGCGACCACCGCCCCCGGCGTAATCCACACCCATTCGGCATCTGGCCGGTTCGGCGCCCAACGATAGATCGCCGCCAGCGCCGCCAGCAGCAGCGCAAAGAGAATCGGCCAGCGCAGCGCCAGCATCGCGTCGCCCGCCACGCCACCCAGACGCTCGGCCAGAAAGGGCAGGACGGCGACAATCGCACCCACCACGATCACCGCCACGATCCCGGCCAGCGTGAACCCCAGCGCCACAAGGTTCAGTTTCACGAACCCGCGCGTCTCCTCGACGTCATAGGCAATGCCCAAGGCCTCGATCAACGCCTTGGTGCCGCCATTGGCCGACCAAAGCGCAATCACCAGTGCCACCAGCGCGGTCAACGACAAAGACCCGTCCTCCTTCGCCGCGATCCGCGTCGCCTGATCGGTCAACAGCGTAGCCGCCTCGCCCGGCATCAGGCCCGTCACGGATGCCAGCGTCTGCGGCACCTCCGCAGGCTCCAGCACCAGCCCGAAGATCGAGATCATGGCCGTGATCGCCGGCACCAGTGCCAGAATGGCGTGAAACGTCACTCCAGCCGCAACCGCCAGCACGCGGTCCTTGCCGATCTCGTCTTTCAGATCGTGGACCAAACCCCAAAAGTCGCCAAAAGACCCAAATGCCATGACTGCACTCCTTGCCGGCATGGTAACCGGCCAGCCCTGCGCATGTTCCCCGGCCTAGGCGCCCGACGCCCCACGCCTCAGCGCGGCCTCCACCACCGCGACTGCCCGCGCCACCGCCTCGTCCACCGGCAGCACGCTCGTATCCAGCACAACCGCGTCGGGTGCCGCCTTCAGCGGCGCATCGGCCCGGCCCATGTCGCGGGCGTCGCGCTCGATCACCTCGGCCAGCACCCGCGCCGCGTCGCCGCCAACCTCCAGCCAGCGCCGATGCGCCCGAACCTCCGGGCTCGCGGTGACGTAAAGCTTCACCTCGGCTTGCGGGCAGATCACCGTGCCGATGTCGCGCCCGTCCAGCACAGCGCCGCCCTCGGCCCGCGCAAACCGGCGCTGAAAGTCCACCAGCGCCGCCCGCACCTCCGGGATCGCCGCCACCCGGCTTGCCGCCTGCCCCGCCTCAAGCGTGCGCAGATCGTCCCGCGCCAGATCATCAGGCATCAGTGCCCGCGCCGTCGCGACCGGGTCGCCGCCCCGGACCCCGACCGCTCGATACAAAAGCCCGGTGTCCAGATGCGCAAAGCCGAACCGCGCCGCAAGAGCCCGGCCAATGGTACCCTTGCCCGCCGCCGCCGGCCCGTCGATCGCCACCGTGAACCGCATCACCCCATCCCGCCTCTCAATGCCCACAACTTCCCCTTCCCCAAATATCCTCGGGGGGGAAGCCCGGAACGGGCGTGGGGGGCTGAAAGGCCCCCCTCAGCCTCGGTGCGGCGCGGCAGCGCCGCGCCGAGGGAGGGCCAGTGCGGCACCGCCGCGCCGAAAGATTGACACATCGTAAATTGCGGCCCGCAACTCATTGAAATCTTTTACCCCCCGACGTGTCCCACCGTGGGACACCGGCCTCAGCCCCGGCTCAAGCTGGCCCCCAGCCCGGTCATCAGCCCCTCGAAAATCGGGAACGAGGTCACGATGGGGCTGGCATCGTCGACCGAAACCGCCGCCTTCGCTGCCATCCCGCAGACCAGGAAACTCATTGCGATCCGGTGGTCCAGATGGGTTGCACAGGTGGCTCCCCCCGGCACCCCGCCCGGCCCCATCCCGTGCACGATCAGGGTGTCCTCGTCCTCCTCGATCCGCACGCCACAAGCCTCAAGCCCCCGCGCCATCGCGTCGATCCGGTCGCTTTCCTTGACGCGCAACTCCTTGACCCCCCGCATCACGGTCCGCCCCTCACTGAACGCCGCCACCACGGACAGGATCGGATACTCGTCGATCATCGACGGCGCCCGCTCCTCCGGCACCTGGATCCCCTGCATCGCGCCGGAAAACCGCACCCGCAGATCCGCTACCGGCTCGCCGCCCTCCTCGCGCGGGTTCAGGAATTCGATCTCCGCGCCCATCTCGACCAGCGTCAGGTAAAGCCCGTTCCGCGTCAGGTTCTGGCTGACCCCCGGCACGAGGATGTCAGACCCCTCCACGATCAGCGCCGCACAGACCGGAAACGCAGCGCTTGAGGGATCGCGGGGCACCGCCACCGTCTGCGGCCGCAACTCCGGCTGCCCTTGCAACGTGATGACATGCCCCTCCGCCGTCTTCTCCACCGATAACTTGGCGCCGAACCCCAGCAGCATCCGCTCCGAATGGTCCCGCGTCGGCTCGCGCTCGATCACCACCGTCTCGCCCGGCGCGTTCAGTCCCGCCAGCAGCACCGCCGACTTCACCTGCGCCGAGGCCACCGGCAGCGCGTAGCGCACCGGCACCGGGTTGGCCGCACCCACCACAGTCATCGGCAAACGCCCGCCCTTCCGCCCATAGGCCTGCGTCCCGAACAACGACAGAGGATCGGTCACCCGCCCCATCGGCCGTTTGCGCAAGCTCGCGTCCCCGGTGAACGTAGCCGTGATCGGCGTCGTGGCCATGGTCCCCATGATCAGCCGCACCCCGGTGCCGGAGTTGCCGCAATCGATCACATCAGCAGGCTCCTGGAACCCGCCGACGCCCACCCCCTGCACCGACCATGCCCCCGGCCCGTTCTGGATGACCGTCGCTCCGAAAGCCCGCATTGCCTTTGCAGTATCCAGCACATCCTGACCTTCCAGAAGCCCGGTGATCTTCGTCTCGCCCACCGCCATCGCGCCAAAGATCAGCGACCGGTGGCTGATCGACTTGTCACCGGGCACCGAGGCCGTGCCCCGCAACGGGCCAGACTTCGAAGCGGTCATGGGCTGCGCATCACCGTGGTTAGACATCGGTATCTCCCTCGTATTTCGAGCGCCTGATAGCGCAAGCCTCAGATGCGGTCCATCACTTGCACCGCCCCGCCCGCAGCGATAGCGGCCCCCCTGCGGGAGTATTCGACGAAAAGAGCAAATCGCGTTGGATTGCGCTTTTCAAAAATTGATTACCTCGCGCCGTCACCGCTTGCGGAACGTCAGGTAATGCGGCGGGCGACCTTCGCGCAGGGCCTTCTGCTCATATCTGGTCGAGAACCAGTCGGACCACGGTTCGGTGCCGTCGGACACCAGATCGAACCCGGCGGCTGGCACTTCCTCGCGCGTCTGGCGGACGTAATCGGGAATGTCCGTCGCGACGCGGAACTCGCCGCCCTTGACCATCACCCGCACAAGGCCCGCAAGATACCCCGGCGTCACGAACCGTCGGCGATGGTGCCGCGCCTTTGGCCAGGGGTCGGGGTAGTTCAGAAAGGCCTTTTCCACCACGCCGTCCGGCAGCACGTCGAAAAGGTCGCGCACGTCACCGGGATGGATCGCGAGATTGTCGAGGTCGGCCTCGCGCACCTTGCCCAGCAACATGGCAATTCCGTTCACGAACGGCTCGCAGCCCAGAAGGAAGCGGTCCCGGTGGGTGCCGGCCATATGCACCAGATGCTCGCCGCCGCCAAAGCCGATTTCAAGCCACAGGGACCGTCCGCCGGTGAAGGCCATATCCAGTGTTGCCCGCGACGGGTTCGCCTCGCGCGTCACGCCCGTCAAGGACAAGGGCTCCAGACCCTCGGCCAGATAGGTCTTCTGACTTGCGCGCAGCGTCTTGCCACGAATCCGGCCATAGAAATTGCGGCGCTCGGCCACCTCGGTCATGTCAAAAGCCCCGGAGTTGATGCCGGGGCCTTCAATCAGAGGTGGCTTGTGGGGTCAAGCGACGCCAGCACCGTGATCCGCAGCAGCGCCGCCCAAGAGGGCTCGATGCCCCCCAAGGACGGCTGCCCGTTTCAGGTCACACGGCCTTTTTCAGCGCCTCGACCAGATCGACCCGTTCCCAGGAAAAGCCGCCGTCGGCATCCGGCGCGCGGCCAAAGTGGCCATAGGCGCTGGTGCGGGCGTAGATCGGGCGGTTCAGCCCCAGATGCTCGCGGATGCCGCGCGGAGTCAGGTCCATCACTTCTGCCACGGCCCGTTCGATCGCGGCTTCCTCGACCTTGCCCGTGCCATGCGTATCGACATAGATCGACAGGGGTTTGGCCACGCCGATCGCATAGCTGACCTGCAGCGTGCACCGCTCAGCCAGCCCGGCCGCCACCACGTTCTTCGCCAGATACCGCGCGGCATAGGCGGCCGAGCGGTCGACCTTGGTCGGGTCCTTGCCAGAAAACGCGCCGCCGCCGTGCGGGGCCGCACCACCATAGGTGTCCACGATGATCTTGCGCCCGGTCAGGCCCGCGTCGCCGTCCGGCCCGCCGATAACGAAGGTCCCGGTCGGGTTCACATGCCATTCGGTCTTCTTGGTGATCCAGCCTTCGGGCAGGACCTTGCGGATGTAGGGTTCCACGATGCCGCGAATGACCTTCGAAGTCTGGCGCTTCGAGGTGTGCTGCGTCGACAGCACGATCGACGTCACCTCGACCGGCTTGCCATCGGCATAGCGCAGCGTCAGCTGGCTTTTCGCATCCGGGCCCAGCGTCGGCTCGGCGCCGGATTTCCGCGCGTCGGCCAGCGCCTTCAGGATCGCATGGGCATACTGGATCGGTGCCGGCATGTATTCCGGTGTCTCTAGCGTGGCATAGCCGAACATGATGCCCTGATCGCCTGCCCCATCCCGGTCCACGCCTTGCGCGATATGGGCGGATTGTTCGTGCAGGTAGTTGTGCACCTTGATCTTCGACCAATGGAACTTCTTCTGCTCGTAGCCGATGTCGCGCACGCAGTCGCGCACGATCCCGTCAACGCGCTCAAGCATCGCTCGCGTCGCCTCTTTCGACGACAGGCCCACTTCGCCGCCCACCACCACACGGTTCGTCGTGGCAAAGGTTTCGCAGGCCACGCGGGCGTTGGGCTCCTCGGTCAGGAAGGCATCGAGGACGGCATCCGAAATGCGGTCACAGACCTTGTCGGGATGCCCCTCGGACACAGATTCCGAGGTGAAGACATAGTTCTTGCGGGTCATGGGGACGTGCTCCGTTGAAGATCCCCGCCACGCCAGGAAGCCGTTGTGGCGGTTCATGATGGCTCCCCGTAGAACGCCCGCCTTACAGCGTCAATGGGTCGCTTGCCCGCGGCGTCTCAAGGTGGCCAGCGCGAGGCCCGCAAGCAACAAAATCACCGGCGTCTGGCCGAAGCGGGCGAAGGGTGTCGGCGGCAGCGATCCGGGCAGCGCCACGTCCAGCGCGCCGATCGTGCCGAAGGGCAGCGCTTTCACGACCCGGCCGCGCGCGTCGACCACTTCGGTCACCCCGGTGTTGGCCACCCGCACCAGTGGCAAGCCCTGCTCCACCGCCCGCAGCCGGGCTTGGGCCGCATGCTGGAACGGCCCGGTCCAGACCCCGAACCACGCGTCGTTGGTGATCTGCAAGATCCAGTCCGCCCTTCCCGGCGCACCACCCACGTCCTGTGGAAAGACCGCTTCATAGCAGATGAGCGGCAGTACCTTGCCCATCAGGCCGAGGTTCAGCACCGCCGGTCCCGACCCGGCCGTATAGGTATTGCCCGCCTGCGAGGCGAAGGCCGTGATCCCGAACCAGTCGCCCAGAAGGTCGCCGAACGGGACATACTCGCCGAACGGCACCAGATGGTGCTTGTCGTATTCGGCGGCAATCACGCCGTCGCGCTCCAGCACCCGCAGACTGTTGTAGAACCGCTCCCCCTCGACGCGCTGGATGCCCAAGGCAACGGGCCGCCCGCCCGAGGCGGCCATGATCTCGGGCACGATTTCGGGCGAATATTCCATCAGATACGGCACCGCCGTCTCGGGCCAGATCGTCAGGTCCGCCACCGGCTCGACCCGCGTAAGCTCCAGTTGGCGGTCGAAATACATCCGCGCCAGGCTCTCGTCCCATTTCAGGTGCTGCTCGGCATTCGGCTGGATCAGGCGCAACGTCACGTCACGGTTGGCCGGTGCCGGTTGGTCCAGCCGCATCTGCCCACCATATGCAAGTCCGGCAAGGGCTACCCCGGCGGCCAAAACCCCCCGCCAGCCCCAGGCAACCGGCAACGCGGCAGCCATAAGCGTCACCAGCGTCAGGCCGTTCGGGCCGATGTAGGCCGCAGTCTGATCAAGCGGCGTCCCGATCCAGACATGCCCCGGCAGCGCCCAGGGAAACCCGGTCAGCACATACCCCCGCAGCAGTTCCGCCACCGCAAGCGCCACCGCGAACCCCAGCGCCCGATGCCGCGCTCCGGCAGACAAGGCCGCCGCAGCCCCCCAGAACAGCGCCAGCCCGAAGGCAAGGAACGTGACCGCGAACGGTGCCATCCAGCCATACTGCGCCGCGTCGATCAGGAACGGCTCCACGATCCAGGATAGGGCAATCGCAAAATAGCCCGCCCCGCCGAAAAGGCCGGCCCAGAAGGCCCGCCGCGCCCCCTTGGCCCGCGACACCAGCGTGACCAACCCCGCCAAGGCCGCCAAGGTGGCCCACCACCAGCCAAGGGGCGCCTGCCCGGTCGCCATGACGGCGCCCATCGCGAACGCGACCGTGGCCACGCGCCGGCTGGACCAGCGTTCCTCCAGACCCATGCTCAGTCGGCAGCCTGAACGGGAAGCCGCACTCTCAGCCGCTTGATCCGGCGCGGATCGGCATCGACGATCTCTATCTCCGCTCCGCTTTCATGGGCGACCACTTCACCGCGCGCCGGAACCCGCCCGATGCGCAAGAACACAAGGCCACCAAGCGTGTCGATCTCTTCGTCGTCCTCGCCCGAGCGCAGCCGAATCCCCAGCGCCGCCTCGATTTCTTCCAAAGGTGCGGTGGATTGCGCCAGAATCACGCCCGGCTTTTCCTCTTTCCACAGCGCGCCTTCATCCTCGTCATGCTCGTCCTCGATCTCGCCGATCACGGTTTCGATCAGGTCCTCGATCGTGACCAGCCCGTCGACCCCGCCGTATTCGTCGATGACCAACGCCATGTGGACGCGCTCCTTCTGCATCTTCTGCAAAAGAACGCCGGTCGGCATCGACGGAGGCGCATAGAGAATCGGGCGCAGTAGCCGCTTCAGGCTGAACCGGCCGGTCGCGCCAAAGCCGTGCTGCAAGGCCAGATCCTTCAACAGCACCAACCCCTGCGGATGGTCCAGCGTGCCCTTGTAGACCGGCACCCGGCTGAAGCCATGCTCGCGGAACACCTCGACAAGATCGTCCTTGCCGATGCTCAAGGGCACCGCGACTATCTCGTTCTTGGGGATCGCCACGTCATCGACACGCATCCGGCGCAGCGCGCCAAGTCCAGCGCTCGCCGAGGCGGTTGCAGCCGCAGTTGCCGGCGCATCGCTGTCTGTCGCGGAGGAAAACGCAGAAAGAAGCCGCCCGAAAAACCCGCGCTGGGCGGGGTCGGATCGCTCGTCATCGCTAAGGTCGTCCAGCGCGCCCGGCGCCGCGGTTGACCCATCGTTACTACTGCCCATCGGTCCTTTGTCCAGAACGCACCCGCTATCAGGGTGCTGCGTCAATATGGGTCCGAAATGCCCAAGGTTGCAAGTATCTGCACTTCGCGCCCTTCCATCAGGCGCGCATCCGCCTCCTCGACGTGGTCATGGCCCAGAAGGTGCAGCACCGCATGCACCACAAGATGTGTCACATGGTCCGCCATCGCCTTGTCTTGCGCCACCGCCTCCGCAGCGCAAGTCTCCCAAGCCAGCGCAATATCGCCCAACACCTCCGGCGCGTCCACTGTTCCCGGCTTCGGCAGGTCGGGTGCCTCGCCCGGCTGATCCGGTCCGCGCTCCTCGGACGGCCAGCTCAACACGTTCGTGGGCGTGGGCTTGCCGCGGAAATCCGCGTTCAACCCGGCGATCCGCGCATCGTCGGCGGCAAGAAGGCTGATCTCGAACCCCTCCGCCGGAAGGCCAAGCGCCGTCAGCGTGGCAGCGCTTGCCCGCTCGGCCAGCGCCGCCAGCCCAAGCGCTTCCCAGCGGGGGTCCTCAACGACCATGTCGACCAATTCTGCCATGCCGCGCCCTAGCCCAACCGGACCCGCCGCTCAAGCCCTTCCCCGTCACGGCTTTCCCCTTTTCCAAATATCCTCGGGGGGAAGCCTGCGGGCCCTGGCACGCAGGCGTTGGGGGGCAGACGGCCCCCCTCTGCCTTCGCTGCCGCGCCTCTGCGCGGCTGCGATGAGACCAGCCTTCGCCCGTACGGCGCTCCACTCAGGTGTTTGACGGATCATCCTTTTCGTAGGCGTTGATGATCCGTGCGACCAGCGGATGGCGCACCACATCCTTCGAGGTGAAGTAGTTGAAGGTCACCCCCTTCACGTCCTTCAATATCCGCTCGGCCTCCTGCAACCCCGACGGCACGCCGCGCGGCAGGTCAATCTGGGTGCGGTCGCCCGTCACCACCATCCGGCTGCCCTCACCAAGACGGGTCAGGAACATCTTCATCTGCATCGCGGTCGCGTTCTGCGCCTCGTCCAGCACCACGAAAGCGTTCGACAGCGTCCGCCCGCGCATGAACGCCAAAGGCGCGATCTCGATCCGCTTTTCCTCCAGCAGTTTCTGCACCTGCTTGGCGGGCAGGAAATCGTTCAGCGCGTCATACAGGGGCTGCATGTAGGGATCGACCTTCTCCTTCATGTCGCCAGGCAGGAAGCCAAGCCGTTCGCCCGCCTCCACCGCCGGGCGCGACAGGATGATCTTCTCCACGGCGCCCGAGATGAACATCGTCACCCCTACGGCGACAGCCAGATAGGTCTTGCCGGTGCCCGCAGGCCCGATGCCGAACCCAAGCTCATGTGCGAATAGGTTGGCGACATAAGCCTTCTGCGCCTCGGTCCGCGGTTCGATCGGCTTCTTCCGGGTGCGCAATTCCACCCCGGTGTTGAACAGCTCGATCTGCTCGCCCTCATCCGCCACCGGCCGGCCCATCCGCATCGCGCCGTCGATATCACCCGCCACCACGCCGCGCCCCGATTCCAGCCGCGCGTAAAGCGACCTCAACACCGCTGCGGCCTGCTCTCTTGATGCCCGGTCGCCAATCACGGCAAGGCGGTTGCCACGTCGGAGGATATGGACCCCCATCTGATGCTCCACCTGCGCTAGATTGCGGTCAAACTCGCCGCAAAGATCGATCAACAGGCGATTGTCGGGAAATTCAAGGACGGTTTCAACCACATCCTCGGCGGTCGGGGGGGTCAGCGCGCTGATGCCCAAAGGGCGCTCCTTCTGCTAGGGGCCATGGGCTCAGACTGATGCCAGACACGCGATCTGGCAAGCAAAGAACAAGCCCGACACAATCTCTTGTTCAGAAACAAGTGGGAAATATGACAACCGTTCCGTGACCGCACAAAAAAAACCGGACAAAGCCGGGGTTTGCTTCAGGGTCCGCCGGTCTGGCCGGTCTACCGCACCACGGCCTTGCGGCCCGGTCCCGAAACCCCGTCCGGAATAGGCGCGCTTTCGGTCTCGTAGCGTCCGATCACCGTTCCGGGCGGATACTTTCCGTCACAGACAGGCAGTCCGGTGTCCGGGTCGAAGCGCGGCGACGAATAGCCTTCAAGGCCGTCGTCGATGATCCACACCTGGCAGCCGTCGGGGTCATAGGCGATCGCCGCCTGCCCGTCCTTCAGCACGTCCTCGTCGCGGCCCTGGTCCTGCCCGGTCGCGATCACCGAGGTCGGCCCGGCATAGCGGCGGGTGCCTTCAAAGCCCAAGACCTCCAGCCCGCCGCAGCCGGAAAGCAGAAGCAGCATTGAAAGCGCAGTTTTGCGGCGCAAGGCGCGCCGGGCCGTCCCGCCACTAGCCGATGCGACGACCATACCGCTCACCATTTCCTGCACTGGATTTCGACCCGGCGGTTCTTCGCCATTCCCGCGGACGATGCGTTGGAGGCCACCGGCCGGCTTTCGCCATAGCCGGTCTCGCTGTCGACCATCGCGCCCACGCTGCGGGCGACATCTGCCACCGTCCGGGCGCGCGCCTCAGACAGGCTCTGGTTGTAATCGTCAGCACCCCGGTTATCGGTATGGCCGGCAATCACATAGGAAAACGCCTCGGATTGCGTGAAGAACCGTTCCAGCCGATCCCTGCCAGTGCCGGTCAACGCCGCGCTGCCGGTTGCGAAAAGCGTGTCGGTGCTTTCGGTCAGACAGGCCGCCTGCTTCAGGCAGACCGGCTTTCCGGTGGCCGGGTTGCGGCGCGGGACCATGTAGCCTTCGGTGCCGCCATCTGCCCACCAGTGCATGCAGCCATCGGCATCAAGCCACACGCCCCATTCGATCTGCCCGGTAACTTCGGCCTCTTGTGCCGCGACCGTTGCAGTGCTGGTCAGCCACAGCCCCAGCGCCAATGGCAGCAGTGCCCAACGCAGCGTTCTCGACACCCATAACACCTGTTAATCTCCCACGATCCGGCAATCCCGGCAGCCCCTATAGCTCGCTTCGTTTACAGTAAATTGTGGCGACTTTCGGGGGGAAAAGCGAAAAACAGGCCGCAAATTGCGCTTTCAGGAGACAAACACGGTGTCACCCGTGCGCAAGAGCAACAGTTTTGATCGCGTTGCGCTACCGGCCAACCGGCTCGGCACCCAGCGAATTGGTCACGGCCGAGGTGACGCGCACCCGAACAAGGTCGCCGATTCGGCCCTCGGAATCGGTCACATGCACGGCGTGCAGATGGTCAGACTTGCCGACCATCTGGCCCGGCATCCGCCCGGCCTTTTCGTAAAGCACCGTCACCTCGCGCCCGACCATCGCATCCTGCGCGGCGCGCTGTTGCGCGGTGACCAGTGCCTGCACGGCCTGCAACCTTGCATCAGCAACCGGGGTTTCCACAGCGGCCTTTTCGGCGGCCGGCGTGCCGGGGCGGGCCGAATACTTGAACGAATAGGCCGCCCCGAACCGCACCTCGCGGATCAGTGCCAGCGTCGCCTCGAAATCCGCGTCTGTCTCGCCGGGGAAACCGACGATGAAATCGGAACTGAACAGGATGTCAGGGCGCGCCGCGCGAATCCGCTCGATCAACCGCAGGTAGCTGTCGGACGTATGCTTGCGGTTCATCGCCTTCAGGATGCGGTCCGATCCGGATTGCACCGGCAGATGCAGATAGGGCATCAGCGCCGGCACATCGCCATGCGCCGCGATCAGGTCGTCGTCCATGTCGTTCGGGTGGCTGGTGGTATAGCGGATGCGGGCCAGCCCCTCGATTCCAGCCATCTCGCGGATCAGCCTCGCCAGCGTCCATTCGCCGCCCGCGCCCGCGCCGTGATAGGCATTGACGTTCTGGCCAAGCAGCGTGATGTCGCGCACGCCCCGCGCCACCAGATCGCGCGCTTCGGCCATCAGCCGATCGGCGGGTCGGCTGACCTCGGCGCCACGAGTGTAAGGCACCACGCAGAACGCACAGAACTTGTCACAGCCTTCCTGCACCGTCAGAAACGCCGTCGGTCCCCGCATCGCGCGGCGCTCCGGCAGGTGGTCGAACTTGTCTTCCGCCGGAAACTCGGTGTCGATCACCCGGCCTTTGGCCTCAACCATCTCGGGCAGCCGGTGATAGCTTTGCGGCCCGACCACCAGATCAACGACCGGTGCGCGGCGCAAGATCTCGGCGCCCTCGGCCTGCGCCACGCAGCCTGCGACGCCCACCTTCAGATCGGGCCGCGCCAGCTTCAGCTTCCGCAGGCGGCCAAGGTCGGAATACAGTTTCTCCGACGCTTTCTCACGGATGTGGCAGGTGTTCAGCAGCACCATATCCGCATCCTCGACCGTATCGGTCGTGACATAACCCTTCGTGCCCAGGGCCTCGACCATGCGCTCGCTGTCATAGACGTTCATCTGGCAGCCGTAGGTCTTGACGAACAGCTTCTTCGGGTCGGACATCACACTCTCTCCGGGACGGGGGCTTTTAGCCTGAAACGCGGCGCCTTCGCAACCGCGCCGCCCCTTGCATTGCCCGCCTCGCTGAACCACCTTGGCCGCGCCTCAGGCAAGGGATCGTCATGCGCTATACCTCGATTGCCGATCTTCTGTCGCGCTCGACGCCCGCGCATGCCACCGAACCGCTCTGCATCATCATGGCCGAGGATGACACAGCCCTTGCCGAGACGGTGACGCACCACCTGAACGCAGGCTTCCGCGACGTGGTGTTGCTTGGCCCGGACGGCGTTTCCCTGCCGGATGACCTGGAATCCCTGGTGCACGTCGTGACTCATAACGTGTTTGCCGAAGCGGCGTTGCCTACGGCCGTCAACGCCTTCATCGATGCCTGTGCGGGACGGTGGATCTATTACTGCTACAATGCCGAATTCCTGTTCCACCCGTTCTGCGAAAGCCGCAGCGTGCGCGAGATGCTGGCCTTCCACAGCGAGGAACGCCGCGATGCGATGCTGACCTATGTGGTCGACCTTTACGCCAGCAACCTTGACCGCCACCCGAACGCAGTGGCGCTGGACGATGCGCATCTGGATCGCTCGGGCTACTTCGCCCTTGCCCGCAAGGACGCCGCGAAGAACTGGGAACCGAAGGATCGTCAGCTTGATTTCTTCGGCGGCCTGCGCTGGCGATTCGAGGAACACATCCCCTGGCCGCGACGCAAGATCGACCGCATCTCGCTTTTTCGGGCAAGAAAGGGGCTGCGCCTCGCGCCCGACTTCACGCTGAACGACGAAGAGATGAACACCTACGCCTGCCCGTGGCATAACAACCTGACGGCCGCCGTCTGTTCGTTCCGCACGGCAAAGGTGCTGCGCACCAACCCTGGGTCGCGCGACGTCATCCCGACCTTTCACTGGCACAATTCAGTGCCATTCACCTGGCACAGCCAGCAACTTCTCGATCTTGGCCTGATGGAACCGGGGCAGTGGTTCTGATCCGTTCACGCATCCGTGAACATCGCCCCGAAACTTCGCCCGCAACCCTCCCGTAGCTCCCTGCATGAAACAGCCGGATACCCCGGCTTACCACCAAGGGAGTGACCCATGTCTGCCAAATTCATCACCGCCGCCGCCCTCATCTGCGTGTCGCAGGCTGCCTTTGCCGCCAACCCCAATGTCGGCGGCGCGCCGATGTATGAGGAAAAGAACATCGTCGAAAACGCCGTGAACTCGGCCGACCACACCACCCTCATCGCCGCCGTCAAGGCCGCGGGCCTTGTCGATGCGCTGATGGGCCCCGGCCCCTTCACAGTCTTCGCCCCGGTGAACGACGCTTTCGCCGCACTTCCCGCAGGCACCGTCGACACGCTGTTGAAGCCCGAGAACAAGGCCATGCTGACCAAGGTGCTGACCGCGCATGTCGTTGCCGGCGACCTGAAGCTGGCCGATCTGCGCGCCAAGGTCGGCGCGGACGGCTACGCCAACCTGCAAACCCTGTCGGGCGATGCGCTGTCGGTGAAATTCCGCGGCAACAAGGCGATGGTCTACTCGGAATCGCGCAACATCGGCGTGATCACCATCGCTGATGTCGACCAGTCGAACGGTGTCATCCACGTCATCGACACGGTCCTCGTGCCGAAATGAAGCTCTGCGCGAAAGGGTGCATCGGCATCCTTTCGCGCCTCTCACGCCCCTGCCAGCGTCATCTTGCCGCGAAGGGCTATCCGCCCGCGTCGATCCGCGATAAGAACCCTGACGCAATGAAAGGCTGGAAGTGACTCCCGAGAATTCGAATACCGGCCCGATGCCCGCCCGCGACTGGGTTGCCATCCTCGCCCGTTACCGTGCCCCCTCGACGCTGCGCAGCCTTTGGGAACTGGGCATAACCCTTGTCGGGTTCTTTGCGCTTTGGTCCGTGGCGATCGTCGCGCTGCACTGGCACTGGTATGCCGGGCTGGCGATGGCGTTCCCGATCGGTTTCTTCCTTGTCCGCCTCTTTGCCATCCAGCATGACTGCGGCCACAACGCCTTTTTCGCCGAACGCAGCTGGAACGACTGGGTCGGCCGTGCGCTTGGCTGCCTTACGCTTACCCCCTATGACGTGTGGCGCCGCCTGCACGCGCTGCACCATTCCAACGCCGGAAACCTTGACCGGCGCGGCATCGGCGACGTGATGACGCTTACCGTGGCCGAATACAGCGCGCGTGGCCGCTGGGGCCGGCTAGGCTATCGGCTTTACCGCAATCCAGCCGTGATGTTCGGCCTTGGCCCGGCGTGGCTTTTCGTGCTGAACAACCGCCTGCCCGTCGGGCTGATGAAGGCGGGCATGACCTACTGGGTGTCCGCGATGGCCACCAACATCTGCCTTCTGGCAGTGCTTGTCGGGCTTTGGTTCCTCGGCGGGTTCACTGCCATCTTTGCCGTCTGGCTGCCATCGGTGCTGGTCGGCGCCACGATTGGCGTCTGGCTGTTCTACGTCCAGCACCAGTTCGAAACCGCGCATTGGGATCATGAACCCGACTGGTCGCTGCACGATGCCGCCCTGCACGGGTCGTCGCATTACGTGCTGCCCCAGCCGCTGCAATGGCTGACGGCCAACCTTGGGATGCACCACGTCCACCATCTGCAAAGCCGCCTGCCGTTCTACCGGCTGCCCGAAGTGCTGCGCGACCATCCGCCTCTGGCCGAGGCACAGCGCATGACCATCCGGCAAAGCCTGGTCAACGCACGCCTGCACCTGTGGGATGAGAAGAGCCGCCGCCTGCTGGGCTGGGCGGATGCGCGCCGGGCGATGGCGCAGTAAGCGTCAGACCGCGCGGCGCAGACGGATGACCACATCCACCCGCGCCACTTCCATGCCGTGCGGCACCTGTGGCAACGACGCGATCTCCAGCTCCTCTGCCGGGGCGTCGGTCAGGGTGTGGCTGTCTTCCCAGTAGAAATGCGGGTGATCGTCCATGCGCGTGTCGAAATAGCTTTTCGACCCGTCGACCACGACCTCGTTCATCAACCCCGCGTCGCAGAACGCGCGCAGCGTGTTATACACGGTGGCAAGGCTGACCTTCTCGCCCGTCGCTGAAGACAGCGCGAACAGGCTTTCGGCGGTGACATGGCGGTTCTGCCCGTCGCCCACCAGCAGGGATGCCAGGGCAAGCCGCTGCCGCGTCGGTCGCAAGCCCCCCGCTTTCAGCCAATCCGCTCCGCGTTCCGCGATGCCCACTGCCCTGTCGCCCCCTTGATCTGCCTATGCAGGTATAGGGCGTTGAACCCGCCATTTTCAACCGGTTTCAACGCAGGTCGCAGTCAGCTTGCCGTGAACCCCCGCCGGATCGGGCGCCAGACTGCCAGCGTCAGCACGGCCGCGCCAACCGCAGCCAGCCAGAACGGCAGCGTCAGCGCCGCCGCACGGGGCAGAACCGTTTCGGCCAGACTGACGGTCAATCCTGAAAGGACCAACCCCAAGGGCATCATGCCCCATGCCAAAAGCCGATAGAGGCTGTTCACCCGCCCCCGAAGCGGATCGGGGATCATCCGCTGGCGCGTGCTGACCGAGACGATGTCCCAGACATAGCCCGAAAACTGCATCGCGGCGAAGCACAAGCCCAAGGTCACCGGCCCCGGAGCCAGCGCAATCGCGGCAAAGCATGGCGCGGATATCGACAATGCCAGCGGCATGGTTCGCGCCGGACCGAAGGTTTTCGCAATACGCTCCCCCGCGAGGGCGCCTGCGATTCCGCCGATTGCGCCGCCCGCAAGGGTCAGACCGTAAGCCTCGGCCGATAGCCCCAGGTTTTCCTGCGCGTGCAGCACCACGCCGATCGCAACCATCTGGTAAAGCAGGTTCCAGATCCCCGTGGTCCAAGCCAGCGTGCGCAGCAACGGCTTGCCACGCAGAAAGGCCAGCCCCTCGCCCAGTTCCGCCCTCCAGTTGCGAACCGCGCGCTGTTCAGGCCTGAACCGCCCAGAGATTCCCGCCACAAGCAGTACCGCCGCCCCGTACGCCAAAGCGTTCACCCCGAAGGCCAAGGGCAGCCAAGCGGCGATAAGCACCGCCCCCACCGCCGGGCCGATCATCGCGTTGGTCAGCAACTCGGCACTCCAAAGCCGCCCGTTCGCACGCTCAAGCTGGTCATGTGGCACCAGCGAGGGCAGCATGGTCTGCGCGGCATTGTCACGAAACACCTCGGCGGCACCCACGGCAAAGGCCGCCACCGCCAAGGCCCAGTATAGCCCCGGCGACGACACGCCCGCCTGCGGCGCAGGAGCCAGCGGCAGCGCCAACCAGATCGCCAGCGCAGCCGCCGCAAAGGCCAGCCCGCGCAGCACGTCCATCCACACGATCAGCCGCCGCCGGTCCACCCGGTCGGTCACCACGCCCGCCGGCAGCGCCAGTAGAAACCACGGTAACCGCAGCGCCACGGGCATCAACGCCACCAGTAGCGGGTCGCGCGTCAGAAGCGACGCGATCCAGGCCCAGGCCACCATCGCGATGCCATCGGCCAGGTTGGTCATGCCGCTGGCCGTAATGAACCGCCCCAGTGCCGCCATCGCAGTACCTTTCGTCCTTCCCGAGGTGCCAGACTTGCCACCCTTCACAGCCGGATGCTAGGTAGTGCGAAAGGCATATCGAAGGACCTGACGGCATGGCGTCTTACCCCACCAGTTTCGACAAGGAGGCCCTGCTCGCCTGCTCGCGGGGCGAGCTTTTCGGCCCCGGAAACGCGCAGCTTCCAGCGCCGCCGATGCTGATGATGGACCGCATCACCGACATTTCCGAAGACCGCGGCGAACACGGCAAGGGCCATGTGGTGGCCGAATTCGACATCCACCCCGACCTGTGGTTCTTCGCTTGCCACTTCCCCGGCAACCCGATCATGCCCGGCTGCCTCGGCCTTGACGGGCTTTGGCAGCTTACCGGCTTCAACCTCGGCTGGCGCGGCTGGCAGGGGCGCGGCTATGCTCTTGGCGTGGGCGAGGTCAAGCTGACCGGCATGGTCCGCCCCGACCGCAAGAAGCTGACGTACTTCGTCGATTTCACCAAGGCGCTGACCACCCGCCGCCTGACGATGGGCGTGGCCGATGGCCGGGTAGAGGCGGATGGTGAGGTGATCTACCTTGTGAAAGACATGAAGGTCGCGCTCAGCGAGGCGTGATTGGTTCCGGACTTAGGGCAGCGTCTGACCGCCGGGAGGACGCAACTCCGGCGTCTTCAGGCAGTTTATGGTTCAAGCCCTCTGACGCCATTTATGCAGGCTAACATCGCTAAGCGTCCGCCCGAGGGGGCGGTCGGACGCTGTCCGGCGGCGCAAGCGCCTTGATTCCGGACCCCTGCGTCAACATCATCGCTCAGCGCGGCTACCGGACAGTTGGCTGATGCCATGAGCCCCAACCTCCTTGCCCCCTCCCCCCGCCTGCCCTAAACAGTCCACAACCAAGTTTGAGGAGGCCCCATGCGCCGCGTCGTCATCACCGGGATCGGAATCGTCTCGTCAATCGGCAACAACGCGGCCGAGGTCGAAGCCTCGCTCCGCGCCGGCAAGTCCGGTATCGTCTTTGCGCCCGACTATGCCGAACACGGCTTTCGCTGCCGCGTCCACGGCGCGCCGAACATCAGCCTTGAAGACAACATCGACAAGCGCGACCTGCGCTTCATGGGCGATGGGGCCGCCTACACCTTCATCGCGATGGACCAGGCGGTAAAGGACTCGGGCCTCTCCGAGGCTGACGTGTCGAACGACCGCACCGGCATCATCGTCGGCTCCGGCGGCCCCTCGACGAAATCGTTTTTCAAGGCGCACAACATCGTCCGCGAAACCGGGTCGCCAAAGCGCATCGGCCCGTTCGGCGTGACCAAGGGCATGTCCTCCACCGTTTCGGCCTGCCTTGCGACCCCGTTCAAGATCCGTGGCGTGAACTATTCCATCACCTCCGCCTGCTCCACCTCGGCGCATTGCATCGGCAACGGCACCGAGCTTATCCAGATGGGCAAGCAGGACATCGTCTTTGCCGGTGGCGGCGAGGAACTGGACTGGACGCTTTCCTGCCTTTTCGATGCGATGGGGGCGATGTCCTCAAAGTACAACGATGCACCCGAAACCGCCTCGCGCACCTATGACGCCAACCGCGACGGCTTTGTCATCGCTGGCGGCGGCGGCATCGTGGTGCTTGAGGAACTACAACACGCCCTCGCCCGCGGCGCCAAGATCTACGGCGAGGTTACCGGCTACGGCGCCACCTCCGACGGCTACGACATGGTCGCCCCCTCGGGCGAAGGCGGCGAACGGGCAATGCGGCTGGCACTTTCCACCCTGCCGAAAGACCGCAAGGTTGATTACATCAACTCGCACGGCACCTCGACCGTCGTTGGTGATATCACCGAGGTCGAGGCGATCCGCCGCGTCTTTGGCCGTGGCGCCACACCGCCCATCGCCTCGACAAAATCGCTGACCGGCCACTGCCTTGGCGGCGCGGGCGTGTGGGAGGCGATTTATTCACTGATCATGATGAATGGCAACTTCATCGCCGCATCGGCCAACGTCATCACCCCCGACCCGGCGCTTGACGCAGGCGAGATCGTGACGACGCTTCGCGAAGGCGTGCAGCTTGACAGCGTGCTGTCCAACTCCTTCGGCTTCGGCGGCACCAACGCTACCCTCGTCATGTCGAAATATCTCGCATAAGGACGCCAGCATGGCCGATCTGATGAAGGGCAAGCGCGGGCTTGTCATGGGCGTCGCGAACGAACGTTCCATCGCCTGGGGCATTGCCTCCGCCCTCGCAGCCGAAGGCGCGGAACTGGCGTTCAGCTATCAGGGCGAGGCGTTCGGAAAACGGGTCGAACCCCTGGCAGCCTCGGTCGGGTCGGACTTTCTCGTCGATGTCGATGTCACCAACGACGACAGCCTTGACGCCTGCTTCGGTGCGTTGAAATCGCGCTGGGGGACGCTGGATTTCCTGATCCACGCGATCGCGTTTTCCGACAAGAACGAACTTACCGGCCGCTTCATCAACACCAGCCGCGCCAACTTTCAGAACTCGCTGACGATTTCGTGCTTTTCCTTCATCGACGTGTCGCGCCGCGCGGCCGAGATGATGCCCGACGGCGGCTCGCTCATCACGTTGACGTTCCAGGGTTCGAACAAGGTGGTGCCGAACTACAACGTGATGGGCGTGGCGAAAGCCGCGCTCGAAAGCGCCACGCGCTATCTGGCGAACGATCTCGGCCCGCAGGGCATCCGCGTCAACGCGATCTCGCCAGGCCCGATGAAGACCCTTGCCGGTGCGGCGATCGGCGGCGCCCGCGCCACCTACCGCCACACCGAAGCCAACGCCCCCCTTCGCGCCAACGCGACGCTGGACGCAATCGGCGGCACCGCCGTCTGGCTCTGCTCGGCCGGTGGTGCCTGTACGACGGGCGAGGTTGTGCATGTCGACGGCGGCTACCATGTCCTTGGTATGCCACAGGCAGAAAACATCTAGACGCAACCGGCGGCAAGTTACGCAAGAGGTGGGAAGCCCGCGGCCTCTTTCTGCTCAGGCATTTTGGCATGGAAGGGCGCGGCCCCAGCTTCCGCGCCGTGCACCGCGACTTCATCGCCATACAACGCCTACTTCCCCGGCAGACCGCTCCATTCCACCACCGGAATGGCAACACTGGAAACCGGCAACAACCAAGCCTGCCGTGTGCTTCTGCCGGGCAGTTGGATGCTTGATCGGGGATGGAGCGGGCGGCGGGAATCGAACCCGCGTCTTTAGCTTGGAAGGCTAAGGTCTTACCATTACACAACGCCCGCGTCGCGCCGCTAGGTAGTCCGGTGCTGTCTCACAGTCAAGGAAGTTCCCCGAAGACAGCGCCGTTTGCCGCTGCGGATTTCGGAACCATGCCCCATCAAGGGCGTTTGCCTACTGATGCCCCTAACGGAAGTGGACAGATGGCACCGCTGCAACCCACCTATCGACACCGTACCTTCGAGGCCTCCGTCCCCGGCCAGATCACCCTGACATATTTTGCAGCGGCTTTCTTCACGCTGACACTGCTGACCGACTGGGCCTACGTGCAAACGATAGTCGTCATGTGGCGGGACTTTTCCTCATGGCTTTTGTTCGCAGGTCTCGTTTCGGGCGGGCTTGGTGTTCTGCTTTGGCTGATCGGCCTCGTGATTGGCCGTGGCCTCACGCACTGGACCGTCGTGGCCTTGAATGCTGCGGTGCTCGCGGCGGCCTTTCTCAACAGCCTCGTTCACGCCGGCGACGGCTGGACCGCAATCGTGCCGTGGGGCCTTGGGCTTTCCGTTGCGACCTGCGTGCTCATGCTGGCTTCGGCGGCATTGAGTCGTGGCGCCCGCGCCCACGCCGCCTGATCGGAGATTTCCCAATGACGCACATCCGCATCATACACTGCGCATTTCTGCTGTCCGGGGTCGCCGTGTCAGCGATCGTTCTACCCCTCGATTTGGCCCGGGCTCAAAGCGCCGGCGATTTCGACATCAGCAGCCAGATAGGCCCCGACCCGGTCCTGCCGGATCCGATCTTCATCAACCTATTGCCGAGCGTGAACGTAGGCGAAGTGGTTGGCTGGGCCGACGGCCAGACCCCGACCGTGCCCAAAGGGCTGGTGATCACGCCTTATGCCACCGACCTTGTCAATCCACGCACCGTCCACACACTGCCCAATAGCGACGTGCTGGTCGTGCAGTCGCGGGCACCCGAGGGCAAGCCGAAGTACCGCCCCAAGGATTACATCCGCGGCTGGATCATGGCCGTTGCTGCAGGCGGCGGCGACGGTCCAGAAAAGGACAGCAACCTGATCACCCTTTTGCGTGACGAAAACCGGGACGGCGTCGTAGACGAACGGCACGACCTTCTGACCGACCTCAATTCCCCTTTCGGCGTGGCGTGGATCGACGACACGCTCTACATCGCCGCTGCCGATGGCGTTTTGAGCTACCCCTACGCCTTGGGTGATACGACCATTTCGGCGACGCCGACGCTTCTGACGCCGCTGCCGGGCGGGCCGCTTAACCACCACTGGACCAAGGATCTGGCGCTCAGCCCGGATGGCACCATGCTCTACGCTTCGGTCGGCTCGAACTCGAACGCCGGCGAAAACGGAATGGAGGCTGAAAAGGGCCGCGCCGCGATCTGGCAGATCGACCGTGCGACTGGCGCTTTCAGGATTTACGCGTCGGGCCTGCGCAACCCCAATGGCCTGACGTTCCATCCGGAAAACGGCGCGCTCTGGACCGTCGTCAACGAACGCGATGAACTTGGCCCCAACCTCGTGCCTGACTTTATGACCTCGGTACAGGAGAATGGCTTTTACGGCTGGCCCTACAGCTACTACGGAAATCACGTCGACGAACGCGTGCGCCCCTCGCGCCCGGATCTGGTTGCGGCAGCGATCATGCCGGATTACGCGCTGTCCAGCCATGTGGCGGCGTTGGGGCTGGTGTTCACCAACGGATCGGCCTTGCCCGACGCCTATGCCAACGGCGCATTCGTCGGCCAGCGTGGCAGCTGGAACCGCGACAGGTTCAATGGCTACAAGGTCTCATATGTCCCGTTCACCAATGGCGCGCCGCAGGGAATGCTGCAGGACGTGGTCACCGACTTTCTGGTCGATGGAAAGGTGCGCGGTCGTCCGGTTGGGCTCGGTCTTGACGGGACCGGCGCGCTCCTCATTGCCGATGATGCGGGCAACACCGTCTGGCGCGTTGCGGCTGCTGATGGACGGGTCACCGAAGCGCCGGTGGAAACCGACCGGGTCGCAACTGACAGTACCGCAGCGCAGGCCCCGGCGACGGAAGGCGCGGCTTCTGCCGAAACCGCGCCTGAGGAACCGCCCGCCGACACGCCCACCGAACCCACGCCCACCGAACCGGCACCGGTAGAACCTTCTCCGGCGGACTGACGATCCACCGGACTACCGGCACGCCGAGGTGACCAGCAGCGGCACCATAGTGCACAACCCCACCACCAGCGCGGCCAACGCAAGCGTGGCCGCTGTGCCTTGTACAAAGCGCGACCGCGACGGCACGCGCAGCACGGCAATCAGCAGCACCGCCTGTGCAATCACCACGACCGCCCCCGCACCGATCAGAACCAGACCTGCATCCAGGTCTACCGGCCAGCGCCGCGAGCACGACAATCCCTGCAACCCTTAGATCCCGCTGAACCCGACCAGCCACAGTGTCATGGGCAGTGACAGACGCAGGACCTCGCTCATCTGAACGCCCCCGGCAACCATGCCGCGCCCAGTGCCACCAGCGCCGTCGCTGCGGTGAAATCGGCCCATAACGCCACGATCCGCGCCTCGCCAGTGCGGCCCGAGGAGGCATAGCCCGAAGCCACCCGTGCCCATAGATAGCCAAGCATGATCAGGGTCAGCGCAGCGTGAAGCCCGACATGCCCGGCCAGCAACCAAAGCGTCGCGTCATAGGCATGGCCAGCCGGCTCGGGCCGCGCGATCATGACCGACGCTGATGCCCCAGCCAGTGCAAGGGCCCCCAGACCGCCCAGCCCGATCGCAGGCCACGCTAGCGATCTCCACGTTCACCGGGCGTCCGGCCGGAATATGCAGCACGCCCTCGGTCGCGAATCCGGGCAGGTCGGCATAGCCGAAGGACCAGACCCATTGCCGCGCCTCGGCCCGGACGGTGACGACATCGGCACTGTCGCGCGGCAGCAGGCGTTCTCCCACATGAAGCCCGTAGACGGTCAACGCAGCCAGCGTCACCAAGGGGAACCCAAGGCCAAACCCCCACATCCAGCCGCGCTCGCCATCTTGCCCGGCAGGTGCCGCACCGCGACGCAGCGCCACGACCAAAAGCAGCATCACAAATCCGAAGATCACCACCGCACCCACCAGCATGATCCACCAGACTTCGGCAATCGTCCGGGCCACAGGTCCTGCTGGGTGCATGATCGACAAGCGGTCCTGGCAACCCGTCATGAGCTGAAGCGTTACACCGAAAGCCAATCCACGCAGGAGCGTCCGATGCCTCAGAAAATGACCCAAGCTGCCGTGGACGTCAGCCCCTTCGAAGACCCGATCGCCAATGACCCCGCCTTCCAGCAGACGGAAAGCCGAATGGCCATCTGGGGGCACCCCCTCCACGCGATGTCGGTCGCCTTCCCCGTCGCGCTGACGTTCTGTGTCTTCGGCGCTGATCTGCTTTACTGGTGGTCGGGCGAAACCCGCTGGGCCTGGGCCGCGCTTTGGGCTGCGGGCACAGCTTTCCTCTTTGGGCTTCTGGCCGGAGCCAGCGACACAATGGAGTTGTTATTGGTCCCTGGCATCCGCATCCGCGCCGCGGCCTGGACGCATTTCGTGGTTGGCATGGGGGAAAACTCGTATTCGACTATCGGCTGGGAATATCGAAGGGCAACTGACGCCCCAGTGGCGCCAGAAGCCACGACGGCATCGGCAGTTCTTCAAGCTCTGGCTTGGCCAGAACAACGCTCAGGAAGCGGATGTGCCGATGACCAGACCGGAAATGGTGACGGTCGACACCAATGGCTCGGGCGGTTCATGCTGGCCATCGGTTTCGACCACGGCAACGATGGTGTGGCCCACCCATGCGTGCGCCGCGACAAGCCCCGCGACCGGCACCAGCCTTCCTAGGATCCATACCGTGAACACCTCACGCATGAAGGTCAGCGCGCCACCGCTGGCAAACTACAGGACAGCCGCCAGCGTGATCAGCCAGACATAGCCGTAATGCGTGGCGCGACGGATCTGCGCGAACTCGCCCTGCACGATCGCACGATCATGCCGCGCCAGCATCTGCGGCAGTGCTATCAGCCCCGCCACCCAGACCGCCATGAATCCAAGATGCAGCGCCTTTGCATGCGGGACCAGCGCATCGACCCACATCACGTGGCCTCTCCCATCCTGCGTCAGGCGCGGCGAGCCAGCAACCTGCCCAACAGCCCCATCGCAAGATAGGCCAGAAAAACCCAGCCGATCCCTGCCCACCGTGCAGCGAAAACGCAGCCCGCCAGAACAGAAAGGCAAAGCCCAGCAGGCTTGCCTGCATGGCCCAGTAGATCGCCATATGATCCAACGCCGCGTCGTAGGCCTTCGGCAGGTGCCACAGCCACAGCGCGGCGGTCGCCAAGAGAAACGGCAGACCGACCGGACTGGGCATTTTTGCCGGGCGCGCCAGTGCCAGCAGCGGTGCCGCCACCGCCACCAGCAGAACGTGATGAACGACACGCGCGGAAAACAGCGCCGAAGACAGCGCCGAAGACAGGGCGCAAAGCGGTGACAGGAATGCAAGGGCAAGCACCAAAGTCGCCGCAACGCCAGCCCGCCCGCGCCCAGCCCAGATTGCCAGCACGATCAGGAAGCCAAGCGCCCAATGGTCAAGATTCCACCCATAAATCAGGTCGCGGGCACAGGCGCAGGCCCGCAATAGCTGCCCTCCCAACGGGTCACGGTGTCACCGCGCAACGCAGCGTTCCGGCCGTCATGCCATTCCATGCAAACATTGAAACCACCGGTTCGGAAACGCCCGTTCAAAGGGCCAACAGGTTGCTCAATGTCGCCGGATCGCCGTCCGTTCCTTACCGCCGCAGACCGCCTGCGGTTCCCCCCATCTCATCGCGCCTGCGTCGCGACCTTTGCAGCGGTTAAGCGCGCCCCCCGCCAAAATCCCTTCAGCAGTTCCAGCACCAGCAGCACCGCCAGCCCCGCCGCAGCCGTCAGAACGATATCGTCGCCATGAAGCGGGCCGAACCTGAAGACGCCCTGCGCCACAGGCCACAGCACCACCGTCGCTAGAATCCCGCCGACTCCCGCCAGCACGATCAGCAGCGCGGGCTTCGGCCGACCAAGCGCCGCACCCAGCGACGATGTGAACGACCGGTTCACAAGGATCAGCGCGATGATGGTGATGACCAGCGTGAAGAACACCAGCGCGCGCAGCTCTTCCTCCGGCATCGCCTTCTGCGCCCCGTACACCAGCATCCCGATCACCGCAGCCAGCGCGACCAGCCCTTGCGTAACGCTCCACGTGACCAGGCCCGCAGAAAACAGCCGCTCGTCCGGGTGGCGGGGCGGACGGTCCATTATGTCGTCTTCCTCGTCCTCGGCTTCGAAGACTAATGTGCAGACCGGGTCGATCACCATTTCCAGAAAGGCAATGTGTATCGGCCCCAGAATGATCGGAAAGCCGAACAGCAGCGGCAGGATCGCCAGACCCGCGATCGGCAGGTGCACGGCAAAGACAAAGCTCACCGCCTTGCGCAGGTTGTCATAGATCCTGCGGCCCAGCCGGACGGCCCTGACGATCGACCCGAAATCGTCATCCAGCAGCACCAGCGCCGAGGCTTCGCGCGCCACGTCCGTGCCACGCCCACCCATCGCAATGCCGATATGCGCGCTTTTCAATGCCGGCGCATCGTTGACGCCGTCGCCGGTCATTGCCACGACCTCGTTGGACGATTTCAGCGCGTTCACGATGCGAAGCTTCTGCTCGGGCATGATGCGGGCGAAGATGTCGCCCTCCGAAAGCCTTTGGCGCAAGGCGGCGTCGTCAAGGCTGTCCAGTTCCCGGCCGGTCAGGGGGTTTCGGCCATCCAGACCTGCCTCCCGGGCAATCGCCGTGGCGGTCACCGGATAATCGCCCGTTATCATCTTGACCCTGATCCCGGCGCGCCGACACTCCGCAACCGCCTGCGCAATCGAGGGGCGCAGGGGGTCGGCCAGACCGACCAGCCCCAGAAACGTCAGCGGCAGATCCTCCGGCCGTTCCGGCAGATCGCCGTCCGAAAGCGTGCCCCCGGCCACGCCAAGCACGCGCAACCCGCCTGCTGCCATGCTGTCCACCGCCCGCGCCACTGCCTTGCGGTCATCAGCCGACAAGTGGCACAGCTCGGCAACCGCCTCGGGCGCACCCTTTGTGGCAACCACCCAGTCGCGTGAGGGCGCGTCGCGCCGCCAGACCTGCGACATCGCCAGCAGATCGGTGCGCAAACCATAGGTCCGTTCCAGCGTCAGCCCCGCCGTCGGGTCCACCGCTTTCGGAACGTCATGGAACGCCTGCTCCATCGGGTCGAACGGCTGCGGGTCGGACGCCAGAAGTCCGTAGCCGATCACCGTCGCAAACCCCGGTCCGGGCGGCGCCCCGCCGTCCGCCGCAAAGCTCGTCTCGTCTTGCAAGCGAACCTGCCGGATCGCCATGCGGTTCAGCGTCAGCGTCCCGGTCTTGTCGGTGCACAGCACCGTCGCCGCCCCCAAGGCCTCGATCGCGGCCGCGCGGCGCGTCAGCACCCGCGCCTTCGACAGTCGCCACGCCCCCACCGCCATGAAAATGGCAAGGACCACCGGAAACTCCTCGGGAAGCATCGACATCCCGATGGCAATGCCCGCCAGAAGGCCGTCAAGCCAGCCACCCCTGAAATACACGTAAAGTCCGCCAACCAGCAGGCTGACCAGCCCCCCCACCACCGCAAGGAACAGCACGATGCGGCGGGTCTGCGCATAAAGCCGCGGCGGTTCGGTCCTGACCGTCACCAGCGTCGTCCCGATCTTGCCGATCTCGGTCGCGGCCCCGGTTGCCATGACCTCGGCGATGCCTTTCCCGCGCACCACAAGCGTGCCCGAAAAGACCAGCGGCAAGTCATCACCGCCCGGAAGGCCCGCCTGCGCCTCGGCACCGACGGCTGCCACCTTGCGAACAGCAACCGCTTCACCCGTCAGCAGGGACTCGTCGGCCTGCAAATCCTGCGCCGACAACAGCCGTGCGTCGGCCGGTATCCGGTCGCCCTCGGCCAGAACGATGATATCGCCCCGCACCACCTCGCGCCCCGCAATGCGCTGGCGCGCACCATCCCGGATGACCAAGGCCCGCGGGCTGCTCAGATCGCGCAGCGCCTCCAGGACCCGCTCGCTGCGCAGTTCCTGCACCAGCGTTATAACCACCGACAGGCAGGCAAACCCGGCCAGCACGGCGGCATCAGTCGTCTCGCCCAGCACCGCATAGATCGCCCCACTTGCCAGCAAAAGCGCAAGCATCGGCTCCTTGACCACGTCAAAAAGGATGCGCGGCCCGGTGCGATGATCGCCGCGCGGCAGTTCGTTCGGCCCGTCCAGCGCCAGCCGCCGCAGCGCCTCGTCGCTGGAAAGGCCGGTCAGCGCCTTGTCACCTGCGGTATCCTTGGCGGTGTCATCTCTGGTCATCTGCACGCCACTGCCCGGTTCGCACCCACGCAGCCGGGACAATCCCGCCTACGCATCTGCCCGACCAGATCACCAGATCGCCGCCCGGCGTACAACCGCCATCGCGTCAGTCGGGCACCCGCACCGGATTTGCAGCCGGCGCGGGCAGCCCCGATCAGAACCGCTGCGGTGCCGGCGGGCGGTTGCCAAGGATGCCGTCGATCTCGGCCAGAACCTCTGGCGTCAGATCGCCCACCCGGTCCAGCGCGGCAAGGTTGTCGGTCAGCTGCGACAACCGCGACGCCCCAAGGATAACCGTCGAAACCCGCGGGTTCGTCAGGCACCACGCCAGCGCTAGGTGATGGATCGGCATCTCAAGCCGGGTCGCAACCGCCGCGAGATCGCGCACCTTGGCAATCCGGGCGCGGCCTTCGTCGCTGGTGAACTTGTCACGCAGCCATTCGTAGCCGGGCAGGTTCGCGCGCGCATCCTGCGGGATGCCGTCGCTGTATTTCCCGGTCAGCAGTCCCGACGCCAAGGGCGACCAGATCGTCGTGCCCAGACCGAAGGTGTCATAAAGCGGCGCATAATCGCCCTCGACCTTTTCCCGCTCGAACAGGTTGTATTGCGGCTGCTCCATCGTCGGTGGCGTCAGGCCCCAGCGCGCCGCAACCGCATGCGCTTCGGTGATCTGCTGCGCCGACCATTCCGACGTTCCCCAATACAGCACTTTACCCTGCGCGATCAGGTGGTGCATGGCCCGCACCGTTTCCTCGATCGGGGTGTCGACGTCCGGGCGGTGGCAGAAATACAGATCCAGGTATTCCACCCGCAACCGTTTCAGCGCCGCATGGCAGGCGTCGGTGACATGCTTGGCCGACAGCCCGCGCTGCGTCGGCTTCGGCCCGCCCCAGAACACCTTCGACGACACCGCAAAACTGTCGCGGCTCCAGCCAAGCTCTTCTATCGCCTGCCCCATCACCAGTTCCGACCGGCCCTGTTCGTAGCCTTCCGCGTTATCGAAGAAGTTGATCCCCGCGTCATAGGCGGCGGCCATCATGTCCTTGGCGGGGGCAATATCCACCTGTTTGGCGAAGGTCACCCATGACCCGAACGAAAAGGCGCTGACCTGAAGGCCCGATTTACCCAAGCGGCGATACTGCATCTTCATCTTCCTTGCTGTGCGGCGTGCTGTCGGCGGCCTCCGGTTCCGGGGCCGACCCCTTGCCCCATCAGATAGGCGCGCGCGCGCCAAGGCAAGGGAACCTCCGCCAGCCACGATCAAAACGGCTTGCCCCCGCCGCTCGAACCCGCCTAGCCTGCGCCCGCGGCCTGTGCGGCGAGGGAAGGGGCGGTTCATGCGCGTGGTCTGCATCGGCGAATGCATGGTCGAATTCGCCCGCCGCGATGACGGCCTGTGGCAGCAGGGCTTTGCCGGCGACAGCCTGAATGTCGCATGGGCCTTGCGCGCCTTACTGCCCGCCGAGGCAGAGGTCGCGTATCTGACGCGGGTCGGCACCGATGCCCTGTCGGATGCGATGGTCGCGATGCTACAAACGGCCGGGATCGCAACCGCCCTTATCCAGCGCGATGCCATGCGCACGGTCGGGCTTTACACGATCCAGACCGACGCCACAGGTGAACGCAGCTTTTCCTACTGGCGCTCGGACAGTGCCGCCCGCCGGCTTGCCGACGATCCGGCGCTGCTGGCCTCGGCCCTTGCCAACGCCGACCTCGTCTATCTGTCCGGCATCACCTTGGCCATCCTGCCGCCCGCCAGCCGCGCGCATCTGATGTCCGCCTTGGGCGCGCGGGGAAACCGCCGCTTCACCGTGGCATTCGATCCCAACCTGCGGCCGCGTCTGTGGGAAGCGATGGATACCGCACGGGCCGCCATCGACCTCGCCGCGCGTTCCGCCGACATCCTGCTGCCCACGCACGAGGACGAGGCGCTGGCCTTCGCCGACCCCGATCCCGCCACCACCCGCGACCGCTATGCCCGCCTCGGGGTCGCCGAGACCGTCGTCAAGGACGGCGCGCGGCCAACCCTGTGGCGCGCCGCCGATCAACAAGGTGCCTGCCCGGTGACAGCGGCGCCGCGCGTGATCGACACCACCGGCGCGGGCGACAGCTTCAACGGCGCCTATCTTGCCGCCCGCCTGATGGGTGCCAGCCCCGAAACCGCAATTGGTCAGGCCCAGCGCGTGTCAGCCTTCGTGGTCGGCAGCCGTGGCGCGCTTCTGGCGCCCGGCGCGTTGCGCGCAGCCTCTCAGCCACCGCCACGCGCGTAGCGCTCCTTCCGACGCGGCCCGATTTCATCCGCCTGCGACAGATCGACCGGCAACAGGCGATACTGGCAATGCGGCCCAAGCTCAGTCAGCGTGAAGTGCCCGGTCAAACCGTCAACCGCCAAGTCCAGAACCGCATCCGTCGCGGCAATCATGTCAGCGTCGATATCCGCGTCGATCTGCAGGGCATCCGTCGCGCCTGTCGAATGAAACGAAAACCGGCAGACCTCGCCCTCGACCGACAGGGTCAGGGCGCCCCATTCCGGCACCTCTGGCCGCGTAGCCCCACCCCCCGGTGCCAGCGTGTCGATCCGGCGTCTGGCGCAACAGGCCAGCACAGGGTCCAGCACCTTGATTGGCCCCTCGACCCGTAGCAGCGCCACCGGATCGCTCGCACAGTCACGCCACCACCCGGCGCGGGCAAGCAGCGGGTGGTCAAAGCGTCCGTGGCGCGCAAGCGAAGCCGCAGCCTTCGCGATCACCGTCGGATGCGGCGGATCGTGGCGTACGTCAAACGCACCGCTTTCGTAAAAGCCCCTGCGCTCGCGTAGCATCGAATTCCAGTCATAGGTGCCAAACAGTGACCACACCGTGATCGCGCGTACGTCGATGCCGTCCTGCCGCGCCGCCGTCGCTGCCTGCCACGCCTCCATCAGCCAGCGCAACTGCTCCTCTCGCGTGCAGCCGTTGTGCACCTCGGTCACGGCGATGGGCAGGCCATACCGGGCCTTGACCTCGCGCAGCCGCGCCAAGAGGCCGACCTGCGGCTGCAATTCCGGGACGCGCACCGCAGCCACATCGACATAGGCCTGCCGCCCGTTGCCTCCCACCGGCTCGTGCGGATAACGCTCCAAGCGGTGATCGAGGAACCGATCGCTGGTCAGATACTGGTCGATACCCATGATGTCTGGCGGGCAAGGCGCGGCGGCCAGCGCAGCCAGAGTGTCAACCGCAACGCCCGCATCAACCAGTTCGGTCCAGAACGGATGCCCCTGGCCGACCCGGCCGCACAGGAGGTCAAAGCCCAGAAACCGCCGCTCGTTCTCGTAGGCCGCCTGCTCCGCCAGCGCCTCCGTCGCAAAGACGCGACCCACATCCTCGGTCTGGATCAGCATCGCCGCCGGCCGCAGGTCACGGATGCGGCGCATCACCTCGGCGGTTGCCGTCGCGTAGCCGGCGACATGGCGCAGGAACGTCGGCGTGTCGCGGGCATGTGGCTCCCACTGCCCGTAAAGGCAGGCGATGCGCGCTGTCGTTACCGGTTCGTTGATCGGGGTGAAATGGCGCAATGACGGAAAGCGCCGAACCACCGTTTCGGCAAAATCGGCCAGCCGCTCGGCAAATCCGGGATCGGTCGGCAGCAGGCCATCTGGCCCGGCACCGTGATGCAGAAAGCCTGCGATGGGCGTGATCCCCAGCGCCTCCAGCCGCGCCAACCGTCGCCCATGATCGGCAAGGGTCGGTCCGCCCCCTTCGGCATGGGCCCAAAGCAGCGGGTAACGGATGGTGCGGATTCCCAGGTCCGCGATCCGGTCAAGGTCGTCGTCGCGGATCAGATGCCCGGTTTCATGCAACTGGTCACGGATGGCGCCGTCGATCGTGACGTGGCTGCATTCCAGCCCAGCCCACAGTTCCAACGGCCGCGACGCATCGCGCAACGCGCCGTGGGGAAGATTTGGTCTTGGTTCAAGGCGAACGATCTTTGCGTCGGCATCCTGCACACTCATAGTCCTTCCAGACGAACAGCACCGGACACTCAACCGCTGGGTCCGGTGAGGGTTCCGTTTTTTTGAACATCCCTTTCGCAGTTGCAGCGTGGCTTGGCCTGATCAGGCGGCAATCGGCACGATCAGGTCCGGCCCCGACGCCCGGTTGGAATTGACAGCCGAAGACACCCTGACCGGCCGCGTCAGCGCACCCTCCGGTGCGGCTTTCATCAAGACGGCCGCACCATGCCCTGCCTCGCCCAGCCACAGCGGCCAGTCCGCCTGTTCCAGCACGACCGGCTCGCGGTGGTGCAGCCCCGCCATCACCGGCCCCGCGTCGGTCGACACGATGGCAACGGTGTCGATGTCATGCCAGCGTTGCCAGACCCCGGCCAACGCCATCGGCAACCCGTCCGCGCGGGTGAAATACCACGGCAACTTTTCACCCTTCTCGCCCGTGCTCCATTCGTAAAATCCGCTTGCCGGCACGATGCAGCGCCGTGACCGCACGGCCTCACGGAAGGCGGGTTTCGTCGCCACGGTGTCGGCCCGGGCGTTGATGATCAAAGGCCCGTCATTCGTCGCCTTGTACCACGACGGCACGAACCCCCAGCGCATCGCGCGCAACCGCCGCACCCCGCCGTCCGAGGTCACGACCGCAACCGGGTTCGTCGGGCAGACGTTGTAGTTCGGCACCATCGGCAAGTCGTTGCCGGGCACGGCACCGAACAGCGCCGCCAGCGCTTCGTTCGGATGAGTGATGGTGAAACGGCCGCACATCCGCAAAAGATAGGCTCGGCACGCCTTCGCGCCAAGCCCGTCTCCATCAAGCCCGTCTCCATCACTGGCCGAGGATCTTGATCCGCCCCTCAACCGCGGCCTTCACCATCCCGACCTTCTCGACATAGTCCATGACGTCATTCGCCACCAACCGGCTCGTGGACCCTTCAGTCAGCACCCGCCCGCCGCCCAGCGCATCATAGCCGTCGCCGCCGCCAATGATGTAGTCATTGACCGCCACCTTGTAGAGCTTGTCAGCCTCCAATGGCGCACCACCCACCATCACCTCCGACACCCGCGCCCCCGGCTCGGCCGTGGGGTCGATGGTGTAGCTTAGCCCCGACACCTGCGCGAACCGCCCCGCGCCTTTCTCGATCTGGCTCGCCCCGTTCTCCAGCGCGAGCAGCACCTGACTGCCCGGCAGTTCGGTCACCACCGTCAGGTTGCCGAACGGCAACTCCGTCAGGATATCGCGCCGCGTCAGCTTGCGCCCCGCGTCATAGGTCGTGTCACCCCGGATGCCACCACCGTTCATGATGGCGATATCCGCCCCTGTCGCATCCCGCATCGCATCAGCGATCAGGTTGCCCATCGTGGCCTCGGCTGACCGCACTACGTTGCGCCGGCTGTCCAAGGGCGTCTCCAGCGTGCCGATCTCCACGTTCAGCGTTTGGTCCATCTTGGCGCGGAAACTGTCGGCAAGTGCGGCAGACTCGGGGTCCGGCGCCACCGTCGCCGTGTCGATGAACCGGAACGCAGGCGTCCAGCTGATCGTGCGCTTGCCGTCCTTTTCGCCCACCTCGACCGTCAGGTCGATCGGCGTCAGCAATTGCGCATCCACGCTCGTCTCCACATAAGCCGTCACCCCGTCATAGGCCGTGGCATAGGTGTGGTCGTCGCCCGACAGGATCACGTCGAACGCCTTGCTCGCCATCAGCGCGCGGTCGTTCTCCATGTTGGTCTGCACCACGCCAACCACGATATCCGCCCCCGCCTCGCGCGCGGCCTTCGCCGCCTCGATCCCGCTGTCGACGGTGGGCAGGAACTTCAAACTCCCCGTCGAACTCACCTCCGGCGAGGTGTCCTGCGCCACCGGCACCAGCGCCACTTTCAGCCCGCCCACCTCCTTCACCGTCACCCCGCCAAGACCCTCGATCGGGCTGCCGTCCGCATTGGTGATGTTGATCGCCGCCCAAGGGTATTTTGACGCCTTCATCTTCTCCATGAAGTTTTCCGGCCCGAAATCGAACTCGTGGTTCCCTGGCACGGCAAGGTCGAACGGCACCAGATTTGTGAAATCAATCGTGTTCTGTCCCATGTCGAAGCCCGAGATCAGCGACGGGCTCAGCATGTCCCCGTTGAACAGGTAAAGCGTGTTGGGGTTCGCCGCGCGCTCGGCCTTGGCCACCGCGTTCAGCCGCGCAAACCCGCCACGCCCGTCTTCTTCCTCGAAATTGTAGACGTCGCCCACGCCAAGCAGCGTCAGTTTCACGGTCTCGGCGGCAAGCGGAGTGGCAAGTATCATAAACCCGGCTGACGCCATGGATGTCAGGTTGAATTTATTGGTGAGATGCGGCACGTCGATTCTCCTTACGGCTGAATTCGGTTGCTCTCCCCAGTCTGCGCCTCCCTCCTGCCGTCTGTCAAACCGCCGGGGTCACCGTCCATCCACCTGTATTTCAAATGAAAACACGGCGCGCTTCAGCGCGCCGTGTCCATCATCCATCGTCTCTCAGGGCTTCTTGTTGTCCTTCGGGGCTTTGTCGAGGGCTGGGTTGCTTTCGTCTACCCGGTCCGCGTCGTTGCCCCCACCGTTGTCGTCGTGTTCCTTGTCGGCCTTGTCCTTGTCGGCCTTGTCCTTGGCGTCCTTGTCCGCCTTGTCCTTGTCCGCCCGGTCCTTGTCAGCCTTGTCCTTGTCCGCCCGGTCCTTGTCAGCCTTGTCCTTGTCCGCCTTGTCCTTGTCCGCCTTGTCCTTGTCCGCCCGGTCCTTGTCAGCCCGCTCCTTGTCAGCCCGCGCCTGGTCCGCCTTGTCTTGGGCGTCTTTGTCGGCCTTCTGTTTATCGGCCTTGTCCTTTGCGTCCTGGTCAGCCCGCTCCTTGTCAGCCCGCTCCTTGTCAGCTCGATCCGGGTCAGCCCGATCCTGGTCAGCCCGCGCCTGATCCGCCCGCTCCTGGTCCGCCTTGTCTTGGGCGACTTTGTCGGCCTTCTGTTTGTCGGCCTTGTCCTTGGCGTCCTTGTCGGCCTTTTCCTTGTCCGCTTTATCACCCTCATCTGGGTCAGCCAATGGCTCCGGCTTCACCTCAGGCTCCGGCTTCACCTCAGGCTCCGGCTTCACCTCAGGTTCCGGCTTCACCTCAGGCTCCGGCTTCACCTCAGGCTCCGGCTTCACCTCAGGCTCCGGCTTCACCTCAGGCTTCGGCTTCACCTCAGGCTCCGGCTTCACCTCCGGCTCGGGCTTCACTTCCGGCTCGGGCTTCACTTCCGGCTCGGGCTTCACCTCTGGCTCGGGCTTCACCTCAGGCTCCGGCTTCACTTCCGGCTCCGGCTTCACTTCCGGCTCAGGCTTCACTTCCGGCTCGGGAACCCCGGGCTTGTTCACCTCGGGCTTTTCGGGCTCGGCCGGCGTCCTGTCGGGCTTGGCCAGCTCGGAGCTGCGAATCAGAATCGAAGGGACCGAGCAGGTTGGGTCCCAACGGAACTTGGCGTTCGAATTTTGGATTGTTTTATACTCACAGAAGTCGCGCGACATCGTTTCTGCACTCGCAGAAGCGGCCAAAGCGGAAAAACTGCATGCAATCAGAAGTTGTTTCATTGACGTGCCTTTCTAATTTGATTAGACATTTATCAATGCAGAGCATGGTGGCCGTATGGCCGCCCTTCGTCATATCAGTGATCATGTCGTGGCGGTGGGGCTGAGCCGGCAACAATGTGCAGGCTGCGGCCGGAATGCTGCATTCAAAGATACAGTCCTTTCGGATGCCGAACGGATTGACCGCCAAGCCGCCGCAGGGCAAAGACACGCCCATGCTGATCTACAAAATCTTCCGCCGCCCCGAATGGGATGCGTTCCGCGCCGCCGGGAAAACCCTTGGCGCGCCGATCGACCTGGCCGATGGCTACATCCACATCTCCACCGCGGCACAGGTCGCCGAAACTGCCGCCAAGCACTTCGCCGCTGAAAGTGATCTTGTCCTTGTGGCGCTCGACAGCACCGCGCTCGGGCCGGCCTTGAAATGGGAAACCTCGCGCGGCGGGGCTCTCTTTCCGCATCTCTACCGCGCACTCACCCTTTCGGACGTCGTATGGGACAAGTCGCTGCCCCTCGGTGCCACCGGCCACATCTTCCCCGAGGGCGTCTGGTGAACCTCGTCGAGCGCGCGGGCCTCGCCCTTCTGCACCGCATGGATCCCGAACGCGCCCACGCCCTCTCGCTTCTGGCGCTGCAAACGGGCCTCGCGCCGCTGCCCGGCCCTGTTTCCTCGCCCCGCCTTGCCACCACGCTGGCGGGCCTGCCGCTCCTGAATCCCGTTGGCCTCGCCGCCGGCTATGACAAGAACGCCACCGCCATCGCACCCCTGTCCCGCGCGGGCTTCGGCTTTGTCGAGGTGGGCGCCGCCACCCCCCTGCCCCAGCCCGGCAACCCCAAACCCCGCCTCTTCCGCCTCACCGAAGACCGCGCCGCGATCAACCGCTTCGGCTTCAACAACGACGGAATGACGGCGATCGGCCTGCGCCTCTCCCAGCGCAAACGCGGCCCGGTCCCGGTCGGCCTCAATCTCGGCGCCAACAAGACCTCCGACAACCGCGCCGCCGATTTCACCCGCGTGCTGGCCCATTGCGGCCCGCATGTCGATTTCGCCACCGTCAACGTGTCCTCACCCAACACGGAACGCCTGCGCGATCTGCAAGGCCCCGCCGCCCTCACCGCCCTCCTCGCCGGGGTGATGGATGCGCGCAGCAGCCTTGCCACCGCAATCCCGGTGTTCCTGAAGATCGCCCCCGACCTCACCGACGACGACCTTGCCCAGATCGTGGAGGTGTCCCTTGCGTCGGGCATCGCGGGCATCATCGCCACCAACACCACCCTCAACCGCGACGGCCTCAAAAGCCAGCACAAGGCCGAAGCCGGCGGCCTCTCCGGCGCACCGCTCTTCGAACGCTCCACCCGCGTGCTGGCGCGCCTGTCACAACTGACCGATGGGAAACTGCCGCTGATCGGTGTCGGCGGCATCTCCACCGCCGAACAAGCCTATGCCAAGATCACCGCCGGCGCTTCCGCCGTGCAGCTTTACACCGCGATGGTCTACCAGGGCCTTTCGGTCGCCGCCCATATCGCGCGCGGCCTTGACCAGCTGCTCGCCCGCGACGGCCACGCCACCGTCGCCGCCGCAATCGGCACCCGCCGCACCGCGTGGCTCTAGCGTCAGAACGCCTTGAACGTCATCGTCGTCAGCGTCCGCACCATGTCCGGAATGTCGAACAGCCGCGACGACAGATAATGCCCGGTATCCTCGCCATCGGGGATATAGACCTTGGCGATCAGATCATACTCCCCGCTCGTCGAGTAAAGCTCGCTGACCACCTCTCGGTCCCAGATCGCATTGGCAACCTCATAGGTCTTGCCCGGCGTGCAGCGAAACTGAACGAACACCAAAGCCATCAAAGCCTCCATCTCTGCCGTCGACCCTAGCCGACAGCCCCACCAATTTGAATCAAATTTGACTTCCCCTTCCAGAAATATCCCACGGGGAGCGCGAGGGGTGTGAAACCCCTCGCTTTTCGGGGCGGAGCGCGAGGGGTGTGAAACCCCTCGCTCCGCCGCCGGTCATTCCGCTCCGTCCGCCAAGGCAAGCGGTGCGGGATCGCGCCGCAGATCATCAATCGTCAACGGTGCCAAGGGCCGCGCCAACCGGTTGCGCACCACCCAGTAAAGCCGCGTCTGCGCCCGGGTGATCGCCACATAGGCCAGCCGCTTCCACAAGGGCACACCCGCTTCCGAGCGCCCCGATTGGGCGGCTGCATAAAGGTCCGGCGCAAACACCTGCACCGCGTCCCACTGGCTGCCCTGCGCCTTGTGGATCGTCACCGCCGCCCCGTGCAGGAAGGCCGCGCCCATCCGGGCCGCGTGCGGAATGAAGGGCTCTTCCTCGTCGGGCATTTCGATCTTGATGATGCTTGCCGCCGAAATCTGCGGCTCCTCGGCCCCAACCACGTGCAACTTGGCAAAGCCCTCTCGGTTGCCTTCGCCCAGATAGATCACCTGCGCGCCCTTGATCAGCCCGCGCGCCTCCAGATCGATCCGCTTCTTCCTGTGCTTCAACGGCAATTCGATCCCGTCGCAGATCAAGGGCTCGCCCGGCAGCAGCCGGTCCTCCGGCGCGCCATACGCCGACCGGAACGCCTGGATCAGCCGTACCCGCGTCGCGTTGCGCCACACCAGCACCGGGCTGCGCGCCATCAGCCCCGCATCCACCCGCTCGGCCCAGACCACCCGGTCGTCCGCCCGCGCCCGGTCCTCGACCATCCGCTCGAACTCTTCGAACCCCAGCCGCTCGTCGCCAAGGGCGTGGGCAAGGTCAAGGATCGGGTTGTCCTCAGCCTGCCGGTGGATCCGGCTCAGCACCAACCGCCGGCTCTCGCCCAGCTTGTCGAACACCATCTCGCCCGACGCGCCCACCGGGGCCAGTTGCGCGGGGTCGCCAAACAATACCAGCGTCGGAAAGATTTCGCGCAGGTCGGCCAGCGCGCGTTCGTCCAGCATCGAGGACTCGTCCACGAACCCCACATCCAGCGGCTCCTCGCGGCGCTTCCAGCCCTTGATGAAATCGCTGCCCTTCAACCCGGCCGCCGCCAGCGCGCCCGGTATCGACGCGACCGTCTGGTAAAACGCATGCGCCCGGTCCAGCGCCAGATCGGTCAGCCCCTCGACCACCGGGCGCGGCCCATTCCCGGCCAGCCACTCGGCGATCTTTTCATACTGCGGGTCATAGACGGGGGTATAAAGGATGCGGTGGATCGTCGTCGCGGGCACTCCGCGCAACCGCAGCACGCTTGCCGCCTTGTTGGTCGGCGCCAATATCGCCAGCGTGCGGCGATCCTTCCGCCGCCGCCCCTCGTAATCGCCCGAAACGATCTCAACCCCGGCAGCCTTCAGGCTTCGGTATAGCGCCGCCAGCAGCATCGTCTTGCCCGACCCGGCCTTGCCCACCACCGCCAGCACCGAAGGCTTGCCCTCGGCCATCGGCGTCAACACGCCCTCGGTCACGTCGATGCCGTGCATCGCAAGCTCAGCGGCCAGTCGGTCGAACGCTTGGGCCTGATCGTCAGAAAAGGTAAGGGCGGGGGTTTGCATGGCCGCGACCATAACCGCCTTCAAAACCGGGCGCGAGGTTATTGCGTCGGCTCCGTCGGCCCGTTTTCGTCGGCTCCACCCTGATCCGGGGTGAGCTCCTGCGCAGCGATCTCGGCCCGCGCCACCGCAAGCGCCTCGTCAGCCTTCGCCGCAAGTGCGGGCAATCTGTTCGCAGTGGCATAAGCCTTCAGATCCGACAACACGTCATAGATCCAGTCGTGGCGCATGAGGCCCCCGGGAACGATTCAACTGCACATTGCAAAGCCACCGCCATCTTGCCGACAGCCTGGCCCGCACGGTCAACAGTCGTCGATGCGGCCAGCAGGGCAAGCCGGAAAATCGCCGCATACCGGGTTCTGCGCTGTAAATCGTAGTTAACATACCAAGGCGGACAGCCTCAGCGTGTCACGGGCACCAGGCCTTCGACCACCGGCAGAACCGGTCCGTCCGCCGCGTCAATCCGGCGCGGCGCGGTCCGGCGGGCAGCGCTGTTCGTCACGCCGGGCGGCTCGCCTCCAGCGTGTCTTCAAAGGTCCGCAGCCCGGTGCGCGGCGCCTGCACCAGCACCGCCATGTTGCCCGGCTTGTGCTGGTTCTTCCACATCAACGTATGCGCCCGCGGTATCTCGGCCCAAGGAAACACCTCTGACATGCAGGGGTCCAGCCGCCGCTCCACCATCAGCTTGTTGGCCGCCGCCGCCTGCTTCAGATGCGCAAAGTGGCTGCCCTGCAACCGCTTCTGGTGCATCCACATGTAGCGCACGTCGAAGGTGCAGTTGAACCCGGTGGTCCCCGCGCAGATCACCACCATGCCGCCCTTCTTCACCACCAAGGACGATACCGGAAACGTCGCCTCGCCCGGATGCTCAAAGACCATGTCCACCGACACACCCTTGCCGGTGATGTCCCAGATCGCCTTGCCGAAGCGCCGCGCCTCCTTCAGCCAGACGTTATACTCCTCGCTGCCAACCTTCGGCAGCTGCCCCCAGCATTTGAAGTCGCCCCGGTTGATCACACCCTTGGCGCCAAGGCTCATCACGAAATCGCGCTTGCTCTCGTCGCTGATCACGCCGATCGCATTGGCCCCCGCCGTGTTGATCAACTGGATCGCATACGACCCAAGGCCGCCCGACGCGCCCCAGACCAGCACGTTCTGCCCCGGTTTCAGGTCATGCGGCTCATGCCCGAACAGCATCCGGTAGGCGGTGGCCAGCGTCAGCGTGTAGCAGGCACTTTCTTCCCAGGTCAGGTGCTTCGGGCGCGGCATCAATTGCTGCGACTGGACGCGCGTGAACTGCGCGAAAGACCCGTCGTGGGTTTCATAGCCCCAGATCCGCTGGCTGGGTGAAAACATCGGATCGCCACCATTGCATTCCTCGTCGTCGCCGTCGTCCTGATTGCAGTGGACCACCACCTCATCCCCGACCTTCCAGCGTTTCACCTTGTCGCCCACCGCCCAGACGATCCCCGCCGCATCCGACCCCAACACCGCGTAGGGCTGCTTGTGCCCGTCGAACACCGAGATCGGCTCGCCCAGCGCGGCCCAGACGCCGTTGTAATTGACCCCCGCCGCCATCACCATCACCAGCACCTCGTTGCTGTCGATGGCCCAGGTGTCCACCACCTCCTGCAGCATCGCGGTTTCCGGGGCTCCGTGCCGCTCGCGCCGGATCACCCAGGCATACATCTGCTTTGGCACATGGCCCAAAGGCGGCATCTCCCCAAGCTCGTACAGGTCTTTCAGCGGTGCGTCATGAACCGGGGGAGCCGATTGCGTGTCCAAAGCCAACAGAGCCTCCGTCAGGAATGCCGCGCCGCAGAATCGGCGCCGTTTTCCAAGAATAGCGACCGTTCACGCAACTTTGCAACCCTGTAAGTTGCTGTTTTGTAATTTTATGTCCGCCGCGTTGCGGCAACTGTCAGACGACGGGCACCGAAGAGGCGTAGAAAGCCAGCAGCGCTTCCTGTCCCGGCACCGGTTGCATCGCCTCGCTCACCACGCCCCGCGCGATCAACGGCGTCAGCCCCTCCGCCATCACCGCCTTGATCCCCTGCGGCGGCAGTTTCAGAACCGCGCCCGCCGCCTCCAGCCGCGCGATCAGCGCCAGAACCCGCGCGCGCACCTCGTCCCGCGATGCGGCCCCCTCAACCAGCGCCCGTGCCACCAGCGGCACCGACACCACCGGCACCACCTGCGCAATGGCCGCCATCAGCCGCTCGCCCAAGGTCTCGACGTCGCCGCCCTCCGCCAAAAACCGCTTCAATGACACCGGCGCGCCAAAGGCCGCAGCCGCCGTGCCAAACCCCTTGAACCGCCCGCGCATCCGGTTCCACATCAACCCGAACGCATGCCAGCCCACCCGCAGCGGCCTCACCCGGAACCGCCGCCCGCCTTCCGCCGCCGCCGCGACCAGCACCCGGTCCTCCAGCACCCGGTCATAGGCAAGGCCCACCGGCACGAACACCACGTCCCGGCCCCCCGGCTCGAACCCTTCGACGATATAGCTCAACAGGCCCATCTTCGCCGGCCCGACCCGCCCATCAAGGCTAAGCCCGCCCTCCGGAAAGATCGCCTGCGTCGTTCCCTCCGCCGTGGCCATCTGCACATAACGCGCAAGCACGCGGCGATACAAAGCGTTGCGGCTGCCGCGCCGGATGAAATAGGCCCCCATCGCCCGGATCATCGCGCTCAACGGCCAGACCCGCGCCCATTCCCCCACCGCATAGGAAATCGCCGCCCGGTCCGCCACCAGCCACGTCACCAGCACATAATCCACGTTCGACCGGTGGTTCATCACAAAGATCACCGTGGCCTTCGGGTCGACATTCGCCAACTCCTTGTCCACCTTGCCAACCCGCACCCGGAACAACAACCGGCTCAGCCACTTCGCCGCCCGCGTTGCAAACCCGAAATACAGCGTGGCGGAAAATCCCGGCACGATCTCGCGCGCATAGGTCCGCGCCTCCTCGAACGCGACAGACCCCGGCACTCCCGTCTCGGCGGCATGGGCCATCGCCGCCTCCACCACCTTCGGGTCATAGGCCAGCCGCGCCACCATGTCCGCCCGCCGCGCCAGCTTGAACAGATCCACCTTCCGGTCCAACCGCGCATTCAGCCGCGACAGCGCCCGCTCCGCCCGCCGCCGAAAGAACCACCGCACCGAGGGAAACAGAAAATGCGTGGCAAAACTCACCGTGGCAAAGCCAAGGATAAGGATCAAAAGCCAGACAGGAACCGCCACCGTGCCGAACATCGCCAGACCCTATCCGATCTCGTCAAACCGACAACGGCCTTTCATCTGTCCGCAAATATCCCGGGGGTGCGGGGGCCGGCCCCCGCTCCGCCATCGCCGCAGCGCAGCGATTGACACTGGCATGAAATGTCCCGTATCCAATCCTTGACGCAATAAAATTACCCGCCCGACTCGCGAGGCCGACATGACCAAAGACGCACCCTGGCTCTTTCGCACCTATGCCGGCCACTCCACGGCCGCCGCCTCGAACGCGCTTTACCGCACCAACCTCGCCAAGGGGCAGACCGGCCTTTCCGTGGCCTTCGACCTGCCCACCCAGACCGGCTACGACAGCGACCATGAACTGGCCCGTGGCGAGGTCGGCAAGGTCGGCGTCCCCGTCGCTCACCTCGGCGACATGCGCACCCTCTTCCGCGATATCCCGCTCGACCAGATGAACACCTCGATGACGATCAATGCCACCGCCCCGTGGCTTCTGGCGCTCTACATCGCGGTGGCCGAAGAACAGGGTGCCGACGTCTCGGCCCTGCAAGGCACCGTGCAGAACGACATCATCAAGGAATACCTCAGCCGGGGCACCTACATCTGCCCGCCGGCGCCCTCACTTCGCATGATCACCGACGTCGCCGCCTACACCGCAGACCACCTGCCCAAATGGAACCCGATGAACGTCTGCAGTTACCACCTGCAGGAAGCCGGGGCGACGCCGGAACAGGAACTGGCCTTCGCGCTCGCCACCGCCTGCGCCGTCCTCGATGACCTCAAGGGCAAAGTCTCGCCCTCCGATTTCCCGATGCTTGCCGGGCGCATCTCGTTCTTCGTCAACGCGGGCATCCGCTTTGTCACCGAACTGTGCAAGATGCGCGCCTTCACCGAGTTGTGGGACGAACTTCTCGCAACCCGCTACGGCATCGCGGATGCGAAGTATCGCCGCTTTCGCTACGGCGTGCAGGTCAACTCGCTGGGCCTCACCGAACAGCAGCCGGAAAACAACGTGACGCGCATCCTTCTGGAAATGCTGGCCGTGACGCTGTCGAAAAACGCCCGCGCCCGCGCCGTCCAGCTTCCCGCCTGGAACGAAGCGCTTGGCCTGCCGCGCCCGTGGGATCAGCAATGGTCGCTCCGCATGCAGCAGATCCTCGCCTATGAAACCGACCTGCTGGAATACGACGACCTTTTCGACGGCAACCCCGCCATCGACCGCAAGGTGGCCGCCCTGAAAGACGGCGCGCGCGATGAACTCGCGCGGATCGACGCGATGGGCGGTGCCGTCGCCGCCATCGAGCACATGAAATCCCGCCTTGTCGAAGCCAACGCCGAACGCATCGCCCGCATTGAATCGGGCGAAACCACAGTCGTCGGCGTGAACCGCTTCACCACCACCGAACCGTCGCCCCTGACCACCGGCGACGGCCTCATCATGCAGGCCGACCCAAAGGCCGAGGCCGACCAGATCGCCCGCCTTCATGCGTGGCGCGCCACCCGCGACAGCGCCGCCGTGTCCAAGGTGCTCAGCGCCCTTCGTCAAGCCGCCGCAACCGCGCAAAACATCATGCCCGCCTCCATCGCCGCCGCCAAAGCCGGCGTCACCACCGGCGAATGGGCCGCCGTGATCCGCCACGCCTTTGGCGAATACCGTGCCCCCACGGGTGTCTCCCGCGCGCCCTCGAACCGCACCGAAGGGCTGGAGCCGATCCGCGACGCCGTCGCCACCGTCTCGTCGAAACTTGGCCGCCAACTGACGTTCCTCATGGGCAAGCCCGGCCTCGACGGCCACTCGAACGGCGCCGAACAGATCGCCGCCCGCGCCCGCGACTGCGGCATGGCGATCCACTACGCCGGCATCCGCCTGACGCCTGCCGAAATCGTCGCCGCCGCCGAGGCGGAAAACCCCCATGTCATCGGCCTTTCCATCCTGTCGGGCAGCCACCTGCCGCTCGTCACCGAAACCCTGCACCAGCTTCGTGCCGCCGGCCTTGGCCACATCCCCCTTGTCGTCGGCGGCATCATCCCCGACGAAGACGCCACCGCCCTCCGCGCGCTTGGCGTGGCACAGGTCTACACGCCCAAGGATTTCCAGCTGAACCGTATCATGCTTGATATCGTGGCGCTGGCCGAACCCGGTGCCGTGGCGGCCGAGTGATTTTGTCGCGTTTGACGCAGGTCAATCCCTGCCAAGCCTTGACCCGCTACCTTTCGGGGCATCCGCCACGAAGGAAGCCTCCCATGTTCGACCGTATCCGCGCCCTCCTCGCACATCTTAACGACGTGAGCGAGGTCAACGCTCTCACCGACCGCGACCTCTCGGATCTCGGGATGAACCGTGATCAGGTGCTCGCCTTCCTGAACATGCCGCAGGACGTGACCGAACGTGTCACCGCGATGGGCGCGATCTTCGGCATCCCCGAAGCCGCGCTGAAGCGTGACCACGCGCAATGGGTCGATCTTCTCACCACCTGCGGCCAATGCGCCGACAGGGGCCGTTGCGCCGCACATCTCGCCCGCGGCAAGGACAAAGCCGGGGCGACCTTCTGCCCGAACGTCCCCACCTTCGACGACCTCGCCGCCAGAGCCGCCTGACCCCTCGCCGGCCGCCCGTTTTCAACCTTGCCCGCCTGCGCAGGACGGCCCATTAATGGTGCCGGTGTCTGGCTTGGTGCCATACGCGTGCCATACGCTTGCCAGACACAAGGCAGACCAGAAAACAACGGGAAATCAGGCAATTAACCCTGATACCGGCAGCGAGGAAGAAATGACCGTCCACATCGGTGCGAAACCCGGCGAGATCGCCGAAACCGTCCTCATGCCGGGCGACCCCTACCGCGCCCGCTGGGCCGCAGAGACCTTCCTCAAGGACGCGGTGCTGGTGAACGAGGTGCGCGGGATGCTCGGCTACACCGGCACCTGGAACGGCCACCGCGTCACCATCCACGGCTCTGGCATGGGGATGCCGTCGCTGTCGATTTACGCCAACGAACTGATCCGCGACTACGGCGCCAAGACCTTGATCCGCATAGGGTCTGCGGGCGCGCTGCCCGCCCACGTCAACGTCCGCGACATCATCCTCGCGCAAACCTGCTCCACCCTCGGCTCGCCCTCACGGTCGATCTTCAAGGAACTGAGCTTTGCCCCCTGCGCCGATTTCGGCCTCCTTCGCGCCGCCTACAACGCCGCGCGCGACAACGGCACAACCACCCATGTCGGCGGCATCTACTCCTCCGATACCTTCTACGACGAACGCCCCGACCTCTGGCAGGAACTCACCCGCCACGGTTGCCTCGGCGTCGAGATGGAGGCGGCAGAGCTTTACATGGTCGCCGCCCGCCAAGGCGCCCGCGCCCTCGCCATCCTCACCGTCTCCGACCACATCGCCACCGGCGAGGCGCTACCCTCGGACCAGCGCGAACGATCCTTCGGCGCGATGGTCGAGATTGCGCTGAAAGCCGCCTTCACCTGAAGCGAAGGCTGGTTCCCGCAGCCAAACAGCCTATATCGGGCATAGCCCTAACCGATTGGTCCGATTATGAAAGCTGCCCGTATCCACGCCTATGGCGCGTCCTCCGAAATTCGCATCGAAGACGCGCCTTTGCCCGCCCTGAACGATGACGACGTGCTGATCCGGGTCGTTGCCACCTCGGTAAACCCGGTCGACTGGAAGATCCGCAAGGGCTACCTCAAGGCCTTCATCCCCTACGAGATGCCGCTCATCATGGGCTGGGATGTCTCGGGTGTGGTTGAAAAAACCGGCTCCGCCGTGACCCGGTTCAAGCCGGGCGACGCCGTCTATTCCCGCCCCGACATCGCCCGCAACGGTGCCTATGCCGAATACGTCGCCGTGCGCGAATCCGAGATCGCGTTCAAGCCCACCACCATCAGCCATGTCGAGGCCGCAAGCCTGCCCCTCGTTTCCATCACCGCATGGGAGGCGCTGTTCACCACAGCCAACCTGACGGCGGGCCAGCGCGTCCTGATCCACGCTGGCGCCGGCGGCGTCGGCTCCATCGCCGTGCAACTTGCCCGCGCCAAGGGCGCTCACGTCACCGCCACAGCCTCCGGCCCCAAATCCGCCCTCGTCCGCTCGCTCGGCGCAGACGAGGTGATCGACTACCACGCGCAGGATTTTGCCAACGTCGCCAAAGACATGGATGTCGTTTTCGACACCATCGGCGGCGAGGTTCAGGAAAAGTCCTGGGGTGTTCTGAAACCCGGCGGGATGCTGGTGTCAATCACCAACCGCCCCTCCGAAGACCGCGCCAAGGCGATGGGCAAACGCGCCGGATACGTCTTCATCGGCCCGAATGCCGCGATCCTGAACGACCTCGGCCAGATGGTCGACCTTGGCCAGGTCCGCCCGCTCATCGCCGCTGAATTCGGCCTGAACGACACCGCAAAGGCACAAGACCTCAGCGAAACCGGACGCGCCACCGGCAAGATCGTGATCTACGCGGGCCATCCCTGACCCAGCAGAAACGCCGCCACCCGCTGCACCGCAGTCCCCGGTCGCAGCGGGCGCGCCGACCATAGCCGCAAGCCCCGCGCCAGCGTCACCCGCGTGCCAAACGGGGCCACCAGCGCCCCCCGCGCCATGTGCCCCGCCACCAGCGCCTCATGCCCCATCAGCACGCCCGCGCCCCCGGCCGCCTCTTCCACCGCCAGCGCATATAGCGAAAACACCGGCCCGCGCGGTACGAACCGCTGCCCCGGCATCGCGTCCGCAGCCCAGACCGCCCAATCCTCGGCCCAACTTGCGTCTTGCAGGCACGCCACCCCGGCCAGATCCTCCGGCTGCCGCAATCGCGCCGCAAGTCCAGGGGCACAAACGGGAAAAATCACCTCTGGCGCCACCAGCGTGCCGCTTGTCCCGGGAAAAAGGCTCAGGTCATACGAAGCGCGCTTCAGGTTGGGCGGCGCTTCCATCGCGGTGATCGACACTGCGATTTCGGGTGCGATCGCCCTCAGATTCGGCAATCTTGGCGACAGCCACAACTGCGCAAGCGCTGGAAGCGTGGCGATATGCACAGTCGCCGGCGCCGCCTCGGCCCGCAATACCTGCACGGCACCCGCCATCGCATCGAACGCCGCCACGAAGCCCGGCAACGCCCGCGCGCCCACCGCCGTCAGCCGTACGCCCCGCGCCGCCCGCTCGAACAAGGCCGCACCCAGCGCCGCTTCCAGCCCCTTGACCTGCGCCGTCACGGCCCCCGGCGTCACACCCAACTCCACTGCCGCCGCCGCAAAACTTTCCAGCCGCGCCGCCGCCTCAAAGGCACGCAGCGCGCTTAACGGCAGGTCTTTCGGGCGGGGTGGTGCGACGGCCAAATCAGCCTCAAGATTTCTAACCCTAGCTTTCCGCAAAACTGATTTGCAGGCAACCCCGCCTGCATGTCTTCTGCGCCAAAGAACAGGAGATCACGATGCCCCACCTCGCCCCGCGCCCTTGGGTTCCCGCCACCTGCGAAACCCTGATCCAGCGCATCGCAAATGAGACCGCTGCCGCCTCCCGGACCGTCGCCGCACGGATCCAAACCCTGATCGAGGCGAACCTGCAGATCCACGATCGTGATTGCTTCAACCTCAACCCAGCCACCAACGTGATGAACCCCCGCGCCGAAGCCGCCCTCGCCCGCGGCCTCGGCTCACGCCCCTCACTCGGCTATCCCGGTGACAAATACGAGATGGGGCTCGAGGCGATCGAAGAGATCGAGGTCATCACCGCCGAACTTGCCGCCGAAATCTTCCATGCGAAATACGCCGAAATCCGCGTCGGCTCGGGTGCCTTGGCCAACCTCTACGGCTTCATGGCCCTCACCAAACCCGGCGATGCAATCATCGCACCGCCCCCGTCCGTTGGGGGCCACGTCACCCACCACGCCGCCGGATGCGCCGGCCTCTACGGCCTCGTTAGCCACCCCGCTCCGGTTGATTCCGACGGCTACACTATTGATCTTACGGCACTCCGTACCCTCGCCCACAGCGTGAAACCGAAGCTCATCACCATCGGCGGCAGCCTCAACCTCTTCCCCCATCCCGTCGCCGAAATACGCGCGATAGCCGACGAAGTGGGTGCCCATGTCCTCTTCGACGCAGCCCACCAGTGCGGCATGATCGCCGGCGGCATCTTCCCCGACCCGCTCACCATGGGCGCACATCTGATGACGATGAGCACCTACAAATCCCTCGGCGGCCCCGCCGGCGGATTGATCGTCACCAACGACGCCAGCATTGCCGAACGGCTGGATCATATCGCCTACCCCGGGATGACCGCCAACTTCGACGCCGGTAAATCCGCAGCCCTTGCGCTCACCCTCCTCGACTGGCGCGACCATGGCCGCGCCTATGCGCAAGCGATGGCCACCCTTTCTCGCGCGCTGGCCAAAGAGCTTGCCGCCCTTGGCCTTCCCGTCTTCGCCGCGGACAGGGGCGCCACCCAATCCCACCAGTTCGCCATCGAGGCAGCAGCCTTCGGCGGTGGGCAGACCGCGTCCAAGACCCTGCGCCGCGCCGGTTTCCTCGCCTGCGGCATCGGCCTGCCCATCGCCGAGGTGGCGGGCGACCTGAACGGCCTGCGCATCGGCACTCCCGAACTGGTCCGCCGCGGCGTCACCCCCGCCGATGCCCCGGTCCTCGCCGCCCTCATCGCCGAAGGTCTGCGCTCCAACGCGCCCGAAACCGTCGCCCCCCGCACCAAGGCATTCCGTGCCCGCTTCCAGGGACTGCACTACATCACCCCTTGACCTCGCCGCCGCCCCGGCTTCACCTGCCCGCCAAACGACAAGGAGCCGTCATGCAGCAACGTCAACTCGGAGCCGGTGGTCCCATGGTGTCGGCCATCGGCCTCGGGTGCCTGTCCTTCGGCGGTCTTTTCGGTGCCACGACCGACGACGAAAGCTTGCGTTGCCTTGACGCAGCCTGGGACCACGGCATCACCTTCCTCGACACGGCCAACATCTATGGCGTGGGCCGGTCCGAAACCGTCGTCGGAGAATGGCTCCGCACCCGCAAGCGCCGGCCTGTCATCGCCACCAAGGCGTCCATCGTCCCCGGCCCCGCCCGCCGGATCGACAACTCCGCCCCCCACCTGCGGGCCGAACTGGAAGGCTCGCTGCGCCGCCTCGGGATCGACCACGTCGACCTCTTCTACATCCATCGCCACGAAGCGGCCCGGCCCATCGAAGAGGTCGCCGAAACCCTCGCCGCCCTTGTTCGCGAAGGCAAGATCGGCGGCTACGGCATGTCCGAGGTCGCACCCTACACGCTGGAACGCGCCCACGCCGTCCACCCCGTGCGGGCCATCCAGAACGAATACTCGCTCTGGACGCGCCAACCGGAACTTGGCCTGATCCAGCGCTGCGCCGCTCTCGGCACCGCCTTTATCCCCTTCTCGCCCCTCGCCCGCGGCGCGCTTGGCCACACGATGCTCGACCCCGCCACCCTGACACCCGGCGAGTTTCGCACCCAGATCCCGCGCTTTTCCGCGGAAAACTGGCCGCGGAACAAGGCCCGGATCGAGGCATTCCGTGCCTACGCCGCCGACCGAGGCCTCAGCCCTGCCGCGTTGGCCCTCGCCTGGGTGCTGGCGCAAGGCCACCATCTGATCCCGATCCCCGGCACCCGCACAGCAGCCCACCTTGCCCATTGGGCCGGTGCCAGCGACATCACCCTCAGCCCCGAAGATCAAAGTGAAATTGCTCGCCTCCTGCCGATCGGCTGGGCATTTGGCGACCGCTACGACGACGATCAGGCAACCACGGTCGAACGCTACTGCTGACCTGCTGCTTGCTCATATCGAAAATCGTCTCGGGTGGGCCCCGCCGCGCTTAAAGCCCGTGGCTCCGGTCGTACGGGTTCGCCCCCGGCGCCACCCAGCCTGCCGGTGCCACCTTGGGTTGGAACACCTCCACCAGCAGCGGATGGCACCGCGCCTCATCCGAGGAATGCTTGGCCGAACAATCCCCGCCGGGGCAGGCGGACAGCGCGCCCAGCAGGTCGATCTCGGCGAAGAATTCGATGAAATCGCCGGGACGCACCGGCGAGGCCTTCATGAAATACTGCCCCGTATCGCGCGTGAACCCGGTGCACATGAAGACGTTCAGAACGTCATGCACATGGCGTTCGGCTTCATGGAGCGGCAGTCCCGTCCGCCCCGCCAAGGCCCGCGTCAGGTTCGAATGGCAGCAATGGTGATACTGGTCGCCGCTGGACAACAGTGCATGGGTGTAGGGGTCGCAACGTGTGCCGATTACGTCATGCACCGCCCCACCAAAGGCATCGAACCCGTACCAGTCCAGCGTATCCTCGGTGATCAGCGCCATCGGCCGCAGATAGGGCAGGCACGACCACATCCGGTCCCCCGCGCTCAGGTGCGTGCCATGCAGCGCCCGTGTCTTGCCCGAAAAGAACCGCTCGCCCAGATCACCCGCCGCCCACAGGTTCAGATCCCCCACCTGCGGCCCCTCGACCGAGGTGATGCGGAAGTATGACCCTGCCGGCACATCGAAACACAGCGCCTCGCGCGGCGGCACCAAATGCTCGGATACCCGCTCCCAGCCTTCCCGCGCGGCAAGGAAGGGGCCTAGGTCCGGCCGCCCCAGCCGTTCCACCGGGTAGCAGATCACCGGCTCCACGGCCTTGCGGTCAGCCGCGTCAGCAGGCGAACGGTGCACGGGGTGGTCCGGCTTCATTGGGGCGTCCGATCAGGTGAAAGCGTTCAGGAACAGAAAGATGATCGCCCGCAGCATCGCATAGATCACGCCATAGGCAACCACGACCGCCACGACCGCCAACACCAGCCCACCGATGATCCAGACCCCATCCCGCTCCAGCACCCCCAGCGCGATGATGCAGATGGTGAAGGCCGGCAGCATGTTCCCGAACGGCACCGGCAGCACCAAAACCAGCGCCAGCACCAGCGCCACCGCGCCCAAGGCGCGCTCCACCACCGGGTCGCTCAGCCACATCAGGCGCGGTCGCAACAGCCGTTCGGCCCGCGCGATCAGGGGCGACACGCGTTGAATCATCTTGCCAAAGTCGGCGCGGGCCATCGACCGGGCCGCGATAACCTGCGGGAACCACGGCACCCGCCCAAGCATCATCTGCGTCGCGATGAACAGCAGCGGCAGGCCCAGCAACCCGGACGTGCCCGGCGGCGCTGGCAACACGTTCGGCAGCGCAAAGATCAGCAGCAGCGCACCATAGGCCCGCAACTGCATCGCCGTCACCAGATCGGAAATCGCGATCCGTTCGCGCGTCTCGTCCCCTGCCAACTCGTCCAGCATCACCGACAGCGGCTTGCGCTCCGGCTTGGCGCTCCGATGCGAGGGGTTTGGCTCCGCGTCCTGTGGGTCGGGTGTCATGCGCAGCTTTCCTGCGGCCATGATGCCGCAAGCGTCAGATGTATTCACGCAGAAGCGGCCTGTGAAGGGCCGCGCCTCAGACGATCCGCTCGACCATCATCTTCTTGATCTCGGCAATCGCCTTTGCCGGGTTCAGACCCTTGGGGCAGGTCTTGGCGCAGTTCATGATGGTGTGGCAGCGATACAGCTTGAAGGGGTCTTCAAGATCATCCAGCCGCTCGCCCGTCGCCTCGTCCCGGCTGTCGATGATCCAGCGGTAGGCGTGCAGCAGCGCCGCCGGCCCAAGGTAGCGGTCGCTGTTCCACCAGTAGCTCGGGCAAGCTGTCGAGCAGCAGGCGCACATCACGCATTCATAAAGCCCGTCCAGCTTGGACCGGTCCTCGATCGACTGACGCCATTCCTTGGCGGGGCGGTTGGTCTTGGTTTCCAACCACGGCATGATGCTGGCATGTTGCCCGTAAAACAACGTCAGGTCGGGGATAAGGTCGCGGATCACCGGCATGTGCGGCAAGGGATAGATCCGCACGTCGCCCTTCACCTCGTCCAGCCCGTAGATGCAGGCCAGAGTGTTGATCCCGTCGATGTTCATCGCGCACGATCCGCAAATCCCCTCACGGCAAGACCGCCGGAAGGTCAGGGTCGGGTCGATCTCGGCCTTGATCTTGATCAGCGCATCCAGAACCATCGGGCCGCAGGTATCCATGTCGACGAAATAGGTGTCCACCCGCGGGTTCTGCCCGTCATCCGGCGTCCAGCGGTAAACCTGAAACTTCCGCACGTTCTTGCCGTCCGGCTTGGGCCAGGTCTTTCCGGTGCGGATGGTCGAGTTTTTCGGCAGCGAGAACTGAGCCATGTTTCAGCCTTTCATGCAGGTGCGCCAACAAGGCGCGTAAAGTCGGGTGTCAGGCCAAGACGGGCCAGAACGGCCTCGTTCACGGCGCGCTGGCCCGGTGTTGTGGGGTTTGCCGCCATCCATCCGGCCAGATCGGCCTCCGCGGCAGCGCGATATGCGGCGTCATCCCACAGCGGCGAGATGTCGATGCCAACTTCGGCCAAGGCCACGAACAGGGCGTCCCGGTCATACAGCGCCACTTCGCGGTCCACCCGGCTGGCGCGGGTTTCCGTCTCGGTGCCCAGCTTGCCCGCCACCGTCTCGTGATAGGCCAGATGCCGGCAGCGTGGCTTTAACTGCAGCCGCGCGGTGTTGCGATGGGGCCGGCGGCGCAGCACATGGATCTCCTGCCGCACGCGGCCCACAAGGGTGCGGCCATGCAGTGCCGAGCCTTCGGAAAAGATCAGCACGGATGCCCCGGCATAAAGCGCCAGTTGGTCGCGCAGCGACACCCGGCCCGGGTCCAGTATCCGCACGCCCAGGCCTTCCAGCAGCGCCGCAAGATAGCCCTCGCCCGCATGGCCGCCACCGCCCGCCGGCACCAGCCCCGCGCGGGTGACAAAAACCAGCCGATGACGCTCGGGCACCAGCGCGTTGCGGCGCGCCCGGTCCTCCAGCAGATCAAGGTATTCCGTCGCGGTCGGAATCTGCCCAAGCATCTCGCCCTGCGCCGCGACGCGCAGCGTGCGGACAAGGCATGGATCGGTGACGATAACCACCCGGTCGCGGCGGAGCCCGTGCCAATCCAGCACGTCCCAGACATAGCCGGGCAGGGTTTCCGCGCTGTCGTCGGGCGGCACGGTGAACAGATAGACGTCATCGGGCCGGTCGCTCAGCGATTGCGGCAGCCGGGTCAACTGCTCGGCCACCAGATGCCCGAAATGGCGGATCAGGTACCCGCCCCAGACCGCTGGCCGCGTTTCCACGGGGGTCTGGCCCTTTGGCCGTTTCGGCGCGGTGTCCTGCGCCAACCCGCCCCGACAATGCCGCGCGGCCACCTGCGTGTCGAAGTCCGGCCAAATCGGCCCGCCCGTCACAACCGTGCGCCGTGCCTTTGCCACCGGCACCACCGGCACGTCGCGGAACACTTGCATATCGGGCAGCGCGCTCATCCTAGCTCCGCCAATCCGGGCGGTCATATAGCGGCCGACTGGGCAGTTCGCCCGACTTCGAGACCACGCAGGATTCGTAGACCGCCGAAGGGTCGCGCCTCATCAGGTAATCCGACGTCACCGTCAGTTCCGCTTCCGCCGCCGTGCGCCCGCCCGAACCCACACCGAACGCCACCTCTCCGCGCGGCTGCTGCGCCAGACGCGCGCGTTCAAAGCACTGCCGCTCGGCCTCTTGCAGCGTCACCGGGCCACAACCCGCCAGAACCAGAAGGATGCCAAACCGTTTCATGCAATCACCGGATCGGAGGCACGCCATTGGCGGAGTAACAGGCTTGCGCCGAAGGGCGCAAAGCAATCTCGCGGATCGTGGCCATGGTCGAGGTTCCAGCCTCCACCCCCACGTCGCGCGCCAGAAGACGCACCTCGTCCGGGCTGGCCGCGTCAAGTATGCAGTTCGTCGCCAACTGCGCCGGGCCTGCCGGCATATCAAGATTCACCACCGGCAACACGACTTGTTCGGCCACTTGCCTCATCGTCTTGTCGGCAAAAACCTGCGGGTCGCAGGCGGCCAGGGGAAGCACAGCAAGCAAGATTGCCCAGCGCATCAGTTCCTCCTTACGGTTTCAGGCAGCCGTATCCGGCCCCACCCATCAGCACGTTGCAATAGCGCCCGCCAGTGCTACCCGTGCGGACAGGTGTCGAAGCCGCCGTTGCCGCGGGTGGCGATCCGTAGATGTAGGTTTCGGTGGTGCCCGTCGCCGTCACCTTGCGCGTGGTTGATTGCGGCACGCCTCCCACCGGTTGCAGCGTCGTACTTTGGCCACCCGCGCAGGCATTTATCGCAGCAAGCTCTTCGGGAGTCGACGAAATGCGGCCCGTTGCACCAGCGGCCCGGGCAGCGGCTGCACGCGCCGTAAAGCCGGACTCGGCGGTGCAGCGCACGATCACATCGGGGTCATTGACCGACGCCGGCGCGCTCGACTGGCAGCCCATCAGGACCGGCAAAAGGCATATCAGAAACAGGGCTGAACGCATCAATACACCCTCGCTTTCGGCGCGATCTTCTTCAGGTCGATCCCGCCCTGATCCTGCGTCGTCAGCGGTTCCAGATGCACGGGCCTTGTCGACAGCGTCACCTTTGCGCCGTCCACCACCGCCAGCGAATGCACCCGCCAGTTCACGTCATCACGGGTCGGATGGTCTTCCTGCGCATGGGCGCCCCGGCTTTCCTTGCGCGCCTCGGCGGCCACGATGGTGGCCAGCGCGTTCGGCATGAGGTTGGTAAGTTCCAGCGTTTCCATCAGGTCGCTGTTCCACACCATGCTGCGGTCCGTCACCTTCAGGTCGCCCACCCGCCCGGCAATTGCGGTCATCTTGGCCACACCCTCGGCCAGGGTCTTGTCGGTGCGGAACACCGCCGCATCGGCCTGCATGGTCTTTTGCATGTCAAGCCGTAGCTCCGCCGTCGGCACCGCGCCATTGGCATGGCGCAGCCCGTCGAACCGCGACAGCGCGCGATCGACCTCGGCCTTGTTCACCGGGGCGACAGCAGCCTTGCAGTCAACCACTTCGCCCGCGCGGATTGCCGCCGCACGCCCAAAGACCACCAGGTCGATAAGGCTGTTCGACCCCAACCGGTTGGCCCCATGCACCGACGCGCAGCCCGCTTCGCCCACTGCCATCAGGCCGGGGAAGATGTTGTCGGGGTTGCCCGGCACCGGGTTCAGCACCTCGCCCCAATAGTTCGTCGGAATGCCGCCCATGTTGTAATGCACCGTCGGCAGCACCGGGATCGGCTCCTTCAACAGATCAACCCCCGCAAAGATCCGCGCCGACTCGGTGATCCCCGGCAGCCGCAGCTCCAGCGTCTCTTTCGGCAGGTGGTTCAGGTTCAGGTGGATATGGTCCTTGTTCGGCCCCACCCCGCGCCCTTCGCGGATCTCGATGGTCATGCAGCGGGAAACCACATCGCGCGACGCCAGATCCTTGTAGGTGGGCGCGTAGCGTTCCATGAACCGCTCGCCCTCGCTGTTAGTCAGATAGCCGCCTTCGCCCCGTGCGCCTTCGGTGATCAGACAACCCGAGCCGTAGATGCCGGTTGGATGGAACTGCACGAACTCCATGTCCTGAAGCGGCAGACCCGCCCGCGCCACCATGCCGCCGCCATCGCCGGTGCAGGTATGGGCCGAGGTCGCGCTGAAATAGGCCCGACCGTAGCCACCGGTCGCCAGCACCACCATCTTCGCATTGAAGACATGCATGGTGCCGTCATCCAGCTTCCACGCCACCACACCGGTGCAGCGCCCATCTGTGATCACAAGATCCAGCGCGAAGTATTCGATGTAGAATTCCGCGTTGTTCTTCAGGCTTTGCCCATACAGCGTGTGCAGGATGGCGTGTCCAGTCCGGTCGGCGGCGGCACAGGTTCGCTGCACCGGCGGGCCTTCGCCATACTCGGTCGTATGGCCACCGAAGGGACGCTGGTAGATCTTGCCCTCTTCGGTGCGGCTGAACGGCACGCCGTAATGCTCCAGCTCATAAACCGCCTTCGGCGCCTCGCGCGCAAGGTATTCCATCGCGTCCGTATCGCCCAGCCAGTCCGACCCTTTGACGGTGTCGTACATGTGCCATTGCCACGAGTCCGGCCCCATGTTGCCAAGGCTTGCGGCGATCCCGCCCTGCGCGGCCACGGTGTGGCTCCGCGTCGGGAACACCTTGGTCACGCAGGCCGTGCGCAAGCCCTGTTCGGCCATCCCCAGCGTGGCACGCAAACCGGCACCCCCGGCCCCCACCACAACCACGTCATAGTCATGCACTTCATACGGATAGGCAGTCATCATTTGTCCTTCACAGCGCCATGCGCGCCAGCGCGAAAAGCCCGGTCGCAGCCACGACCCAGGCCAGCAATGTCACGCCGATCACCAGCGCCTTGCGCGTCGTGCCGCGCGTGTAATCCTCGATCATCACCGTGGCGCCCATTGCGAAATGCCGCATCCCGACCACCAGCAGCAGCGCCGTGACGATCGCGGGAAACGGGCTGCCAAAGGTCGCCACCACCACATCATGCGGCTGACCAAGCGCCTTGCCGAAGATGTAAAGCCACACCGGCACCAAGAACGTCAGCCCGACCGAAGAGATCGTCATCGCCCAGTGATGCTCGGTCCCCGAATGGGCAGAGCCGAAGCCTTCGGCCCGTTTGCGTAAGGTCAGATAGCGCATGGGCTGCCTCATTGAACCAGAAGGATGGTGATTGCGGTCAGCACGACCGACCCGATCAGACAGGCCCAGCCCAGCTTTTCCGCCGTCTCGATGTGCAGGCCACGCCCGCTGTCCCAGTAAAGGTGCCGCAAGCCAGCCAGCAGGTGATACCACACCGCCAGCGCCGACCCCGCGAACACCAGATCGCCGAACCAGCTTGTCGCCACAGCATCGGCCACCGCGAAATACTCTGCACTCGTCGCCGCAGCCAGCAGCCACCACACCGCCAGCACCACGCCCACGATCAGGGCATTACCCGTGATCCGCGTCAGGATCGAAGTGATCGAGGTCAGTTGCGGCCGGTAATACGGCCCGATCATGAAGGGCGAGATCGGTCGCTCCACCCGTTTCGGTTCAGCCATCACGGTGTTCCTTTCTCGCCTCGGCGCGCCTTGGTCACAGCGCCTTCAGATCACAGGCCTCTGAATATAGCGTTTTTTTCCCAAGTCACGCGCACAGACGCCGCAGAGCGGCAAAGTTTGCGCTACCGCAGCAAGTTTTTCACGTTTGTGATCACGATTTTTTTCAGCGTGATCACAAATCACATCGGCAGTAGTGCCCAATAATCCAGATCAAGCAGTACCTCGGGCAGATACTTCCCGTCGGCCCCTTGCAACGTCCCCGCCGCGCCCTTCGTGGCCACCAGCCGCAACCGCAGCGCGCCAACCCCCGGCGCCGAGGTCTCCGCCCGGTCCAGAACCTCCGACCACGCCCGGACCGTATCGCCCGCAAAACACGGATTGGCATGGGCACCGGCGTTCAACGCCACGATCATCTGCGCGTTTGCCAGCCCGTTGAAACTCAAGGCCCGCGCCAGACTGATCACATGCCCGCCATAGATCAGCCGCCGCCCGTCCTCGCGCTGGCTCACGTCGAAATGCACCTTCGACGTGTTCTGCCAAGCCCGCGTCGCCAGCATGTGCTCGGCCTCCTCGACCGTCACCCCGTCGACATGGTCGATCACCTCGCCCACCGCATAATCGCCCCAACGGTGCCGCTCGCCCGCCAGCGCAAAATCATATCGCGTGAAATCAAGGCCTGCGGGCACCAACAGATCGGCCGCTGCCACCGAAGCCGCCAGGTCCGGCACCGTCACCGGCACCACAACCTCCCGCCGCCGCTTGCGGACCATCACCCAGCGCACATACTCCAGCACCGCCTCGTCGCGCTGGTTCAACCCGACGGTTCGCACCCAGACCACGCCCGTCGCCCCGCTCGACGTCTCCTTCAGCCCGATCACGGTGGACTGAGAGCGCAGCGTATCGCCCGGCCAGACCGGCCGCAGCCAGCGCCCCTCGGCATAGCCAAGGTTCGCCACCGCGTTCAGTGAAACATCCGGAACGGTCTTGCCAAAGACCACGTGGAACGCCAGCAGATCATCCAGCGGCGAGGCCGCCAGACCCGCCGCCCGCGCAAATTCGTCCGACGAATAGACCGCATGCCGCGCCGGGTAGAGCGCATGATAAAGCGCCCGCTCGCCCGCCCCCACCGTGCGCGGCACGGCATGGACGATCACCTCGCCCAAGCGGTAATCCTCGAAGAACCGCCCCGGATTGGTCTTGGTCGCCACCTAAAGCTCCCCCAGCTTCACGTCCGGCGCATATTCGCCCTCGACCTCCTTCACCACAGCCTGGCCACAGCGCATCACGCCATTGCCGGCATCGAAGGCATAGGTCGGCCCGCCGTGCAGCGCCCACCCCTTGTTCAGCGCCGCCGTCACCTTGTGGCAAAAGGCCGACGTGTCATCCTCGCTCAGAAACCGATACAGCTTCATTACCCCCTCCCTCCAATCTGACTGAAACGTGCTTCCTCTTTGCATAAATATGCCGCGTGGGGCTCCGGGGGGTGTGACTCCCCCGGTCCACCCTCAGCCCCAAGGCGGCACGCCCAGCCAGTTGTGGATCAGCATCACGATCACCACTACGACGATCGTGCCGACCACCGCCATGACCTCTTTCTTCGCCGGCGCAGGCGCGGGCCGCACCCAGGCAGGCTCCGACCGGTTGATCACGATCACGGCGACCACGGCCCAGGCCAGCAGCCCGCCAAACAGGATGATCGACGCCAGATCGCCGTTCACCAACAGATGCGCCACCGCCCAGGTCTTCACCGCCGTCAGTTGCGGATGCCGGATCACGCGGGTAATCGCGGTCTTCATGCCGCTCGCCGCGTAAAGATAAAGCGCCAGCAGCATCAGCAGGTTGTTCACATGGACCAGAAAGCCGGGCGGCTCCCAGACCGGCACGAACTCTGCCGCGCGGTAGCCAAGCACCATCAGCACCACCGAGGCCAGAACCAGCACGGTGACCAGCCCCTTGCCCTTGTCGCCCATGCCCGCCCGCCGCGCCGGGGCCAGCCGCTTGAACAGATGCGCCCCCCACCACAAGGCTACGCCAAGTATCAGCACCGTCATCCCCGAAACTCCCGTTAGGACCGCGCCGCCACCCTGCCGTCATTCGCTGCCGCCTGCAATCGCCTCGGCCTGTTCCAGAATCCGCTTCGCCGTCTCGACATGCAGGCTCTCGACGATCCGCCCATCCAGCACCGCCACGCCTTCCCCCCGCGCCTGCGCCTCGCGGAACGCCGCGATCTGCCGCGCAGCTAGCGATATCTCTTCCGGCGAGGGGGCAAACACCTCGTTGGCCACCGCCAACTGGTCGGGGTGGATCAGCGTCTTGCCGTCAAAGCCCATATCGCGGCCCTGCTCGCATTCCGCGCGCAAGCCGGCCGCGTCTTTGAAGGCGTTATAGACTCCGTCAACCACCACCCGCCCCTCGGCCTTCGCCGCCAAAAGGCAAGCGCCCAGCCCCGCTATCATCGGCAGGCGATCCGGCCGGAAACGGCTGCCGATCTCTCGCGCCAGATCGTTGGTGCCGACCACCATTCCCACCAGCCCCGGATGCGCAGCAATCCCGGCCGCGTTCAGCATCCCCCGTGCCGTCTCCATCATCGCCCAGAGCGGCACCTGCGGCATCAGCGCCGCAACCGCATCCAGATCGGCAGGGCGCCCGACCTTCGGCACCAGCACCCCGTCCACCGCCGCATTCCCCGCAAAGGCCGCCGCATCGTCGCGCCCCCAGATCGTGTCCAGCCCGTTGATCCGCACGATCCGCGCCCGCGACCCAAAGTCCGCAACCGCCAGTTCCCGCAGCAGAATGTCCCGCGCCCGGGCCTTTTCTTCTGGCAGCACCGCGTCTTCCAGATCAAAGATGATGGCATCCGCAGGCAGGTCACGCGCCTTCTCCAGCGCCCTCTCCTTCGACGCAGGGATGTAGAGCATCGAGCGATACAGCCGCGCCATGATTCTTCTCCAAGCAATTTTCTTTCGTTTGGAAGCATGAAATTGCCATATTCGGCAAGGCCAATCTTGCTGCATTGCAGAAAAAACCGCGCGCCGCATTTACCCGCCCTCAGCGCCAGACGCGCAGCCTCGGGGCCGATCAACCCCGAAAGGCGCGCCCATGACCCCGCAGATGTCGCAGATGATGATGATGGTCCTCTCGCTCGGCTTCGCCGGCGTCATCCTTGCCACCCAGATCAGCCACAGCGCCCCGCAATGGGCGCGCCATGCCGACGTCGTGGACACACTCGCGCAAGACTACGGCGAAGCCCGACGCAGCCAGGGGATTTCCGCGAACAACACGCTGATGGAGCTTTTCGCCTCCGATGCCACCGGCACCTGGACGCTTACGGTCACCACGCCCGATGGCACCACCTGCCTCGTGGCATCAGGCGAAGGCTACGAAGCGGTCACCGATCCCCCGCCGGAGAAGGGCACGCGCGCCTAGGCCAGCCCCTCGCTCAGTGTTATCGCTAACCCCACATCGTTGGGCCGAAAACCGCAAATTGCTGCATACGATGGTATACATACAGTGCCGGTGCCGCTGGACAGCCGCCCCCGAACGGGCTACGCCTCACCTCGCATCAACTTAGGGAGACCCCCATGTCCAGACCCAAGATTGCCCTCATCGGCGCCGGTCAGATCGGCGGCACGCTCGCCCACCTCGTCGCGCTGAAAGAGCTTGGCGACGTCATCCTGTTCGACATCGCCGAAGGCGTCCCGCAAGGCAAATCGCTGGACATCGCGCAATCGGGCCCGTCCGAAGGCTTCGACGCTTCGATGCGCGGCACCAATTCCTACGCCGACATTGCCGGCGCCGATGTCTGCATTGTAACCGCCGGTGTGCCGCGCAAGCCCGGCATGTCGCGCGACGACCTTCTCGGCATCAACCTCAAGGTGATGAAGGCCGTCGGCGAAGGCATCAAGGCCCACGCCCCGAACGCCTTCGTCATTTGCATCACCAACCCCTTGGATGCGATGGTCTGGGCGTTGCGCGAATTTTCCGGCCTGCCGCACCACATGGTCGTCGGCATGGCGGGCGTGCTGGACTCGGCCCGCTTCCGCCACTTCCTCTCGCTCGAATTCAACGTCTCGATGCGCGACGTCACAGCCTTCGTCCTCGGCGGGCACGGCGACACGATGGTCCCGTTGACCCGCTATTCCACCGTCGCCGGCATCCCGCTGCCGGACCTCGTCCAGATGGGCTGGACCACGCAGGAAAAGCTTGACGCCATCGTGCAGCGCACCCGTGACGGCGGCGCCGAAATCGTTGGCCTGCTGAAGACCGGCTCAGCGTTCTACGCTCCCGCGACCAGCGCCATCGAAATGGCCGAAGCCTACCTCAAGGACCAAAAGCGCCTGCTGCCCTGTGCGGCCTACGTCAAGGGCGCGTTCGGCCTCAACGGCATGTATGTCGGCGTCCCGACCGTGATCGGCGCCGGCGGCATCGAACGCATCGCCGACATCAAGCTCACGCGCGACGAACAGGTGATGTTCGACAAGTCGGTCGACGCGGTCAAAGGCCTCGTCGCCGCCTGCAAGGCCATCGACCCCACCCTCGCCTGAGACCCTGGCGGGCCGCGCACCCTGCGGCCCTCCAACCTTCCTCTTTGCACAAATATCCCACGGGGGTCCGGGGGTGTGAAACCCCCGGGCGGCCCGCCAAAGGCACCGCTCCATGCCAGCCTCACCCTACCTCGTCCCCGGTTTTTACGATGACGCGCTGGCGAAGGGCCGCCACCGCGACATTGTCGGTGGCCGCTGGGACGAAACCGGCCGCGCGCAAATGGCCATCCTGCGCGACGCGGGCCTCCTACCCCATCACCAGTTGCTCGATATCGGCTGCGGCGCGCTGCGCCTTGGCCACATGGCGGTTCAGTACCTCGATCCCGGCCACTACCGGGGCACCGACGCTTCGCTCGCCCTGATGCGGCGCGGGCGGGATCTCGAACTTGCCAACGAAAGCCGCCTGCCGCTCGATCACCTCGTCGAGGACGCAGATTTCTCCCTCCCCGGCATCCCGGACACGATTGACTTCGCCATCGCCTTCGGGGTCTTCACCCACCTGCCCGCAGCCATGCTGCGCCCCGCCCTCACCTCGGTTCGCGCGCGGCTGCGGCACCTCGACACGCTTCTTCTAACCGTGTTTCTTGCCCCGCCCGGCCATGCCGGCGCCCATCGCCAGCCCGACGGCGTGGTGACCCATCCGGACCGTCCGCCCTACCACCGCACCGCCGCCGAGGTCGAGGCCGACGCAGCTGCTACCGGCTTCACGCTGTCCTGGCAGGCCGTTCAGCTGCCGCGCGGGCAGGTGCTCTGCCACCTGAAACCCGCCTGACGCCCGCTCCGCATCCGGCATTCCCGACCCTCGCGGCCATTGACCACAACCCCATCAAGGTCTGACACTGGCGTAACCCAGAAGTAGGAGCATCCCGATGCGTGCCGCCCTCCTCGCCCTCTGCCTCCTCGCCTCACCCGCCCTCGCCGACCGCTCTGCCCTCTCGATCGAGCTTGGCGCGACCGGCCTCAAGGCGACCGAGTCCCGCCTTGCCGCCCTCACCACGCCACAGCCGGAAGACCTCTTTGCCCTCGCCGGCATCCGTTTCCTCTCCGGCGTCGAAAGCGCGCTCCAGTTGCGCTGGCAGACAGGCCTGCGCGCCGACTGGTCGGAACTGCCGATCCTGCGCCTTCCGATTGCGGAAAACCCCGACGCCCGCCCCTTCGAGGCCCGCGACTTCACTACCCTCGTCACCGATCTCGACGCCCGGATGGAATCCTCCCGCTCCGCCCTCACGCAACTAGGCGAGCAGCCTTTCGCGCTCCAGATCGCGCTCTCGGACCTCTGGTTCGACATCAACATGAACGCCGTCCGCGACGAGGGCGAAGACGTGGCAACTGTCGCAGGCATCACCCTCGGCGGTGCGGGGCGCATCACTGTGGCCGAAGACCCGGTCATCACCTTCGACACCGCCGATGCCGCATGGCTTTCGGCCTACACCCACTTCCTCTCCGGCTTCAGCACGCTCACGCTTGCCTACAACCCTGAACCCGCGATCCAGCGCGTTCTCGACAGTGCCGAAAAGATCTACGCGCTCTGGGGCGACACCCCGCCGACCAATGCGCTCGACATGATGTTCGGCCGTCAGGCCGACCGCGCCGCGATGGTTCTCCACGCCCTAGCCCAGACTCCGGACCCCGCCCTTACCCGCAAGGCGCACGGTCATTTCCTCGCGATGATCACGGAAAACCGGCGCTTCTGGTCCCTCGTGGATACCGAGACCGACAACTCCGGCGAATGGGTGCCGAACGACCGCCAAACCTCCGTGCTTGGCATCGTCATGCCCCCCGGCACTGGCGAGCGGTGGCAAGCGGTGCTGGCAGACGCCGAGAAACTCCTCACCGGCGACCTTCTGATCCCGCATTGGCGCTTTGGGGCCGAGGCTGGCATCAACTTGCGCAAGATGTTCGAAAACCCCGTGCCGCTGGATTTGGTCACGGTCATTCAGGGCGAAGGTCTGCTGCCTTTTGCCGAAAAGGGTTCGCGCGCCAGCCCCTTCGCCTGGAACGAATTTACCCGCCTTGTCGAAGGCGACGCGATGCTTTTTGCACTCTTTCTCAACTGATCCGAATCAGTCGGGCAGCGGCTTGTGATCACTGGACGGATTTTTGTGATCACACATTTGAAGCCTGTGATCACAACCTCGCGTTTTTTCCGCCTTCTGGCGCTAACAGTCGGCAATCACTGTAGGAACCCCGGGAAAACCGTGCCATCACCCTGTCCAGATCATTTGCGTCAGGACGGATCCAATGAACATTCACGAATACCAGGCCAAGGCTCTGTTGCGCAGCTATGGCATTCCGGTGTCCGACGGGCGCGTGGTGCTGCGGGCCGAAGAAGCCAAGACCGCCGCCGGCGAACTTGACGGGCCGCTCTGGGTGGTGAAATCGCAGATCCACGCCGGTGGTCGCGGCAAGGGCCATTTCAAGGAACCCGAGGCTGGCGAAAAGGGCGGCGTCCGTCTGGCCCGCAGCGTCGGCGAGGCCGCCGAATTTGCCCGGCAGATGCTGGGCCGCACCCTTGTCACAGTCCAGACCGGCCCGGCGGGCAAGCAGGTGAACCGGATCTACATAGAAGACGGCTCCGACATCGAAAAGGAATTCTACCTCGCCATCCTGATCGACCGGCAGTCCAGCCGCATCTCCATCGTCGCCTCCACCGAAGGCGGCATGTCGATCGAGGATGTGGCCCACGACACGCCCGAAAAGATCCACACCTTCACCATCGACCCCGCCACCGGAATGCAGGATTTCCACGGCCGCCGCGTCGCCTTTGCGCTTGGCCTGTCGGGCCAGCAAGTCAAACAGTGCGTCGGCATCGTGAAGAACCTCTACCGGATGTTCGTCGACAAGGACATGGACATGCTGGAGATCAACCCCTTCTGCGTGTTGAAGGACGGCAGCCTGAAACTCCTCGACGCCAAGATGGGCTTCGACGGCAACGCGATCTACCGCCACCCCGACATCGCCGCCCTGCGCGATGAGACCGAGGAAGACCCGAAGGAACTCGCCGCGTCCAAATTCGACTTGAACTACATCGCGCTTGATGGCGAGATCGGCTGCATGGTCAACGGCGCGGGCCTTGCGATGGCCACGATGGACATCATCAAACTTTACGGGGCCGAGCCTGCCAACTTCCTCGACGTCGGCGGAGGCGCCACCAAGGAAAAGGTCACCGAGGCCTTCAAGATCATCACTTCGGACCCGCAGGTGAAGGGCATCCTCGTCAACATCTTCGGCGGCATCATGCGCTGCGACATCATCGCCGAGGGCGTGATCGCGGCCGTGAAGGAAGTCGGCCTCAAGGTCCCGCTGGTCGTCCGCCTCGAAGGCACCAACGTCGAACTTGGCAAGGACATCATCCGCAAATCCGGCCTTAACGTGATCGCAGCAGATGACCTGAAAGATGGCGCCGAAAAGATCGTCAAGGCCGTCAAAGGATAAACCGTAGGGCGGGACGTCCCGCCTTTCGACCATCAATTGGCGGGGTAAACCTCGCCCTACGGAGAAGATGAAATGTCCGTCCTCGTTCACAAGAATACCCGCGTCATCTGCCAGGGCTTCACCGGCAGCCAAGGCACCTTCCACTCCGAACAGGCCATCGCCTACGGCACGAAGATGGTCGGCGGTGTCACGCCCGGCAAAGGCGGCACCGAACACCTCGGCCTTCCTGTCTTTGACTCTGTCCACGACGCCGTCGCGAAAACCGGCGCCGACGCGACTGCAATCTACGTGCCGCCACCCTTCGCTGCCGACAGCATCCTCGAGGCGATCGACGCCGAGGTCCCGCTGATCGTCTGCATAACCGAAGGCATCCCGGTCCTTGACATGATGAAGGTCAAACGCGCCCTCATCAACTCCAAGTCCCGGCTGATCGGGCCGAACTGCCCCGGCGTGATGACCCCCGGTGAGTGCAAGATCGGCATCATGCCGGGCAGCATCTTCTCGCGCGGGTCAGTCGGCGTCGTCTCCCGCTCCGGCACCCTGACTTACGAGGCCGTGAAACAGACCACCGACGTCGGCCTCGGCCAATCTTCCGCCGTTGGTATCGGCGGCGACCCGATCAAGGGATCGGAACACATCGACATCCTCGAGATGTTCCTCGCCGATCCCGACACCCACTCGATCATCATGATCGGCGAAATCGGCGGCAGCGCCGAAGAAGACGCCGCCCAGTTCCTCGCCTCGGAAAAGAAAAAGGGCCGCTGGAAGCCAACCGCCGGCTTCATCGCCGGCCGCACCGCCCCTCCCGGCCGCCGCATGGGCCATGCCGGTGCCATCGTGGCCGGCGGCAAGGGCGACGCGGGCTCCAAGATCGAGGCGATGAAATCTGCCGGGATCGTGGTGGCCGACAGCCCTGCTGGACTCGGTGAAGCCGTGCTGCAGGCGATCAAGGGGTAAGCATGGGGATCGGCCAGGCGATCATGTCGGGATACAGGAACTGCGCCGATTTTTCGGGCAGGACAGGCGTGGACGAATACTGGCACTTTGCGCGCTTTACTCAAGTCGCAACCTTTGGTTTGGGTCTTTGCATCGCCTACGTCACGGTTCGCTCCCAGTCGCAGTGGATGCAGTCGATGGCCAGCCTGTCGGAAGGCGGGACCGTTGCGCTGGAAAAGCCGTCCCTCGCCCGCATCGCGCTTATCGGTACGCTGGCAGTGCTTGCCGTCAGCGTGCCGCTCTGGTCCTGCGCGGTCCGCCGCCTGCACGACACCGGGCGCTCCGCGTGGCACTACGTCGGCCCGCCGCTCGTTGCCCTGTCACTCCTTGCACTCGCTTACGCAGCCTTCGTTCCGCCGGGCGTCTCTCCCGTGCAGGCGCTCGCCGTCCTCTTCACGCCGATCTGGCTCTACGAACCGCGCCTTCTTCTTGGCTTCGTCGCCTTCGCCGTCCTGACGATTTGGATGCGCTCCAGCCTTCACCGGAAACTGCGTGAACCCTCCCAGCCCGGCCCCAATCCTTACGGCCCCCCTCCTTCCGAGGTACCCCAATGACCGACCAATCCCCCACCGCCGCCTTCACCGCTTCGTCCTTTCTTGACGGGGCAAACGCCGACTACGTCGACCAGCTTCAGGCCCGCTACGCCACCGACCCCGCGTCGGTCGATGCGCAATGGGCCGAGTTCTTCCGCGCCCTCGGCGACTCTGAGATCGACGCCAAGCGCGCGGCGTCCGGCCCCAGCTGGGCGCGCACCGATTGGCCGCCGCAGCCGGTGGATGACCTGACCGCCGCCCTGACCGGCGAATGGGCAACGCCGCCCGCGCCCAAGGATGCCAAGGCCGCCGGGCAGAAGATCGCAGCCAAGGCCACCGAACAGGGTGTCCAGCTGACCGAAGAACAGATCCAGCGCGCGGTCCTCGACAGTATCCGCGCCATCATGATCATCCGCGCCTACCGGATCCGCGGCCACCTTGCCGCCGACCTTGACCCCCTCGGCCTGACCGACACCAAGCACCACCCCGAGCTTGACCCCGCCTCCTACGGCTTTACCGAAGCCGACATGGACCGCCCGATCTTCATCGACAACGTGCTGGGCCTGACCCACGCCTCGATGCGAGAAATCATCGACATCGTCCGCCGCACCTACTGCGGCACCTTCGCGCTGCAATACATGCACATCTCCGATCCCGAACAGGCCGCGTGGTTGAAGGAACGGATCGAAGGCTACGGCAAGGAAATCCAGTTCACCCGCGAGGGCCGCAAGGCCATCCTCAACAAACTGGTCGAGGCGGAGGGCTATGAAAAATTCCTCCACGTGAAATACATGGGCACCAAGCGGTTCGGCCTTGATGGCGGCGAAAGCCTGATCCCGGCGATGGAGCAGATCATCAAGCGCGGCGGTGCGCTTGGGGTGCGCGAAATCGTCATCGGCATGCCGCACCGGGGCCGCCTGTCGGTCCTCGCCAACGTGATGATGAAGCCCTACCGCGCAATCTTCCACGAATTTCAGGGCGGCAGCTACAAGCCCGACGAAGTTGATGGCTCCGGCGACGTGAAATACCACCTCGGCGCCTCCAGCGACCGCGATTTCGACGGCAACATCGTCCACCTCAGCCTTACCGCGAACCCGTCGCACCTTGAGGCGGTGAACCCTGTCGTCCTCGGCAAGGTCCGCGCCAAGCAAGACCAGAACAACGACCCCGAGCGGACCTCGGTGCTGCCGATCCTGCTGCACGGTGACGCGGCCTTCGCAGGCCAAGGCGTCGTTGCGGAATGCTTCGGCCTTTCGGGCCTGCGCGGTCACCGCACCGGCGGCACCATCCACATCATCGTCAACAACCAGATCGGCTTCACCACCGCGCCGTCCTTCAGCCGTTCGTCGCCCTACCCGACCGACATCGCGCTGATGGTCGAAGCGCCGATCTTCCACGTCAACGGCGACGACCCCGAGGCCGTGGTCCACGCCGCCCGCGTCGCCACCGAATACCGCCAGAAGTTCCACAAGGACGTGGTGCTCGACATCTTCTGCTATCGCCGCTTCGGTCACAACGAAGGCGACGAGCCGATGTTCACCAACCCGGCGATGTACACCCGCATTAGGAAGCAAAAGACCACGCTCCAGCTTTACACCGAACGTCTGGTCAAGGACGGCCTGATCCCGGAAGGCGAGATCGAAGACATGAAGGCCTCCTTCCAGGCCCGCCTGAACGAGGAATTCGAGGTCGGCAAGAACTTCAAGCCGAACAAGGCCGACTGGCTCGATGGCCGCTGGAAAAACCTCGCCACCAAGGATCTGAACAACTACCAGCGCGGCGAAACCTGGATCAAGGCCGAAACCCTGGCCGAAATCGGAACCGCGCTAACCCGCGTGCCGGAAGGCTTTGATCTGCACAAGACCGTGGCCCGCCAGCTTGAAGCCAAGAAAGAGATGTTCGCGTCTGGCAAGGGCTTCGACTGGGCCACTGCGGAGGCACTGGCCTTCGGGTCCCTCGTCACCGAGGGCTTCCCGGTCCGCCTTTCTGGTCAGGACGCCACGCGCGGCACCTTCAGCCAGCGCCACTCCGCCTTCGTCGACCAGACCACCGAAGAACGGCATTACCCGCTGAACCACATCCGGCCCGGACAGGCCCGATATGAAGTGATCGACTCCATGCTGTCGGAGTATGCCGTCCTCGGCTTCGAATACGGCTACTCGCTGTCCGAACCGAACGCGCTGGTGATGTGGGAGGCGCAGTTCGGCGATTTCGCCAACGGCGCGCAGATCATGTTCGACCAGTTCATCAACTCGGGCGAAAGCAAATGGCTGCGCATGTCAGGCCTCGTCTGTCTGCTGCCGCACGGGTTTGAAGGTCAGGGGCCGGAACATTCCTCCGCTCGTCTGGAACGCTTCCTGCAAAACTCGGCCGAGGATAACTGGATCGTCGCAAACTGCTCGACCCCGGCCAACTACTTCCACATCCTGCGCCGCCAGTTGCACCGCACCTACCGCAAGCCGCTCATCCTGATGACGCCGAAATCGCTTCTGCGCCACCCGATGTGCATCTCGACCGCGGAAGATTTCACCGACGGCTCCACCTTCCACCGCGTCCTCTGGGATGACGCACAGAAGGGCAACTCCGCCACGAAGCTCAAGGCCGACACCAAGATCAAGCGCGTCGTCATGTGCTCCGGAAAGGTCTACTTTGACCTTCTGGCAGAACGCGACGCGCGCGGCATCGACGACATCTACCTCCTCCGCATCGAGCAGCTTTACCCCGTCCCGACCCTGTCGCTGACGCAGGAACTGGGCCGCTTCCCCAACGCCGAGATTGTCTGGTGCCAGGAAGAACCGAAGAACCAGGGTGCATGGTCCTTCATCGAACCGGAACTCGAAGCGGTTCTGACCAAGGCGCGCGGCACCGCTACCCGCGCCCGCTACGCCGGTCGCAACCCAAGCGCCTCGCCCGCAACCGGCCTCGCATCCCGTCACAAGTATGAACAAGCAGCCCTCGTCAACGACGCGCTGACGATCTGAGGAGAATGAGAATGACCGACGTAATGGTGCCCGCCCTCGGGGAATCCGTGTCCGAAGCCACCGTATCGACCTGGTTCAAGAAACCCGGCGATGCGGTGAAGCAGGACGAAATGCTGTGCGAACTTGAAACCGACAAGGTCTCGGTCGAGGTGCCCTCGCCCGTCACCGGTGTGCTGACCGAAATCATCGCGCCCGAAGGCACGACCGTCGCCGCCAACGCCCGCCTCGCCATCGTGACCGAGGGTGCCACAGCCGCAGCGCCGGCCAAGGCGGCACCGGCGCCAGAACCGGCGCCGGCACCAGCACCAGCACTGGCGGCAAAATCAGTGGAAGATGCCCCCGCCGCCAAAAAGGCGATGGCCGAGGCGAACCTAACCCCCGATCAGGTGCAAGGGACCGGCCGCGATGGCCGCATCATGAAGGAAGACGTCGCCCGCACCGTCGCCGGGGCCGCTGGCGCCGCAGCCGCTGCCGCAGCCCCTGCACCCGCGCCTGCCGCCCTCCCCCGCGCCCCCGTCCCCGCCGACGATGCCGCGCGCGAGGAACGCGTCAAGATGACCCGCCTCCGCGCCACCATCGCGCGGCGCCTGAAAGACGCACAGAACACCGCCGCCATGCTGACCACCTACAACGAGGTCGACATGTCCGGCATCATGTCCTTGCGCAACGACTACAAGGATGCGTTCGAGAAAAAGCACGGCGTCAAGCTTGGCTTCATGTCCTTCTTCGTCAAGGCATGCACCCACGCCCTGAAGGAAGTGCCCGAGGTCAACGCCGAGATCGACGGTCAGGACGTGGTCTACAAGAACTACGTCCACATGGGCGTCGCCGTCGGTACCCCCTCGGGCCTCGTCGTCCCGGTGGTGCGCGACGCCGACCAGATGGGCTTTGCACAGATCGAAAAGAAGATCGCTGAACTGGGGCTTCGCGCCCGTGACGGCAAACTCAGCATGGCCGAAATGCAGGGCGGCTCCTTCACCATCTCGAACGGCGGCGTCTACGGCTCGCTGATGTCCTCCCCCATCCTCAACCCGCCGCAGTCCGGCATCCTCGGCATGCACAAGATCCAGGACCGCCCCGTCGTGGTGAACGGCCAGATCGTCATCCGCCCGATGATGTACCTTGCCCTCAGCTACGACCACCGCATCGTTGACGGCAAAGGTGCCGTGACCTTCCTCGTGCGGGTGAAGGAAGCGCTGGAAGACCCGCGTCGGTTGTTGATGGATTTGTGAGGGGGCATTTCGCACAGTGGCCTCTACCGGACGCGCGCCGAGTGAAGGCGCCTCTGGGACAGGTCCAATACGGCGGCTGACGCACATTATCCTGTTCGTCCCGCCGCCGAACCCGCCCCCCCGCCCCCTTCCCCGCGAAGAGGAAGGGGAGGCGCTCGTTGACTTCCGTCGCGGCCCCGACCAGCCTTCAGAACCGCACTGACCCTAGGGCCGCAACCCGATCACCGTCCCAGCTGCCAGCCCCTGACTCCCACGTCACCGCGAAAGCCCACCCCATGACCCCCGCCTCCCTCCCCACCCTCGAAAACGCTCTCTGGCAAGCCGCCACCACCTACGACCGCGCCACAATGGAGCGCACCTTCGCCCCCGACTTCATCGAGTTCGGTCGCAACGGCACCTTCTACACGCGGGAGGTCATGCTGGCCGCCCCGAACGCCGCGCAGGACGTGAGGGCGGTACTCCACGACATCGTGGTCCGGCCCCTCTCCGACACCATCGCCCTCGTCACCTACGTCTCCGAGGTCCGTTACCCCTCCGGCACGGAATGGAGCAACCGGTCCTCCATCTGGGACGCTTCCAACGGCGACTGGCAAGTCCGGTTCCACCAGGGCACTCCCTGCGAGGCGCGGACATGACGCCCGAACTCACCGTCCTTGCCCTCGCGGGCCTTCTGCAAGCCGCACAATACGTCGTGTTCGCACTTCCCGCAAACCTGGAGCTTGGCACCCGCTACACTGCCGGCCCGCGCGACCAAGCGCCGGAACGGCCACTTTCGCCCGTCACGGGCAGGTTGCAACGCGCGCTCAACAACCATTTCGAGGGGTTGATCCTGTTCACCCTCGCCGTGGTCGTCGTGACCCTCGGCAACCAGTCGACACCGCTTACCCAGACCGCCGCCTGGACCTACCTCGTCGCCCGCGTCCTCTACATCCCAGCCTACGCCCTCGGCTGGCAGCCGTGGCGCTCGGCGATCTGGGCTGTCGGCTTTTTCGCGACCGTCACCATGTTGGTGGCGGCCCTTTTCTGACCCCGGCGCTGGCAAAACTGCCAGACGCTTGCCATACACTTGCCATACGCTTGGCAGACCGCAAGAACCGAAGGATTTGACCGATGGCAGACTTTGACGTAATCTATATCGGTGCCGGCCCCGGCGGCTATGTGTCCGCCATCCGCGCGGCCCAGCTTGGCCTCAAGGTTGCCGTCGTCGAAGGGCGCGAAACGCTTGGCGGCACCTGCCTGAACGTAGGCTGCATCCCCTCAAAGGCGCTTTTGCACGCCACCCACCTTCTTCACGAAACCCATGAAAACTTTGAGAAAATGGGGCTGATGGGCACGGCCCCCACCGTCGATTGGGCCAGGATGCTTGGTTACAAGGACGATGTGATCGGCCAGAACACCAAGGGTATCGAGTTCCTGTTCAAGAAGAACAAGATCACCTGGCTGAAAGGCTGGGGCACAATCCCTGCGGCAGGCCAGGTTAAGGTCGGTGACGAGGTTCACAACGCCAAAAACATCGTGATTGCAACGGGTTCCGAGGCATCAAGCCTCTCCGGGCTCACTGTTGACGAAAAGACCATCGTCACCTCCACCGGTGCGCTGACACTGGGCAATATCCCGAAAACGATGGTCGTGATCGGCGCAGGTGTCATCGGGCTGGAAATGGGCTCCGTCTACGCCCGCCTCGGCACGCAGGTGACCGTGGTCGAATACCTCGACGCGATCACCCCCGGCATGGATGCCGAGGTTGCCAAGACCTTCCAGCGTATCCTTTCAAAACAAGGGCTTAAGTTCGTTCTCGGCGCCGCCGTGCAGGGGGCAACCACCGACAAGAAAGGCGCGACAGTCACCTGGAAACTGCGAAAGAACGACACCGAAGCCAGCCTTGAGGCCGAAGTCGTTCTCGTCGCCACCGGGCGCAAACCCTACACCGCCGGCCTCGGTCTGGAGGCGCTTGGCGTCGAAATGCTGCCCCGCGGTCAGATCAAGACCAACGACCATTTCCAGACCAATATCAAAGGCATCTTCGCTATCGGCGACGCAATCGTCGGCCCGATGCTGGCCCACAAGGCCGAGGATGAGGGCATGGCCGTTGCGGAAATCCTCGCTGGCAAGCACGGTCACGTTAACTACGGGGTAATCCCTGGCGTGATATACACCACGCCGGAAGTGGCAACCGTGGGCAAAACCGAAGAGCAGTTGAAAGACGCAGGCGTCGCCTACAAGGCGGGCAAGTTCCCCTTCATGGGCAACGCACGAGCGAAGGCAGTGTTTCAGGGCGAAGGCTTCGTCAAGATCCTCACCGATGCCGCGACCGACCGCATCCTGGGCGCCCATATCATCGGCCCGATGGCTGGCGACCTGATCCACGAGATCTGCGTCGCGATGGAATTTGGTGCTTCGGCGCAGGATCTGGCGCTGACCTGTCACGCGCATCCGACCTTCAGCGAAGCCGTCCGAGAGGCCGCGCTCGCCTGTGGCGACGGGCCGATCCACGCCTGATACCGACTTTCAGGTCGACACAAGCTGCGGCTGGATGGCAAGGCTGGGGTCGATGCTGGCCGCCTTCCACTGCGGAAACCCGGCCTGCTCGCACTCCAGCGCGCTGGCCAACTCAAAGCTGTCGAAAAACCGTTCCGCCCCGAACGCTTCCAACGTTACATCTTGATATTGCCTGATTATATTTTCGTAGTTGTCGGCCAGAACCTTGTTACCGGGGGACAGGCCAGTGACGCAGACCAGCCCTGTCGGGCGACAATCAAGAACCGTGAGTGTCAAATCGGGCCGATAGGCCTGCAAGATCGGGATCAACTTCCAGACATCGCCGGTCCAGGCCCGTTGCGGCAGATTTGCAAGGTCACGGGTCGTCATCTCGTAGCTGAACGGCACGCAGTCATGCAGCATGATCACACCTTCGGCGTCGCTCTGCGCTTCGGTATTGATGAAGTCGCGCAGAAGGAATTCGAAAAGGTGCATCCCGTCCAGAAAGCTTGTCGACAGCTTTATGCGGTTGTTGGCCAGAAACCCGGACGCAAAAAAATCGTCGCTGGTTTGCTGCGCGATGTGCAGGGCAGGCTTCTTGCCGATGATGTTGATCTCGGCCCGGAAAAACGGATCGACGCCTATCGTCTTGCTGCGAACCGGCGCCAGCGATTCCCCGGTGCGGCAGCCGATCTCAAGGTACCAGTCGAACAGATGCGCAGAGTGCAACCGGCGTAGAAACCGGTGGTAATGCAGACCAGATGCACGCTTGAACATGCCGTTTCCTTACCAACTACGCCCTTTGCGGCGATCTACGACTACCCGGCGAGGTGGCGCAACCCTTGTGTCACGTCGGTGCGAACCGCCAGCCTAAGACCAGGCTCGTCGCCGGCTTTCAGGGCTGCCAGAATCATCCTGTGATGCTGCGGCGGTTCGCGTCGCTTCAACCGGGCGTAGACTGTCCGCATGGTCGGCCCCAGCTGCAACCAGACCGTTTCGCACATCGCCAGCATGGCCGGTGTCTGGGCGCGAAGGTAAAGCGTCCGGTGGAATTCAAGGTTGGTGCGGACATAGCCCACGGCGTCCTGTTTCACCGCCGCCTCGGCGTTCGCCATATTGATGGCACTCAGCCGTTCGATCAGCGCGAAATGCGCCCGGGGCAAGGCTCGCGCTGCCATTTCCGGCTCCAACAAGGCCCGGATCGCCGCCAATTCCTCGATCCGCTCGGGTGATAGCTCAGGGGTCGAGATGCGACCGGAGGACGACAGCGTCAGCGCCCCTTCCGCCACCAGCCGCCGTACAGCCTCGCGCGCGGGGGTCATCGACACCCCATAGCTGCGCCCCAGCCCCCGCAGCGTCATCGACTGCCCCGGATCAAGCTCTCCGTGCATCACCTGTTGGCGCAACGACCGATACAGCCGTTCGTGGGCAGCGGCGTTGGGATCGGTCGGGCGCGGTGTAATCGACATGGCGGCGAGGGAAACACCCGGCCCGGCCCGGGTCAATCCCCGAAGCGAAAGCGGTGCAGTGACTGGCCCTGATCGTGCAGCCATTGCCGTTCCCGCTTCCAGTTCGGGCACAGTTGCAGAACCACGTCCCAGAAGGCTGCGGAGTGATTCATCTGCACCAGATGCGCCGCCTCATGCGCGGCCACGTAATCCAGGACGGATGGCGGCGCCATGATCAGGCGCCACGAATACATCAGAGCACCATCCGGGCTGCACGAACCCCAGCGCGACCGCGTGTCACGCAGTGTCAGGCGCGTGTAGCGGCGCTGCAGCGTGCCGGCATGGCGGGCCGATGCCTCTGCCAGCCGGTCACGGGCCAGCACCTTCAGCCATGCCCCTACCCGTGCAGCGGCCTGTTCCGGGGCGCCCGGCACGTGCAAGATGCCTTCAGCTTCCCGGATCACGCGTCCACTTCCCGACGCCAGCATCAGGGACCGCCCCTCAACCGGCAGCGAGGCGCCAAGGCGCACCGGAACAGAGGCGGACTCGGGCATCGCGGCCAAGCTTTCGCGAAGCCACGCTTCCTGACCGCGCAGAAACTCCAGCGCCTCCGTCTCACGCGCGCGCAACGGGATCGAGAGGGTCACCTTCCCATCCAGCCGCGATACCCGCAGCGAGAATCGTCGGCTTCGACCCGAGCGCTTCATGTGAACCTCGACCGGTAGAACGCCTGTCAGAACCGCCATGCACCCCCCTTGAATCTGCAAGAAGCCATACCGAGATTTGGCCTTGGACGAAAGCCTTTGACAGTCGCCGCCGCCTGTGGCAAGCGACTGCCTTCTCAAGTCAGCCTGTAAAGGGATCACCATGCCCAAGCAAGAATGGGGCACGAAGCGTATCTGCCCGACGACCGGCAAGCGTTTCTACGACCTGAACCGTTCTCCGATTGTCAGCCCGTATACGGGCGAAGTCGTCGACATCGAATCCGTCCGTCGCAAGATGGCCGCAGCCGTGATCTCGCGCGTTGTGCCGGAGAAGGACGACGACGTGCTGGTCGACGATCTGGAAGCCGATGACGACATCCTCGCCGGCGCTGTCACCGAAGACGCCGAGCTGGATGACGATCTCTTGGAAGACGACGCCGACGACAACGTTTCGCTCGATGATCTGGCGGACGTTGCAGGCGACGAAGAAGAGGTCTGAGGGGCCGTCGCGGGGCGGGCAGCAGGAATGAAAAATCCGCTTGCAGCCCCCCGCGACCTACCCTAAACACCCGGCATCGCGGCGGCAACGGCGCGAGTTCTCCGGTGGGGTCATAGCTCAGATGGGAGAGCGCTTGAATGGCATTCAAGAGGTCGGGAGTTCGATCCTCCCTGGCTCCACCAAAGAGAAACTGAAAAAGGGACGGCTCACGCCGTCCCTTTTCATTTGTGCGATGCGGGGGGGGGCGGTGGCGGCTTTGCCTTGCCATTCCCGCACCTGAACACGCCGCTGGGGCCTATTCGGCAGGGTGCCCACCGAGGCGGCCCCGCGATGCTTTCCACGCCCGGCGCTTGGCGCGCTGCCAGAACCACGGGCGCGGATTGTCGTCCGAGGTGACCAGCATCAGAAGTGACGGGATAACGATCAGCGTCAGCACCGTTGCAAAGGCCAAGCCGAAGACGATCGCGCTGGACAGTGAAATCCACCACTGCGTCGATGGCGCACCGAACGTGGTTTCGTGGTGCAGAAGTTCGAGGTTCAGACCGAAGGCGATCGGCAAGACCCCAAGAATGGCCGTCAGCGCCGTCAGCACCACTGGGCGGGCCCGCTCCCGGCAGGTTGCCAGGATCGCCTCGATCTTGGGCCGCCCTTCGCGCCGCAGCGTGTCGTAGGTGTCGATCAGGACGATGTTGTTGTTCACCACCACCCCCGCCAAGGCGATGATCCCGATGCCGGTCATCACGATGCCGAACGGCTGCGCCATCACCAGCAGTCCCAGCAAGACACCAATCGTTGACATGATCACCGCTGACAGCACCAGCCAGACCGAGGTGAAGCGGTTGAACTGCGCCAGAAGCACCACGAAGATCAGGAAGATCGCTGCCCCGAAGGCTTTCGACAGAAAAGCGCCGGCCTCGGCCTGCTCTGCATCCTCGCCCGCCAGTTTCCAGCGCACCCCGACCTTGTCGAGACCGGCCTTCGCCAATTCCGCTTCGATCGCTGCCCGCACCGGGTCGGCTTGCACGCCTTCGCGAATACCCGCCTGAACCGTCACCGTGCGCTCGCCGTCCAGCCGGTTCAACGTGCCGGTCGTGGGCACCGCAACCCGCGTCACGAAGTTCGAGATCGGCACCGAGCCGGCCGCTGTCTGAATGCGCAACTGGTCAAGTGCGGAAATCGTACGCTGTTCGGATGGCAGGCGCAGCACGATATCCACCGCGTCATCCGACCCGGCAGGCCGGTAATCCGAAAGCTTCAGGCCGCCGGTGACAAGTTGCACCATTGCCCCGACCGTGCTGGGCGCGATCCCAAAGCGGGCCGCTTCGGCGCGATCGACCTGCAGTTCCCAGTCGACGCCGGGAGGCGGCAAGCCATTGCTGACGTCGATGACGTCGGGCATCTCCTTCAGGCGTTCCGCAACTGCCTTGGCCACGTCATTCAGCCCGGCCGGATTGGCGGCGGACAGCTGGATCTGGATCGCCTTGCCTGTGGGCGGGCCTGCCTGGGGCACCGAGACTTCGATATCCACGCCGGGGATACCCGTCATCGCACCACGCAGGTCGGCCAGAATCGCGTTCGCGTTCTTGCGTTCGCGCCAATCGACGAATTCGTACTGGATAACGCCAATCACATCCGCAGCAACCTCGTTGCCCGCGCCACCGGCGGCACCAGACCGGGTGTAGACAGTGGCAATTCCCGGCCAGCCCAGAATGCGCTTCTCGGCCTGCCTGACCAGAACATCCTTTTCTTCGATCGAAAGGTTGCCGCGGGCCTTCACATACAGCAGGCCGAACTCCGGTTCGACGTTGGGAAAAAATTCCACGCCCTTGCCGAATTTCACATAGGCATAGGGCACCGTGCCAAGCAGCCCAAGCGCCAGAAACAGCACGATCACCGGATGCCGGACGGCCTTGCCGACCACCCACATATACGGCCCGTCGCGGTGTTGCGGCGGGTGCTTGAATGGCTTGGCCAATAGCGCGCCAAGGGTCGGCACGAAGATCAGCGCATAGACAAGCGACGCGGACAGCGTGACGATCAGCGTGATCGGCATGTATTTCATGAACTCGCCCACGACACCAGGCCAGAACAGCAGCGGCGAGAACGCAGCGATCCGCGTCAGAGTCGCTGCAGTGACCGGGCCCGCCATGCGGTGCGATGCCATCGCAAAGGCGTCGCGCTTGTCCATACCCTCGGACATGCGCCGTTCGGCAAATTCGGTGACGATGATCGCGTCGTCGACCAGCATCCCCACCGCAAGGATCAGAGAGAACAGCACCACGATGTTGACCGTGTATCCCGCCAGCGACAGCGCCAGCATCCCCATCAGGAATGAGGCTGGGATCGCCAGCCCGATCAGCAGCGAGGCCCGCATCGAGAGCGCAAAAAGGATCACGATGAACACAAGGATCACCGCCGTCAGCACCGAATTCTGCAGGTCAGACAGAAGCTGCCTGATGTCTTTAGACTTGTCCTGACTGAAGGTGACGATCGTACCCTCTGGCAATTGCGACCGGAACTCCTCGGTGACCGCCTTGACCTCGTCGACGGTGGCGATCAGGTTCGCACCGGTCCGCTTTGACACTTCGATCGCAACAGCGGCCGCGCCGTTCAGTCGGGTGATGGTCTTGGGGTCCTTGTAGGTCGGACGGATCGAGGCGATGTCGCGGACCCGCACGATGGCCGATCCGGTGGAGATGACAGGAAGATTCGCCACATCTTCGGCGGTTTCGATCAGGGCAGGAACCTTGATCGCATAACGACCCTCCTGGCCTTCGAGTGACCCAGCGGCCACCAACTGGTTGCCCGAGGTGAAGCCCTGGATCAGCACGTCAGGGCGCAGGCCGTAGGTAGCAAGTTTCGCCGGGTCCACCACGACTTCGACCAGATCGTCGCGCACGCCCTGAAGGCTTGCATCCAGAACGCCGGTCAACTCCTCGATCTTGTCGCGCAGCTCGCGGCCGGTCTTTGCCAGAACTGTTTCCGGCACATCGCCCGAAAGGGTGATCACCAGAACCGGGAATTCCGAGATGTTCACCTCATTGACGGACGGCTCGTCAGCACCTGCCGGCAATTCGGGGCGGGCCTGCGCCACCTTGTTGCGCACGTCATCCAGGGCCTTGTTCAGGTCTGCACCAGCCTGAAACTCGATCACGACATTGCCGCCGCCCTGATAGGCCGTGGCGGTCATCTTCTTGATGCCGGTAATGGATTTCAGCGCGGTTTCCATCGGCCGCAAGAGCAGCCGCTCGGAGTCTTCGGGTGAAATTCCCGCATAACCCATGCTGACATAAAGGATCGGGATCTGGACGTCCGGCTCGGCCTCCTTGGGGATGCTGACATAGGCCAGCGCCCCTGCAAGCATCAGAAACAGAAGGATCGAGACCGTCAGCCTCGCGTTTGCAATGGCGGTTTCGACGATTTTCATTGGTCAACCCCGTCAATCGCTGCGATCTCGACGGGGTCGCCGTCCTGCACAAGGTCCTGACCGGCCACGATGATCTTTACGCCTTCGGGGACACCGGTGACAACCAGCCCGTCCTCGGTGTCGTCAATGATCGAAATCGGGGCAAACGCGGCAAGGCCGTCGGCGCCGACCACGCGAAGGCCAAGTTCGCCCGTCTCGGCCAGCGTGATGATCGAGCGTGGCACCGTGACTGCACGTTGCGGATCGGCGCTCAGTTCCACCTCGGCGCTCATCCCGGACGGAATCGCATTGCCGGGGTTGGACAGCAGGATTTCCACCGGGAAGGTCCGCGTTTCGGCCGATGCCTCGCGTGAGACGATGCGAACCGTGCCCTCCAGCCTCTCGCCGTTCACCAGCGTGACCGAGGCCGGCGACCCGGGGGCGACGCTGCCCACGTCAACTTCGCTGACCTCGGCCCGCACCAGGATCGGGTCCAGCGATAGGATTGTCGCAACCGGCGTGCCGGTCTGCACCCATTCGCCAAGTTCGACCTCGACCGAATCCACGACGCCGGCAAAAGGCGCCTTGAGTTGCAGCCGGTCCATCGCCGCATTGGCGCGGTTAAGTTCCGCCGCCGCCGCGTCGCGCGCGGAGCGGGCGCTTGTCAGCTGGATCTCGGGGGTATTGCCGCCTGAAAACAGGCGCTCGGCAACTGCGAGCTCACGTTCGCGCTGATCAAGCGCGATCTGCGCGATCTCGGCCTGGGCGAGGGTTTCGGGGCCTTCCAGAGTCAGGACAACAGCCCCCTGCGCGACCGAGGCACCCTTTTCCATCGCAAGCTTGTCAATCACGCCATCCGCGCGGGCGGCCAGGTCGACCCGCTTGTCTGCAGCGGTCGTTCCCGACAGCCGGATGATCCTTGCGTGATTGGCAAAGACCGGCTCCATCACCGCAACCGTCCGTACCAACGGTGCGGGGGCTGGCGCTTCTGCCGCCGCTTCGCCGGTCTGCACCCCGCCATCCGACGCTTCGGATTGCGCGCTTCCAACGGCGGAAAACTTGCCCGTCGCAATCCAGCCAGCGGCAACCACCAGAACCACCAACGCCGCGATGCGATGAAATTTTGGAAAAGCTGACACTCTGATATTCCTATTGAAAAGCTGGCCCATGCAGTCCGCCACGACGCAACCCACGGTGGTCAAGTCGGGCGACACCCGCTGCGTCCTGAGCGGCAACGTTTACCCTCAGATGCAAAGCACGTCCAGTCGCCCGTGCTGGGGTCTAGGCACGGGATAGCCGCTTCAGGCTTGACAGATGCCGCCAAAAACCCCATGTGCACCCAATCCGAAGCCCGTGCCGCGTGAGCACCGAAAGGCCCGGACACAGGTTTCCTCCATCACGCAGGGGCGCCGCTAGCGGCACGGTCACGGGCAATCGCTCGGGGCGAGGGTCGCTTGCCCTTACGTACTGGACAAAACCATGACCACTTTTGCTGACCTCGGCCTTTCGCCCAAACTGCTGAAGGCCCTTGAAAAGACCAACCTCAAGCTGCCGACGCCGATCCAGGCGCAGGCCATCCCGCACATCATGCAGGGCCGCGACCTGATGGGCCTTGCCCAGACAGGAACCGGCAAGACCGCTGCCTTCGGTCTGCCCCTGCTGCACCGGCTTCTGGACCTTGGCCACCCGCCGGGGCCGAAGAACGTTCGTGCCCTGATCCTCGCGCCGACCCGTGAACTGATCGGTCAGATCAAGGACAACCTCGAAGTTTTTACCAAGGGGACCGCCGTCAAGGTCACGATGGTCGTTGGAGGCGCGTCGCTGTTCAAGCAGGCGCAGGCGTTGTCCAAGGGCACCGATGTGCTGGTCGCGACGCCGGGGCGTCTGATCGACCTTCTGGAACGCGGGGACGTCAGCCTTGAAAAGTGCGGCTATCTCGTTCTGGACGAGGCTGACCACATGCTCGACATGGGATTCATCCACTCGTTGCGGAAGATCGCAAAGCACATCCCGCTGAAGCGCCAAACAATGTTGTTTTCGGCAACTATGCCCAAGGACATCTCGGAAATCGCCGACACCTATCTGCGCGACCCGATCCGCGTGCAGGTCGCTCCTCCGGGCAAGCCGATCGAAAAGATTGTCCAAGGCGTGCATTACATCCCGAACGGCGACAAGGCACGCTTGCTGGAAACCTACCTACGGCAGCATGTCGGCGAGCAGGCGCTGGTCTTTGGCCGTACCAAGCACGGCTCGGAAAAGCTGTGCAAGCTGCTGGCGACATGGGGCTTCAAGGTCGGCTCGATCCACGGCAACAAAAGCCAGAACCAGCGCGACCGGACGCTGAGCGAATTCCGCGGCGGCGAACTTGATGTGCTGGTGGCGACCGATGTCGCAGCGCGCGGCATCGACATTCCGACGGTTCGGCACGTCTACAACTTCGACCTGCCCAACGTGGCAGAAAACTACGTTCACCGTATCGGGCGCACCGCCCGTGCAGGCGCGGAAGGGACGGCCGTCGCATTTTGCGCCCCGGCTGAAATGGACGAACTGCAGGCAATCGAAAAGCTGTTGAAGAAGCCCATTCCGGTTCTGGGCGGGGCGCCCTGGGCTGCCGATATGGTCGCTGCGGCCCCGAAGCCCGGCCAGAACCGCGGCCAGCGGCCCGCAAACAAGGGCGGGCAGAAACCCGGTGCCAAGCCCCCGGCAAAAGGCGCTGGTGGCCGTCCCGGCAACCCGGCACACAGGACCGCTCCGCCAAAGCCTGCCGGCGGCACCTTTGCGCCACGCAGGCCGGATGCGAACAAGGCCGGGGCAACACGCCGCCCCGGCTGATACCGATCAGGGCGCGCCGTCTTCTCAGGGGGCCCCGTCTTCCAGGTTAAGCTTCATGTCCAGCAGCACCTGCTGGATGGCCAGCGTCTCGCGCAGCAGGCGCTTGGCTTCGTTGACGGAAATCACGCCGTCGCCGATGGCCTGGTTGTATTCGGACATCAGGATGGCAAAGCGCTGTGCAAGTGCCACGACATCCTGATTGACCCCCTTCGAGGCCGCATTCCTGCGTTCAGCATCATACGACAGCGTGATGCCACGCAGATCGGCCAATGCCGAGGTCACATGCGGGTGGCGCGCGGCCCCTTCCAGTAGGGCGACCACGTCGATCGGCATGAAGCGGTCGCCGTGTTCTTCGTTGTCCGAATAGTACCGACCGATCGTCGCCTTGGATTTGCCCGTCAGTTCGCAAGCCGCCTCGACGCCCACATCCTTGACCAACGCCTCGGTGTGCTTCTTCAGGTAAGTCGCAATCGACATGTTTGCTCCACTGTCCCAACGGCAAGCGGTGGGGAAATCGCTACGATTTTTCCCATTAATGGGGTCGCAAGGCTTTGTCATTGATAAACACGTTCCGAGTGTTCGGAACTGTCACGAGTAGCCGATGTCCCCAGCATCGGCATGGGTGGGGACCCGCCGTCACGTCGCTTTCACTTTGGGCGGCAACGGCGGGACTCCGTCGTTCGGCGGCGGGTCTTCGTGACCAAGTACTGCGCGGTGCAGTTAGCCTCGCCCCTGCGATCCTCTATCTTGCGCCCGGACCGTTTGTTACGCTAGGCGTATCCTCGACATGGCGAAGCTTTACTTCCATTTTTCGACGATGAACGCAGGCAAGTCGACCTTGCTGCTTCAGGCATCCCACAACTACCGGGAACGCGGGATGGCGACATATCTGATCACCGCGCAGTTCGACAACCGCGCAGGCGAAGGCCGCATCGCAAGCCGCATCGGAATTGGCGAACCTGCCGATACTTTTGCACCGTCCGATGATCTTTACGCCCGGCTCAAGTCACGGTTCGCGGCCGGTCCGGTCGCTTGCGTGTTCATCGATGAAGCGCAGTTCCTGACCAAGGAACAGGTATGGCAACTGGCGTGTGCGGTGGACGATCTGGGTGTGCCGGTCATGTGCTACGGGCTGCGGGTCGACTTTCAGGGCAATCTGTTTCCCGGTTCGGCAGCCTTGCTGGCTTGGGCTGACGAGATGCGCGAGGTGCGCACTATCTGCCATTGCGGCAAGAAGGCCACCATGGTCATCCGCCGCGGCCCCGACGGCAAGGCGCTGAAAGAGGGCGATCAGGTCGTGATCGGCGGAAACGAGACTTATGTGTCGCTTTGCCGCCGCCATTGGCGAGAAGCGGTCGAGGGCTGACGCGAAACCAGCGCTCCGGCCAAGGCGATCATCGCCATGCCGACAATCGCCGTCGCTGTCAGCGTTTCGTTCCACAGCAGCCACCCCCACGCCGCCGAGCAGGGCAGGATCACGTATTCGAACACCGAGACGCGCGAAGCTTCGGCAAGTTGATAAGCCTTGATGATCAATCCAACCCCCAGCAGCGAACCGGACGCCTGAACGAACGTCCACCACAGGAACGTGGCATCGGGCCAGGCCGCACCGCGCAGGATGAAACCGTCGGCCCCTTCGGCTGCGACGACCGGCAAGAATGCCAGCACGGCCATTCCGACCAAACCGAACACGCCGAGAACGACAAAGAATCCCGCAAGCATGGTTTCCGCAGTTTCGTCGGCGCACATTTCCCGAGTGGCGATGTTGCCGACGGCGTAAAGCGCACCGGACAGGACGGGCAGCACCGCAGCAAGCGTGGCTCCGGCAAGCGCGGACGGGCCCAGCACCAGCACGACGCCAAGAAATCCGACGGCTACGGCAAATACCTGCAACAGACCGATCTGGCGGCCAAGTGTGAACCGCTGGATCAAGAGCACGAAGATCGGCGCGGTGAACAGACCCGCCGCGACCTGTGCCACCGGAAGAAACGCCAACGCCCCGAAGTAGATCAGCATTGCACAGCCATGCGTGATCGACCGGAACGCTACCGCGCCAAGGCTTTTCGGGCGAAGCCGCATGCCAAGGCCAAACGCCAGCACCGCCAACAGGACCAGCGCCATTGCAGACCGTGTTGCGTGGAACTGCCAAAGCCCGAAATCTTCGGCGATCACCCGCACATAGTTGTCGGTGAAACCGATGATCATCGCATACCCAAGAACCGCAGCAGCGGCCGCCAGCGTTCGGTTCTGGGTGGCGCCGTTCGTGATGGATGTGTCGGTCATGCCTTACGACTAAGGCTAGCGCGTCCACGGCTCGCGCCTGATTGCGACGCGTACCGCGAGATTTGAACGAATCCGCCAAGCTGGCAGGCCATTCGGGCGCAGGCGATTGTGGCTCCACGACGCAAGGGCTATGGTTCGCCGAAACAGGCAGAGACAAATCGCCAGATGACGGCGCTGAAACAATATCAACGGCTGGAATGCACCGGTCTCTGGCGCGAAGCGCCCGAGGACCAGCGTCGTGAGGTTCTAGTCCAGTTCGGCGATGCGACCCTCATCCTCAGCGATCCCAAAAGCAGTGTTGCGATCAGTCACTGGTCCTTGCCCGCCGTGGAACGCACCAACCCAGGTGAAACGCCAGCCGTGTTTTCCCCGGGTGCGGACGCGACCGAGACGCTGGAACTTGACGAACCGGACATGATCGCAGCGCTCGAAGCGGTGCAGGGTGCGGTGAAGGCAGCCACGGCGCGGCCGGGCCGGTTGCGGGGTGCATTGCTGGGCACGGCTACGGTTTCAGTGATTGCCCTCGGTGCCTTCTGGGTGCCGGGTGCGCTGGTAGCGCACACCGCCTCGGTCATTCCGGCGGCAAAGCGCGCCGAGATCGGACAGACCGTGCTGGATGACCTGACCCGGGTGACTGGAACTCCCTGTGACAATCAACTGGGGTTAGGCGCGCTGGCCGGCATTGCCGAACGCGTGTTTGGCCCGGTCGACACGCCGATCCTCTACATCCTGCCTGAAGGTGTCGGCCAACCGCTCAGCTTGCCAGGCGATGTGATTGTCTTGCCACGCGCCCTTGCCGAAAGCTCCAAAGGCCCCGAAGCTCTGGCCGGCACCGCGCTTGTCGAAGGGCTGCGCAAGAAGGACGCCGACCCGATGATCGCGCTATTGGATCACGTCGGGCTGCGCGCCACGTTCCAGCTTCTGACGACCGGAGACTTGCCGCCCGGGGCGCTGCAGGGCTACGGCGAGGTCTTGCTGCAGACAACGACCACACCACCTGTCGATACCCGTGTGCTGGCCGCCTTCGAGCAGGCCCAGATCCCCGCCACCCCCTATGCGCTGTCCGTTGACCCGGACGGCAAGGTGACTGCCGGTCTTGTTGCAAATGATCCCTACAAGGGGCTGTCACCGACGCCGCTGATCCCCGACGATGACTGGGTCGCACTTCAGGCGATCTGCACTAACTGACCGCCCTAAGGGGAGACCAGCATCGCGTCGGAAAAGCCAGCCGACCGGACCTTCGCCAATGCGGCGCTGGCCGAGGCCGCGCTTTCAAAGGGTCCGGCAAGGATCGAGGTCAGTTGCATCCCGTTGTGCATCACCTGCTTGCGCGTGACCGGCAAGCCAAGCTCGGTGATCCTGCGTTCGGCCCGGTCGGCGTTCTCGACCTTGGAAAAACTTCCGATTGCCATCAGGATCGTCCCGGTTGCCGGGCCTGCCGCGTTTTCCTGCACCGGGGCTTGGTCTTGCACGGTCGGAACGGCAAGTGGCGACGCTTCGCCCGCAATCGGCACCCGGCGGCCAGAGGGTGGAAACCCGCAAAGCACGCCCCCGTCACGGGCCACACGCGGAACCCACACGGTCTCGCCTTTGGAGCCAGCGCGCAGGAACAGGCAGCCAGCACTATCGACATACTGCTGGCCCGCGAACGTGGCCGGTGGCGTTTCAGCCGGACGCATCACCTCTCTCGCATCAGCGACCGAGGATGCCGCCAAAAGCGCGCTGAGCGAAGCAAGACTAAGCCTCAAATTACACCGAACCACTGACTGCACCTTTGCCATCTGTGCCGCGTCTTGGCGGCCGTGCATGCCCTACTTCGTTCCGAACATCCTGTCGCCCGCATCGCCCAACCCCGGCACGATGTAGCCGTGGTCATTCAGATGACGGTCAACCGCCGCAGTCACGATCGGCACGTCGGGATGGACTTCCTTCATCCGCGCGACGCCTTCCGGCGCGGCAAGCAGGCAGAGAAACCGGATTTCCTTGGCGCCCGCCTGCTTAAGCAGGGATATCGCCGCAACCGAAGAATTGCCGGTTGCCAGCATCGGGTCCACAACGATGCTGATGCGGTCCTCCATGTGATCCGGCAGCTTGCAGTAATATTGTACCGGCTGAAGCGTTTCGGGGTCGCGGTAAAGCCCGACGAACCCCACACGCGCTGCTGGGATCAGTTCCAGTATCCCGTCCAGCAGCCCGTTTCCCGCGCGCAAGATCGACACCAACGCCAGTTTCTTTCCCTCGATGACCGGGGAGTCCATTTCTTCCAGAGGCGTTTCGATCCGCTTCGTGGTCATCGGCAGTTCGCGCGTCACCTCATAGGCCAGCAGCAGGCTGATCTCGCGCAAGAGCTTTCGAAACGACGCGGTCGACGTATCCTTCTCGCGCATCAAGGTCAGCTTGTGCTGCACCAGAGGGTGCGAAACGACGGTCAGGTGATCAAGCATCGACAGTCTCCAACTTTGCGCGGATCTTCGACTTGGTATCATCATCGCAGAAGGCGGCGTCAAGCGAGGCGCGGGCGATCTTTTCAAAGACGCCCTCGTCCCAATCGAACGCCCTGTGCAACTCTTCGTATTCGCGCGCCATCGTGGTGTGGAAAAAGGGTGGATCGTCGGTCGATATCGTCACCTTCACCCCACGGTCGAACATCGTGCCGATAGGATGATCTCGGAACGTCGGGTATAGCCCCAAGGCCACGTTCGACCCCGGACAAACCTCCAGCACCACGCCCCGTTCGGCCAGTTCGTCAACTAGCGCGAGGTCCTCGATGGCCCGCACACCGTGCCCGATCCGCTCCACCTCAAGATCGTTCAGTGCGGCGCGGACACTGTCGGGCCCGCCCCATTCGCCGGCATGTGCCGTCAGCCGCAGCCCAGCCTCGCGCGCAAGGTCGAAAGACCAACGGAAATCCTTTGGCTGGCCAACCTTTTCGTCGCCCGCGATCCCGAAACCGACGATCCAGTCCCCGGCTGTTTCCGCAGCGCAACGCGCCGTCTGGCGTGCTTTTTCAGGCCCGAAATGACGGATGCAGGTCACGACGCCCCGCAAAGTGATGCCAAACTGGCGTTCCGCCTGATCCGCCGCTTCGCGCATTGCGTGCAGATACTCGCGCCATGCCCCAAGATCACGCCCGCCGCAAAAATCCGGCGACAGGAACGTCTCGGAATAGACAACACCGCTGGCAGCCGATTCCTCAAGCACCGCCAGAACAAGCCGGTGGTAATCCTCGGGCCGTTGCAGGGTGCTGGTGGCCGCCTCATAGACCTTGAGGAAATCCCAGAAATCCTTGTACCGGTACGCCCCGTTTTCGCTGAACAGACCGGACAGATCCATCTTTTTCTCGCGCGCCAGTCCGCGAATGAAGGCCGGCGGCGCCGCACCCTCCAGATGCAAGTGCAGTTCGACCTTTGGCAGGGTGGGGACGTTCACAGAAAGCTCCTTCCGGGCCCGGTTGTGGAAAGCCCAAGGTGCGTCGCAACCGAGGCGGCAACATCGGTAAAGCCCACCTGACCGATTGCCTTCGTTCCGGCGCCCAATCCGATGACCGGCACGCATTCGCGCGTGTGTTCGGTTCCCCGGAACGTGGGGTCATTGCCGTGGTCGGCCGTGAAGATCGCCAGATCGTCAGGCCCCAGCGTGGCAAAAAAGTCCGGCAGACGGGCGTCGAACCATTCAAGCGCGCGGGCATATCCCGCCACATCGCGCGGATGGCCATAAAGCGTGTCGAACTCGACAAAATTGGCAAAGGTAAGCGAACCCGGCTCCGCTTCACTACCAAGCCGTATCAGATGTTCGAAAAGGTCGGCATCGCTCTTGCCCTTGTGCAAGCACCCGATTCCGCGCATCGAAAAGATGTCGCCGATCTTGCCCACGGCGTGCGTGGCCCGCCCGTCTGCCGCTGCCCAATCCAGCAACGTCGGTGACGGCGGGGCGATGGCGAAATCCTTGCGGTTTGCCGTTCGTTTGAAATTGTCAGGTGTCCCGACAAAAGGCCGGGCAATGACCCGCCCGACCTTGCGCGCGTGCAGCATCGGCGCGAGATCGGCGCACAGCCTGAGCAACCGCTCCAGCCCGAATGCCTCTTCATGCGCCGCGATCTGAAACACGGAATCGGCAGATGTGTAACAGATCGGCCAACCCGTACTCAGGTGTGCTTCGATATGTTCGGCAATGATAGGGATCCCCGAGGCATGGCAATTGCCAAGAATGCCGTCGGTGCCTGCCAGCCGACAGACCTCGCGCACGATATCGTCCGGAAACGCCGGAATGGTGTGGGGAAAATAGGTCCAGTCCCACGGCACCGGAACACCCGCCAGTTCCCAATGGCCCGAAGGGGTATCCTTGCCGTTGCTGACTTCTGTGGCGGCACCCCACAGGCCTTGCGGTTCGGCGCCGAAACCTGGAGCAGACAGGCCAGATGACAACCTGACGGCAGCCCCAAGTCCAAGACCGACAAGGACCGGCACCCTCAAGGCACCTTTGCGGTCCACGTCGGCCCTACCACGGGCGCAGGCTTCGGCAATATGACCCAGCGTGTTTGATCCGGCGTCGCCGAAGCGGTCGGCATCCGGCGCGCCGCCACAGCCGACCGAATCCATCACGATCAGGAAGGCGCGCGGCATCAGGCGATCCTCTTCAGCACTAGCGGCGGCTCGCCCGGCGCCGCGTCGCTGATGCGGTAGGCCGCCTGAACAGCCCGAACGGCGGCACGGGCGGCGTCCTCGGTTGCCGCATGAACCATCGCAATCGGCACACCGGCCCCCGCCTCTTCGCCGAGCCCGGCCAGGTCCGACAACCCGACCGAAAGGTTCAGCTTGTCGCCTTCGCGCAATCGCCCGCCACCCAGATGCACCACGGCATGACCCAGCGCCTCGCCGTCTATCGCTGCGATGAAACCGTCGGAAAGTGCTGGCACTTCCATCACTACCGGCGCTGAAGGCAAGCGATCCGGCCACCGCTCGACGAAATCCTGCGGGCCGCCCTGTGCCGCCACCATGCGGCCAAAGATTTCGGCTGCGGCACCGGATTCAAGCGCCTGCGCGATCCGCCCTGCCCCATCTTCCGGGTCTGCGGCCAATCCGGCCAGCGCCAATGCCTCGCCGCCCAACGCGGCAGTCAGATCCCACAGCGCTGTGTTGACCGATGTTCCGGTCAGCGTCTCCATCACCTCGATGACTTCCAGCGCGTTGCCTGCCGCCGTGGCGAGAGGTTGGCTCATGTCGGTGATCAAGGCCGACGTCATGCAGCCCGCACCCTGTGCCGTGGCGACCAGCGCTCGGGCTAGTTCTTCGGCCCGCTCGAGCGTCTTCATGAACGCGCCGGACCCGCATTTCACATCAAGCACCAACGCTTCAAGACCAGCCGCCAGTTTCTTGGACAGGATCGACGCTGTGATCAGATCGACGCTTTCTACCGTCCCCGACACATCCCGGATGGCGTAAAGCCGCTTGTCGGCAGGTGCAATTTCGGCGCTTGCAGCGACGATTGCACAGCGAACGTCCTTCAACTGCGCGCGCAGGGCATCTTCCGTCAGTCCGGTCCTGAAGCCGGGAATCGCCTCCAACTTGTCCAGCGTCCCGCCCGTATGCCCCAGCCCGCGGCCAGAAATCATCGGGACATAAGCACCGCAGGCAGCAAGGGCCGGTGCCAACAAAAGCGAGACGCAGTCACCGATGCCGCCGGTCGAATGCTTGTCGACAATCGGCCCCGGCATGTCCCATGCCAGCACCTTGCCACTGTCGCGCATCCCTCGCGTCAGGGCGACTCGCCCGGCTTCCCCCAAACCCTTCAACAGCACGGCCATTGCGAATGCACCGGCCTGCGCATCGGTTACCACGCCAGAGGCCAGCCCCTGTGCGAACCAGGCCAGTTCATCTGCGGTCGGCTGCCCGCCGTCACGCAGCCGAACGATGATGCTGCGGGCATCGGTCATGTCCGGTCCATGTGCGCGGCGGTGAATACGCCGGGCAAAAGGTCGCCAACAGTAACGGTTCGTGCCTTCCCGTCTGTCGTGCACATGGTGACCTTCACGTCCTGCGCCGCAAACTCGGCCAGTTTTTGGCGGCAGCCACCGCAGGGGGGAACCGGGTGAGGGCTGTCTGCGATGACCAGCGCCTCGATGATCCGCGTTTCACCTGCCGCTACCATTGCCGCAATCGCCCCCGCTTCGGCGCAGGTGCCTTCGGGATAGGCCACGTTCTCGACATTGCATCCCGCATAGATCGTTCCGGACACCGCCCGCAGGGCCGCCCCCACCTTAAAGCGTGAATAGGGCGCATAGGCGTTTTCGCGAACCGCCTTCGCGGCCTCCAGCAGCGTCATCATCGCTTCTCCTTCTGACCTTGCGGTCAGAGTTTGGTCCTGGTGGCCAGCTTATGCAAGTCGTCAGGCCAGACGCGTAGGCGGGTTACCCGGAAGCGAGACCTCAAGCAGTTCAAGGTCCGGCGTGGCGTCGCTGTATCTGGTCGCCATGCCCGGCGGGATGACGAACGCATCGCCGGGCGACAGGCGATAAGGCTCCTTGCCCTCACCCTCTAGCGTCATCGCGCCGGCCATGACGAAGCTGAACAGGATGTCGCCGTCGTGCACCGTCCAGGGTGCCACGCCCACAGGACGCGCAACCATGACGGACGCCACACCCTTGGTGGCAGCATTGATCATGGTATCCCGCGCCTCGAACCCCGGAATCCGGTAGGGCTGAAAGGTTCCATCACGACCGATGTTGTGCACGAACTTCTGTCCTTCCCACTCTCGGTCTGGGCGGAAATGCGGGGTTGGCAAGGTCATCTCGTGATCGATCTCGGTGACGTGGTCGGCAGGCACTCCGATTTCCACGACCTGCACGCCTTCGGAATGCAGCACCTTGTGACGGATCCCCGGCGGCTGGATGAAGCAATCGCCGGCGTTGATACGGCGGATACCGCCCTGATCCTCGTATAGCACGTCAACCCAGCCCGCGACGCAGAAGATCAGCTGAAAGCCGACCTTATGATAATGCACCATGTCAGGGACTGGACCGTCCGGAACCCGAATGTGGCTTGCGATCATTGCCCCGCCAAGGCGGGTCGGTACCAGATCGCGATACTCCATCCCCGCGCGTCCGATTACCCAAGGGGCCTGATCGGCCAGACGGCGGACCACAAAGGCATGTTCGGTGCGCGGCATCACCAACGGCGGGTCAAGTTCGTCGATCTCGATCCGTGTGCCGTTCGGCGCGGTCAGCGTGCGCGCGCCCCCGGCAAATCCGTCCGGATCTTCCGTCAGAATACGCAGGGTTCCCGGCGCTTCCGGCGCGCCCTTCTGGATGCGCAGTCGCAGCCCGTGGCCGGACACGACCGCAACTTCGGGATTGTCGGCAGGATAGATCATATCCAGCCGCATCCGCAGGGTTTTGGTGAAAAACGGAAGGTCGTTGCGCAACTCCTGCGTCGGCAGGCGAATTTCGGCGCGCGTTTCGCTCATGGTGTTCCTCGTGCTATGGCTGCATCGTGAGCGGCATCGCAGGGATTTGCAAGCGATGCCGATAAGACTTGCGCATCTGACGGTGTTGGCAGGTCAGAAGAATTGGTTTAGGGCTAAACCAAATTTCTGGAGGGTGGGATGGACGAGGCTCGCAACGACAACGCACGTCAGGCGGCGCTGGATTACCACGAATTCCCCAAGCCCGGAAAACTGGAAATCCGCGCGACGAAACCGCTGGCGAACGGACGCGACCTTGCGCGGGCCTATTCGCCCGGCGTGGCGGAGGCCTGCCTCGAGATCAAGGCCGACCCATCTACCGCCAGCCGTTACACCAGCCGCGGCAACCTTGTGGCCGTTGTCACAAACGGTACTGCGGTTCTTGGCCTGGGCAACATCGGCGCGCTTGCCTCGAAGCCGGTAATGGAGGGCAAGGCGGTCCTGTTCAAGAAGTTCGCGAACATCGACTGCTTCGATATCGAACTGAACGAGCCCGACCCCGAGAAACTCGCCGCCATCGTCTGCGCGCTGGAGCCGACGTTCGGCGCGATCAACCTTGAGGACATCAAGGCGCCCGACTGCTTCATCGTCGAACGGCTGTGCCGCGAGCGGATGAAGATTCCCGTCTTTCATGACGACCAGCACGGCACGGCCATCGTGGTTGGCGCGGCGGCCACCAATGCCCTGATCGTGGCGGAAAAACGCTTTGAAGACATCAGGATCGTATCGACGGGTGGAGGGGCGGCAGGCATCGCTTGCCTCGAGATGCTGGTCAAGCTGGGGGTTCAGCGCAAGAACATCTGGCTTTGCGATCTGGAAGGGCTGGTCTACGAAGGCCGGGCCGCGCAGATGACGCCGCAGAAGGCCGCGTTTGCGCAAGGCACCACTCCGGCGACCCTCGCTGACGTAATCACAGGTGCCGACCTGTTTCTGGGACTGTCCGGCCCCGGCGTGCTGACCCCCGAAATGGTCGCCACGATGGCGCCGAAACCGATCATCTTCGCGCTTGCCAACCCGATGCCGGAGATTCTGCCCGACGCCGTTCGGGCTGTTGCGCCAGAAGCGATCATGGCAACAGGACGGTCGGATTTCGCCAACCAGGTCAACAACGTGCTTTGCTTCCCGTTCATCTTCCGTGGCGCTCTTGATGTGGGCGCCACCGAGATCAACGACGCTATGGAAATCGCCTGCATCGAAGGTATCGCCGCTCTGGCGCGCGCCACAACAAGCGCCGAGGCCGCCGCCGCCTATCGCGGCGAAACGCTGTCGTTCGGGCCGGAGTACCTCATTCCCAAACCCTTCGATCCGCGCCTCATTGGTGTCGTTGCCAGCGCGGTTGCCCGTGCAGCGATGGAAACCGGCGTTGCGACCCGTCCGATTGCCGATCTGGAGGCATACAAACGCCAGCTTGATGGCTCGGTCTTCAAGTCCGCGCTGTTGATGCGCCCCGTGTTCGAGGCTTCAAAACTGGCGACCCGCCGCATTGTCTTTGCCGAAGGTGAAGACGAACGCGTGCTGCGCGCCGCAAACGCCGTGCTTGAAGAAACCACCGACATCCCGATCCTGATCGGCCGACCCGAGGTGATCGAGGCGCGGTGCGAGCGTTATGGCCTGCCGATCCGGCCGGGCAAGGATTTCCTGCTGGTGAACCCTGAAAACGATCATCGCTACCGCGATTACTGGGGTACTTACCACGAGTTGATGGCACGGCGCGGCGTCACCCCCGACACCGCCCGCGCAGTGATGCGCACCAATACCACCGCCATCGCCGCGATCATGGTCCACCGTGGCGAGGCGGACAGCATGATCTGTGGAACGCTTGGGCAATACCTCTGGCACCTCGGTTACATCCGCCAGATCCTTGCGCGGGGCGGGCTGCATCCGGTTGCAGCGCTCAGCATGATGATCCTTGAGGATGGCCCGCTTTTCATCGCCGACACACATGTGAACGCTGAACCGACGCCCGAGCAGATCATGAACACCGTGATCGGCGCTGCCCGGCACGTCCGCCGCTTTGGCCTGACGCCGAAGATCGCGCTTTGCACGCAAAGCCAGTTTGGCAACATGGAGAACGGCAACGCGCTGCGGATGCGCGGCGCGCTGGAATTGCTTGACGCCCGCGAACCGGATTTCGCTTACGAAGGTGAGATGAACATCGACGCGGCCCTTGACCAATCGCTGCGCGACCGGCTTCTGCCTGGGTCACGCTATGAAGGTGCGGCAAACGTTCTAGTCTTTGCCAGCGCCGATGCGGCTTCGGGCGTGCGCAACATCCTGAAGGTCAAGGCAGGGGGGCTGGAGGTCGGCCCGATCCTGATGGGCATGGGCAACAAGGCCCATGTGGTCACCCCCGCCATAACTGCGCGCGGGCTGCTGAACATGTCGGCCATCGCCGGCACGCCTGTCGACCATTACAAATAGAATCAACGGCGACAGTCCCGCAGAGCGTGAGCGAAAAGTTTGCAAATACCGCCGCTGATGACTTCTAACAGAGGGCCACACCCGGAGTTTGCAAACTTGTCGCTTAGCGGCGAGCCAATTATGCAAATTGGCGCGCTCCGTTGCCGGTAACAGCGTTGCGTCAGCCGGCCCACCTGCCGTAACTAACGTGCAATCGGTCAGCGGGGGGAGACGTCATGACTTATGCACAGACCTATGCAGGCTGGAAGGCTGATCCTGAAGCATTCTGGCTGAGGGCCGCAGAAGACATCGATTGGGTGAGAAAGCCGACCCGAGCGTTGAACGACAGTCGTGCGCCGCTTTATGAATGGTTCAGCGATGCAACCGTCAACACCTGCTGGAACGCCGTTGATCGCCATGTCGCCGCCGGGCGCGGCAAACAGCCCGCAATCATCCACGACAGCCCGGTAACCGGCACAAAACACGTCATCACCTATGCAGAACTGCAGGACCGCGTCGCCCGCCTTGCCGGCGCTTTGCGGGCCAAGGGCATCACCAAGGGCGACCGCGTCATCATCTACATGCCGATGGTCCCCGAGGCGTTGGAAGCCATGCTCGCCTGTGCGCGGCTTGGCGCGATTCACTCTGTCGTATTCGGTGGGTTTGCCGCGGCCGAGCTTGCAGTACGGATCGACGATTGCACCCCCAAGGCGATCATTGCGGCATCCTGCGGAATCGAACCGTCGCGCGTGGTCCACTACAAGCCGCTCCTCGACGGGGCGATCGACATGGCGGACCACAAGCCAGAGTTTTGCGTGATCTTCCAGCGCGAACAAGAGGTTGCACGGCTTGTACCGGGTCGTGACGTAGCTTGGCACGAATTCCAATATGGTGTCGAACCGGCAGACTGCGTGCCAGTCGAAGGCTCTTACCCGGCCTACATTCTTTATACCTCCGGCACGACAGGCGCACCGAAGGGCGTGGTCCGACCAACCGGTGGCCATCTGGTTGCATTGAACTGGACGATGCGCGCCATCTACAATTGCGGGCATGGGGACGTGTTCTGGGCCGCTTCGGATGTGGGTTGGGTCGTGGGCCACAGCTACATCTGCTACGCGCCGCTGATTGCCGGATGCACCACCATCGTCTACGAAGGCAAGCCGGTGGGCACGCCGGACGCCGCCGCTTTCTGGCGCGTGATAGCTGAACACAATGTGCGCAGTTTCTTTACCGCACCGACCGCGCTGCGCGCCATAAAACGCGACGATCCAGAGGGCGCGCTGGTTGGCCGCCATCCGATGCCCAATCTTCAGGCGCTGTTTCTTGCCGGTGAACGCGCCGATCCCGACACAATCCTGTGGGCCCAGCGCCATCTAAACGTGCCGGTCATCGACCATTGGTGGCAGACGGAAACCGGATACGCCATCGCTGCCAACCCTATCGGTATCGAACATCTTCCGGTCAAGATCGGCTCGCCGTCCGTCGCGATGCCAGGCTACGACGTGCAGGTGCTGGACGAAGGCGGGCACCCTGTCGCCCCTGGCACGCTCGGCGCAATTGCCATCAAACTGCCGCTGCCCCCCGGCACCCTGCCGACGCTGTGGAACGCCGAGGATCGGTTCCGAAAAAGCTATCTGGCCCACTTTCCCGGCTACTACGAAACGGGTGATGCTGGCTACGTCGATACGGACGGCTATCTCTACATCATGGCCCGCACAGATGACGTCATCAACGTAGCGGGCCATCGCCTGTCGACCGGAGCGATGGAAGAGGTCCTGGCCGGACACCGCGATGTCGCCGAATGCGCCGTGATCGGCGTGGCGGATGATCTGAAAGGACAATCGCCCTTGGGTTTTCTTTGCTTGAACAAAGGGTCGACCCGCGACCATGCTGACGTTGTGAAGGAATGCGTGGCCTTGGTGCGTGACAAGATCGGCCCGGTCGCTGACTTCAAGCGCGCACTGGTGGTGGACCGCCTGCCAAAGACCCGTTCGGGCAAGATCCTGCGCGCAACGATGGTCAAGATTGCGGATCAGCAGCCCTGGAAAATGCCGGCCACCATCGACGATCCGGCGATCCTTGACGAAATCACAACCGCCCTGCGCAGCATCGGCCTGGCCAAGGCCTGATACACGCCCTGCGGGAACTGCTGGACAGTCATGGCGAAATGCGTCAATTCTTTGCATTATGCAAAGAACCGCTTTCCCATCGAGATCACCTTTTTGGCAGTCCGGGCCGCTGGCATGACGTTCAATTCCGACCGTGCGGCCGACATTGATGTGGCACTGGACCGGCTGCATCTGGCGATCGACCAGTTGGAGGCACTGATTTCCTCCGATACCCAGCGGGTGGAACTTGATGCTTTGCGTCGGGCTGCGTTGCGTCTGGGCGGCGCCAAGCTTCAGTCCGAGGGTCAGCCGCCCAAACCGGCGGCAGCCACCGGCATCAAGCAGTTCGAACCGGCCCGTTTTCAACGCCTCTTGCAACTGGCCGGGCCCGAAAACGGAGCGGAACTGCTGGCGCGCCTGTCGGAGGACCTGATCGCCACGCGTAACCAATCCTCAACGTCGATGGCAAGTATGGAATGGTCGGGTCTTCGCGCGGCGAGCCATGTCCTGATTTCGCTGGCAGGGTCGGTCGGCGCGGTATCGCTACAAACCCTTGCGGAGAGGATGAACGCGGCCGCACACGCCACGGATCGGACGACGGTTGCAGCCTTGATGCCCGAGGCGCTTGGCGAACTTGACGCACTCATCGCCGTTGTGGCGGCGACACGGCCCATCGGGGCTGCCCGATGAAGCCCGGTTCAGCCTGGACGCCCAGCGTGCTTTTGATCGAGGACACGGCCTCGCTGCAACTTGTCTATCGGTCGGTTCTTGCATCTGCCGGATATCGCGTCTCGGTCGCCAGCACCGCCGCGGACGGGCTGGCGCAATTTCGCGGGCTGCAGCCAGCGGTCGTGCTGCTTGACCTCATCCTTCCCGACCGTGATGGTTTGATGCTGATGCAGGACATGCTCGCGCTTAGGCCCGAAGCCTGCGTCATCGCGATTACCGCGAACGGATCGGTCAATCGCGCAGTCGAGGCGATGCGGGCCGGGGCCCATGATTTTCTGGTCAAACCGTTCGATGAAAATCGGTTGCTTGGCGCGGTGCAGAACGCGCTGGCTGAAAGGTTGCCGCGCAAGGCACCGGCTGCCTTGCCTGATCCCGGACCACAGGACCGCGCGATGTTGCAGGACGGCTCGTCGTTCATCGGGTCGTCCGACACCATGCAGCGGATTCACGACACGATCGCGTCGGTGGCACGGTCGATGGCAACGGTGTTCATCACGGGGGAAAGCGGCACTGGGAAAGAACTGTGTGCGCTGGCTGTCCACGCCAATTCGGCCCGTGCCGAAGGGCCGTTCATTGCGCTGAACTGCGGGGCTATTCCGCAGGATCTGCTGGAAAGCGAAGTTTTCGGCCATATGAAGGGTAGCTTTACCGGCGCGATTTCCGACAAGCCGGGCGCTGCAGCAGCGGCGGATGGCGGGACGCTGTTTCTGGACGAGATCTGCGAAATGGCTCCCGCCCTGCAGACCAAACTGCTGCGCTTCCTGCAAACCTCGACGGTCCAGCCGGTCGGCGCGACCCGTCCGCGCAAGGTGAATGTTCGCATCGTTTGCGCCACCAACCGCGATCCCTTGGATGCTGTCCGGCGCGGTCATTTTCGCGAAGACCTGTATTACCGGCTGTTCGTTGTGCCGATCCACATGCCGCCGCTAAGGGACCGAGGGCAGGATGTGATCGAAATCGCGGAAGCCGCCCTGTTCAGGTTTGCGGAAGAGGAAGGGCGCACATTCTACGGCTTGGATGCAGAGGTGCGTGATCTTCTGCCGCGTCTGCCGTGGCCCGGAAATGTGCGGCAGCTTTTGAACGTGATGCGGAACGTGGTCGTGCTCAACCCCGGCGGTTGGGTCGGTATCGAGATGCTGCCACCGGGTCTTGCGGCCGAGATGACACCGCACCGCACGCCCGAAAGGGCGCGCGCGTTGCCCGAACCGACTGTCGAGGCGGACGTGATGGTCGGGCTGACTCTGGCCGAGGCAGAGCGCAAGATCATCGAGGCGACGCTGGCGCGATACGGCGGATCCGTTCCCAAGGCTGCGCGCGTTCTGGATGTGTCGCCGTCAACGCTTTACCGCAAGATAGACGGCTGGGCCAAAGTGTAAGGGCCGCGCCCTTAAACGAACTGCTCGCCGATCAGCCGCTCTTCCAGCCCATGCCCGGGGTCGAACAACAGGCGGTGCCGAACCGATCTTTCCGACCTGATCTCGACGCTTGCCACATCGCGAACAGAAGACCGGCTGTCCGCGTCGGCCATCACGGGGCGTTTCTCAGGGTCAAGCACGTCAAACCGCACCACGCCCGACATCGGCAGCAGGGCACCGCGCCAACGCCGCGGGCGGAACGCGGCAATAGCGGTCAGGGCAAGCACATCGGCACCAATCGGAAGGATCGGGCCGTGTGCCGAATAGTTGTAGGCGGTGGACCCAGCCGGTGTTGCGACTAGTGCACCGTCACACACCAGCTCTGGCATCCGTTCACGCCCGTCGATGCTGATCCGCAGCTTGGCCGCTTGCGGGCCTTGCCGCAACAGCGAGACTTCGTTGATCGCCAAAGCCTCGGTCTGCTTGCCCTTGGTGTTGATGGCCTGCATCGACAAGGGGTGGATGACGGCTTCTTCAGCGGCGGCCAGGCGGGCGGGCAGATCGTCGGCAGCATAGGCATTCATCAGAAACCCGATGGTTCCGCAGTTCATGCCGTAGACCGGCAAATCCCGCCCCTTGGTGGAATGCAACGTCTGCAACATGAACCCGTCGCCACCCAACGCCACAATCACCTCGGCTTGCCTGACGTCGGCCTGCCCATAGGCCGAAGTCAGGGCAGCAAGGGCTTCGATGGCAGCAGGCGCCCTGCTGGCCGTGAACCTGATACGTTGTGGCATGGCGTCCCCCGATGCAGCAGTCTTGGCCGGGGCGGTGGGTAAACTCAAGGGGTTGGTTCCAACCGCCCGGCCAAACACCCCTGCCACCCGTCGTGGCGAGGTAAGATGATTTCGTCGCAATGGCGGAAAAGGTCGTTTTCTTGCCTTTCCGTAGGTCAATCGGTGCTCTAAATAGCGCCGCATCCCTGCCCTTGGCCCAAAGAGGACCCGCCCCATGAACGCTTCGCATCGCGACTCCGGCTTTTTCACCGAAACGCTCAGCAGCCGCGACCCGGAGCTTTTCGCCTCCATCACGTCAGAACTGGGCCGCCAGCGCCACGAGATCGAGCTGATCGCATCGGAAAACATCGTCAGCCGCGCGGTGATGGAAGCGCAAGGCTCGGTGATGACGAACAAATATGCCGAAGGCTATCCGGGCAAACGCTACTACGGCGGCTGCCAATTCGTGGACGTGGCCGAAAATCTGGCGATCGAACGGGCCTGCAAGCTGTTCGGTGTAAACTTTGCCAACGTGCAGCCGAACTCGGGCAGCCAGGCGAACCAAGGGGTGTTCCAGGCGCTGATCAAGCCCGGCGACACGATTCTGGGGATGAGCCTTGATGCAGGCGGCCACCTGACTCATGGCGCGGCGCCGAACCAGTCGGGCAAGTGGTTCCATGCGGTGCAATACGGTGTGCGCAAGCAGGATCTGACGCTGGATTACGATCAGGTTCAGGCGCTGGCGACCGAACATCAGCCAAAGATGATCATCGCCGGCGGATCGGCCATTCCGCGCATCATTGATTTCGCGCGGATGCGCCAGATCGCCGACAGCGTTGGCGCATACCTTCTGGTCGACATGGCGCACTTCGCCGGTCTGGTGGCGGCGGGTCTTTACCCCTCGCCCTTCCCGCACGCCCATGTGGCGACCACGACAACGCACAAGACCCTGCGCGGCCCGCGCGGCGGCATGATCCTGACGAATGACGAGGCGATCGCCAAGAAAGTCAACAGCGCGATCTTCCCCGGCATTCAGGGTGGCCCGTTGATGCACGTGATCGCGGCCAAGGCCGTGGCATTCGGCGAGGCGCTGCAGCCGGGCTTCAAGACCTATCAGGCGCAGGTGGTGAAGAACGCGCAGGCCCTGGCCGATGAATTGATGAAAGGTGGCCTCGATATCGTGACCGGCGGCACCGACACGCACCTGATGCTGGTCGACCTGCGGCCCAAGGCGGTCAAGGGCAACGCGACTGAAAAGGCGTTGGGCCGCGCGCATATCACCTGCAACAAGAACGGCATCCCGTTCGATACCGAAAAGCCGACGATCACCTCGGGCGTTCGCCTTGGCACTCCGGCGGGAACGACGCGTGGCTTTGGCGAAGGCGAATTCCGACAGATCGGGCGCTGGATCGTCGAAGTGGTGGATGGGCTGGCCGCCAATGGCGAGGATGGCAACGGTGCGGTGGAAGCCAAGGTGCGCGCCGAGGTCGAGGCGCTGTGCCAACAGTTCCCGATCTACCCGAACCTCTAAGCTTGCGGCACTGACAAGGACGGGCGCGGGCTTCTGTCTCGCGCCCCGTTCATTTCCGAACGGCGCGGCGGAAGTTCGGAGGGTCATACCGACCACGGCAAGCGCTTCACCCGCAGCCGCTGGCGGTCATAGATACCTGCGCCACAGCAGAAACCCAACAACCAGCAACACCGCAGACAGCACCGCAAACGCCGCCGAACTCAGAATGCTTGCGTAGATCCGACGGCGGCGCAAGGCGGGGTCGATTGCCGTCAGGTGACGGACGCAGATGTCATAGGCATCCGATACCTGGCCTTGGTCGATCTGACGAAGCAGCTTTGGGTTGTGTGCCTTGTTTGCAGCGTCTGCCAGCGCCGCTGCCGCATCGCGCACCCGCCGCGGCAGGCGCCTGGCGCCACGGCTCAGCTTTGCCTGCAGTCCGCGGCCGCCGACAGCCAGCCGTTCGTCCATCAACTGCGCGACCCGATCCGCCATCTGCTGGATGGTTACCGCGCTCATCTCCTGCCACCCCGTTTCCACATGCGCCGAACCTACGGGCGAACCCGGCGGGGTTCAACACCTCTGGCCTGTTTGAAAGCCGCTGGATAGAACGGGGAATGCTCGCAACGATCCATCACCCTGCCACGATGCCCGATGATGCCTTGCCTTTGGTCATAGCGCATGGGCTTTACGGATCGGCGCGCAACTGGGGCGTGATTGCCCGACGTCTGGCTGACCGTCGCGATGTTGTGGCGGTGGACATGCGCAACCACGGCATCAGCCCGCGCAGCGATGTACAGGGCTACCCCGAAATGGCAGCAGATCTGGCCGAGGTGATCGAAAGCCTTGGCGGGCGCGCCGACCTCTTGGGTCATTCGATGGGCGGCAAGGCGTCGATGGTGCTTGCCCTGACCCGACCGGACTTGATCCGTAGGCTGGTGGTGGCGGATATCGCGCCGGTCGCCTACAGCCATGACCAGACGCGGCATGTGCTGGCAATGCGGCGCGTCGACCTTGCGACCGTGACGACCCGTGCCGAAGCGGACGCGGCGCTGGCACCTTCGGTGGACGATCCAGCCTTGCGCGCGTTCTTTCTGCAATCCCTCGACTTTCGCGAAAAGCCGCCGGTCTGGCGGCTGAACCTCGACGTGCTCGAGGCCGAAATGCCAAAGATCGTCGGTTGGCCCGACACCACTGGCCGCTTCGAGGGACCGGCTCTTTTTCTGACCGGGGCCGACAGCGGTTACGTCCGCCCCGAATACCGCGACACAATCCGCGCCCTGTTCCCCAAGGCGCGGTTTGCCAAAATTCCCGGCGCCGGTCATTGGCTTCACGCCGAAAAACCGCGTGAATTCGAGGAAACCGTCCGGGTATTTCTGGAAGCCTAGTGCTGACGCCGGCTTACTGCGCCTTGCGCATCCGGTCCAAAAGGCCGTCCTTCAGCCAGAAATGATGCCAAAGCACGCCAGCGACATGCGCCGCGATCAGCACGATGAACACTGGCTTGCCCAGTTCATGGAGGTCCGCAGCCTCGTGCAACCCGCCGAACCACGCGGCAAGGCCGGTTAGCGGCACCGCCAATATCAACGCGTAGAAGGCCCAATGCACTACCGAAGCTGCGCGCTCCGTCAGTGCCGACCCTGCACCCGTCGCCTCCGGCACGCCGCGACCAAATCGCAGGCCCAGCCGCCACAGGCCAAACAGCAGGACCAGTGTCCCTGCCCCGATATGCCCCAGCGTCATAAGATCGTAATTGGCCACGCCCGTATCGCGCAACGTATCGTAAGCACTGCCGATCTCTTCACCGAAGATCAGGTTGCCGATGATCAGAACCGCAATGATCCAGTGAAGCGTGATCTGGGTTCGGGAATAGGCTTTGGGGGCGGACATTGCATGGCTCCTTCGTTTCAGTCGTCATACGGTCACAATGGCAGTTTCCGTCGCTCAGGCAATCTGTCCGGCGACAATCCAGCTGGCCGGCATCGCCAGCAGAAACCCGATCGCGGCCGCAGCAATGATGGATGTCAGGTCAACCCAACCCAGTGTCAGCGCAATGATGATCGCGCTGCCCATCAGGGCGGCAGAAATCATGGAAAACAGGATCATGGTCAAGCGCAGCATCAGAGGCTCCAGTGTTCTGACTGGATGTCTCATACAGACCACAGCGCTGGACCGCATTGATCAGGATCAGGAGCGGCGCAGAATATCCAGCAGGGCCGCGTCGGGCAGCGAGACCGGATTGCCCTTCATCGACGAGGCCGAGGCCGAGGCGGCAACGATTGCGCCATGATCCTCGGGCCGCACTCCCAGATCTGCCAGATCCGGCAAGCCCGCACTCCGCGCCCAGGTTTGCAGAGCCTGAGGAGCCGCCTCGGCGGTCGTGCCGAAGGCGGCTGCAATGATGTCGCAGACATGGTCGAGCCGTTGGCGGGCGTTGCCCGAGGTGGCAGCGCGGTTGACTGCCAGAACCGGTCCGATCATTGCTCCGCAGATCGCGCCGTGCGCGGCACCGGTCATGCCGCCGATCACCCCAGCAAATCCATGCACCGCGCCCAGCCCGGCATTCGACAGCGCAAGCCCGCCGCACAGGCTGACCCAGGCCATCGTGTCGCGGGCGGCAGGATATTCGCCTTCCATCAGCAGACGCAGCGCTGCAAGGCCGGGGCCGATAACCGGCAGCGTCAGCGCATCGGTGTATGGCGTGGCCTTGGATGAGACGTAGGGTTCAATCACCTGCACCACCGCATCAAGGCCGGAGGCAAGTGTGACCCCCCGTGGGCAGCAGTCGGTAAGCGCCGGGTCCACGATGGCGAGGCGCGCGATCATCCGGTCGTCGCGAAGGCTGACCTTTCGGCCGTGGTCGGGCAGGCCGATCACCGCATTTCGTGTCGCCTCGGCACCGGTGCCACTGGTTGTCGGGATCGCGATGAAGGGCAGCGGCGCGGTAGACAGCGGAAGCGATTTTCCGACCACCTCCAAATGATCCATCGCCGGGCTTTCCGACGGGATCAGCGCAGCAAGCGCCTTGCCCATGTCAAGGACCGCACCGCCGCCAATGGCCGCCACCCATTGCGGGGCGATGGACCGGGCTTGCCCCAACGCCGCGTCAAGGTCTGTCAGAGTTGGCTCACCCGCACAGATGATCGTCAGTGCGTCCGGCAGCGCCTCGGTCAGCCAACGCGCGCGATCAACATTCGCGCCGTGCACGATCACGCCGCGCAGACCGAAGGCTTTGATCAAGCCGGGCGCTTTTGCAGCCTCGCCCCGACCGAACAGGATGCGCGGCGGGCTGGTGATGGCGAACGGGGTCATACCGACATCGTCGCGGCAACCGCCCTGCCCCAGCGAGCGTATTTCGCGGTACGGATCGCTTCGTCCATCGCTGGGGTGAAGCGGCGGTCAAGCGCCCAGCTTTTGGCAAATTCCACCGGCGTGCCGCATACCCCGGCCTGCATCCCCGCCAAGTAGGCAGCTCCGAGAGCGGTGGTCTCGGTCACTTTTGGCCGGTCCACCGGCGCGCCGAGAATATCCGACAGGAACTGCATGGCCCAGTCGCTGGCGGTCATTCCGCCATCCACACGCAGGACACCATCTGCGGCGGCGCCCCAGTCGGCACGCATCGCCTCCAACAGGTCGCGCGTCTGGTAGCCGACACTTTCCAGCGCGGCACGGGCCAGTTCTGCGGGACCGGAGTTGCGCGTCAGGCCGTAGATCGCGCCTCGGCAGTCAGGCCGCCAATAGGGGGCCCCAAGGCCAGTGAAGGCCGGGACGAGGATGACGCCCTGCGCGGCATCCGCGGCTTCAGCGAGGGGCTGGGTCTCCCTCGCCTCGCGGATGATCTTGAGGCCGTCGCGGAGCCATTGAACAACCGCGCCGGCGATGAAGATGGAGCCCTCCAGCGCGTAGGTGGGCTGGCCTTTCAACTGATATGCGATGGTGGTGAGGAGGCGGTTCTTCGACGGGACCATGTCGGCACCGGTGTTGAGCAGGGCAAAACAGCCGGTGCCATAGGTCGATTTCATCATGCCGGGGGCAAAGCAGGCCTGGCCGACGGTGGCGGCCTGCTGGTCGCCGGCGACGCCGAGGATCGGGATCTCGCGCCCGAAAAGGTCGGCGCGTGTGGTGCCGAAGGGGGCGGCGCAGTCGTGGACCTGCGGCAAGAGCGAAAGGGGGATGTCCATCAGGCCACAAATCTCGGTGTCCCATTCACCCTTGGCAATATTGTAAAGCATGGTGCGGGCGGCGTTGGTGGCGTCGGTGGCGTGGACGCGGCCGCCGGTGAGGTTCCAGATCAGCCAGGTGTCCACAGTGCCGAAGGCGAGGTCACCGCGTTCGGCGCGGGCACGGGCACCGGGGATGTGGTCGAGGAGCCATTTGACCTTGGTAGCCGAGAAGTAGGGATCAAGGAGGAGGCCGGTGCGGGCGGTGATCATCGGCTCATGGCCCGCGGCCTTGAGGGCATCGCAGGTGTCGGCGGTGCGGCGGTCTTGCCAGACGATGGCGTTGTGAAGGGGTTGGCCGGTGGCGCGGTCCCAGATCAGGGTGGTCTCGCGCTGGTTGGTGATGCCGATGGCGGCGATGGATGTGGTGGCGATGCCGGCCTTTTCGATGGCGGCGCGGGCGGTGCCGGCGACGGTGGACCAAAGGTCAGCGGGGTTGTGTTCGACCCAGCCGGGGTGGGGGTAGATCTGGGGGAATTCTTCCTGGGCCGAGGCTACGGGGCGGAGGGTTGCGTCGAAAATGATCGCACGAGATGAGGTGGTGCCTTGGTCGATGGCGAGGATGTGGGTCATGGATCGCGGTCCCTCGGGGTCTTGGCGGCGAGGTGTCCCACCGTGGGACATGCAGTGGCCGCTTTTCTTTTCAACGACTTAGCTGACGAATTAACACTCTGGTAAGCTCTTTGGCCGTTTCATCTGTCTTGAAATATCCCCGCCGGAGGCTTCCGTCAGATGCGGCAGGAGCCTCCGGCGGGGATATTTTAGAACAGGTGAATGGGGGCGAGGTGAACCCGCCCCCCTCAAGCCTTAGTTCTGCCAGGACTTGATCAGCTCGTCGTAAGCGATCGTCTTGGGCTCTTCGTCCTCGTTCGCCAGCTTGGCGACCGGAGCGCCCGGCTGGTCGATCCAGTACTGGGCGTCCTTCACTTCGCCCATCTTCGGACCGATGTCGCCCTGCACGCCGGCGCGTTCGATCCGCTCCAGCACTTTTTCCTGCTCGGCGCAGAGGCTGTCCAGCGCTTCCTGCGGGGTTTTGGCACCCGACATGGCGTCGCCGATGTTCTGCCACCACAGCTGCGCCATCTTCGGGTAATCCGGGATGTTGGTGCCGGTGGGCGACCACTGAACGCGGGCTGGCGAGCGGTAGAATTCGATCAGGCCGCCAAGTTTCGGAGCGCGTTCCGTGAAGTGCGGGCTGTCGATGGTGGACTGACGGACGAAGGTCAGGCCAACGTCAGACTTCTTCACGTCGACAGTCTTCGACGTGACGAACTGGGCGTAGAGCCATGCAGCCTGAGCGCGGTCCACCGGGGTGGACTTCATCAGGGTCCACGAACCCACGTCCTGATAGCCGATCTTCTGGCCGTTCTGCCAGTAGACGCCGTGCGGCGAGGGAGCCATGCGCCACTTGGGCGTGCCATCCTCGTTCATCACCGGGGTGCCGGGGACAACCGACGCTGCGGTGAAGGCGGTGTACCAGAACATCTGCTGGGCAATCGCGCCCTGGGCAGGAACCGGGCCGGCTTCGCCGAAGGTCATGCCTTGGGCTTCTGGCGGCGTGTACTTCTGCAGCCATTCGATCGCCTTGGTCACGGCATAGACCGCCGCTGCGTCGTTGGTCGCACCACCACGGGTCACGCAAGAGCCGACCGGACGCGAGTTTTCGTCCACGCGAACGCCCCATTCGTCAACCGGCAGGCCGTTCGGTTCGCCAACGTCGCCCATGCCGGCCATCGACATCCACGCATCGGTATAACGCCAGCCGAGCGAGGGGTCTTTCTTGCCGTAGTCCATGTTGCCCCAGGCCGAGGTCGGCCCGCCCATGTAGGACATGTCGCGGCCGGTGAAGAACTCGGCGATGTCCTCGTAGGCCGACCAGTTGACCGGAACGCCGAGGTCGTAGCCATACTTGGCCTTGAAGTCGTCCTTGGTCTTCTGATCGTTGAACCAGTCGTAGCGGAACCAGTAGAGGTTCGCGAACTGCTGGTCGGGAAGCTGATACAGCTTGCCGTCTGGAGCGGTGGTGAACTTGGTGCCGATGAAGTCGGCGAGATCCAGGTTCGGGTTGGTGACGGCGGCGCCTTCGCCGGCCATCCAGTCGGTCAGGTTGCGAACCTGCTGATAGCGCCAGTGGGTGCCGATCAGGTCAGAGTCGTTGATGTAGGCGTCATAGATGTTTTCGCCCGACTGCATCTGCGTCTGCAGCTTTTCGACGACGTCGCCTTCACCTATCAGGTCATGGGTGACCTTGATGCCGGTGATCGCGGTGAAGGCCGGGGCCAGCACCTTGGATTCGTAGCTGTGCGTGTCGATGGTTTCGGACACGACCTTGATTTCCATGCCTGCATAGGGCTTGGCCGCGTCGATGAACCATTGCATCTCGGCTTCTTGTCCGGCGCGGTCGAGCGTCGAAAGATCGCCGATCTCGGTATCAAGAAACGCCTTTGCGGCCTCGATGTCTGCCCAGGCGGGCAGGCCCAAGGCCATCAGCGCAAGCGCCATGGCGGTTGTGGTCTGGCGTAGTCTCATGTGATTCCTCCCAGAATGTTGAGACGTTCTTACAATCGTCTTGCCTTCGGGCGGGGTGTTGGCCCCCGCCCGGAAGCGGTTTTTCCCGGTCACACCCAGCGGAACACCGCAGCGACGTAGACCAGGCAAAGGATCAGCGCGCCGGTCAGTGGGGCGCCGAAGAAGAAGAGCCAGCCAAGGCAGATGAAGGCCGAGCCCAAGAGCGAGATGAAAAGCCTGTCGCCGCGCGTGGTTTCGATGCGCAGGATGCCGACGCGGGGGGTCTCTGGCCAGCGGATCGCCAGAAGCGTGAAGGTGATCAGAAGGCAGGCGATGATGAAGAAGAAAAGGGCGACCGGAAAGCTCCACGCCATCCAGAAGCCGGGGATCAGTTGCCCGGTCCATTCGCGCACCCCGTCGGCGTCGGTGGGGACAGCCCAGAGCAGGAAGGCGAGGATCGCGGCCATCAGAGCGGCGAGGGCTGCGTAGAGGGTATTCCAGCGGCTGGCGGTCATCACACCCTTCCCAGGGCAAAGCCCTTGGCGATGTAGTTGCGGACGAAGTAGATCACGAGGGCCCCCGGAACGATGGTCAGCACCCCGGCGGCGGCGAGGACGCCCCAGTCCATGCCCGAGGCCGAGACCGTGCGGGTCATCGTGGCGGCGATGGGTTTGGCGTCGGTCGTGGTGAGGGTGCGTGCGAGAAGAAGTTCGATCCACGAGAACATGAAGCAGAAGAAGGCGGTGACGCCGATGCCGCTGGCGATCAGCGGCATGAAGATCTTCACGAAGAATTTGGGGAACGAATAGCCGTCGATGTAGGCGGTTTCGTCGATTTCCTTCGGCACACCGCGCATGAAGCCTTCGAGGATCCAAACCGCGAGGGGGACGTTGAAAAGGCAATGCGCGAGTGCGACGGCGATGTGCGTGTCGATCAGGCCGAAGGCGGAGTAAAGCTGGAAGAACGGCAGCGCGAACACCGCGGGCGGGGCCATGCGGTTGGTCAGAAGCCAGAAAAACAGGTGCTTGTCGCCCATGAAGTTGTAGCGCGAGAAGGCGTAGGCGGCGGGAAGGGCGACGGCAAGCGAGATGATCACGTTCATCGTGACGTAGATCATCGAGTTGACGTAGCCCATGTACCAAGAGGGGTCGGTCAGGATGGTGACGTAGTTCTGCAGCGTCAGGTTCTGCGGGAAGAGCGAGAAGGTCGAAGTGATCTCGGTGTTGGTCTTCAGGCTCATGTTGATCAGCCAGTAGATCGGGATCAGCAGGAACAGCAGGTAAAGCGTCATCACGACGGCGGAGGATTTGATGCGCATCAGCGGTTCTCCTCGCGGTCGAGGTTGGTCATGACGGTGTAGAACACCCATGAGATCAGCAGGATGACGCAGAAGTACATCAGGCTGAAGGCGGCGGCGGGGCCGAGGTCGAACTGGCCGGTGGCCATTTTCGCAAGGTCGATGGAGAGGAAGGTGGTGGAGTTGCCGGGGCCGCCGCCGGTGACGACGAAGGGCTCGGTGTAGATCATGAAGCTGTCCATGAAGCGCAGGAGAATGGCGATGAGGAGGACGCCCTTCATCTTCGGGAGTTCGATGTAGCGGAACACGCTCCACCGGGTCGCCTGGTCGATTTTGGCGGCCTGGTAGTAGGCTTGCGGGATGGACTGGAGGCCGGCGTAGGCGAGAAGCGCCACGAGCGAGGTCCAGTGCCAGACGTCCATCACGATGACCGTAACCCAGGCGTCGATCGCGTCGTTGGTGTAGTTGTAGTCGATGCCGAGGGCCGCGAGGGTGTGGCCGAGAAGGCCGATATCGACCCTGCCGAAAATCTGCCAGATGGTGCCGACGACGTTGAAGGGGATCAGGAGCGGCAGGGAGATGAGGATCAGCACGAGGCTGGCCCAGAAGCCCGATTTCGGCATGTTGAGCGCGATCAGGATACCGAGCGGCACTTCGATCGCGAGGATGATGGCGGAGAACAGGATCTGGCGGCCGAGGGCTTCGTGGAGGCGGTCGGAGGTGACCATCTCTTCGAACCATTCGAGGCCCGCCCAGAAGAACTCGTTATTGCCGAAGGTATCGTTGAAGGCGTAGTTCACCACCGTCATCAAGGGCAGCACCGCCGAGAAGGCGACCAGCACCAGCACGGGCAGCACCAGGAACCACGCCTTGTTGTTCTGCGTCTTGTCCATCAGACCGTCCCTCCCTGCACGCGCCAGTCGTCGGCGTAGACGTTGATCCGGCCCGGCGCGAAGGTGACGCGCGGATCGGCGGGAAGCGACATGCCTTCGGGCAGGATCGCGTTCAGGGGCTGGCCATTCAGGCTGGCGCGGACGATGCGGTGGCGACCGACATCCTCGACCCGCTTCACGGCGACGGGCATTCCTTCGTCCCCAAGGACCACATATTCAGGACGGATGCCGATCTGGGTGCGGCCCTTGATTGGCCCATAGGCCGCACCCAAAGACACCGTGGCGCCTTGCAGGCGCGCCTCGGTGCCGGTCACTTCGGCGTCGAATAGGTTCATCCCCGGCGAGCCGATGAAATAGCCGACGAAGGTATGCGCCGGCGTTTCGAAGAGTTCTTCCGGAGTGCCCATCTGCACGACGCGGCCGTCATACATGACGACGACCTTGTCGGCGAAGGTCAGCGCCTCGGTCTGGTCGTGGGTGACGTAGATCATGGTGTGGCCGAACTGACGGTGCAGTTGTTTCAACTGGGTGCGCAGTTCCCATTTCATGTGCGGGTCGATGACGGTCAGCGGTTCGTCGAAAAGGATGGCGTTCACGTCTTCGCGCACCATTCCGCGACCGAGCGAGATCTTCTGCTTGGCGTCGGCAGTCAGGCCGCGCGCCTTGCGGTTCAGGATGTCTTCCATCCCGATCATCTGGGCGATCTGGTTCACGCGCTTGGCGATGTAGGCGGCATCCATGCCGCGATTTCGCAACGGGAACGACAGGTTGTCGCGCACCGTCATGGTGTCGTAGACGACCGGAAACTGGAACACCTGCGCAATGTTGCGTTCGGTCGTCGCGGCATCGGTCACGTCGCGTTCACCAAAGAGGACGCGGCCCTGCGACGGGCGGACGAGGCCGGAAATGATGTTGAGAAGTGTGGTCTTGCCGCAGCCCGACGAGCCCAGAAGCGCATAGGCGCCGCCATCCTGCCAGACGTGATCCATTTCCTTCAGCGCGTAGTCAGCTTCGGATTTCGGAGTGGCGGAGTAGCTGTGCGCCAGTTTTGAAAGGGTGATCTGGGACATTCAGGCCGCCATCGCATAAGGGGCCGGGGCAGCAAGGCGACCCTCGGCATCGAAGAGGTAGACGTGCGCGGGATCGAGGAAAATCGAGACCTGAGAGCCGGGCTCCAACTGATGCACGCCGTAGACGAGGCCGACCCATTTGTCGGAGCCGTGCGTCAGGTGGACGAAGGTTTCCGAGCCAGTGATTTCCGTCACGCCAAGGGTGCAGCGGAATTCGACTGCTTCGCCGGAGTGGCGGTTCAGGGTGATGTGGTTGGCGCGGAAACCGGCCTGATAGGTACCATCGGGGATCGCGGCGAAGGGGCCGGTTGCGGGGGCATGCGCCGCGCCTGCGAATGTCAGGCGAGCGCCGTCCTTGCGGGAGGGGATGAAGTTCATCGGCGGATCGGAGAAGACGCGCGCGGTCGTCGCATCGGCGGGCTGGCGGTAAACGTGCGGCGTGGGGCCGAACTGGGTAACGCTGCCTTCCCAGAGGGTTGCGGTATTGCCGCCCAAGAGGAGGGCTTCTTCGGGTTCGGTGGTGGCGTAGACGAAGATTGCGCCGGACGCCTCGAAAATGCGGGGGATTTCGATGCGCAGTTCTTCGCGCAGCTTGTAGTCGAGGTTGGCGAGGGGTTCATCCAGAAGGACGAGGCCCGCACCTTTCACCAGCGCGCGGGCAAGGGCGCAGCGCTGCTGCTGGCCGCCCGACAGCTCCAGGGGTTTGCGTTGCAGCATCGGCGTCAGTTTCAGCATTTCGGCGGTCTCGCGCACGGCGCGGTCAACCTCGGCCGACGATTTGCCCATCAGACGCATCGGCGAGGCGATGTTGTCGTAGACGGTCATTGCCGGGTAGTTGATGAACTGCTGGTAGACCATTGCGACCTTGCGGTCCTGCACGCGCTGGCCGGTGACATCCTGGCCCTGCCACAGGATGCGGCCGGTGGTCGGCTTGTCGAGCCCCGCCATCAGGCGCATCAGGCTGGTCTTGCCTGCCGAGGTTGGCCCGAGAAGGACGTTCATCGTGCCGTTTTCCAACGTGAGGCTGGTGGGGTGGATATGCGCCCTGCCCCCGACCGACCGCGACACGCCTTGCAGTTCAAGTGACATTCATCGCCCCCTATTCCGCCGCCGGGCTGATCGCCCGCGACGTGGTGCCTGAGCCGTTCATCTGCATGAATTGATCGAGCGCCGTGATCTGATCCTGCGTCATCCGAAGCCCAAGTTTTGACCGGCGCCAGACAACGTCTGCTGCGGAGGTCGCGTATTCTTTCGAGATCAGCCAGCGCACTTCGGCCTCGGTCAGGGTGGCGCCGAAGTCGGTGCCAAGCGCGGCCGGAGTGCCAGCGTTGCCAAGGATGAGGAATGCGTCGGTGCCATAGGCGCGGATCATCCGGCCGGCCCAGTAGGGCGTGAGGAAGGAATATTGCGCGCTGAGTTTCGCGGTCAGCGCGGCCACGCCGTCAACCGGGAAGTCGCCTCCGGGAAGTGGAACGCGGGCAGTCCAGGCGGGCTTGGCCTTGGGGAAGAACGGGTGGAGTTTTTCGAGCGCGGATTCGGCGAGGCGGCGGTATGTGGTGATCTTGCCACCGAACACGTTCAGAAGCGGCGCGCCGGTGTCATCCAGGCTGAGGACGTAGTCGCGCGTCGCAGCCGTTGCCGATTTCGCCCCGTCATTGTAGAGGGGGCGAACGCCTGAGTAGGTCCACACCACATCGTCTTTTGTGACTGGCTTGGCGAAGTATTGCGATGCGAAGGCGAGCAGGTAATCGCGTTCTTCGTCGGTGCAGACAGCTTCTTTCGGGGCGCCCTTGTGATCCTTGTCGGTGGTGCCGATCAGCGTGAAGTCCTGCTCATACGGGATGGCAAAGATGATGCGGCCATCGGTGCCCTGAAAGAAATAGCAGCGGTCGTGGTCGAAGAGTTTCTTCGTGACGATATGGCTGCCGCGGACAAGGCGGACCCCTTCGGACGAATTGATGCGGGCCACGTTGCGGATGATATCCTCAACCCAGGGGCCACCGGCGTTGACCAAGGCGCGTGCCTGATGGTGGTGGCGGCCGTCGGGGCCTTCGGTGGTGAGGTGCCACAGGTCGCCCTGCCGTTCGGCGGTGACAACCTTGGTGCGGGTCATGATACGCGCGCCACGCTGGGCGGCGTCACGGGCGTTCAGGGCGACGAGGCGGGAGTCTTCGACCCAGCAGTCGGAATATTCGAAGGCGCGGCGGAATTCGGGCTTAAGCGGCTTGCCGGCGGGGTCGGAGGTGAGGTCGAGGCTGCGGGCGGCGGGCAGGATCTTGCGGCCACCCATCGTGTCATACATGAAAAGCCCAAGCCGGATCAGCCAGGCCGGGCGGCGACCCTTGGCCCAAGGCATCACCCAGCGCAGCAGGCGCGAGGTGGGCGTGTCGGATTCGAAACGCATTCCCGGCGACAGCGGCAGCACGAAACGCATCGGCCACGAGATGTGGGGCATCGCCACCAAGAGGGTTTCGCGTTCTTCGAGGGCTTCGCGCACGAGGCGGAATTCGAAGTATTCAAGGTAGCGCAGACCGCCGTGAAACAGCTTGGTCGAGGCGGAGGACGTGCCTTGGGCAAGGTCGCCCTGTTCGGCCAGCGTCACCGACAGGCCACGGCCCGTCGCGTCGCGGGCGATGCCGCAACCGTTGATGCCACCACCAATGATGAAGAGATCGCTGACGATCCCTGCCGAAGTCGATGTCACTGTGGGTTTCCTCCCCGGGCGGTAGAAGGGCTGATCGTCACGATTCCGTCAACCGCTTTATTCGTTTATGCGCGGTTTTTTTGAAACCGAACATAAACGAGCAGCAAGGACCGGAAATTCTGCACTAGCAACGCTGCATTGCGGCGGAAACGTTGGAAACGAAAATCCGCGCGCGTCACAAAAACACTGACAGCCGCTTCGCGCCGTGGCAGAACCGAAAGGGTGACAAACCGAAGAACGAGGAAACTGTGGCGCTCAGCTTCCGTCAGACAGAGATACTGGAGCTGGCCCGCGCAGAGGGGCGCGTGGCAGTAGAGGATCTGGCGCAGCGTTTCGACGTGACGCTGCAAACCATCCGCCGCGACCTTTCAGATCTTGCGGATGCGGGCCACCTTGACCGCGTGCATGGCGGCGCGGTGGTGCGAACCGGCGTGGCAAACATCGGCTACGAGGCGCGGCGGCGGATGAACGAGGCGGCGAAGGCCGCGATCGCGCGGGCCTGCGCGGCGGCGATCCCCGACAATTGCAGCCTGATCATGAACCTTGGAACCACCACCGAGGCCGTCGCGCGCGAGTTGCTGACCCACCGCAACATCACCGTCATCACCAACAACATGAACGTGGCGAACATCCTTGTCGCCAATCCGGGGTGTGAGATTGTGGTGGCGGGCGGCGCGCTGCGCCGTACCGATGGCGGTTTGGTCGGCGAGTTGACGACGCAGTTCTTCGAGCAGTTCAAGGTGGATTACGCGGTGATCGGGGTATCGGCACTGGACCGCGACGGCGATCTGCTGGATTTCGATCTTGCCGAAGTGCGGGTGTCGAAGGCGATCATACGGCAATCACGCAAGGTGCATCTGGTTTGTGACCATTCCAAGCTGGATCGTTCTGCGCCAGCACGGCTTGCTTCGCTTTCAGAGATCACGACGATGTTCACGGACCGGCCGCTGCCCGCCGATCTGGCGCGCAAGTGCGAGGGCTGGGAGACCGAGGTGAGCGTCGCAGAGGTGTAGGGCGCACAACCTGCGCCCTACGGGTGTTGACACCTCAGGCAGCTTTCGCTTCCCGCATTTCGGCAATCGTTGTCAGGAACTTGCGATGAACCCACCTGTAGCAGTGTGCGACAACAACGCCGATGATGATGACGGCTGCCATTTCGGTCCAGGGGCGCGATTCGCCATAGAACTTTCTCACCAGATCCATCGTCGGTTCATGGCAGAGAAAGATGAACAAGGACGCGCCGGCAATTTCCGCGATAACGATTTTTGCCGGGGCTGGCACTACTATGCCACGGACGAAAAGCAGGACCGCACTGCCGCCCATAAGGTAGAATGCCGCGGATGTCGGCCCCCACCCAAGCAGAGCCACGGCGATTGCGGCAGCCATCGCTATAAGGCGAGACCGTGTGTCGGTGACACTTGCAATCACCACGCCAAGCGAGAAGGGCCAAGCGTAATGCCATGGGGTCCGATGGTAATTCCAATCGCCGTTCCAGAGGTATTCCACCGTGCGATCAACGATAACGACCGCCAGCAAGAGGGTCAGCGCACTTTGCATGGGACGGGTCCGGAAAGCCTCGCGCACGGGGCCGATCGAGAACAGCACGGCTGCGGCCAGGAGCAGTTGAAGGTAGATCTCTATGAGGTAGAACAGGAATCCACGGAGTTGGTGCGGATCGACGTAGTTGGAGACCAGCAAGAGGGTGGGCAGTTCGAACTTTCGGGTCACCAATTCGAGCAGGGACACCAAGATCACGGTCGGAACCGCAACATAGAGCACTGTGCCGAGAAGCGTCTTAACATTGCCTGTGCGGATGATTTCCGGCAATTGGAACCGGGTGACAGAGTAGCCCGCCAGCACCATCAGGACGTAAGCCGCCCCCCAGTTGGAGCTGTAAACGAAGGCGCCCGCATGCAGGGCAACGATGCACATAACGAAGAACGCGCGGGTCAGAGTGGCGGATTCTAGCGGACGCCAGATCGTCTTTTCCGGAACCCCTATGTCGCGCTGCAACTCAGCCACGCTAAGTGTTTCCCAAGCGGCCGGCGGTTGACCAAAGTTTTGTTCGAAAGCCAGATTGAACTGGATGTAACGCAATGAATCGCCGCCGAGCGTTTCAAATGTGTCATTCGGCCCGATAGTCTGGCCGGGAAATTCCTGTTGGAACAGCGCAAGGACGGTATTTTTGCCGGCGGAGGGAGCTGCGGGCGGCTGTGCAGGCTCTTTCTGGCGGCCGGAAAACCGTTCGGCAAGCAGACGGCGTTCTACCTTGCCGGTGGCGGTGAGGGGCAGACGGTCCACCGAGATGACGTGGAGCGCGCTACCGGCAACGATGCCCATGGTGTGCAAGGCGGCGGCGGCGGCTTCGTTCACGGCTGCCGTGGCCGTTGGGGCGCCCTGAACCGCGACCAGAATGCCGTCGCCCCGCTGGTCATCGGCAACCCGGGCGACCGCAACCAGCAAGCCGGGGTCCAGACGCGACCGGATGCGTTGTTCAAGCTGGTCGGGGACGATTTTCAGGCCACCGCAGTTGATCAGGTCGTCCGCGCGCCCGTCGAAGAAGAGATGGCCGTCGCGCATATGCCCCAAGTCGTTGGTCTGGAGCCAGCCATCGGCATCCAGAAGATCGTGCAAGCCGTCGGCATCGATGCGTGACCGTGCGACATGCGGGCCGCGGATGCGGATGCGTCCGTCGTCCGCGACTTGCACCTCGGTGAGCCCGACCGCGCGACCGACCGAGCCGAGAAGATGGTCGGGCGTCTGCGACAGGGTCAGGAAGGTGCTGCGGGAGGCTTCGGTCAGGCCGTAATGCTGGACGATCAGGGCATTGGGAAAGAGCGCCCGGACGGCGCGCTTTTCATCGGCGGACATATCCTGCGAGCCGATTTCCATCCACCGCAATTTCGTGCCAGCCGCGCGGATGCTGTCAGGCGAGGCGAGCAGGACGCGCAGCAAGGTGGGCACTACGGAAAGCGCATTCACCTCGCCGGCGGCCAGCATACGGGCAAGTTCGGCCAGATCGAGGCCGCGCGGTGGCAGATAGGCCATGCCGCCGACGGCGCTGATTGCCCGGTAGCGTGCCATGCCGAAGCTGTAGCAGGCGGGAACGGCTACATATTCGCGGATTTCGGACGTCATGCCCATCTGTTCGATGATGCGGTCGGCAGCGTCGGCGAGGTTTGCGTTGGTGAGTAGGATGCCTTTCGGCTGGCCTTCGGTGCCCGAGGTAAAGGTCACCTGCGCGGGCGCGTCGTCGTGCACGAGCGGGTGGCGGGCGCTGAACCAGCCGGACTTATCATCGGGATCAATGCAGCGGTCGATGTTCAGCCCTGGCAGCGCCTGCACTTCCTCGGCGTCAGAAACCAGCACCACCAGCCTGCCCGCAGCCTGAAGTTCGAACACCTGCTCGACAAATGCGAGGGAGTTCTTGCGGACGAGCGCGGTGGCAGGAAGATTTTCAAATGTCACGGTAGCCTCGCTCAAAGAAATTTGGCACTTGTAAACACGGATTGTGGACAAAAGTATGTCCGATGGCGAGCATGCAAACGGCTACTTCGGTGAGTACGGCGCAAAACGATTTGACCGACTGGGGCTTGCGCGTCATTCCATGAACCGGGGTTCGGTGTAGCGCGGTTGTGTCAGCGGAACAATGGGCCTTCGGGAGTGCCGGTCGTCCACTCAGGTGTTCGGTGTGGTGTCAGGAATGGGCAACGTGTGTCGGGTAGGCCGCGCCGTGTGCGGCCCTGCGGCCGTGTCGCCAACCGGGAGAGTTAAACAGAAGGCTCTGCGGATGCAGTTGTGTGTTGGCTCAAGCTAGCGTCAAGCGCGATCTAGGTAACGAAGCGTTCGGAAATGGCCTGCATGGTCTCTTGCTCTCATGGCCTTTCGGCGGTTGGTCGGATGATCCGAGACGAACAAGCAAGAGCCGGATGGCGGGCTAGATGGAGAGACAGGCAAAAGTTGTCTTTGGCTTTGCCTTCGTTTTCAATAAGATAGATTGCGATTAATGGTGGAGCAGAGGGGGATCGAACCCCTGACCTCGTCATTGCGAACGACGCGCTCTCCCAACTGAGCTACTGCCCCGCACCATGGGCGGGTGTTTCGCCGATGGCGTTGGAATTGTCAAGAAACAGGCGGGTGGGATGGGGTGGCGATGTGGGTGCGCACGAAGGCCACGATATCGGCGGCGGGGCGGGCACCGGCGAGGCGGGCGATCTCGCGGCCCCGGTGGTAGAGGATGAGAGCGGGGATGCCGCGGATGCCGGCGCGGGCGCTGATCGAGGAGTGGTCTTCGGTGTTCAGCTTGGCCAGCCGGACATGCGGTGCAAGGGCCTTGGCGGCCTTGGCGAATTCAGGTGCCATCGCGCGGCAGGGACCGCACCAAGGCGCCCAGTAATCGACCAGAAGCGGCAGGTCGTCGGTGCGGGTGGCCTTGTCATGCGCGGCGGCGTCAAGGTCGGCCACGCGGCCATCGGTCAGGGCCGCACCGCAGATACCGCATTTCGGCGCAGCGGCAAGGCGGGCAAGCGGCACCCGGTTGGTTTGCCCGCAGGCGGCACAGGTAAGTTTCACGCTGTCGGTCATGGTACTGTCGCGCGCGGGGCGCCCTCATATTCTACCCGTGGAATATATTGGGCGCGCAGGGGGCGGGCGCAAGGGTCAGAGCAGGTCTTCTTCGGCGCCCGTGACGTCAATGCCCATCGCTTCGAGGCCCGACTCGAGGTTTTCGGCAAGGTGCGGCATACCCATCAGATAATCCGCCGTGGGCACCGTTGCCTCGGAAATCGCGGTGGCGACGGCTTCGGCAAAATCCTCGGGTTCAAAGGCACCGCGACCTACCCAGGCTAGGGCGGTGAGTTCGGCCTTTTCCTCGTCGTTCATCGCGTCGATGAAGGCGCGCAGTTCGCCTGCGCCCACGTCCATCTCGCGGGCGAGGAAGATCACTTGCACGACCTTGCTGGGGCTGATCTCGACCATATGGGGGCCTTTCTTTGGCTGCGGGTATCGTTGCCGAAGCGGGCGCTTTGCGCAAGGCCGATCAGCCCAGCGCGAAGACCGAAACCCCATATGCGACCGATCCGGCAAGGGTGGCGGCCACGACGGAACGGCTGGCCAGATAGACGCCGATCACCGAGGCGGTGCCAATGGCGAGGGTGGCCATGTCACGCGGCACGAGGCTGAGCGAGGGCAGGATCGAGGCGACAAAGAGTGTGGCGATGGCGGCAGGCCCGGTCGCGGCGAGGAACCGGGCGAGCGGGCCGGTCTGCGGCAGGGACGTGCTGCCCATCCGGGTGGGGAGGACGCGGAAGGCGTAATTCGCAAGGCCGGCAAGGAGAGCGACGATCAGAAGGTCTGTGTTCATCGGCGGATGACCCCTGCGGCGGCTCCGGCGGCGATGCCCGCAAGGATGCCGGCGGTGGCGCTGATGGCAAGGGTGCCAGCGATCGTGGCGGCGGCGGCGACCACTATCGCCGGCACCTGCGGCCGGGCGATGAGCGAGAGGAGGAGTGCGAGAAAGAGGGCGGGCAGCATGAAGCCGAGGGCGGCACCAATCGCCGGAGAGCCGTCCAGCGCACTGTCGCCGGCATAGGCGCCGATCGCGGTCCCGCCGATCCATGCGGCGTAGGCGGGCAGGCCGAGACCGAACATGTAGCTTTCTGAGAATCGCTGGCCGCGTGCGAGGGAGCCCAATGCCTGACCGAAGACCTCGTCCGTTAGCCCGAAGCCCCAAGCCCAGACGCGACGCGTGCTGGCATCGTCACCGGCGGCTTTCATTAGGGCGGGGCCGTAGACCAGATGGCGCAGGTTCATCGCGATCAGAGTGAGGGCAGTGATCAGGACTGGCGCACCAGAGGAGAGGAGGGCCAGGGCAAGGAACTGCGAGGCACCCGCGTAGATGAGGAGCGAAAGGGCCGTGGCCTCGACCGGGGTGAAGCCGGCTTGGGTGGCGGCGACGCCGAAGGAAAATGCAATGGGCAGGTAGCCGAGCACGATGGGCAGGGCGGAGGCGAGGCCGGAGGTGAAGGCGGAGCGTGGCATCATCAGGCGGCTTCGGTAGCGCGGGGCGTGGCCATGGTCAATCGCGCGCTGCCTTTGCCGAAAGGCCGGGAGGGGCTCACACCCCTCCCTTCCCGTTCAATGGTCGAAGAGGAGGCCGCTATTCGGCAGCCTCCATGTAGCTTTCGACCGGCGGGCAGGTGCAGACGAGGTTGCGGTCGCCGTAGACGTTGTCGACGCGGCCCACCGGGGGCCAGTATTTGTCGACCCGGAAGGCGCCCGGGGGGAAGCAGCCCTGTTCGCGGGAGTATTTGCGATCCCACGCTTCGGTGACGAGGGCCGCCACGGTATGCGGGGCGTGGCGGAGCGGACTTTCCTCGGCGGTGATCTCGCCGCGTTCTACGGCAGCGATTTCGGCGCGGATCGACAGAAGCGCGGTGATGAAGCGGTCGATCTCGGCCTTGGTCTCGGACTCGGTGGGTTCGACCATCAGCGTGCCGGAGACCGGCCACGACATCGTGGGGGCGTGGAAGCCGTTGTCGATGAGGCGCTTGGCGATGTCGTCCACCGTGACGCCGACAGCGGCGAAGGGCCGGGTGTCGAGGATGCATTCGTGGGCGACGCGGCCCTTGTTGCCCATGAAGAGGATCGGGTAGGCGCCCGACAGGCGGGCCGCGATGTAGTTGGCGTTCAGGATCGCGACGCGGGTAGCCTGCGTGACCCCTGCCCCGCCCATAAGAAGGCAATAGGCCCAGGAGATCAGGAGAATCGAGGCGGAGCCGTAGGGTGCCGCAGAGACCGGGCCTTCGGCGCCTCCGGTTTCGGGGTGGCCGGGCAGGAAGGGCGCAAGGTGCGCCTTGACGCCGATCGGGCCCATGCCGGGACCGCCGCCGCCGTGCGGGATGGCGAAGGTCTTGTGCAGGTTGAGGTGGCTGACGTCCGACCCGATCTCGCCCGGCTTCACGAGGCCGACAAGGGCGTTCATGTTGGCGCCATCAAGGTAGACCTGACCGCCGTGGTCATGGGTGATGCGGCAGATGTCCTTCACGGTTTCCTCGAACACGCCGTGCGTCGAGGGGTAGGTGATCATGCAGGCGGCCAGACGATCGCCCGCCGCTGCGGCCTTGGCGCGGAAATCATCTAGGTCGACGTCGCCGTTCGGGGCGGATTTGACGACGACCACCTCCATCCCGGCCATCTGCGCCGAGGCGGGGTTGGTGCCATGCGCCGAAACCGGGATCAGGCAGACGGTGCGCTGGGTATCGCCGCGTGAGCGGTGGTAGGCGAGGATGGTCAGAAGGCCCGCGTATTCGCCCTGCGCGCCGGAATTGGGCTGCATCGACATGGCGTCGTAGCCGGTGATCTCGCACAGTTTGGCGGAGAGGTCGGTGATCGCCTCGTGGTACCCTTGCGCCTGATCGAACGGCGCGAAGGGGTGGAGAGAGCCGAATTCGGGCCAGGTGATCGGCATCATTTCGGCAGCGGCGTTCAGCTTCATGGTGCAGGAACCGAGCGGGATCATCGCCCGGTCAAGGGCGAGATCGCGGTCGGAAAGGCGGCGCATGTAGCGCATCATTTCCGATTCCGCGCGGTTCATGTGGAAGACCGGGTGGGTCAGATAGTCCGACGTTCGCGCCATGTCTTCGGGAAAGCCAAGCTGCGCGCGGTGCGGCGGCACGCCGTCGATGCCGAAGGCACGCAGGACGCGGATCAACACCTTTTCGTCGGAGGTTTCGTCCAGCGAGATGCCGATCCGGTCATTGCCGATCTTGCGGAAGTTCAGGCCTTCGTGGCGGGCGGCGGCAAGGATACCCGCCTGACCCACGCCGACCTCGACCGTGATGGTGTCGAAGAAAGCCTTGGGGCTGACCTTGGCCCCGGCGGCCTTCAGCGCGCGGGCGAGACGGTTGGTCAGGAAATGCACGCGTTCAGCGATGGCGCGCAGGCCCTTTGGCCCGTGGAACACAGCGTAGAAAGAGGCCATGACGGCCAGAAGCGCCTGCGCGGTGCAGACGTTCGAGGTGGCCTTTTCGCGGCGGATGTGCTGCTCGCGGGTTTGCAGCGAAAGGCGGTAGGCCTTAGTTCCGTTGCTGTCGATGCTGACGCCAACGATGCGGCCGGGCATGGAGCGCTTTAGGTCATCCTTGCAGGACATGAAGGCGGCATGCGGGCCGCCGTACCCCATCGGCACGCCGAAACGTTGGCTGGAGCCGACAGCGATGTCGGCGCCCATAGCGCCCGGTTCCTTCAGCATGCAGAGCGCCAGAAGGTCGGTCGCGACGATGGCGATGGCCTTGGCCTCGTGCAAACGGGCGATTTCGGCGGTGAAATCCTGCACATGGCCGTAGCTGCCAGGGTACTGGAAGATCGCGCCGAAGACCTTGGACGGGTCCAGCTTGTCGACGCTGTCCTCGATGATCTCGATGCCAAGGGGAAGCGCGCGAGTGCGGATCACGGCGATGGTCTGGGGGTGACAGAAGCGGTCAACGAAGAACGCCCGCGCCTTCGATTTGGCGCTGCGTTCGGCCATAGTCATCGCCTCGGCGGCGGCGGTCGCCTCGTCCAGAAGGCTGGCGTTGGCCACATCGAGGCCGGTCAGGTCGCAGATCATGGTCTGGTAGTTCAAGAGCGCCTCAAGCCGGCCCTGCGCGATTTCGGGCTGGTAAGGGGTGTAGGCGGTGTACCAGGCCGGGTTTTCCAGGATGTTGCGCTGGATCGCAGGCGGCGTGACGGTGCCGTAATACCCCTGTCCTATCAGGCTGGTCATCACCTTGTTCTTGCGCGCCACCTCACCCATCCGCGCCAGAAGCTCGTGCTCGGCCAGGGGTGCCCAGGTCAGTGGCTTTGACTGCCGGATCGCAGACGGCACGGTCTGGTCGATCAACTCGTCCAGGGTGCGCACGCCGACGGCTTTCAGCATCTCGTCCATCTCGGACGGCGAAGGGCCTATGTGGCGGCGGTTGGCGAAATCGTAGGCGTTGTAGTCGACGGGTGTGTAGGTCATCGCTCGCATCGGGCCGCACGACCCGCTCCCATTCATCTGTCCAAAAATATCCCGGGGGGTCCGGGGGGCTGGCCCCCCGGCCCTTGGCCATGATCAGCCCACCAGGTCTTGATACTCGTCCTCGTCCATGAACTGGTCGAGCACGCTCAGGTCATCGACCTTCATCTTGAAGAACCACGCAGCCCCGGTCGGGTCTTCGTTCACGAGGCTTGGCGCATCGGTCAGCTTTTCGTTCACTTCGACGATCTCGCCATCGATCGGGGCCAGAATGTCGGAGGCTGCCTTGACGCTTTCGATCACGCAGACCTCGTCGCCTTCGGCCACCATCGTTTCGGGTTCGGGCAGTTCGACGAACACCACGTCACCCAGCTGGGTGGCCGCGTGCTCGGTGATGCCGACGACGACCAGATCGCCCTCGACGCGCAGCCATTCGTGATCCTTGGTAAATTTCATCGTCTTGCCTCAGCGTTTGTAGGTTGTGGGTTGGAACGGAAGATCAGCCACTGTGACCGGCTGGCGTTTGCCGCGCACCTCGCCTTCCAGCGCGGTGCCGGTGGCAGCAAAATGGCGGGCGACGTAGCCCATCGCAATGGGCGCGTTGACAGAAGGGCCGAACCCGCCCGACGTGACGGTGCCCAAGGGTGTGCCGTCGGCGGCGAAAAGCTCCGTCCCCTCGCGCATCGGGGCGCGGCCGTCCGGGCGCAGGCCGACACGCAGGCGTTCCGGCCCCTCGGCCAGTTCGCGCAGGATGCGCGCGGCACCGGGGAAGCCACCTTCACGCGCGCCGCCCGCGCGGCGGGCCTTCTGGATTGCCCAGGTCAGGCCGGCCTCGACCGGGCTTGTCGTCTCGTCGATGTCATGGCCATACAGGCAAAGCCCGGCTTCCAGACGCAGGCTGTCGCGCGCACCAAGGCCGATGGGCATGACGCCGGGTTCGGCCAGCAGCTTGCGCGCAAAGGCTTCGGCAGCGGCGACCGGCACGGAAACCTCATAGCCGTCCTCGCCGGTATAGCCCGACCGGCTGACCCAGGCGTCGCCGATCACCGCCTGATCCATGAAGCGCATCGCAGCCACGCCCGGCAGGTGCCGTTCCAGCGCGGCCTCGGCCCCCGGCCCTTGCAGCGCCAGAAGCGCGCGGTCAGTCACCGCCACCACCTCGACCCCCGGCATGGCTGACGTCATGTGCGCGACATCGACCACCTTGCAGGCTGCGTTGACGACGACGAACAGGTGATCGCCCCGGTTCGCGAACATCAGATCGTCAAGGATGCCGCCCTGATCGTTGGTGAACAGCCCGTAGCGCTGCCGCCCCGGTGCCAGACCCAGCACGTCGACAGGCATCATCGCCTCGAATGCGGCGCAAAGGTCCGCGATCGTGCCCCTCGGACGCAAAATCACCTGCCCCATGTGGCTGACATCGAAAAGGCCCGCCGCGGTACGCGTGTGCAGATGTTCCTTCATCACGCCGGGGGCATATTGGACCGGCATCTCGTAGCCGGCAAAGGGCACCATCTTGCCCCCGAGTTCGACATGCAGATCGTGCAGCGGCAGCCGCTGCAATCCGGTAGCGTCAAGGTCGGACACTGTGCGTCCCTCCTGATGTTCGGCCGGAAAACGTGCCGGCACCGTCCGGGCAGGCCGATCCCTGCCCCGCGATGCCCCCTCTGTCCTTGCGCCAAGAAGCGCGCCTGAGATCGTTATCCCTTCGGCGTCCCGGGGATGCCGGGATCTCTCCAGAGTCTGTCGTCAGAAACGGTCCCTTGCGCCTGAGAGTTTACCGGGGCGGTTGCTCCTTCGGCACCGAGGGGCAAGCGGGCCCACCGGATTCTCCCGAACCTGACGACACTTGGTTAGCCTATGGGCGCCGCTCCGGGCAAGGGGGAATCGGAATACGATGGTATGCGGTCAGGCGCGCCGTTCGCCGGGGCTGGCCACAGGTTCTGCCTCGGGGCCGGACGGCTGCACTGCGGGTGGGCGCTGGCCGCCGCGGGGCACGGCCGGATCGGCGATCGCCCGCAGCGCCAGCCACACGGCCAGCAGCCCGAACACCACCCCGCCCAGCGCCTGACCGATCAGCACGCCCTGCGCGCCCCAGAACCCGCCCAGCCAAAGGGCCAGCGGGATCGTCCCCACCGTATGGCGCCCCCAGTTCACGACCGTGGACCAGAACGGCCGGCCCAGGTTGTTGCACACTGCGTTGCCGACAAAGATCATGCCGTTGAAGAACCACAGCAAGGCAAGCGGGCCACAAAACAGGTAGACGAGGTCGCGCGTCAGCCCCTCGGCATGGAACAGATCGGCGATCGGCGCGCGCAGCACAAACAGCAGTGCCGAAACGAACAGGATCACCAGTGCGGTGAAGATCAGCCCGTCGCGCAGGGCGCCGCGCACCCGGTCCAGCCGGCCTGCGCCGAAATTTTGGCCGATGATCGGCCCGATGGCGCCCGACAGCGCAAAGATCACGCCAAAGGCCACGGGCGTAAGCCGCCCGGCAATCGCCATGCCCGCAACCGCCGCCTCGCCATAGGCGCTGGTCGCGCGCGTCACGAAAGCCTGCCCCACCGGGGTCGCCACCTGCGTCAAGATCGCCGGCACCGCAATCGCCCAGACCGGCCCCATGTCGGCCACCACCTGCCGCGGCGAGGGGCGGTCGAACCCGCCGTAATTGCGGATGATCGGGCGCAGCGCCATCGCGGCGATCACCACCCGCGCCGCCACGCTTGCAAGGCCCGCTCCGGTCAACTCAAGCCCCATCCCGAAGATCAGGATCGGGTCCAGAACCGCCGTCGCCAGCGCCCCCCAGACCGTCGCCATCATCGCCGCCCGCGCGTCGCCGTGGCTGCGCAGGATCGCGCCGCCGATCATGCCAACCATCAGCAACGGTTGCGACGGTGTCACGATCTGCAGGAACCACACCGCCAGATCATGGGTCTCGCCAGTGGCACCGAGGAGAGTGACGAGAGGCGACAGGAACACCCACACCACCGCCGCAAACAATGCCCCGAACAAGAAGCCGAGGATCAGCCCGGTGGTCGACTTTTCCCGAGCCTGCGCCACGTCACGCTGGCCCAGCGCGCGTGACACAAGCGCACTGACCGCAATTGACATGCCGATCCCGAAACTGGTGGTGAAGAACAGGATCGCCCCGGCATAGCCGATCGCGGCGGCCAGTTCCTCACGCCCCAGCATGGCGATGTAGACCATGTTGATCAGGTCAACGACGAACACCGCCATCAACCCGACCGACGAAGTCAGCGCCATCACCGAGACATGGCGGAAGAGGCTGCCCTCGACGAACTTCGCTTGGCGTCCCGCTTCGGCCACTGCCATCTTCCTCTTTGCAAAAAAATCCCACGGGAGGTCCGGAGGGTGTGAAACCCTCCGGGGCCAGCCCAGGGCTTACAGCGTCGGCACCTTGCGCAGAAGCGGCATCACGTCGGCCATCTCCGGCCCTGCGTCCCGGCCCGTCAACGCGCGGCGCAGTGGGCGGAACAGGTCCTTGCCCTTGCGCCCCGTCGCGTCCTTCACCGCTGCGGTCCATTCGCCCCAGGTGGCAGTCGTCCAGGGCTGTGCCGGCAGCATCGCCAGCGCCTTTGCCACGAATTCGCGGTCGGCGTCATCGACCACCGGTTCGGCTCCGTCACGGAACAGGGTCCACCACTGGCCCAGATCGTCCAGCACGGTGATGTTGCCCTTTGCCACTGCCCAGAATGCCTCGGCCTCGGTGTCCGGGACGCCAAGGGCCGCAATCCGCTCCTTCACCGCCGCGAAGGGCAACCCCTGCACGTGGTGGCGCGTCAGGGGAAACAGGTCTTCGGCGTCGAACTTCGTCGGGGCTGCGCCGAACGAGCCCACATCGAAGCCCTCGACCAGTTCCTCCATCGACGAGACCAGTTCCACCGGCTTCGACGACCCGAGCCGCGCCATCAGTGACAAAAGCGCCATCGGCTCCACCCCCCGCGCCCGCAGGTCGCGCAGGGAAAGGACGCCCAGCCGCTTCGACAGCTCCTCGCCCTGCGGCCCGGTCAGAAGCGAATGGTGCGCAAAGGTCGGCGGGGTGCCGCACAGCGCCTTCATGATCTGGATCTGCGTCGCGGTGTTGGTCACATGGTCGGCGCCGCGCACGATGTGCGTCACGCCCATGTCCACGTCATCAACCGATGATGCGAAGGTATACAGCACCTGCCCGTCCGCCTTGATCAGCACCGGGTCGCTGACCGACGCGGCATCGATCGAGATCGGGCCGATGATTCCGTCCTGCCACTCGATCCGCTCGAGATCCAACTTGAAACGCCAATAACCCTGCCGGCCTTCGGCGCGGTAGGCATCTTTCTGCGCCTCGGTCAGGTTCAGCGCCGCGCGGTCATAGACCGGGGGACGCCCCATGTTCAGCTGCTTCTTGCGCTTGAGGTCCAGTTCGACCGGCGTCTCGAAGCATTCGTAGAAGCGCCCGGCAACCTTCAGCGCCTCGGCAGCTTCGGCATAGCGCCCCATGCGCTTTGACTGCTGCTCGATCCGGTCATAGCGGATGCCAAGCCAGGCAAGATCCGCCTTCAGCCCGTCGATGTATTCCTGTTTCGAGCGTTCCTGATCGGTGTCATCCAGCCGCAGGATGAACTGGCCGTCGTTCTGGCGGGCGATCAGATAATTCATCAGCGCCGTGCGCAGGTTGCCGACATGGATCCAGCCGGTGGGCGAGGGGGCGAAACGGGTGGTGACGGTCATGCATCGGGCTCCTTCAAGCGCCCTTCCCTGTCACATGGCCCCGGTTTTGTCCAGTTGGCGCCATTGAGTCTGGATGCACCGTCCAGCGCAAGGAAAGCTCATATCAGATGCGATGCTGTTCGTCTTGCCCATCTGCACCTCGCGTTCCTCTGCCGAGATACAAAAGATCCCTTGGTTAGTCGGCCCTTCCCACACAGCACCCGAATGCCTAGGTTTGCGGCCATGACAAACCCATCGCCCGACAGCATCGCCCCGTCGCTTGCGCTTATCGAACAGCTTGCGCATGAGGCCGTATCTACCCTGCCCGAAGCGTTCCGTCAGGCGGCCACGCAAGTGCGCCTGCGGATCGAGGATTTCCCCGATGACGAAATGCTGGAGGCGCTGGACCTGACCGATGCGTTCGAGCTGACCGGGCTTTACGACGGCACGCCGATGACCGAAAAATCGGTGTCGGACCAGCCGACCGGGACGGACACGATCTGGCTTTTCCGCCGCCCTATCCTTGATGAATGGGCCGAACGCGGCGATGTGTCGATCGGTGACATGGTGACCCATGTGGTGATCCACGAGATGGCGCATCACTTCGGCTGGTCGGACGACGACATTGCCGCCATCGACCCTTGGTGGGAATAGCGCACAGGCGTTGTGCGCTGGTGCGGCGCCGGTCACCGCGCCGTGATTGGTCAGGACGGGTGGTCACCCTACCCTAGCGGTCTTACCCAAACCGGAGGACTGACGATGACGACCTTGACCCGCCGCCACGCCCTGCTGTCTGCCGCCGCCCTTCCCTTTGCGGCCAGCCTGACCGCCTCCCCCGCCGTCGCAAAGGCCCAACCACAGGGAGTGTCCGTGCCACTGCACAACCGTTTCAAGCTGGGCGCGTTCGAGGTGACGACGCTCTTGTCCGGCACCCGCACCGGCGACAAGCCGCAGGAAACCTTTGGCACCAATGCCAGCGCTGAAGATTTCGCCGCGCTGTCGGCCGCGAATTTCCTGCCTGTCGACAAGTCGCAGAACTTCTTCACGCCGACGCTGGTCAACACCGGCGCCGAACTGGTGCTGTTCGACACCGGCCTTTCCGCCGAAGGCACGCTGGCCGCGATGACCGCTGCCGGCATCACCCCGGAACAAGTGGATGTGGTGGTGCTGACCCACATGCACGGCGACCATATCGGCGGCCTGATGGGTGCGGATGGCACCACGCCCACCTTCGCCAACGCCCGCTACGTGACGGGTGCGGCGGAGCACAATTACTGGGCCGGTGCCGCGAACGAGGGGTTCGACAAGAACGTAAAGCCCCTGAACGACAAGTTCACCTTCCTTGAGGATGGCGGCAGCCCGGTTTCCGGCATCACCGCGATGGCAGCTTTCGGGCACTCGCCGGGCCATATGGTCTATGTGGTGGAATCGAACGGCCAGCGGCTGGCGATCACCGCCGACACCGCGAACCACTATGTCTGGTCGCTGCAAAAGCCGGAGTGGGAAGTGCGCTTTGACGCTGACAAGGCTGCCGCCGCCGCAACGCGCAAGCAAGTGTTCGGCATGATCGCCGCCGACAGGATTCCGTTCATCGGCTATCACATGCCGTTTCCGGCGCTTGGCTTCGTTGAACCCTTGGGCGACGGCTTCCGCTATGTGCCGGCGAGCTATCAGTTGATGATGGAGGGCTGATCGCAGCCAGAGGAATTTGCCCCCGGCGAAGTGTCGGGGGCAGGTTCCCTTTCCGGTCCGGGCGAGTATGATAGCGGTAACACGAGGTGCCGCGATGTCCGACCAGACCCAAGTTCCGATCCTGACCCTGACGCTGAACCCCGCGCTGGACATGGCCAGCGACGTGGCCGAGATCATTCCCGGCCACAAGCTGCGCTGTTCGGACCCGCGCCTCGACCCCGGCGGCGGCGGGCTGAACGTCAGCCGCGCGATCAAGGCGCTGGGCGGTGACAGCCTGGCCCTTGTCGCCATCGGCGGATTGACCGGCGACCGGCTGGCCGGGTTGATCCGGGCAGAGGACGTGACATTCCTGTCGATCCTCGGCCCCGGCGAGACGCGGCAGTCACTGACGGTGAACGAAGTTTCGACCGGCAAGCAATACCGCTTCATGCTGCCGGGCCCGGTCTGGGGCGCGGCGGAACGTGCCCGCGTCTTCACCCTTTTGCGCGCCACCGCGCGGCCCGGCGGGCTGTCGGTGATATCGGGCAGCCAGCCGCCCGGCGTGCCGGTCGATTTCCCGGCAGAGCTTGCCGCGTCGATGCCGGACAGCCGGGTGGTGCTGGACACATCGGGTGCGGCGCTGACCGAGGCGGTGCGAAACCCGATCCCGGGGCTGGAGGTCTTGCGGATGGACGGCGAAGAAGGCGAGGCCTTGGCCGGGCATCCCCTTGAAACCCGCGAGGCGACGGCGGATTTCGCGCAGTCGCTGGTGGCGAGGGGCGTGGCAAAGCAGGTGATCATCGCACGCGGGGCCGATGGCAACGTGCTGGCCGACAAGGACCACCGGATCTTTGCCAAAGCGGCGAAGGTGAAGGTGAAATCGACCGTTGGCGCGGGCGACAGTTTCGTGGCGGCCTTCGTGCTGGCATTGGCGCGGGGGCAGTCGAACGACGAGGCGCTGGCGCTTGGCTCGGCCGCCGCTTCGGCCGCAGTGATGAGCGACGCGACACAGCTTTGCCGACCCGAGGATGTGATGCGCCTGCTGCCGGAATGCGCCGTCAGCCGGGTCTGAGGTTTAGCTGCGTCGAAACCCTGTGACGGCCTCGCCTGCCTGGCGCAGGCGGCCGAGCAGTTTCGCTTTTTCAAGCCAGGCGCGCATTGCGTCGCTGAAAGGGCCGTAGAGGGCGATTTCTTCAAGATCGGACACCGCCCGCACAGCCGCCATTTCCGGCCAGCCCATCGCGATGTCGTGGTGCCCGACCCATGCTTCGGGGCTGTCGTAGGTCACGACCGCGCGACCCTCGCCATCGGCGCGGAAGAAGTGGTAGCTGCGGACGCCGAGATGCCCTTCGGTTTCCACGCGGCGGGCCATTGCGGTCACCACCGCGACGAAGGCCTCGGCCCCTGCGGTCAGCCGGTAGCGGTTCACGACGGTGATAGTGGGGTCAGCTGTCATCGCGCCACCGCATCGCGATGGGATAGCGACGGTCAAGCCAGAACGCCTTTTGCGTCAACCGCGTGCCAGGGGCCGATTGGAAACGCTTGTATTCACTGATGTACAGAAGGTGTTCCACCTTCTTCACCGTAGCGCGGTCGAACCCCATCGCCACCAGATCAGCGACCGATTGTTCCTTTTCGACAAGACCTTCGAGTATCGCGTCAAGCACCTCATAAGGCGGCAGGCTGTCCTGATCCTTCTGGTCGGGGCGCAGTTCGGCGCTTGGCGGCTTGGTGATCACGCGTTCGGGGATCACCGCACCGGCCGGGCCCTTCATCCACGGGCGGTGGTTTTCGTTGCGCCAGCGGCAGGTCTCGAACACGCGGGTCTTGTACATGTCCTTGATCGGGTTGTAGCCGCCGTTCATGTCGCCGTAGATCGTGCAGTAGCCAACCGCGACCTCGGACTTGTTGCCGGTGGTCAGAAGCATCTCGCCAAATTTGTTCGATATGGCCATGAGCATCAGACCGCGCAGGCGGCTTTGGATGTTTTCTTCGGTCACGCCGGGTTCGGTATGTGCAAAAAGCCCGGCCAACGCCTCGCCAACCGCACCCTGCGCGCCGCTGATCGGAACGGTGTCGAGCCTGCAGCCGAGGTTGCGCGCGACCTCGCCCGCGTCGTGCAGCGAGGCGTCGGAGGTGAATTCGGACGGCAGCATGACGCAGCGCACGTTTTCGGGGCCCAGCGCATCGGCGGCGATGGTGGCAACGATGGCGCTGTCGATGCCGCCGGAGAGGCCGAGCAGGACCTTCTTGAAGCCGGTCTTGGCCATGTAATCGGCCAGCGACATGACGCAGGCGCGGTAGTCAGCCTCCCACACCCGGGGGATTTCGGCGATCTCGCCGGGGTCGGCGCGCCAGCCGTCTTGGCTGCGCCGGAAGGTGACCAGCACCATCGCCGCGTCGAATTGCGGCAGTTGCGCGGCCAATCGCCCGCCTGGGTTCAGCACCATCGACGAGCCGTCGAACACCTGATCGTCCTGCCCACCGACCATGTTGAGGTAGACCAGCGGCAGGCCCGTTTCGACCACCCGCGCCACCATCAGGTTAAGCCGCAGGTTCGGCTTGCCACGGTGGTAGGGCGAGCCGTTGGGGATGAGGAGGAGTTCGGCGCCAGTCTCAGCAAGGGTTTCGGCTACGTCGGAATGCCAGGCATCTTCGCAGATGGGGGTGCCGATGCGGACGCCGTTCACCACGTAAGGCCCGCTGACATCGGCGGAGGAAAACACCCGGCGTTCGTCGAAGACGGCGTCGTTGGGCAGATGATGCTTCAGCACCGTCGCGGTGATCTTGCCGCCTTGCAGGATGTAGTACGCGTTGTGCAATCTGCCCGTTACGCGGGCCGGACCCCCAATGCCGAGTGCGGGGCCATCGGCGCAGTCTCTAGCCAAAGCCTCGATTGCGGCGATGGCGGCGGTGACGAAGGCAGGCTTCAGTATCAGGTCCTGGGTCTGGTAGCCCGTGATGAACATTTCGGGCAGGGCCACCATGTCGGCGCCGGCCGCGCGGCCTTCGGTCCATGCCTGTAGCGCCAGTGCAGCGTTGCCGGCGATTGCCCCCACGGTCGGGTTCAACTGGCCCAGCATCAGGCGGAATGTGTCAGACATGCGCGTCTCCTTGACCTTCAGGATGGTTCTAGCAGGTTGCGCCCCAAGGGAAAGCCACCCGCCGCCCGATCCCAACTGAACCTTGTCAGACCGCCCCCACCCGCTTAGGCTTTGCGCGTTCGAGCAGGAGTTTTCGGCATGAGCCTTGTCAAGGCAACCGCACTTGCGGCGCTTCTCGCCACCGCGCCCGCCAGCCTTTTGTTCGCGCAGGACGAAGGCGAGGTCATCACCAAGCAGTATGACAACGGCGCGGTCTACGAGGGCACCTTCCGCAACGGGCGCCAACATGGCACCGGCACCTACAAACTGCCGAACGGGTTTGAATACAGCGGTGAGTGGGTTGACGGCGAGATCGTGGGCGAAGGCACCGCGCGCTACCCGAACGGATCGGTGTACGAGGGCAGCTTTGCCAAGGGCCAGCCGGAGGGAAAGGGCAAGATCACCTCACCCGACGGCAGCACCTATGAGGGCGACTGGACGGCGGGGCAGATGACCGGGCAAGGCGTCGCGCGCTATGCCAACGGCGCGGTCTACGAGGGCGCCTTCACCAAGGGTCAGCACAACGGCAAGGGCAAGATCACCAACCCGGGCGGCTATACCTACGAGGGCGACTGGGTGCTGGGCATCAAGGAAGGCTCCGGCAAGATCACCTACCCGGACGGCGCGACCTATGAAGGCGGGCTGGTCAAGGGGGTACGGTCAGGCAAGGGGACGCTGATCATGCCGGACGGGCTGACCTACATCGGTGACTGGGCCGAAGGGCAGATCAACGGCACCGGCAAGCTTACGCAACCGAACGGCGATGTTTACGAGGGCGCCTTCGTAAACGGGCAGCGCGAGGGGCGGGGCAAGGTGGCCCACGCCAACGGCGACGTCTACGAGGGCGGTTTCGTCAAGGATCGGCGGCACGGCACCGGCACGTTCATCGCGGCGGACGGGTTCAAATACGAAGGCTCGTGGGTCGAAGGCCGCATGGAGGGCACCGGATCGGTGACCTACCCCGATGGCGCGGTCTATGTCGGCGCGATGAAAGGCGACCAGCCGCAGGGGGAGGGAGCGATCACCTACCCGGACGGCGCGACATATCAGGGCAACTGGGACCGTGGCATGATCTCGGGTCAGGGTCGGGCGACCTATGCCAATGGGCAGGTCTATGACGGGATGCTGAAGAACGCGCTGCCAGAGGGCAAGGGCACGATGACCTTTGCGGACGGCACCCGCTACGAGGGAGATTGGAAGGCTGGCACCCGCGAAGGCGTGGGCACCGCGACCTACCCAGACGGCTCGGCCTACAAGGGCACGTTCAAGGCGGGCCTGCGCGACGGCACGGGCGAGTTCACCATGCCAGACGGGTTCAAGTATATCGGCACCTGGGTCGCGGGCCAGATCGAAGGCCAGGGCACCGCAACCTACCCCGGCGGCGAGGTTTATGAGGGCAGCTTCAAGGCCGGAAAGCGCGAGGGACAGGGTACGATGCGCTATCCCGGCGGAGAGGAAGCAACCGGCATCTGGCAGAACGGAGTGCTGACCGCCCCGCCCGAGGCGGCGCCAGCAGAGGGCGAGCCCGCGCCAGAGGGTGGCACCGCAGCCCCCGCCGAAGCCCCGGCAGAGCCGGCGCCTGCCCCCTGACACAGGCATTCGGGCGCGCCACTTGCCGGGCCAGCGAAGCTTGATTCCGGGCGTGACCGATCCCATCTTGCAGCGAAGCGGGCCGTCCGGTTGCCGCCAGACAGTTCCAATTTTCCGAAAGGCCTTGCAAATGCAGCCCCCCCGCTTCGCGCCCCGCCCGACCCGCCGCCGTTTTCTGGCAACAGGTCTTTCTGCAACGGCGCTGGCATCGCTGGGGTTTGGCCAAACCGGCACGGCGCAGGCTGCATCGCTGCCGCCCCGCCCGTTCAACACCCGCGTGATCCAGTCCGGTCACAGCCTGACCGATCCGATCGTGCCTGAACTGGAGGCGATCGTGCGCGGCGCGGGTGGCAAGGCCAGTCTTGGCATGAAGATGGACCGCTCCACCATTCCCGGCAGCCCGATAGAATGGCGCTGGAACCACCGCAATGAAGGCACGCCCGACGCGCGTCGCGACATCGCAGACTACGAGGTTCTGGTTCTTACCGAACGTGTATCGCTGTCGAACACAATGCCCTACCACAAATCCGAAGACTTCGCGCTGAAGTACTTCACCAACGCCTGGACCAACGGCAATGGCGGCAAGGGGGCCGAGACCGTGCTTTACGCCTCGTGGGTCGAGGTGGACAGCGGGCCCGGCGCTCCGAACGAGTACAACGACCCTGAGCGCGAAATCCCGTTTCGCCAGCGGCTCGATCTGGAGTTGGTCGGGTGGGAAAAGATCCTGAACTCGGTCAACGACCGGCGTCCCGCAGGCTCGCCCGCGATGACGATGATCCCGGGGCCTTTGGTGATGGCGGCGCTGTATGACGCGCTGGAACAGGGCAAGGTGCCGGGGATTTCGAGCATCGAGTCGGTGTTTTCCGACACGATCCACATAAACCGGATCGGCGCCTTCATGATCGCGCTGGCGCATTACGCTGTGATCTACCGACGTGACCCGCGGGAGCTTCCGGCCCGGCTTGGCACCGACGCCGCGGGATCGCAGGCGACGGTCGACTGGATGGCGGCGATGGTCTGGGACGTTGTGTCGCGCTACCGGTTCAGCGGGCTGGCCTGAGGCCCGCCGCCTCAGACCGCCGCGTCAGACCGCCTCACCCGCGTCCAGCCGGCGCAGGAACCTGGAGGCCTCGTGCAGCACACGGGCGCGGTGGCCTTGGTCCATCTTGTCCCAGGTGCGGTACATCTGCGCCATGCGCGGATTGCCCTCGAACCGCGCTCGGTGGCGCATCAGAAAATCCCAGTAAAGCAGGTTGAACGGGCAGGCACGCTCGCCCACCTTGTCCTTGACCCGGTACTGGCAGCCACCGCAATGGTCCGACATCCGGTCGATGTAGGCGCCGGACGAGACATAGGGTTTGGACCCGACCACCCCGCCATCGGCGAACTGGCTCATGCCGACGGTGTTCGGCGCTTCGACCCACTCGAAAGCGTCGATGTAGACCGACAGATACCATTCATGCACTTGGGCCGGATCGACCCCGGCCAGCAGCGCGAAGTTGCCGGTCACCATCAGACGCTGGATGTGGTGCGCATAGGCGAGGTCACGCGTCTGGCCAATCGCCGCCGCCATGCAGGACATGCCTGTCGGCTTGCCCCAGTAAAGACCGGGCAAGGCGCGGTAATGCCCAAGCACGTTGCGCGCCGCATACTCCGGCCCCTGCAGCGCCCAGATCCCGCGCACAAACTCCCGCCAGCCGATGATCTGGCGGATGAAGCCTTCGGCCGCGTTGATCGGCACCCGCCCGGCCTGCCACGCTGCTTCGACCGTGCGGCACACCTCCATCGGACCAAGGAGGCCGATGTTCAGGTAGGGCGAGATCACCGCATGGCTGAGGAAGGGCTCGCCCGTTAGCATCGCGTCCTGCTCGTCGCCGAAACGGGGCAAGCGGTTGGTGACAAAATCGTCCAGCGCCGCCAGCGCGCCGGCGCGGTCGGTCGCCCAGTGAAACGGTCGCGCCTTGCCGAAATGGGCAAACCGCGCTTCGACCAGTGCCAGCACCTCCTCGGTCACGGCGTCGGGGGCAAAGCGCAGCGGACGCGGGCGCAAGAGATCGGCCTTTGCCGGCTTGCGGTTGTCGTGGTCAAAGTTCCATTGCCCGCCGGCCGGCTTGTCGCCGTCCATCAAGAGCCCGGTCTTGCGCCGCATCTCGCGGTAGAAGAACTCCATCCGCAGCGACTTGCGCCCCTCGGCCCATGCCGCGAACTCGGCTTCCGGGCACAGGAAGCGGTCGTCGGGCAGGATCGTCACCGCCAGCGGCAACGCCTCGAGGTCGGCGATCACGCGCCATTCGCCAGGACGCGTCGCCAGCACCGAAGAGACGCCCGTCTCGGTCGCCCGGCGCAACACCTCGCCCGAGAGCGTCTGGCTGTTGTCGGGGTCATCCAGCCGGGAATAGGCCACCCGCCAGCCGTCTGCCGCCAGTGCCGCCGCGAACTTGCGCATCGCCGTCAGGATCAGCGCGATCTTCTGGGGATGGTGCGGAACGCTGATCCCCTCGCCCATCACCTCGGCCATCACGACCACGTCGCGCGCCTTATCGGCCGCCTTCAGCGCCGCGATGTCGCGCGACAGCTGGTCGCCCAGCACCAGAACCAGCCTCACCAGACGATCCTTTCGCCCTTCCAGTCGAAAAACCCACCGGTGTCGGCGGGGCGAAGCCCATCCAGCACCGCCAAGAGATGCCCCGCCGCCACCTCGGGCGTCACCACGGCGTGGCCTCCCGCATAGGCCTGCGTCAAGCCGGTGGCCACGGTGCCCGGATGCAGCAGAGCCAGCACCGCCTGCGGATGGCTGCGCGCCACCTCGATGCTGGCTGTGTGGACCAGCTGGTTCAACGCCGCCTTCGCCGCCCGGTAGGAATACCAGCCGCCCAAGGCATTGTCCCCGATCGACCCGACCCGCGCCGACAGGATGCCCAGCTTCGCCACGCGGTCCTTCGGCAGCCGCCGGAGCGCGTGCTTCAAGATCAGCGCCGGCCCGATCGCATTCAACGCGAACTGCGCCGCCATCGCCCCTGGTTCCAGCGCGCGAAGGGTCTTTTCCGGTCGCGCTCCGTCAATCTCCAGCGCCCCGGTTGCGACGATCACCAGATCGAATACCCCCTCCAGCCGCCCCATCACCGCCGCGACAGACGCTTCGTTCGTCACATCAAGCCCGTCGCCGCGCCGCGAAAGCCCGACCACGTTAGCACGGGCCGCCAGCGCCGCGCAAAGCGCCGCCCCGATGCCGCCCGACGATCCGATCACCAATGCCCGCATGATACGCTCCCTGCTCGTGCCGAACCTAGCCCGACAATCCGTCGCGACCATGACTTGCGCTTTTCTGAAATACTCCCGCCCAATACGCCCACCGGAGGCGCCGCCTTCGACCATTGCCGTTTGGGCCGGCTTTGGCGGCGGCAGCGCTGTCCAAGGGGGCTCGATGCCACCGAGGACGGCACTCCTTCGCGAAAATCTCCCCTTTCCTTCGAAAAAATCCGCCGTATAGTCCGGCCCCATGACCACGGGCCAACATCACCACAACTTCATCGGGACATTCCGTCCTGCGGTTGGCCTTGGCCTCCTCCTTCTTAGCCGCCTCTGAGCGTGCCTTCGGGTGCTGCCGCTCAGAGGTGACATGCGCCCGAACGCAAAGCTGAGACCCTAAGGAGCCAACCCAATGACCACCGAAGCCAAAACCGTAGCCCAGGCTGGGCAAGCCAAACCGTTGCAGGACCGCGTCGTGATTTTCGACACCACGCTGCGCGATGGTGAACAGTCGCCCGGCGCGACAATGACCCATGAGGAAAAGCTGGAAATCGCCGGCCTCCTCGACGAGATGGGCGTCGACATCATCGAGGCGGGCTTCCCAATCGCCTCGGAGGGTGATTTCGCCGCCGTCGCGGAAATCTCCAAGCGCGCGGTGAATTCCACGATCTGCGGCCTTGCCCGGGCCAATTTCAAGGACATCGACCGCTGCTGGGAAGCGGTGAAGCACGCCCGCAGCCCGCGCATCCACACCTTCATCGGCACCTCGCCCTTACACCGCGCCATTCCGAACCTCGACATGGACCAGATGGCGGAACGGATCCACGACACCGTGACCCATGCCCGCAACTTGTGCGACAACGTGCAGTGGTCGCCGATGGACGCGACGCGGACCGAGCATGATTACCTGTGCCGCGTGGTGGAAATCGCGATCAAGGCGGGTGCCACCACGATCAACATTCCCGATACCGTGGGTTACACGGCACCACGCGAAAGTTCGCGTCTGATCCAGATGCTGCTGGAACGGGTGCCGGGCGCCGACACCATCATCTTCGCCACGCATTGCCACAACGACCTTGGAATGGCCACGGCGAACGCGCTGGCGGCGGTCGAGGCGGGGGCGCGGCAGATCGAATGCACCATCAACGGCCTTGGCGAACGGGCCGGCAATACTGCGCTGGAAGAGGTGGTGATGGCAATGAAGGTCAGGAATGACATCCTGCCCTACCGGACCGGCATCGACACGACCAAGATCATGAACCTGTCGCGCCGGGTGGCCAGCGTTTCAGGATTTCCGGTGCAGTTCAACAAGGCCATCGTCGGCAAGAACGCCTTCCTGCACGAAAGCGGCATCCATCAGGATGGTGTGCTGAAGAACGTCGAGACGTTCGAGATCATGCGGCCCGAAGATATCGGGCTGACACAGAAGAACATCGCGATGGGCAAACATTCGGGGCGCGCGGCGCTCAGGGCCAAGCTGAAGGAGTTGGGGTTCGAATTGGCCGACAACCAGCTGAACGATGTCTTTGTGCGGTTCAAGGCGCTGGCTGACCGCAAGAAGGAAGTCTACGACGACGACCTGATCGCGCTGGTGGCCGACGAGGCGACGATGGACGCGCATGATACTCTGCAGTTGAAGCGGCTGCGGGTGGTGTGCGGCACCGACGGGCCGCAGGAGGCCGAGATGGTGCTGACCATCGAAGGCACCGACCACTTCATCGACGCGACCGGCGACGGGCCGGTCGATGCGGCCTTCACCTGCGTCAAGATGCTGTTCCCGCATCGGGCACGGCTGCAGTTGTATCAGGTGCATGCCGTGACCGAGGGGACTGATGCGCAGGCCACGGTGTCGGTGCGGCTGGAGGAGGATGGTCGGATCGTGACCGGGCAGTCGGCGGATACCGATACCGTGGTCGCCTCGGTCAAGGCGTATATCAACGCGCTGAACCGGTTGATCGTGCGGCGCCAGAAAACGGCGCCGGGCGAGGATGTGAAGACCGTCAGCTATCACGGCCAGTAGGCCGCGCCAGCCCGGTGTCCCACCGTGGGACACCGGGACGAGCCTTACGTTTTCAATGGGTTGTGCCTGCGCGTTAAGGGTTTCTTTACGCGGACGCGGCGCGACGCGGGGGTTTTCCATCCCCGCACCCCCGGAGGATATTTGTCGAAGGGGAAAACGTCTGGGGCGCCGAGAGGTGACCCTTTCAGTGCGTCCTTCACCCCGTGCCTGTCACCACCGCGTTGATCGCAAGTGCGAGGATTCCTGTGTTGTAGAAGAACGATACGATGGAATGCACCAACACCATGCGGCGCATGGCGCGGCTGGTGACGACCACGTCGGACACCTGCGCGGTCATGCCGATGGTGTAGGAGAAATAGAGGAAATCCCAGGCGTCAGGGCTTTGCTTGCCGGGAAACACCAACCCCGGGTCTGCCGCCTGATAGCTGTGATGGGCGTAGTGGAAGGCGGCCAGCATGTGGATTGTAGCCCAGCCAAGGGGCAGGCTGACGATGGCCCAGGCCCGGGCCGGCAGGCTGTAGCTGGCGTCGTTCAGGACGGCTGCGATGGCGGTGATGCTGACGGCCACCGCCAGCACCGCGAGGAGAAGGATCAGGGTGACCCCCTCGTCCGCCTGTTCAGCGTGTTGGCGCAGGCGTTCGGGGGTGCCGCCGCGCGCGAAGTGCAGCATGAGCCCGAGGTAGGACAGAAAGAGCGCATTGGCGCCAGACAGGAGCCCGAGGATCGGCGAGACGCCTTGCCACAGCGCCAGCGCCGCGACGGCAATCCCGACCGCGAAGGCGATCAGGAAGCGGCTGTGGCGCGGGGAGATACGGGTCATCAGCGCGGTCGGTGGACGTGCGCGCTTTGCACCAGACCAAAGCCGACAAGGAGGACCAGCATTGCCGATCCGCCGTAGGACAGAAGCGGCAACGGCACGCCCACGACGGGTGCCATACCCATCACCATCGACAGGTTGACCGCGAGGTAGAAGAAGAAGTTCGCCGCGACCCCGATGATGAGAAGGGCGGAGAAGCGGTCCTTGTTCTGGAATGCGGCGACAAGGCAGAAGGCGATGATCAGGCCGTAAAGCGCCAGCAAAGAGAACGCGCCGATGAAGCCGAATTCTTCGGCCAAGGTGGTGAAGATGAAGTCGGTGTGCTTTTCGGGCAGAAAGTTCAGCCGACTTTGCGTGCCTTGCATGAAGCCCTTGCCGGACCAGCCACCGGAGCCAAGCGCGATCTGTGCCTGGATGATGTTGTAGCCGGCGCCGAGCGGGTCGGCGGTGGGATCAAGGAAGGTGTCGATGCGCTTGTATTGGTAGTCGTGCAGGAACTGCCACGGCGTGCCGCGACTGAGAAACACGCCCGCGACGCCACCGATGCCGATGGCCGCGACCGCGCCGAAATACCACAGGCTGACGCCCGCGACGAACATCACCGCCCCACCCGCCATCAGAAGCATCAGCGATGTGCCGAGGTTTGGCTGCATCAGCACGAGAATGGTGGGGGCGACAATCATCAGGACTGGAATGGCAACGTAGAGCGGGCGCGAGGTCTTCTTGTTGTCGAGCCAGTCGTAGTAGGCGGCCAGCATCATCACGAGGGTGAATTTCATCATCTCGGACGGTTGCAGGCGGATGAAGCCAAGGTCGATCCAGCGTTGCGCCCCCATGCCGACGTCACCGAAGAATTCGACGACGATGAGGAGAAGGAAGGAGACGATGTAGGCCAGCCCCGCCATGTTTCGCCAGAACCAGATCGGCACCATTGCGACGATGAACATCAGGATCAGGCCGACGCCGAAGCGTTCCATCTGCGGGCGGGCCCAGGTGTCGAGGTTGCCCCCGGCGATGGAGTAGAGCATCAGGAAGCCGACCGAGGCGACGGCGGTGACCAGCACGACGAGCGGCCAGTTGATGTAGAGGATCTTGCGCAGCCCGGTCGGGGCCTGCTTGACGCGGTATTCGAGAAAACTCATCGCTGCCTCCTCATGCCCGCGACCGGACCGGGGTTTCGCCGGTGACGGGATCGCGGAGGGGAAGTTCGTTCAGCATGGTCTCGATCCGGGCGCGCTGGCTTTCGGGGTAGGCGGTCAGGGGCGGCAGCCCGTCGGACATGGCGCGCAGGATGATGTCGCGGGCGATGGGGGCGGCTGCGGTGGAGCCGCCGCCGCCGTGTTCGACGACCACCGACACGGCGTAGCGCGGGTTGTCGTAGGGCGCGAAGCCGACGAAGAGCGCGTGGTCGCGGCGGTTCCACGGCAGGTCGTCGTTCGAGATGACACCGGAGGCCCGTTCGGCAGCCGAGATGTTGCGCACCTGGCTGGTGCCGGTCTTGCCGGCGAAGGTCATCGAGGCGTCGACGATGCGCGAGGATTTTGCGGTGCCGTGGTCGCCGTTGACGACATCGTGCATCCCCTTCTGCACGGCGGCCAGCATGTCGGGCGTGAGGCCCAGCGACGCGGCCTCGGGAACCGGCAGTTCCTGGTCGTTGATCATGCGGATCAGGCGCGGCTCGATTGCTCGGCCCGAGGCGATGCGCGCGGTCATCACCGCCAGTTGCAGGGGCGAGGTCAGCACGTAACCCTGCCCGATCGAGGCGTTGATCGTGTCGCCGATGCGCCAGTCGGCCTTGTGGCGTTCCAGCTTCCAGGCCTTGTCGGGCATGTTGCCTTCGGTGACGGCGGACATCGGCAGGTTGAACTTCTGGCCAAGGCCCAGCTTGCGGCCCATTTCGGCGATCTTGTCGATGCCGATCTTCTGGGCCACCTCGTAGTAGAAGACGTCACAGCTTTCGGTCAGCGAACGGGCGAGGTTGACCGTGCCGTGGCCCGAGCGTTTCCAGCAGTGGAAGCGGCGGTCGCCGAATTCGATGTGGCCGGGACAGCTGACCTTGCTGTCGCCATTGATCACGCCCGCCTCGAGCGCTGCCAGCGCGGTGACCATCTTGAAGGTCGATCCGGGTGGGTAGGCACCTGATACCGTCTTGTTGGCCAAGGGGCGGTGGTCGTCTTCCATCAGCACGTTGTAATCGGTGTGGCTGATGCCGCGCACGAAGAGGTTCGGGTCGAACGAGGGCGCGGAGGCGATGCAGATGATGTCGCCGTTCGTCACGTCGATCACCACGGCGGCGGCACTTTCATCGCCCAGACGGGCCTGTGCGAAATTCTGAACGTCGGCGTCAATGGTCAGGCGGATGTCGGCGCCGGGCAGGCCTTCCTCGCGTTCCAGTTCGCGCATCACGCGACCGGCGGAGTTGACCTCGATCTTCTTGGTGCCGGCGGAACCGCGAAGGGTGTCTTCCATCCACTTTTCGACGCCGATCTTGCCGATTTGGAATTTCGGAATCTTCAGCAGCGGATCGGGGCTTTCCAGAGCCTCCAGATCCTTGTCGCTGACCGGGCCGACGTAGCCCACCACATGCGCGAAATCGACGTCTAGCGGGTAGCGGCGGGACAAGCCGACCTCGGGCACCACGCCGGGCAGCGCGGGGGCGTTCAGGGCGACCTTGGAGAAATCTTCCCAAGACAGCCGCTCGGCCACCTGCACGGGCACGAAGGCGCGCAGTTCCTTGACCTCGGTTATGGTGCGTTCGAGGTCTTCGGGTGTCATCGGGATCACGCTGGCAAGGCGGCGCAGCACCAGATCGACGTCGCCGGCATCTTCGCGGGTGATGACGACGCGGTAGTTCTGTTCGTTTTCGGCGATGATCTTGCCGTTGCGGTCGTAGATGATGCCGCGTTCGGGCGGGATCAGGCGGACGTTGACGCGGTTTTCTTCGGCCAGCAGGCGAAACTCGTCGGCCTGATCGATCTGAAGGTAGCGCATCCTGACGCCAAGTGCCGCCACCATCGCAGTCATCGCGCCCCCGAGCATCAGGGCGCGGCGGTTGATCATGCGGGCGCTGTCTTCGGTGTCGCGGGCGGTGCGTCTCATAGCCGTCTTCCGAAACTGTCAATTTCGCCGGTGGCCGGTTTCCTGAGGTCGAGGACCAGCCGCGAAAGCCCGACGACGATGGGATAAAGCAGGATCGACCACAAGACCTGCACGGCGGCAAAGCCGAAAGGCGCCTGCGGCACGAAGGAGATGCCAAGGATCGCGCGGTAGGCCAGAAGGATGCCAAGCATCAGGCTGCCGACCAGTATCCATTCGGTGACGAAGTTCAGCTCTCGCGTCAGGGCGACGCGCGAGCGCAGGAATTCGGACGCCAGCACGACAAGCGCGGTCCACAGACCCGGCGGGCGCATCAGGATGAGATCTTCGATCAGCACCACAAGGACGATCAGGTAAAGCGGCAGGTAATCTGGCCGGCGCACGACCCACGCCATGATGAGACACAAAAGCAGGTCCGGCCCCGGCAACGCGCCGGCAGAATGGCCAAGCGGCAGGAGCCGGAAGAACAGGAGGCCCAGAGCAAGCGCCAGGAAGAGAGCGCGGTAAAGCCAGTGGGCAGAGCGCCAGATGTCAACCATCGGGGCCTCCCCCATCGGCACCTTCGGCGGCACCCGACCCTGCGGCCTCGACGTTGCCGCCTTCGGTGGCGGTGGGCTGCGCGCCGGCGGCGGATTCGGCGGCCTCGGTCGAGGTGTCGGGCAAGGGTTGCAGTACCGGGGGGGCGACAAGGCTGCCGGGATCAGTGATCGGCTCCAACTCGTGGCTGCGCAGGACGCGCAGGAACTCAAGACGCTGGTAATCGGCGGCCAGCACGACGCGCAGGCGTTTGTCGGTGCCAAGTGCGACCTGCCCGACCAAGAGGCCCGCCGGAAACACGCCGCCGTCGCCTGAGGTAACGACCCTGTCACCGGGGCGGACCTCGTCGGTGTCTTCTATGAATTCGAGGGGTGGGAGGTCGGAGTTGTCGCCGGACAAAAGCGCCTTCTGGCCGGAGGGCTGCACCGTCACGGGGATGCGGCTGTTACTGTCAGTGACGAGGATCACGCGGGCGGTCCGTTCCCCGACCCCCGAGATGCGGCCGACAAGGCCGATGCCGTCCATCGTGGCCCAGCCGTCGCGGATGCCGTCACGCGCGCCCACGTTCAGGAGGACAGACTGGCGGAACGGGCTGCCGCTGTCGGCCAGCACGACGCCGGTGACGTAGGTAAACTTCGAGTCGAGCCGCACCTTGTTGAGGTCGAGGAGGCGCGCGTTCTTCTGTTCCAGTTGCAGGGCGGCTTCTTTCCACGCCTTCATCTGCTGAAGCTCGCGCTTCAATTCCTGGTTCTGTTCGTAGATCCGGGTGTAGGACTGGAAATCGTCGACCATAGAGGCGATCTTCGTGACCGGCGACATCGCCCAGTCAAGGTTTGGCACCACCGCATCGACAAGAGCCGATCGGAAGCGTTCGACGCGGGGGCTGTCGATGCGCCACAGAAGAAACAGACCGACCAGCGCAAGCACCAGTATCCCCACCAGCAACCGGCGCAGGGGGCGAGAGAACTCTTCCGGTCCGGTGCGGGTCTTTGCCACGGGAACCTCGTGTCAGCCGGGGATCAGCGGATCAGCTGTCGTAGTCGATCACATGCCGAAGCTGCTTTTCATATTCCAGCGCCTTGCCAGTGCCGAGAGCAACACAATTCAGTGACTCGTTGGCGACGCTGATCGAAAGCCCCGTCTGTTCGCGCAGGGCGAGGTCGAGATCGCCCAGCAGCGCGCCGCCGCCGGTGAGCATCACGCCACGGTCGACGATATCGGCCGCAAGGTCCGGCGGGGTTGCTTCAAGCGCCTGCATCACCGCGTCGCAGATCTGCTGCACGGGTTCGGCAAGGGCTTCGGCGACCTGAGCCTGGTTGATCTCGGTTTCCTTCGGCACACCGTTCAGAAGGTCGCGCCCACGGATCGTCATCGACGCGCCGCGCCCGTCATCGGGCATCCGGGCGGTGCCGATCGAGGTCTTGATGCGTTCGGCGGTACTTTCGCCGATCAGAAGGTTCTGGTGGCGGCGGAGGTAGGAGATGATCGCCTCGTCCATCCGGTCGCCGCCGACGCGGACCGAGCGGGCGTAGACGATGTCACCAAGCGACAGGACCGCGACTTCGGTGGTGCCGCCGCCGATGTCGACGACCATGTTGCCGGTGGGTTCGGTGATCGGCATGCCGGCACCGATCGCGGCGGCGATGGGTTCCGCGATGAGGCCCGCGCGGCGGGCGCCGGCTTGCAGGACCGAGTTGCGGATCGCGCGCTTTTCAACGGGCGTGGCACCATGCGGCACACAGACGATGATCTTGGGTTTGGAAAAGGTGGAGCGCCGGTGGACCTTGCGGATGAAATGCTTGATCATCTCTTCCGCGGCCTCGAAGTCGGCGATGACGCCGTCACGCATCGGGCGGATCGCCTCGATCGAGCCGGGGGTGCGGCCGAGCATCAGCTTGGCGTCTTCACCGACCGCGAGGACAACCTTCTTGCCGTCCTTGGTGTGGTAGGCCACGACCGAGGGTTCGTTGAGGACAATGCCCTTGCCCCGGATGTAGACCAGCGTATTCGCGGTTCCGAGATCGATCGCCATGTCCGACGAAAAAAGGCTAGGAAAGAAGGCCATACTGAAAACCTCTAGTGCAGGCAGCTTTACCCGGCGACTCAGCGGCTGAGGCGGGTCCCTCCATATACGGGGCATACGTGGGGGGTGAAAGGGCCAGTCGAAGCAGGTAGCGGCATCGTGCATATTGCCCGCCGCTTGCAGATTTCGCACAGGTTTGGCGGGTTTTGGCGGTGGCGGGTGGCCCTCTATGATCTTATCGAACATCGGCTCATACTGGGGCGCGAAAATTGCCCGGTCGGGCGAGCGGGGAGGCGGCGGAATGACGGGTGTTTCGGGGCGCGTGGCGCTGGTGACGGGGGCCGGAGCGGCAGGGGGAATCGGGTTTGCCATCGCGCGGGCACTGGTCGCGGGTGGGGCGAAGGTGTGTATCACGGCGACCACGGCGCGGATCGAGGAGCGTGCGGCCAGCCTTGGCTGCATGGCGCATGTCGCGGACCTGACCGACCCTGCGCAGGTGGCAGGGTTGTTCGAGGCGGTGACGGCAAGGCTTGGCCCAGTGGAGGTGCTGGTGAACAACGCGGGCATGGTGCAATCGGGGCATGACGTGGGCCGCGCGCAACTGGCCGGGTGGTCGGACGCGGCATGGGCGCATCACATGGCGCTGAACATCAACACCACGTTTCATTGCTGCCGCGCCGCGCTGCCGGAAATGGCCGCGCGGGGATATGGCCGGATCGTCAACATCAGCAGTGTGACCGGGCCGGTCGCGACCATCGACGGCAGTTCGGCCTATGCGACGGCGAAGGCGGCGATCACGGGCATGACGCGGTCGATCGCGCTGGAGTATGGGCGGCAGGGGGTGACGTGCAACGCGGTGCTGCCGGGCTGGATCGAGACGGAAAGCTCATCCGAGGGCGAGATCATCGCGGGGCGCGCGACGCCTGCAGGCCGCCCCGGCACGCCGGATGAGATTGCGGCGGCGGTGGCGTTTCTGGCGAGTGCGGAAGCGAGCTATGTGACGGGCGCGATGCTGGTCGTGGACGGTGGGAATACTTTGCAGGAAATGAAGAACGGATGAGCGATTTTCTTCCCGGCGTTCCGGGCGACACGGTTTTGGCCGCCTTGAAACGGTCGCCCGGTAACGAGGTGGACAGGGGAAAGTTCGCAAGCCCGGAGTCGTCGGCCGCACTGGCGGTCAACGCTTTCGGTTGGTTTGTGGAGCGCCCGTCGCAAATGCCACCGCTGCCGGGTGTGCCGATGGGCAAGGTGGATGAGGTCTGCGTCGAGGCAGAGATGCGCTTTCCGTGGAGCGGGGGGCGGCACCCTTGGCTGGATGCAGCGCTTACGACCGGCACGACGTTGGTCGGGGTTGAGTCAAAACGCTACGAGCCGTTCCGGCCCGGAAAGACGAGTGTGTTTTCCGAAGCCTACGACACGCGGGACTGGGGTCAGGGAATGGCCCGCTATGATGCCATTCGGCGCGCCTTGGCGTCCGGCTCGCAGATCTACCGCTGCCTTGATGCGGTGCAGCTGGTGAAGCACGCCTACGGGCTGAAGACGCAAGGCATCAAGCGGGCGCGGGGTGCGGTCTTGGTTTACCTGCACGCGGCCCCGCAGGCTTGGGCGAACGGCAAACCGGTCGACCCCGCCGCCATTGCCCGCCACGAGGCCGAGATCGTTGATTTCGCCAGGGCAGTGAAAGGGGACGATGTGACCTTCGTCGCCGTCCGCTGGCGCGACTTACTGGCGGCTTGGGCGAAGGTGCCGGCGCTGGCCGGACATGCGGCGGCAGTGCAGGAGCGGTTCGGGCAGCTATAGGGGCGGCTCTTCCCCCTGCCCCGATCCTCGCCTACGGTCCCGCCACCGTTACTTGAGCAGGACCGCGCCATGCCGATGATCTATTTTGCCGCCCCCTCGCTTTGGCCTGAATACGAGGTGGCGCTGCCTGCGGCGCTTGCAGAGGCGGGGATCGAGGCAAAGGTCGTGACCGAAGTGCCGGAGCCGGGGCTGGTCGATTACATCGTCTACGCGCCGTCGGCGCCGTTGCAGGATTTCACGCCGTTCACCCGGACGAAAGCGGTCCTCAGCCTTTGGGCGGGGGTGGAGCGGATCGTGGGGAACGCGACGCTGACGCAGCCCCTGTGCCGGATGGTCGACCCCTCGCTGACCGAAGGGATGGTGGAGTGGGTGGTGGGCCACACCCTGCGGCACCATCTGGGGATGGACCGCCACATCGTGAACCCAAGCCATGTCTGGAACCCGGTCTGCCCGCCACTGGCGCGCGAACGCCCGGTGACGATCCTTGGCATGGGCGCGCTGGGGAGGGCGTGCGCCGAGGCGCTGCGGGCGTTGAACTTTCCGGTGACGGGGTGGAGCCGCACGCCAAAACCGGGCTGCCTGCACGGCGAAGATGGGCTGGAGGCGGCGCTGCGGTCGGCGGAGATCGTGGTGACGCTGCTGCCGAAAACGCCCGAGACGGAGAACCTGCTGAACGCCCGCACGATTGGCTTCCTGCCGCGCGGTGCGGTGATCATCAACCCCGGTCGCGGTGCGTTGATCGACGATGCGGCGCTGTTGTCGGCGCTGGACGCGGGCCATGTCGGCCACGCCACGCTGGACGTGTTCCGGGTGGAGCCGCTGCCTGCCGAGCATCCCTACTGGAGCCATCCGCGCGTGACGGTGACGCCGCATATCGCCGCAGATACGCGCGCGTCGTCGGCGGCGCGGGTGATCGTGGAAAACATCCGGCGCGGCGAGGCGGGCGAGCCGTTCGTGAACCTCGTCGACCGCAGCCGGGGGTATTAGGCGCGAACCTGTCGGGAACAGACGCGCCGAAAGCGCCAACGCATGGGACCAATCCGGCAACGGAGGCGCGACATGCGATACGGCACGGGGGTAATGCTGGTTCTGGCGGCGGGCACGCTGTGGTCGCTGATGGGCCTTGGCCTGCGGCAGATCGAGGATGCGTCGGTCTGGAACATCATGTTCTGGCGGTCGGTCGGGATGGCGCCGGTGCTGCTGGCGTGGATCGCCTGGACCTCGGGCGGCAAGCCGGTGGCGGCGGTGAAGTCGGTTGGCGTGGCGGGGGCGATCGGCGGCTTCGGGCTGGTGTTCGCCTTTGCCGGGGCGATCTACGCGATCCAGACCACGACGATTGCCAATGCGGTGTTCCTGTTCACCGCGTCGCCTTTCGTGGCAGCGGTGCTTGGCTGGATCTTGCTGCGCGAACGGGTGGCACCGGCGACCTGGGCCGCGATCGGGCTGGCGGTGGTGGGAATGTTCGTGATGGTGCGCGAGGGGCTGGCGGTGGGCGCGCTGGTCGGCAACATGGCGGCCCTGTTGTCGGCAGTGGGGTTCGGCGCATTTTCCGTGGCGCTGCGCTGGGGCAAGCTGGCCGATATGCTGCCAGCGGCACTGCTGGGCGCGGTCTTTTCGGCCGCTGCGGCTGCCTTGGTGATCGTGGTTCTGGGCGAACCGTTTGTCGTGTCACCGCGCGACATGGGCATCGCCACCGGGATCGGCGCGGTGGTGCTGGCGGTGGGGATGATCTTCTTCACCATCGGCAGCCGGGTGATCCCTGCCGCCGACCTGACGCTGTTTTCGTTGATCGAGGTCTTGCTGGCGCCCTTGTGGGTCTGGGCGATCCTTGGGGAAACCGCGTCGTCCGGCACGTTTGTCGGCGGGGCGATCCTTTTGGCGGCCGTGGCGTTCAATGCCGTGGCGGGCACCCGAGCGCGGCGGGTCAGCCCGGCTTAGGTCTTGGTGCGGAACAGCCGCGATCGGGCGTGCAGCGCCTCGACCTGTTTCAGGCGGGCCTCGGTCACTTCCCATGTCAGGCCTTGCACGGCGGCGAGCAGGGTTTCGACCACGGCAAGGATCGGTACTGTGCTGTCCCACGGGCTTGGCGCGTCGATCTGGCAAGCAAGGGTGTAGCGGGCATGGATCGCGGCGGGAGAAACCCAGCGGTCGGTAATTAGGATCACCTCGGCACCGTGTTCGCGGGCCAGTTCGGTGATCTGGAGCACGGTGTTTTCGTAACGGCGGATGTCGAACACCACCAGAAGGTCGCCCTTCTTCATGTCCAGCAGTGCGGGGGGCCAGGCGCTGGAGAGGCCGGGGATCAGCATCACGTCGGGCCGGGCCACGGTCATCAGGGTGACGAAGTAATCGGCAATCGCATGGGTCACGCGGCCGCCAAGCGCGTAGACCCGGCGCTTGGGGTCGGCAAGAAGCCGCGCCGCGCCGTCGAAATCGGCGCGGTCGATCAGGGCCAGAGTGGCCTGGAGGTTGGTCACCACCCGTTCGGCGAACTGGTCAAGGATATGTCCGTGTGCGCCGCCCTTGTCGCGCGCGAGCGGGGTGACGAGCATCGTCTCGACCTCGGCGCGCAGCGATTTGCGGTAATCGGGGTAGCCGCGAAACCCGAGTTTCTGCACCAGCCTAACGACCGTGGGTGTTGACACCTCGGCCGCCTTGGCCAAGGCCGAGATCGAGCCGAGGGCCGACATCGGGTAATGCCCGAGGATATGTGTCGCCAGCTGCCGCTCGGCCCGGGTCAGATCACCCAGCGCGTCACGCATCCGCCGTTCGATGGTAAGCTCGACGTTCATCGCGCACCCTTTCCGCTTTTGCGGCGTAACCCGGCAGGGCCATCAGAAACTTTCGTAACAGAAAATCAATCACCGAAATTATCTTGACAGAAGTAGCTAGCGCAGCGGACGCTTGGCGGGCAACGGGAGGGTGCGCAGACATGCGGCCAGACGAGATCACGAACGGGGCTGGACTGCCCGCCAGACCTGCCCGACGGAGGCGCTGAACGATGCCGCGTTTCCTAGTGGGCTTCGTGCGGCTGATCGACCGGATGAATTACGGCGTCGGCCGGTTTGCGATGTATCTTCTGTTCGCGCTGATGGCCGTCTTGATGTGGTCATCGCTGTCCAAGCTGGGCGGGGCGCCGTCGCCCTGGACGCTGGAAATGGCGCAATTCGTGATGGTGGCCTATTACATCCTTGGCGGGCCTTACGCGATGCAGATGGAAAGCCATGTGCGGATGGACCTATTCTACGCCAAGCAGTCGCCGGTCAGGCGCGCGTGGTGGGATGGGTTCACCGTGTTCGCGCTGTTGTTCTATCTTGGCGTGATGGCCTGGGGTGCGGCCGAAAGCCTTGGCTATTCGCTGGGCCTCAAGTGGGGTGACGGGCTTTTGCCGACCATCGGGCGGCTGGAACGGTCACCGACCGCGTGGCGGCCTTATCTCTGGCCGATCAAGCTGATCATGCTGACGGGCTTTGTGTTGATGTTCCTGCAAGCCTTGGCTGCGTTCATCAAGGATATCGCGACGATCCGCGGGGAAGACATCTGATGCCGCAGGACATGATCGCGCTTTTGATGTTTTCGACGATGCTGCTGCTGATGATCACCGGCCAGCGGGTGTTCGGGATCATCGGGTTTGTCGCCGTTGTCGCCTCGATCTCGCTGTGGGGGACGGGCGGGCACACGATGGGCTTTTCGGCCGGCATGAAGCTGATGAAGTGGTATCCGCTGCTGTCGTTGCCGATGTTTGTGTTCATGGGCTACGTCATGTCCGAGGCGCGTCTGGCGCAGGACCTGTACAAGATGTTCCACGTCTGGTTCGGGTCGGTGCCGGGGGGGCTGGCGATCGGGACGATCCTGCTTATGGTGCTGATTTCCGCGATGAACGGGCTGTCGGTTGCGGGCATGGCGATCGGGTCGACCATCGCGCTGCCGGAACTGCTGAGGCGGGGGTATGACAAGCGGATGGTGTCGGGGGTGATCCAGGCGGGATCAAGCCTTGGCATCCTGATCCCGCCATCGGTGGTGCTGGTGCTTTATGCGATGATTGCGCGTGCGCCGGTGTCGGAGCTTTGGCTGGCGGGCGTGGTGCCGGGGCTGATGATGGCGGCGTTCTTCATCATCTACATCATCATCCGCTGCCGCATTAACCCAGAGCTTGGCCCGCCGCTGTCGGGTGACGAACTGGCCAGCTATACCCTTGCGGACAAGCTGGTCGCGCTGCGGGCGGGCATCCTGCCGTTCGTGATTTTCGGGGCGATGATGGCCCCGTTCATCCTTGGCTACACCTCGCTGGTCGAAAGCTCGGTGATCGGGGTGATCGCCACGGTGCTGGGAGCCGCGATCAAGCGCAGCCTTTCGTGGCAGGTGCTGGAGGTTTCAACTCGCAACACGCTGGGCATTTCGTGCATGTTCATGTGGGTGATCCTTGCTGCGCTGGCCTTTGGCGCTGTGTTCGACGGGCTGGGCGCGGTGGCGGCCATCGACAACCTCTTTACCGAACAGATGGGGCTGTCGCCCTGGACGATCCTTATCCTGATGCAACTGTCGTTCCTGATCATGGGCATGTTTCTGGACGACACCGCGATGCTGGTGATTGTGGCGCCGCTTTATGTGCCGCTGGTTGCCACGCTGGACCTTGGCATTCCGCAGCAGGACGTGCTGATCTGGTATGGCGTGCTTTACACCGTGACCTGCCAGATCGCTTATCTGACACCGCCCTTTGGCTATAACCTTTTTCTGATGCGCGCCTTTGCGCCGCCGGAAATCACGATGGGCGACATCTACAAATCGGTCCTGCCCTTCGTGCTGGTGATGCTGGGCTCGCTGATCGTGCTGATGGCGTTTCCGCAGATCACGCTTTGGCTGCCGAACCTGATCTATCCAAACTGACCCAAGAGGGGCGGATGCGCCGCCCCCGCCAACATCCAACCTGAGGAGGCTTTCGATGACGACCAGACGTTCCTTCCTGACCAAGGGAGCCCTTGCCGGTGCCGCCACGCTGGCCGCGCCGACCGTCCTGCGCGCGCAGGAGGTCATCAAATGGCGGATGCAGACCTATGCGGGTGCCGCACTGGGCGAACAGGTGGTGAAACCTGCGATCGAGTTGTTCAACCGCCTTGCCGCCGGACAGATGGAGATCGAACTTTACTACGCCGACCAATTGGTGCCGACGGGCGAGCTGTTTCAGGCGATGCAGGCGGGCACCATCGACTGCGTCCAGTCGGACGACGATTCGATGGCCTCGCCCACCGAGGTGACGGTGTTCGGCGGGTATTTCCCGATGGCGCTGCGCTACAGCCTTGATGTGCCGACGCTGTTCAACAAGTACGGCCTGAAGCAGATCTGGGAAGACGAATACGCGGCGGTGGGCGTCAAGCACATCTCGGCCGGCGCGTGGGACCCTTGCAATTTCTCGACCAACAAGCCGATCAACAGCCTGGCCGATCTGAACGGGCTGCGGGTGTTCACCTTCCCGACGGCGGGCCGGTTCCTGACGCAGTTCGGCGTGGTGCCGGTCACCCTGCCGTGGGAAGACGTCGAAGTGGCCATGCAGACCGGCGAACTGGACGGGCTTGCATGGTCGGGGATCACCGAGGTTTACACGGTGGGCTGGTCGAACGTGACGACGCATTTCCTGACCAACAACATCTCGGGCGCGTGGATCGGGCATTTCTTCGCCAACATGGAACGCTGGAATGCCCTGCCGCCGAACCTGCAGGAGCTGCTGGCGACGTGCTTTGAATCGTCGCATTACTACCGCCAGCACTGGTACTGGGGCGGCGAGGCGGATCTGCGCGTGAACGGCGGCAAGCTGGCGTTGACCACCATTCCGGACGCCGAGTGGAAGACGGTCGAAGATGCCGCCGTCAAGTTCTGGGACGAGATCGCCGCGGAATCCGAGGTGAAGGCCAAGGTCGTGGCGATCATCAAGCAATACAACGACACGATGACCAAGGCCGGGCGGCCCTACCGCTACGGCTGACGCCACAAGGCGCGCGCGACGGACGTTGCGCGCGCCACGCTTACGGTTATGATCAAATTACCGGTTTGCTGCGAACCGGCGGAGGGACGGTCCATGCGGACCCAACGACAGGCAAACGGGGTCGGCCCGCATTGCTGGCCCAGAAAGCCCGAATTCGGTGGCGCCAAGGGGCGCAACTGACGGCGCCCCCTATGGGGTGATCGGTGCTTTCATGCCCGCAGGGTGCGGGCGAAACGGGACTTTGAGGGATACTTCCATGCCTGGAAACATGACATTCGACGCTTTGAAAGAGGCCGTTGCGCGCGGCGAGATCGACACCGTTCTGGTGGCCGGGATCGACATGCAGGGCCGCCTGATGGGCAAACGCTTCCACGCCGCGTTCTTTGTGAACGGCGGGTGGGAGGAGACGCATTGCTGCAATTACCTGCTGACCGTGGACATGGAGATGACCACGGTTCAGGGCTACAAATCCTCCAGTTGGCAGACGGGCTACGGCGACTATGTGCTGAAGCCTGACATGACAACGCTGCGCCCGGTGCCGTGGCTGCCGGGGACTGCGCTTGTCCTCGGTGATACGCTGGACCACCACGGGCATGAGGTGCCGCATTCGCCCCGCGCGATTTTGAAGCGGCAGGTGGCGCGGGCGCGGGCGATGGGTTTCGAGCCGATGATGGCGACGGAGCTGGAGTTCTATCTCTTTGAGAACTCGTATGAAAACCTGCGCGATGGCGGGTTGGCGGCGCTGAAGCCGGTCAGTGCTTACAACGAGGATTACCACATCTTCCAGACCACCAAGGAAGAGGATGTGATGCGGGCAATCCGCAACGGATTGTATGCGGCGGGCATCCCGGTTGAAAATTCCAAAGGTGAGGCGGACGCGGGTCAGGAAGAGGTGAATTACCGCTATTCCGACGCGCTGGATACGGCCGACAACCACGCGATCACCAAGAACGCGATCAAGGAAATTGCCTGGACCAAGGGCAAGTCGGTGACGTTCATGGCGAAATACGATCACCGCAAGGCGGGATCGTCGAGCCATATCCACCAGAGCCTGTGGTCGCTGGACGGCAAGCCGTGGTTTCGGGATGACAGTGACAAGCACGGCATGTCGGCCACGATGAAGCATTACATGGCGGGGCAACTGGCCCACGCGCAGGAACTGACGGCGTTTCTGGCGCCGTATGTGAACAGCTACAAACGCTTTACCGTGGGAATGTTCGCGCCGACGAAGGCGGTGTGGAGTGCGGACAACCGCACGGCGGGCTTCCGGGTGTGCGGCACGCACACCAAGGCGGTGCGGGTGGAATGCCGGATACCGGGCAGCGACGTGAACCCCTATCTTGCGTGCGCGGCGCTTCTGGCGGCGGGCCTGGCGGGCATCGAGGGCAAGATGGAACTGGAGCCGGAAATGTCGGGCGACATGTACAACACCGCCGGCATCCGCGAGATTCCGCATAACCTGCGGGATGCGGCGGCGCTGCTGAAAGGCTCGAAAATGTTGCGCGCGGCGTTTGGCGACGATGTGGTGGACCACTATCACCACGCCGCCGAGTGGGAGATCGCCGAGACCGACCGCGTCGTCACCGATTTTGAACTTCAACGCCTGCTTGAACGGGCGTAAGGGGCTCGCGGCCCCGGTTTTTCCAATTGCCGGGGCTGGACCCCGGCCCACGAGGACAAGATGAAACCGATCCAGTTGATTTCCCCCGTCGATGGCAGCGTCTATGCCGAACGCACCCCGCTGTCGCAGGATGCGGCCAAGGCCGCCGTCGCCCGCGCCAAGGCCGCGCAAAAGGGCTGGGCCGCGCGCCCGCTAGAGGAGCGGATCGCGCTGGTGAAGGCCGGTGTGGTGCGCTTGAACGAAATGAAGGATGTGGTGGTCGAAGAGATCGCCTGGCAGATGGGGCGCCCGACCCGGTTTGGCGGTGAATTCGGCGGCGTGAATGCCCGCACCGAATACATGGCCGAGATTGCAGCGGCGACCCTGATGCCGATGATGGTCGAGGACAGCGACAAGTTCCGCCGCTATATCGCGCGCGATCCGGTGGGCGTGGTGTTCATCGTGGCGCCGTGGAACTACCCTTATCTGACCACGATCAACACGCTGGTTCCGGCGCTGATCGCGGGCAATACGGTGATTTTGAAACACGCCAGCCAGACGATGCTGGTAGGCGAACGGCTGGCCGAGGCGTTTCATGCAGCGGGCGTGCCGGAGGATGTGTTCCAGAACGTGGTCCTTGATCACGCGACGACCGAGGCGCTGATTGCGGCGCGGTCGTTCGGGTTTGTGAACTTCACAGGCTCGGTCGCGGGCGGGCAGGCGATGGAGCGGGCGGCGGCTGGCACGTTCACTCCGCTTGGGTTGGAGCTTGGTGGCAAGGACCCCGGCTACGTGCGGGCGGACGCCAATCTGGATGCGGCGGTGGATACGCTGATGGATGGCGCGATGTACAACGCCGGTCAGTGCTGCTGCGGGATCGAGCGGATCTATGTGCATGAAAGCCTATACGATGCCTTCGTCGAAAAGTCGGTGGCCTGGGTCAAGGCGCTGAAGCTGGGCAACCCGTTCGACCCGGAAAGCACGCTTGGGCCGATGGCCAACAAGCGGTTCGCAAAGGTGGTGCGCGACCAGATCGCCGAGGCGGTAGCGCAGGGCGCGAAGCCCCTGATCGACCCCGCGCTTTTTCCTGCGGATGATGGCGGGGCGTATCTGGCACCCCAGATCCTCGTGAACGTCAATCATTCGATGCGGGTGATGATGGAGGAAAGCTTTGGCCCGGTCGTCGGCATCATGAAGGTGAAAGACGACGCCGAGGCGCTGCGGCTGATGAACGACTCGCCTTACGGTCTGACCGCCAGCATCTGGACGCAGGATTACGACACCGCCGCAAAACTGGGTGAGCAGGTCGAAACCGGCACCGTGTTCATGAACCGCGCCGATTACCTTGACCCGGCGCTGTGCTGGACCGGGTGCAAGGACACCGGGCGCGGCGGGTCGCTGAGCTATCTCGGGTTCCATTCGGTGACCCGGCCGAAATCCTACCATCTGAAGAAAGTCTGAGCCATGACCACCGCCACCCATTCGGTTCCCAACCGCAACTGGTCTTACCCGACCGCGATCAAGTTCGGCGTGGGCCGGATTTCGGAGCTGGCGGAGCATGCCGCTGGCGTGGGGCTGAAAAAGCCCCTTCTGGTGACCGACAAGGCGCTGGCAAGCCTGCCGATCACGGCGGCAGCACTGGATGTGCTGGAGCGTGCGGGCATGGGCCGCGCGGTGTTTTCCGAGGTGGACCCGAACCCGAACGAGGCCAACATGACCGCCGGGATCGCGGTGTATCTGGCGGGCGGGCATGACGGGGTGATCTGCTTTGGCGGCGGCAGCGCCTTGGACCTTGGCAAGATGATCGCGCTGATGGCACATCAGAAGCCGGGCCTGAGCGTCTGGGATCTGGAGGATATCGACGACTGGTACACCCGCGCCGATGCCGCGAAGATCGCGCCGATTATCGCGGTTCCGACGACGGCTGGCACGGGGTCGGAAGTGGGGCGCGCGGGGGTTCTGACGAACAGCGCCACGCACAAGAAGAAGATCATCTTCCACCCCAAGCTGATGCCTGCGGTTACGATCTGCGACCCGGCGCTGACGGTGGGGATGCCGAGGTTCATCACCGCTGGCACGGGGATGGACGCGCTGGCGCATTGCCTTGAAGCATACAGCAGCCCGTTCTACCATCCGATGAGCCAGGGGATCGCGCTGGAAGGGATGCGGCTGGTGTTCGAGAACCTGCCGCGGGTCTATGGCGAACCGGGAGACCTTGATGCCCGCGCGCATATGATGAGTGCGGCGGCGATGGGGGCGGTGGCGTTTCAGAAGGGGCTGGGGGCGATCCATTCGCTGTCGCATCCGGTCGGCGCGGTTTACGGCACGCATCACGGCACGACGAACGCGGTGGTGATGCCGATGGTGCTGGATTTCAACCGCCCGGCGATCGAAACGCGGATCGAGGCGGCGGCGGCCTATCTGGGCATCAAGGGTGGGTTTGACGGCTTCAAGGGCCGGATCATGGACCTGCGCGCGGCGCTGAACATTCCGGCCAACCTGACCGCGATGGGGGTGAAGGCATCGGATCTGGAGATGCTGACCGACATGGCGCTGGAAGACCCGTCCTGCGGCGGCAACCCGATTGCGATGACGCGCGAGAACACCCGCGCGCTGTTTGAGGCCTGCATGTAAGTGCAGCGCCTGACGACCGACATTGCCGTCATCGGCGCGGGGGTCATCGGCCTTGCAGTGGCCGAGCGGCTGTTGGCCGACGGGCGCGAGGTGGTGCTGGTAGATCCCGGGCAACCGGGGATGGGGGCAAGCTATGGCAACGCCGGAACGATCGCGGATTACGCGGTCAGCCCGGTTGGCACGCCTGCGGTCCTGTGGAACCTGCCGACGCTGCTGACCAGCCGAACCTCTCCGCTGGCAATCCGGCACCGGGCCTTGCCGACGCTGGCACCGTGGCTGGTGCGGTTTGCGGTGCAGTCGCTGCCGGCGGCGGCGGCGCGCAATGCGGCGGCGATTGCGGGGCTTTTGGCGGGGGCTGGGCCGTTCTGGGAGGATCTGGCGCTGCGGGTTTCGGGCGCGGGCATCCTGCAACGCCGGGGGTGCCTTTACCTTTACGAGACAGAAGCGGAGTTTCACGCCGCCGAGGCCGACATGGCGGCGCGGCGGGCGCTTGGCGTCAGCGTCGATCTTGTGGGGCCAGAGGCGCTGGCGGCGCTGGAGCCGACGTTGCCTGCGGTGAAAGGTGGCGCTGCTGTGTTCGCAGGTGCGCGGTTCCTGTCCGATCCGGGACGGATGATGGGGCTGATGGCGGCGGCGGTGACGGCACGGGCCGGACTTGTCACCACACGGGCCGAGCGGTTGGAGCGGCGGCCGGACGGGGTAATCATCGAAGGGCCGGGGCTGCATCTGCACGCGCGGCGGGTGGTGATCGCGGCGGGGGCACATTCGCGGGCGTTGGCGGTGCAGGCTGGCGACCGGATTCCGCTGGACACCGAGCGGGGGTATCACGTGGAGTGGGACATGCCCATGCCGCGCCTGACCCGGCCCGTGGCGGCGGCGGCACGCGGGTTCTACTTCTGCCCGATGGAGGGGCGCTTGCGTGTGGCGGGGACTGTGGAACTGGGCGGGTTGACGCTGCCCCCCTCGCCGCACCGCATCGCGCGGTTGGTCGCTGGCGCGCGGGCGCTCTTTCCCGACCTTGGACCACCGGACCGCGAGTGGATGGGGTTTCGCCCTTCGCTGCCCGACAGCTTGCCGGTGATAGGCCCGTCGCGCGGCGGGGCCGAGGTGATCCACGCGTTCGGGCATGGGCATCTTGGCGTGACGCTGGCCCCGGTGACGGCGGGGATCGTGGCTGACCTGATTGCCGGGCGGACGCCGGACCGGGACATTATCGCTTTCCGCGCGGATCGGTTCTGACAAAAGCAGAATGGCGCGCCGGTTTGGCGCGCCATCTTGGTCGTGAAGCCCGCAAAGGACGTTCAGGTGGCAGGAAGCACTTCTACCGTCTCCCTCGGGGTGTCCTCATCATCGTTGCCGCACAGGACGACGCAAAGGACAACCACGCCAAGCAGGATCGGCAGGATGCCGACGCTGGAGGCGGGCTTTTCAGCGATGACTTCGGGTTGGCCTTCCTCTTCGACCACCACCGGGCCGCCGGCATAGGCCATCGGCGCGAAGGCAAGCGAAAAGGCAAGGATCGGGGCTGCAAGTTTCATGGGTAATCCTTTCTCATGTCTGGGAACGCGCCATACAGGGCGCCGTACATACCCGCTGGCCGGAGCGCAGTTCAGCAGTTGGCCAGCGAAAACAATTGATCAACCGGGAAGCTGCGTTTCGGGGGTCGGCTCGTCGTCGTTGTTGTCGCCGCAAAGCACGACGCACAGCACCACGACACCAAGCAAGATCGGCAGGATGCCGACGCTGGAGGCGGGCTTTTCGGCGATGACTTCAGGTTGACCTTCCTCTTCGACCACCACCGGACCGCCGGCATGTGCCATCGGCGCGAAGGCAAGCGAAAGGGCAAGGATCGGGGCTGAGATTTTCATGATGGGGCGTCCTTCAAAGGTCGTTCGGGGAAAATCTCCCCGACCTCAAGACGCTAATCCCGGCCCGGAATTCGGGCAACAGTTCGAAATGGCTGCGGACAGCTTTGGTTAACGCTGCGACAGATTGACCACAGTAGGACGGCCCGGCTGCTGGTCAGCCGGGCCGTCACGCCGGTTGGGCGAAAGCTTACTTTTCGATCGGGGGCTCAGTCGGCGCCGGATCGTCGTTCCCGTTGCCGTTGCCGCAAGCGATGGCGCAAAGGACGACGACGCCCAGAAGGATCGGCAGGATGCCGATGCTGGACGCCGGCTTTTCAGCGATGACTTCGGGTTGACCTTCCTCTTCGATCACCACCGGGCCACCGGCAAAGGCAGCGGGCGCAAAGGCGATAGAAAGGGCGAGGGCGGATGCAAGCAGGCTTTTCATTTGAAGCTCCCAGATATCGGATGCCAACGGGTGCGTCCCCCTGGCTGGAGCGGCACCTTAGGCGTCAGATTCGGGCGTCTCAAGGCCAAGAGCGGCGCTGATGGTGAATAATTTCGGGAAACAAGGGGGGCCGGAGGTCCATTTCGGCAACAATACTGTCAAAACGGTAAACACTCAGCGGCTTTCAACCTGAAGCGAACGCAGCGCACAGTGCCACAACAGGTGGTATCACAGCATCCCCGGCACGACCTGATCCGGCGGGCGGTGGCCATCTGCGAAGGTCTTGATGTTGATGATCACTTTTTCGCCCATCTCGATCCGGCCCTCGATGGTGGCCGAGCCCATGTGCGGCAACAAGACTACGTTAGGCAGTTCACGCAGGCGCGGGTTCACCTCGGTGCCGTGTTCGTAGACATCAAGGCCAGCCCCGGCGATTTCGCCGGCGCGCAGGCCGCGGGTCAGGGCGTTTTCGTCGATCACCTCGCCGCGCGAGGTGTTGACGATGACAGCGGTGGGTTTCATCAGCTTCAGCCGCCGCGCGTTCATCAGGTGGAAGGTGGAGGGCGTGTGCGGGCAGTTGACCGACACGATGTCCATCCGCGCGACCATCTGATCGAGACTTTCCCAATAGGTCGCTTCATGCTCGGCCTCGACCTCGGGGCGCAGGCGCTTGCGGTTGTGATAATGCACCTGCAGGCCAAAGGCGCGGGCGCGGCGGGCGACGGCCTGACCGATGCGGCCCATGCCAAGGATGCCAAGGCGGCGGCCACCGAGGCGGCCGCCCAGATGCGCCATCGGCGACCAGCCGGTCCAGGTGCCGGCCTGCATCTCGGCCAAGCCTTCGGGGATGCGGCGGGTCACGGCAAGGATCAGCGCCATCACCATGTCGGCGGTGTCTTCGGTGGTGACGCCGGGGGTGTTGGACACCAGTATGCCGCGCTGGCGGGCTGTCGCGACGTCGATGTGATCGACCCCGGCGCCGTAGTTGGCGATGAGTTTCAGCCGGTCACCGGCCTGTGCGATCAGGGCAGCGTCGATCTGGTCGGTGATCGTGGGCACCAGCACATCGGCGCGGCGCATCGCGTCGGCCAGTTCTTCGCGGGTCATGCGGGTGTCGGGGTCGCGCAGATCGACGTCGAAAAGCTCTTTCAGGCGGGTTTCGACCGCGTCCGGCAAGCGTCGCGTCACGACCACACTCAGACGGGCAGTTGGCATTCACATCCTCCCGAACTCTTCCAAATCATCCGCCACTGCGGCAAGGTGGCGTTAAGCGGCGCGATGCACAAGCCCGCACGAACGAGACAGTGGCTTCGGGTGCGCCCGGATCGGCAAGGCAGGCAAAGATGTGGCGGGTGATCGGCGTGATCGGGGTTGTTGTGGCGTTGGGCGTGGCCCCCGTCGCGGCGCAGGAGGCCGAGGTCGAGGCGGCTCCGGCGGTGCCAAAGGTGGAAAAGGTCTGCGCGCCCGATGTGGGCTGCGTGACCAACCTGCCCTTGCCGCGATTCGTGTCGTTGAAGGGCAGCGAGGGCAATGCGCGGCGCGGGCCGGGGCTGACGCACCGGATCGACTGGGTGTTCACCCGCGCCGGGATGCCCCTGAAAATCACGGCGGAATTCGAGAACTGGCGCCGGGTCGAGGATCAGGAAGGCGCGGGCGGCTGGGTGCATTATTCGCTGTTGTCGGGCGTGCGCAGTGTGCTGGTGACGCTGGATATGGCAGAATTCCACGACGAGCCGCGCGATGATGCGATGGTGGTGGCCCAGGCGGAACTAGGCGTGATAGGGCGGGTTCTGGAATGTCGGGACGGCTGGTGCCGCATCGCCTTCGACGGGCAGAAGGGGTGGGTCCGCACGTCCGCCCTGTGGGGTGTGTTGCCCGATGAGACCATCGACTGACAACGTAGAATACGGCCGCGATCTTGTGCGGATGACCCTGTCGGCAGGGCTGGCGTCGGTGCTGGTCGCGTCGGTGCTGGTCGGGCTGAAGCTGTGGGCGCTGGCCGAAACCGGGGCGCTGTCGATTGCCGCGTCGCTGGCCGACAGTGCGCTTGACCTGATGATGTCGCTGGGGGCGGCGGCGGCGATCCTTTACGCGGCCCGCCCTGCGGACGAAGACCACGCCTTCGGCCACACCTCGGCCGAGGATCTGACCGCGCTGGCGCAGGCGGTGTTCATCCTGATTTCCTCGGCCGTGATCGGCTATGCCGCTGTGCGGCGGCTGATGGCGCCGGAACCTCTGGCGTTGGCGTCCGAGGGGCGCGGGATCATCGTGATGTCGATCTCGGTGGTGCTGACGCTGGCCCTTGTCTGGTGGCAGGGCCGTGTGGCCAAGCGCACCGGCAGCCGCGTGGTGGCGGCGGACCGGCTGCATTACCTTGGTGACCTGTTGCCCAGCCTTGGCGCGATTGCGGCGCTTTGGGTGTCGCGGCACTATGGCATCGGGTCGATCGACGCGGTGATAGCACTTGGCGCGTCGGGTGTGCTGGCGTTTGGCGCGCTGCGCATCGGCAAGGGGGCGTGGGACGCGCTGATGGACCGGGCGGCGGATCAGGAAGTGATCGACGGCATCGCCGCGATTGCGCGCGACTGGCCGGGGGTGCGCGGGTTCCACGACCTGAAAACCCGGATGGCCGGCAGCCGGGTGTTCGTGAACCTGCACATCGAACTGGACGGCGACCAACCGCTGCGCGAGGCGCATGACATCGGTGCCGCCCTGCGCCGGGCAATCATCGCGGCCTACCCGCAGACCGACGTGATGATCCACAAGGACGTGGCGCGCGACGGTGGTCAAAATGGCTCGCCTTCGGCATGAATTCGCCTTAAGGTTGTAAAACTTCGGAGTTGGGGCTTGACGTCCGGCCAGCGGGGCGCGAGATTATCCAAATGTATAACTCAGGTCGATGATGGACCAGCCCCGCCGCCAGTACCGCCGTGAAAGCGAACATTCGCGCAAGTCGTCGCTGATCGCGGCGACGCAGGCGCTGGTTGCCGAAGGCGGGCCGCAGGCAGCGACGGTGCGCGCCATCGCGGCGCGGGCTGGGGTGACGCCGGGGCTGATCCGGCATTACTTCCGCACCAAGGATGACCTGACCCGCGCGGCCTACATCGCCTTGATGGATGGGATGACCGACGAAGGCGCAGACGCGCTGGAAGGCGTTGGCGCGATGCCCGAGGAACGGCTGGCGGCCTTTGTCGCGGCGGGGTTGCGGCCGCCGGTGCTGGACAGCGCGGCGGTCGGGCTTTGGGCCGGTTACATGCATCAGGTGCGCAACGACCCCGACTTGTTGCAGGTGCACGAGGCGGGCTATCTGCGCTACCGCGACGCGCTGGAGGCGCTGATCGCCGCCCTGCCGCGCGAGGCAAGTGCCGCGCAACTGCGCGCCGAGGCGATTGCCTGCAACGCGCTGATCGACGGGCTTTGGGTCGAAGGCTCGCTTTTGACCGGGTCGTTCGCGCCCGGAGAGATCATCACGATCGGGCTGCGGTCGGTGGGCGCGATCCTTGGGGTGGACCTTCTGGCACATTCGGCAATGGTTTCGGATACGGGAAAGAAACTGACATGAAATACGCATCGGTCACCGAACGCCTTGCCGGGCTTGGCGGGGCGAAGTGGGCCTTGCACGCCCGCGCGCGCGCACTCAAGGCCAGCGGGGTGGAGATCATCGAACTGACGATCGGCGAGCCTGACGTGGCGACGCCCGACAGTTTCATCGCCGAGGCGCACCGCGCCATGCTGGCGGGCCGCACCGGCTATTCCAACGGGCGCGGCGAGCCGGGGTTGGTCAAGGCCCTGGCAGCGCGCTATTCGGCCCGGCGCGGGCGGACGATCACGCCGAAGCAGGTGATGTGCCTGCCCGGCACCCAGACCACGCTTTACGCCGTGATGCGCGCGATTGCCGAAGCGGGCGACGAGGTGCTGATCGGTGATCCCTTGTATGCGACTTATGAGGGGATCATCGCCCAGACCGGCGCGCGGATGGTGCCGGTGCCGTTGCGGCCCGAACATGGGTTTCGCATGCAGGTTGCGGATGTCGCGGCGCGGATGACGCCGGCCAGCCGGGTGTTGTTCCTGAATACACCACACAACCCGACGGGTGCCTTGTTGCGGCGCGAGGATCTGGTGGCGTTGGGCGAGCTGGCCCGCAAGCATGACCTGTGGATCCTGTCGGACGAGGTGTATGAGGACATGGTGTTCCCCGGGAACACCTTCGCCTCGCCGCTGGATCTGCCGGAACTGGCAGACCGGGTGATCGTCACCTGCTCGATCTCCAAATCGCACGCGGCACCGGGCTTCCGGTCCGGCTGGTGCATCGGGCCGGAAGAGTTCTGCGCGCGGCTGCTGCCGCTGTCGGAAACCATGCTGTTCGGCAGCCAGCCGTTCATCGCCGACATGACGATGAAAGCGGTGTCGGAGCCGTCGCCAGTGGCTGCGGGGATGGTGGAGCGGTTCTCGCGCCGCGCCGCGCTGATCGCGGACAGGTTGGACGGTGTGGCGGGCCTGCGCGTGCACCGGCCGGAGGCGGGGATGTTCGCGCTGGTCGATGTTCGGGCAACGGGGCTTTCGGGCGAAGCCTTTGCCGAGGGGCTGCTCGACGCGCAGCGGGTGGCGGTCATGCCGGGCGAAAGCTTTGGCGCGGGGTTGGCAGGCTGGCTGCGGTTGACCTTGACGCAACCCGACGAAGTGACGGCCGAGGCGGCGCGGCGGATTGCGGCGCATGCGGCCTCGGTCATGGGCCGGGCAGCATGACGACCGTTGGAGAGCGGCTGATTGAGGGGCTGGCGGCGCGGGGTGTCGAGGTGGTGTTCGGGATACCGGGCGTTCACACGATCGAACTGTACCGGGGGCTGGCGACAGGACTGGTGCGGCATGTCACGCCGCGCCACGAACAGGGCGCGGCCTTCATGGCCGACGGCTATGCGCGCGTCACGGGCAAGCCGGGTGTGGCGTTGGTGATCACCGGGCCGGGGCTGACCAACGCGCTGACCGCGATGGCGCAGGCACGGGCGGATTCGGTGCCGATGCTGGTGATTTCGGGCGTCAACAAGCGCGCGTCGCTGGGGCGCGGCTTTGGCCATCTGCACGAACTGCCGGATCAGGCGGCAATGGTGCGTGCTCTGTGTCCGACCGAGACGGTGATGGACGCCGCAGGGCTGGCGGGCGCGCTGGACCGGGCCTTTGCGGCGCTTGCGACAGGGCGGCCGGGGCCGGTGCATATCGAGATACCGACCGATGTTATGGGATTGCCCTGCGAGGCTTTGCCTGAGCCGGTGGCGGTGGTGAGGCCGGGGCCAGAGCAGGCGGCGCTGGCGCAGGCGGCGGATCGATTGAACCGGGCGGAGCGGGTGGTGATCCTTGCGGGCGGTGGCACGCGGCGGCACGAGGCGGCGTTGCAGGCACTGGCCGAGGCCTTGGATGCGCCGGTGGTGCAGACGGTGAATGCGCGCGGCGCGATGCACGGGCATCCTTTGGTGGTGCCCGCCTCGCCAAGCCTTGCGGCGGTGCGCGGGCTGATCGCTGCGGCGGATCAGGTGCTGGCCTTGGGGACGGAACTGGGGCCGACCGATTACGACATGTATGCGGTGGGCGGCGTGCCGGACCTGTCGGGGATGGTCCGGGTGGATGTCTGCGCCGACCAGTTGGCGCGGCATCCGGCGGCGGTTGCGATCCACGCCGATGCGGGGGCGGCGATGGCGGGGCTGCTGGCCTTGGTCCGGCAAAAGACGGGCGACGGTGCCGCGCGTGCAGAAGCGGCGCGGCAAGCGGCGCGGGCGGAACTGCCGGGGCTTTATGAGCCGATGCCGGGGCAGTTGGCGATGGTCGAGGCGATCCGGGCAGCGCTGCCCGGCGCGCTGATCGTTGGTGACAGCACGCAGCCGGTCTATGCGGCGAACCTTTACTACGATCACGACCGCCCCGGTGGCTGGTTCAACGCGGCGACGGGATATGGCGCGCTTGGCTATGGCCCCGGTGCTGCGATCGGTGCTGCGGTGGCCGCCCCCGGTGTGCCGGTGGTGTGCCTGATCGGGGATGGCGGGTTACAATTCTCAGCCGCGGAATTGCGCGTGGCGGTGGATGAAAACCTGCCCGTCACCTTCATCGTCTGGAACAACGCCGGCTACCGCGAGATTGCCGAGGCGATGCGCGGGGCGCAGACCCCGATCATCGGCTGCACGCCGTCACCCTTGAAGCTGGAACCCTTCGCGGCGGCCTGTGACCTGCCCTACATGCGGGTGGGCGAAGACCCTGAGGCGCTGGCGGCGGCCTTGCGTTCGGGCCACGGTCCTGGGCTGATCGAGGTTCAGGTGCGCTGACGCGCCAGCAAGGGCGCAAGGACGAAGATCAGCGCCAACAGACAGGCGGCAAAGACAAAAGCCATCCTGAGGCCGAAGCTGCCCGCGATCAGCCCCAGAAGCGGCGGGCCGACGAAATAGCCGAAGTAGCCCAGAAGCGTGGCGCGCGCGACGGCCCGCGCCCGGGCTGCGTCGGGGGCATATTGCCCGACCAGCGAAAACGCGGTGGGGGCGATGACCGAGGCGCCGATGCCCATGACGATGAACCCGGCATAAGCCATCGCCGGGGTCATCGCCTGCGAGGCGATCAGGGCGCCAACCGCTGCGATCAGCGCGCCCCCTTTCAGCAGATGAAACGGATTGATCCGCGAAGCGATGCCCTGCCCCACCAGCCGCGCCAGCCCCATCGTCAGCGCCAGCACCGCTGGGCCACCCGACCCTTCCGCCGGGCTGCCGCCGAGGGTCTGTTCGATGTGCAGAGCCGACCAGTATTCGGCGGCGTTTTCGGTCATGAAGGCGATGAGGACGATCCCGCCGCCGATCACCGGCACCATCCCAAGCCGCGCCGCCACCCGGTCTTTCGGCCGGGCCAGACCGTCGATCCGGCCATCGCGCTCGATTGCGGCCAGCGCGCCCAACAGCCCCACCCCGGCCATCAGCGCCATCACCGCCTCTGGCCCCCAACCCGCCGCGCGCAAGCCGCCAACCGAGAAGGCCGCCCCCGCGTACCCAAAGGAATAGGCGGCGTGGGCAAGGTTCATCAAGGGCGTGCCGCGCCGGGTTTCCATCGCCGCGACGCGGGCGTTCATCAGCACGTCGGTCAGGCCGGTGGCCGCGCCACAGGCGGCCATCGCCACGGGAAACAGCCACACCGCCGCCTGCCCCGGCAATGCAAAGGCCGCCGCCATCAGCCCGACGGCAACCGGCAATGCCGCGCGCCCAAGGCTGGCACCGATCATCGGGGCGGCCAGCATCGCGGCCATCGCCGCCACCGGCGTAGCAAAGACCAGGAGGCCAAGCCGCGTCTCATCGACGCCAAGCATGGTCTTGAGGTCGGGCAGGATCGCGGCGAAGGTGCCCCACAGCAGGCCCATTGTCAGGAAAGCGGCAAGGGCGGGGCGCGCAACGGTCAGGGTGGCAATCGGGCGCATTGGATCGGCGTGTGTCATGCCGCCTGACCTAGCGCCTCGCGCCGCCAGAGGCCAGCAGAGCGGTCGCGAAATCCGCACCCGGGCGACGCCAACGTTGATGCCGCGCGGATTGGTGCTTTCCATCGCTGCGATTCGACGCTATAGGCCCACGGTCGCGTCGCACACCCTTGGAGGGCGGCGGATTTATATATGGAGAAGAACCTATGGCACGCGAGATCCCAGATCTTGAGGCCCAGGTACGGACGGGGACAGGCAAGGGGGCCGCTCGTCAAGCTCGTCGTGAGGGCTACGTACCCGGGATCGTTTACGGCGGCGGCAAAGAGCCCGCACCCGTCAACCTGAAATACAACTACTTGCTGAAGCGCCTGCGTCAGGGGCGTTTCCTGCAGACCCTCTTCAACCTCAAGGTCGAAGGTCAGCCGGACGTCCACGTGATCTGCCGCGGCGTGCAGCGCGATGTGGTCAAGGACCTTCCGACCCACGTCGATTTCCTGCGCATCAGCGATGACAGCCGGATCGAGCTGTTCATCCACGTCACGTTCATCAACCACGAAGCAAGCCCCGGCCTGAAGCGTGGCGGTACGCTGACCGTGGTGCGCCCGGAAGTGGAACTGGAAGTCACCGCTGGCGACATCCCGGACCACATCACCGTGGACCTGACCGGCAAGGTGATCGGCGACGTGATCCACATCAACGACGTCGTGCTGCCCGATGGCACCCGTCCGACGATCAACCGCAACTTCGTCATCGCCAACGTGGCGGCCCCTGCGGGCCTTGCTGCGGCGGAAGAGGAAGAAGCCACCGCGTAACAGCGGCTGGCATGAGCGATCCGCGCGGGGGGCCAATGGCCCCCCGTTGCATTTTCGGGCGGTTGGTTGAGCGGGCTGGCTTAAGCCGCTATATCCCGGCAGTGCCGGGCTTACCGGCAGGAGGTGGCGATGAAGCTCTTTGTCGGTCTGGGCAATCCGGGCGCGAAATATGCCGCCAACCGGCACAACATCGGTTTCATGGCGCTGGACCGGATCGCGGCGGACCACGGGTTCAGCCCGTGGCGCAAGGCGTTTCAGGGGCTGGTCAGTGAAGGCAGGCTCGGGGACGAGAAGGTGGCGCTGTTGAAACCCGAAACCTTCATGAATCTGTCGGGTCAGTCGGTGCAGGCGGCGCTGGCGTTCTGGAAGCTGCCCTTGTCCGATGTGACGGTATTTCATGACGAGTTGGACCTTGCCCCCGGCAAGTTGCGCCTGAAGGAAGGCGGCGGTCATGCCGGGCACAATGGCTTGCGGTCGATCCACGGCCACCTGGGCGACGGCTATGCGCGGGTGCGGCTTGGCATCGGCCATCCCGGCCACAAGGATGCGGTGGCGGCCTATGTCCTGCATGATTTCGCCAAGGCGGATCAGGAGTGGCTGGAAGACCTGCTGCGCGGCATTTCCGAAGGCGCGCCTGCGCTGGCGGCGGGCGACGGGCAGAAGTTCATGAACGCTGTCGCCCTACGCACCGCGCCGCCACGGTCGTCAACCTCAAGGCCCGAAGCGCCGGTGTCGATGCCGAAGGAAACGCCGAAACCGGTGGCGGTTGATGATCGCAGCCCGATGCAGAAGCTGTTGGACAAGTTTCGTTAGCCGCGTGACACGAGGCCCGCCAGCGCCCGGCTGACCAGCGACGATACCGCCGGTCGTTCCAGCGCCACGAAGGGCAAGGGGCGGCAGATGTCGATGGCGGCGACGCCAACGCGGGCGGTCAGCGCGCCATTGACGACGCCCTCGCCAAAGCGGCGCGAGACTTTGGACAGCACGCCCCCGCCCGCGACCGAACTGATCAGATCGTCGGTCAAGGCCACCGCGCCGGTGGCGACCAGCGACGAAAACACCCGGCGCAACAGGCGCATGCTGCCGAAATTGCCCGACCGACCGCCGTAGATCTGGGCGATCTGGCGGATCATCCGCAGGTTGGAGAAGAGCGCGGCGGCGACATCGGCCAGCGCCAAAGGCACCAGCGCGGTCACGGTCGCCACCTGCCGCGCCGCCGCCTCTACCGCCACGCGGGCCTCGGCATCCAGCGGCGTCAGCAACTCACGTTCTGCCAGCGCCAGCAGCGCGTCGGCGTCCAGCACTTCCGCCTCGCGTTCGGCCAGCCGCGCGCGGCCCCAGGCAGTGTCTGGGCGGGCGGCGTAAAGCCGGGTCAGGGCCACCACGACGCGCCGCGCTTCTGCCAGATCAGCGGTGGAGCGGGCGGTGATGGCCCGGTCGCGGAAGCCGTCGATCCGGGCCATTCGGGCAAAGGCCGCCCATTCGCGCCCCGCAAGGATCAGAGCTGCCAGCACCGCGACCGCGACCAGCACGAAGGCGGTCCAGCCCAGCACCACGTTGCGCGCCAGAAGATTTGTCACGAAATCCCATGCCGCCACACTTAGCACAAAGGAGAACAGCGCGCCAAACGCCCAAACCGCAAACCGCATCACGCCCGAACCCTTGCGCTGCGATAGCGCGGCCAAGGCCTGCATCGCCTCTCCTTCCGGCAGCACGTCCGGCACGGGCGGTGCGGCGCCGGGGTCGATGGCGTCGTCGATTTCCTGCACGAAAGGCTTTGGCGGGCGGGTCACAGCCGGTCTCCGATGAGAAAGTCGATCGCCCGGTCAAGGCGGATGTGCGGCGGGCCTTCGCCGGGTTTCAGCGTCAGGCGGGCGGGGGCAAAGGTCATCAACTGGTAATCGGCATCAAGCCAGCCCTCGGCGCCGCCCCGGGCAGGGGCAAGGAGGCGGGCGGGGTCGGACGGCAGCGCCCCGGGATACATCACCGCCGGTTTGCCGGTCGCTGACAGGATGCCCTTTACCGCAGGCAGCACCTCGCCGTCGCGGGTGACAGTTTCCTCGACCGTGGCGCGAAGGGAGGCCAGTGACAGCGCCTCGGTCCGTGCGCCCGAGAAATCCGCGCGCGACTTCGCCTCGGCCAGAAGGGCCGCGGTGATCGCGGTCAGCGCGGGGTGCTGTTCGTGGTGCAGATGGTCGGCCTTGGTTGCGGCGAACAGGATCCGCTCCACCCGCTTGCCGCCGAAAAGACCGGTAAGCCAGGTGTTGCGGCCGGGGCGGAAACTGCCCAGCACCTCGGCCATCGTGCGGCGCAGGTCTTCGACGGCGCGCGGGCCCTGGTGTATGGCACCAAGCACATCCATCAGCACGATCTGCCGGTCGATCTTGGCGAAATGGTCGCGGAAGAACGGGCTCACGACGCGTGCCTTGTAAGCCTCGAACCGCCGCTCCATCTCGCGCCAGAGGCTGGCGCGCGGGGTCATCGCAGGTTTCGGCATGGGCGCGAAGGTCAGGACGGGCGAGCCGGCCAGATCGCCGGGCAGCAGGAACCGGCCCGGCGTCACGTCAACGCGGCCCAGATCGCGCGCGGCGGCAAGGTAGGCGGTGAAGGCGTCCGACAGCGCGCGGATGCAGTCTTCGTCCAGCCTTAGCGCGCCATCCTCGGCCCGCGCGCGGGCGACGAAATCCGCCGCCTCGGGGCGCTTGGCAAGGCGGGTGAGCGTCGCTTCGGACCACGCGTCATAGCTTTGGTCCAGCAGGCCAAGGTCCAGCAGCCATTCGCCGGGGTAATCCACGATATCGAGGTGAAGCGTGCGCGGTGACCGCCAGCCCGCGAACAGGCCCGACGGGCGGATGCGGAACGACAGGCGCAGTTCAGATATCGCGCGGGTCGAGGCAGGCCAGCGCGGCACGTCGCCGGTAAGCGCGGCCATGTGGCCTTCGTAGTCGAAGCGCGGCAGGGTCACGTCGGGCTGCGGTTGCAGATAGACCGCCTCGATCCGACCCTCGGCATGGGCCTTCAGCTGCGGCATCCGCCCACGCTGCAAGAGGTTGGCCACCAGCGCGGTGATGAACACGGTCTTGCCCGCCCGCGACAGGCCGGTGACGCCAAGGCGCAGGCTGCCGTCAAGGAAGGCTTCCGAGAGCGACGCCCCTGCCCCTTCGATCCCACGGGAGATCCCGTCCGCAAGCCCGAAAAGCGCCAACTGCCGTTCCCTTCGCTGTCGGTAACAAGATAGGCCGGGCGGGCGGCGATTGGTAGGGGGTGCGGCCGGCGAGGCGGTGCGGCGTGCAATTCACAAGCCGGGCAAACCCCTGTAGGGAGGGCGGATGCCCCGCTATGCGCTTCAGATCGAGTATCACGGCGGCCCGTTTGCGGGCTGGCAGCGGCAGGCCGGGGGTCTTGTGTCGGTGCAGGGCGCGGTCGAGGCGGCGCTGGCACGGCTGGAACCGGGGCCGCACACCATCGCCGCCGCGGGCCGCACCGACGCCGGGGTTCATGCCACCGCGCAGGTCGCGCATGTCGACCTGACGCGGGAGTGGGACCCGTTTCGGCTGGCCGCCGCGTTGAACGCGCATCTGCGCCCGCACCCGGTGGCGGTGATCGCCTGCGCGCGGGTGGAGAGCGACTTTCACGCGCGGTTTTCCGCGACCGGGCGGCGCTACCTGTTCCGGCTGGTGGCGCGTCGCGCGCCCTTGACGCATGACCGGGGGCTGGCGTGGCAGGTGTTGCACCGGCTGGACCTTGCGGCCCTGCGCGACGGAGCCGCGCGGCTGGTCGGGCACCATGATTTCACCACCTTCCGCTCGACGCTGTGCCAGTCGAAAAGCCCGGTCAAGACGCTGGACCGGATCGAGGTGTCGGAGCAGCCCTATCCGGGCGGCGTGGAATACCGGTTCGAGTTGGCGGCGCGCAGTTTCCTGCACAATCAGGTGCGGTCGATCGTCGGCACGCTGGAGCGGGTGGGCAGCGGTGCATGGGCGCCCGATGATGTGACAGAGGCGCTGGAGGCGCGCGACCGGGCGGCCTGCGGCCCGGTCGCACCGCCACAGGGCCTGTATCTGGTCGGGGTGAGCTATCCGGCTGACCCGTTCGCGGGCTGACGCCCGGCGGTCTGCAAGCTTCCTCGCGCTGGTCAGTTCAGGTCTTTCAAGAGGCGACCGTGCTTGCGCACCTCGGCCAGCACCGATCCGAAGGTCGCATGGCCCCGGCCAGACAGCATCGGCACCAACTTCAGAAAGGCCTCAGCCGTGGCAAGAGTGTCGCCAATCGCGGTATGGCGAGATTCCTCGGGGATGGTGATGCCACGCCGATGGGTCAGCGCGTCAAGGCTGTGGACTTCGTGCTGGCCATAGACAACGGCGGACAACAGCACGGTGTCCAGCACCGGCATGTCGAAGCTGAGGCCAAGCTAGGGCTCCTGGCTCGAACACCACATATGTCAGCCGGTCCAGCCGCGCCTCGGCCAGTCTGTCGGTGCGCGCAGGCGACAGAAGGTCGAAATCATAGACCACATTGCGCGAAACCGGTTTCGGGCGTGACACCGCGCGGCGGGCCTGACGGATCGAGGGGCACAGGGCCTGGCGTCCGTCGACCGGCACCTCCGGCCAGATTTCGGTCGCATGCGCTGCCAGCACGCTGCGGGCAAAGCGGACGGGCACGTCGCCATCCAGCGGTTCGGCCAGCCAAGCCTCCAGCTTGCCCACGCCCACCCGACCTCCACGCCACGACAAGCGGATGGCGGCGTCGGTGTCCTCTTCCTCCATGGTCAGGCGCATGTCATCGGCAAGGCCGGTCCCCGCTACTTTGCGCGCCATGAGCGACAGAAAGCCGATCAGCTCGAATCCATTGCAGCGCAGCAAAAGGTCGTCGGCCTTTGCGGTCACCGTCAGGCCCTCGGCCGCCAGCCGTGCGACCAGCCCTTCGGCAAGGTCGGAGGCGCGCGCTTGCGGTAGCGACGAGGCCTCGCCCTGCCCTTCGTCGCGCGCGGCGCCAAAGCGGGTCACGGCCTGTGACAGGCGGCTGACCTCGGCCTTCGGGGCGCCTTGCATGGGGGCGTGCAGCGCCCCTTCGGGCAGCACCTCGATCAGTGTTGCCAATGTTGCTGTCGGCCGGCGCAGGCTGTCCAGTGTTTCGGCCAGCATCGCCTCTCGCTGGGTCTCGGCGGCCATGTCGCCGGTGATGTCGCGCAGCGTCAGCACAAAGCCCGCGTCCCCCTCGCCGGCGAGCCGCATCCGGGCGGCAATTACACGCGAGCCGAAAACGGTGGTGCACTAGAGGTCGGTCACCGCGTCAGGGTCGGCAGTGGCCTTCAGCCGGTCGTAAGCATGGCGCAACGGCGCCGCATGGATGTAATCAAAAAGCTTGCGGTTCAGCCCCGACTCAAGTCCTGCGCCACGTCCGGCCCCGATCACATCGGCGGCGGGAGAGTTGTAGAACACGAGCGCATGATCAGTCGAACGTAGGATCACCCCAGCCGGCACATCGGACAACAGGGCTTCAAGCCGCGCCTTCTCCGACCCCAGCCTCAGCGTCTCGCGCGCGACGGCTTCGGCCAGCGCGCTGCGGGTTTCGGTCAGGCTGCGCGCGGCGGCGACTGCGGCGGGCGCAAGATCGCCAAGGTATTGGGCGATGGCGGCGTCCATTTCGGCCGAGACGTCTGCATGGGCGCGGGCGCGCAGACTGCCGGCAAGCGTTTCGATCGGCTTGGCGACGTTCAGATCAAAAAGATACCCGACGCCCGCCACCGGCCCCAGCGCCGCAAACCCGGCAAGGATACCGGCCTGCACGAAACCCTGCGCCGCCCCCGGATCGTCCAGCCGGGAATAGCCAACCCACAACCCGACCGCCTGCGCACCGATCACCGCCGCAGCAAGGCCTGCAAAGATCAACAGGATCCGCAGCCGAAGTGACAGCCGGGACAGCACCGCTCAGGTTCCCGGCGACAACAGGCGGCGGACCTCGGCCCGAAGATCCTTGAGTTCGAACGGTTTCAAGATGAACCCATCCGCCCCGAGCGCCATCCCCTTGCGCCGTTCGATGGCCGATCCGCGCGCCGTCATCATCAGCACCTTCACATCGGAAAGGGCCGGGTCCATCCTGATCCCCTCGCAGATCTCGTAGCCCGAAACCTCTGGCAACATCACGTCCAGCAGCACCAGATCGGGATGCGTCGCCCGGATGCGGGTCATCGCGTCGGCACCGGATGCCACGCGGTCATGGTCATAGCCTTCGCGCGTCATCAGATAGTCCAGCGCGACGGCAATGTTGTCCTCGTCTTCAACCACAAGGATTCGCGGCTTTCGGTCCATGCGTCACCCCTTCCTGCATGCGGCTTGCAAACGGTCATTGGCACTGGCGGGTTGCCATTCGGCTCCGGTCAAATCTCCCGCTTCGGTGATCTTCGAGTCGGTGATCATCAACGCCTGCCGCCCCCCGGCGCAATCGACCGCCATCGCGGCCTCTGTCATCCCACCGGCGCGGGCAAAGCTGTAAAGCGTGACGATGTGAAGATCGGCCTTCTGCGGGTGGCTGAGGGTCTTGCGATGATCAAGCGCCACAAAGCTGGTCGTGGTCTTTGCAAGATAGGTCCGGGGCCGGAAGGGCGAAGCCTGTTCAAGGGTGGCGACAAGCTCGATCTCGGGGGGAAGCTGGCCGGTCATCCGGGGATACCAGTCATACTCGCTCCAGACCGTGTAGCCGATCAGCGCAAGCCCGGCGGAAGCGGGGGCTACCCAGCTTGGAATTGCAGGCACCCAGCGGCGCAGAAGCCAGACCGGCACGCCGGTTATGGCGGCGACGAAAAGGGCGGCGATCAGGTCAATGGCCATCGTTGCGTCAGGCCCTAGCTTCTGGCGCCGCGGGTCGATCCCACTGCGGATTGCATGGTGCGCACCACAACGAAAGCGTCGCGCAAGTGGCTGCGTTCAAAATCGGATAGTTCGGACGGGGCGATGAAATTGTCCGGCCGCTCGCCAGCCTTGACCCGTCGGATCTGATGTTCAAGCCGGGTTTCGGCGATCAGATCATAGGCTTCGATCAGATCACGCGCCCCGCCGGGGCTGACTACACCCGCCTCGGCTGCCGCCTCAAGCCGCTGTCGGGTGTTGACCACATTGAAAGCGCCGATCAGGGCGTAGATGCGGCCCAGATCCACAACCGGGACCGCGCCGTTCATCTTGAGGTCGATGTGGTTCTTGTGCTCGTCCGAGCGGATGGTGGCAAAGCCGCGCAAAAGGCCAAGCGGCGGTGTGTGCTTGAGGCTGTTGGAGATCATGTGCGCCACGAAGATCGAGTTCTTGGTGGCGTTTTGCAGCACCTCGGCCTGAAGCTCGGTGTAAAGGCTGGCCGTGCCACCGATCGGGCGCAGGTCGAACATCACGCTGGCCAGCATCTGCGCCATCGGATCGGGCGTTGCCACCCATTTGCGGAAATATTCGCGCCAGACGCGCACCGGCTGGCACCATTGCGGGATCGTGGCCATCATGTCGCCGGGGCGATAGACATAGCCGCAGGCATTGAGCCCGTCGCTGACGATCCTCGCCAGTTTGGCGAAATAGGCCATATCGTCGGCGGTGGCGGCGTCGTCCACCATCAGGCAGTTGTCCTGATCGCTGATGCCGGTCTGTTCCTGCCGCCCCTGGCTACCGCAGGCCAGCCACAGGTAAGGCACCGGGGCCGGGCCCAGTTCCGCCTCGGCCATGGCAAGGAGGCGGCGGGTGACGGTATCGGTAATGTCGGTGATCAGCCGGGTCACCACCTCGTGCGCGGTGCCACCACCCAACAGTTGCACCAAAAGGCGCGGGATGCGGGCGGTGTTTTCCGCCAGTTCGGGCACGGTCTGCGCCGTCGCCGCGTTGCGCACCAGAAGTGCCGAGGATACGTCCTGCAACCGTGTCAGGTCGGTCTGGGTGATCATCCCGACCAGCTTGCCGTCATCGACCACCGGCATATGGCCGATCTGGTGTTCCAGCATCCGGTTCAGCGCCTTGTTGGTGAAATCGCGCGCGGTGACGATGCCAAACAGCCGCTCCCCGTCCACGATCGCAAGGCATGAGATATGGGCATCCCGCATGATCTCGGCGCCTTGGCGGATGGTGGTCGAGGGGGGCACGGCAATCGGCGCGCGGGCATTCAGGTTGCCGACCTTGCGGGTGGAGATATCCGCCTCGCGGTTTTCGTGCTGGCGGCCACGGTGGAAAAAGCGTTCGAACGCCGGGTAGCTGGCGATCAGGCGGCGAAACTCGGCCTGCGGCAGCATCTGGATTTCGGCGCCATCGGTGGCGCGGGTCATGCCGCCCCCCGCCCTTTCGTGGCGCTTGTGCAGCGCAGTGCAATCGGGGATGAAGAGGGCAAAGGAGTGCGTCCCGTGATCCAGCCCGTCATCGATCTTGTGCAATCGCAACTGCTGGATCCGTTCCGCATCGGGCTGATCATCGGCCTTGTGTACACCATGCTCCGCACACAGGAGGCGACCGGCCGGCTGATCCCGCTGGCGGCTGGCGTGGTGTTCGTGGCGGTGATCCTGCCGTCGACCATGCCGCGCGGCGAGGCCGGACTGGTCACTGCGATCGCTGCGGGCATCCTTTCCAACCTGATCATCCTCGGCATCGTGCTGCTTGGGTGGTCGCTGGTGTCGCGGTTGCGGCGCTGACCCGAGGCGTCATTGCGGTCTTCCGGCGGTTGTCGTTGGCCAGCCCATTCGTGGCTGACAAAGCCCTTGTCGGATGCGGGCTTGGCAAGGCACGAACCATAGTATCGCCCCAGTAGAAAGAGGGCCGGGAGCCCGAAGGTTCCCGGCCCGTCCGTCAGGGCAGTTACCGCGCCGAGTCGTCGGCAAAGATGTCCTTCTTGTGGGTTCCGCCCGGCACGAAGATCATGCCGATGACCACGGTCATCAGGGCGATGATGATCGGATACCACAGGCCGCCGTAGACCGAACCGGTCTGCGCCGAGATGGCGAAGGCGGTTGCGGGCATCAGGCCCCCGAACCAGCCGTTGCCGATGTGGTAGGGCAGCGACAGGCCGGAATAGCGGATCCGGGTCGGGAACATTTCGACCAGCATCGCTGCGATCGGGCCGTAAACCATCGTCACCAGGATGATGAGGTAGGTCAGGATGGCAACGATCGTCAGTTTCTGCGCGGTGAAGATGTCGATGAAGTTGGCAGCCACGGCAACGGTCGTGTTGTCCTTGGCAACCAGCGGATAACCCGCTGCCGCAACCGCATCGTTCACGGCCTTGGTGAAGGCGGCAGGCTTGCCCTTTTCAGCGTCGAGTGCTGCTTGCGCGGCGTCGATGGCAGCCTGATCCGTACCGGCCTTGGCGGTTTCCAGCGCTGCGGTCAGTTCAGCGACCGCTGCGGCGTTGGCCGCGCCAACATAGGACGGGATTTCCGTATCGCCGACCTTGACGGTGGCGATGGAGCCAGCCGGCGCGTCGACGGTTTCGTAGTTCACCGAAGCGCGCGACAGCAGCGCCTTCGTGATGTCGCAGGAGTTGGTGAACTTTGCCGTACCGACCGGGTTGAACTGGAACGAGCAGTCAGCCGGGTCCGCCGTCACCACAACCGGGGTCTGGTGGGCGGCATAGAGCATCGGGTTCGCGGTTTTCGTCAGCAGCGGGAACACGATCTGGTAGGTGGCAGCCGCCAGAAGGCAGCCCGCAAGGATGATCGGCTTGCGGCCGATACGGTCCGAGAGCGCGCCGAAGAACAGGAAGCCACCGGTGCCGAGGATCAGCGACCATGCTACGAACACGTTGGCCGAGAAGCTATCGACCTTGATCACGTTCTGCATGAAGAACAGGGCGTAGAACTGGCCGGAGTACCAGACCACTGCCTGCCCAGCGACAAGGCCGAACAGCGCGATCAGGGCGATCTTGCCGTTCTTCCAGGTGCCGAAGGCTTCGCGCAGCGGAGCTTTCGAGCCTGCGCCCTCTTCCTTCATCTTCTTGAAGGCGGGTGATTCGTTCATCTGCAGGCGGATATAGAGCGAGATCAACAGCAGGAAGATCGAGCCGAGGAACGGAATCCGCCAGCCCCAAGCGTTGAACGCCTTCATCATCTGCGGTGTGCCGTCGGCGTTCATCATCGCCGCACCGGCCGCGTCAAGCACCGGCTGGTCTGGGTAGGCGCCGTTGATGTAGCCCTGCACCGACAGGATCACGATCAGCGACAGCAAAAGGCCAAGCGTTGCCGTGGTCTGGATGAAGGCGGTGAAGTAACCGCGCTGGTTTGCAGGCGCGTGTTCGGCCACATAGACCGCAGCACCGCCGTATTCGCCGCCAAGAGCAAGGCCCTGCAACATGCGCAGCGCGATCAGGATGATCGGTGCCGCGACGCCCCAGGAGTAGTAGTTGGGCAGAAGACCGACGAGGAAGGTCGAGAAGCCCATGATCAGGATCGTCATCAGGAAGGTGTACTTCCGGCCGATCAGGTCACCAAGCGAGCCGAACACCAGCGCGCCGAACGGGCGCACGATGAAGCCGGCGGCGAAGGCCAGAAGCGCGAAGACGTTCCGCGTGGCCTCGGGGAACGGCGTGAAGAACTGGGCACCGATGATCGCGGCCAACGAGCCGTACAGGTAGAAATCGTACCATTCGAAGATCGTCCCGGCCGAGGAAGCAAGGATAACCTTCTTTTCCTCTCCGGTCATCGGGCGGGATCTGTCCCGCACGTTCATGTCAGCTACTGCCATTTGGCTTCCTCCTTGAGGTCCGGTCTTTGGCCGGACGGTTCCCTTCCGCAGTCGACTTCCGCTCTGCAATCGGTGCAGACCGGCCTCCTCAGGCTTCCCCCGACGTGCGGTTTCGCCCCCCGTTTCTGGTGCCCGTGCCCGACGCGAGCTGCGCCGGATGCGGGCATGTCGTCAGGCCGTCACCCGGCCCAGAACCTCGGCCAGTGCCGCACGGATCCCTGCGATGGAACCCATCGCGTCAACCCGGTGCAGCACGCCCTTGGTTTCGTAATGCGCGATCAGGGGCGCGGTCTGGGCGTGATACGCCTTCAGCCGTTCGCTCACCGTTTCGGCGTTGTCATCGGCGCGGCGCTTGAATTCGGTACCGCCGCACTTGTCGCAGGTGCCCGCATGAGCAGGCTGCTTGAACTGGTCGTGGTAGCCTTCGCCGCAGGTGGCGCAGGTGAAGCGGCCCGCCACGCGCGCGACCATCGCCGCATCGTCAACCTCAAGGCTGACGGCGGCGGTCACCTTGCGGCCCGCCTCGGCCAGCAGCGCATCCAGCGCCGCCGCCTGCGCCCTGGTGCGCGGAAAGCCGTCAAGGATGATGCCCTTGGCCACGTCCGGTTCGGCCATCCGGTCCTTCAGGATCGCCAGCACGATGTCGTCCGACACCAGTTGCCCCGCCTCCATCACCGCCTTGGCCTTGCGGCCTGCCTCGGTGCCGGCGGCAACGGCGGCGCGCAGAAGGTCACCGGTCGAAAGCTGGATCAGACCGAAGTCTTCTTCCAGCATCCGGGCCTGCGTACCCTTGCCAGCCCCCGGCGGCCCCAGAAGGATGAGAACGGGTGCCACCGGCATCAGCCCTTGTTCATCCGGTTTGCAATCAGGTCGTCAACCACCGAAGGATCTGCAAGGGTCGAGGTATCGCCCAGCGCACCAAAGTCGTTCTCGGCAATCTTGCGCAGGATGCGGCGCATGATCTTGCCGGACCGGGTCTTTGGCAGGCCGGGAGCCCACTGGATCAGGTCGGGCTTGGCGATCGGGCCGATCTCGGTCCGGACCCAGGCTTCCAGTTGCTTTCGCAGCGTCTCGGTCGGCTCCACACCTTTCATCAGCGTGACGTAGGCGTAGATGCCCTGACCCTTGATGTCGTGCGGATAGCCAACCACGGCGGCCTCTGCCACCGCCTCATGCGCCACCAGCGCGGATTCCACCTCGGCCGTGCCCATCCGGTGGCCCGAGACGTTGATCACGTCATCGACGCGGCCGGTGATCCAGTAGTAGCCGTCCTTGTCGCGGCGGCAGCCGTCGCCGGTGAAGTAGTAGCCCTTGTACTGGCTGAAATACGCCTCCTCGAATCGCTGGTGGTCGCCCCAGAGTGTCCGCATCTGACCCGGCCAGCTGTCCGAGATGCACAGGACGCCATCGGTTTCCGTTTCGGCCTGCACCTTGGCGGTGGCGGGATCCAGAACCTCCAGCTTGACGCCGAAGAAGGGCTTGGTCGCCGACCCCGGCTTCTGCGGGATCGCGCCCGGCAGCGGCGTCACGATATGGCCGCCGGTTTCGGTCTGCCAGAAGGTGTCGACGATCGGGCATTTCCCCTTGCCGACATGGGTGTTGTACCACGACCACGCCTCCGGGTTGATCGGCTCGCCCACCGAACCCAAGAGCTTCAGGCTGGACAGGTCGTGCTTTTCCACCCACTCCGGCCCAAGGCCCATCAGGCTGCGGATCGCGGTCGGGGCGGTGTAGAACTGGTTGACCTTGTGCTTGGCGCAAACCTCCCAGAAGCGGCCCGCGTCGGGGTAGGTCGGCACGCCCTCGAACATCACCGTGGTTGCGCCATTGGCAAGCGGGCCATAGACGATGTAGCTGTGCCCCGTCACCCAGCCCACATCCGCCGTGCACCAGAAAACGTCGCCGTCATGGTAATCGAAGGTCAGCTGATGCGTCATCGCGGCGTAGACGATGTAGCCGCCAGTGGTATGCACAACGCCCTTCGGCTTGCCGGTGGAGCCCGAGGTGTACAGGATGAACATCGGGTCTTCCGCGCCGACCTCGACATAGGGGCAGTAGGGCTTCGCCGCCGCCATCTCTGCCGTAAGGTCGAAATCACGGCCTTCGGTCCACGAGGTCTGGTCGCCGGTGCGCTTGACCACCAGCACCTTCACCCGGTCGCTGACGTGCAGCATCGCCTTGTCGGTGTTGTCTTTCAGACCGGTCTTCTTGCCGCCGCGCGGTGCCCAGTCGGCGGTGATAACCAGCTTGGCCTCGCAGTCGTTGATCCGGTTGGCCAGCGCATCGGGGGAAAACCCGCCGAACACGATGGAATGGATCGCGCCCAGACGGGTGCAGGCCAGCATCGCATAGGCCGCTTCCGGGATCATCGGCATGTACAGAACGACCCTGTCGCCCTTTTTCACGCCATGCGCCTTCAGCACGTTCGCCAACCGGCAGGTCTGTTCCAGAAGCTGCGCATAGGTGATGTGCTGCGCCGGTTCCTTCGGATCATCGGGTTCCCAGATGATCGCGGTCTGGTCGGCGCGGGTCAGCATGTGGCGGTCGATGCAATTGGCGCTGACGTTCAGCATCCCGTCCTCGAACCACTTGATCGAGATGTTGCCGGGCGCGAACGAGGTGTCCTTCACCTTGGTGAACGGGCGCGTCCAGTCGATGCGCAGCGCCTCGGCTGCCCAGAACGCCTGCGGATCAGCGATGGAGGCGGCATAGCGCTCCTCATACTGCCGGGCGTTGACGTGCGCGTTCGCGATGAATTCGGGCGACGCCGAATAGATCGACTTCAAGGCAGACTGGTCGTTCATCTTGCTTCCTCCCCTGCGGCGAAAGGTCTGGCCAAAGACCTGCGCCGTGACCCGCGTCGGAATGGCGCGGATCTGCTCTCCTGCGGGCAAGGTAACACTTCGTCAATTTTTTGTTAAGTGCTTTTTATTGCTCGATTATTTTGTAAATTTGTTGACCTTAATTCGGTCGTCATTGTAAATTTTGGAAAATCAGGCGGGAAAATGGCAAGCCATATCAACAGGCTGCGGGGTAACGAAGCCGTGACTTAAACGGTCGGCGGGGGTTGTGCTGTCCCGCAGGCCAAACCGCGGGCTTTCGGCCCGGCGTTACCTTGGGCTGCGACCTATGTTGCCTGCGACTCAGCCGGGGGCTGCATCAACCTCGGCCAGAGTAGCGGCAAAGCGAACCAGCGGGACGTGCAAACCCTGCGACAGCAGCGCCCGATGCACCTCGGGCCGCGCGCCGATCAGGAACAGTTGCCCGCCCCGGCGCTGCGCCTTTTGCGCCAGCCGTTCAAAGCTGCGCGCGCCGGAACTGTCGACCAGCGGCACATCGGTCAGGTCGATCACCACGGTGCGCGGGGCATCAGCGATGCGGTCCAGCACGGCCTGCAACTGCGCCGCCGCGCCAAAGAAATAGGGGCCCTGGAGCCGCCACACCACCCGATCCGGGCTGGTGTGCAGTGCCGGATCATAGGCTTCCTCCGGCTCTACCGGGCGCACGCTCGCCGCCTCCGACATGCGCCGGATGAAGACAAGGCCACCCAGCGCGAAACCCACGATGATGCCTTCGGTCAGGTCACGGAACACGACCAGAAGGAAGGTCACGATCACCACCATCGCGTCGCCGCGAGACGACCGGATCAGCGCCCACATCTCGTCCTTTTCGGCCATGCCCCATGCCACCACGGCCAGCACGCCCGCCAGCGCGGCCAGCGGCACGAACCCCGCCAAGGGTGCCGCCACCACCAGAAACACCAACAGGAACACCGCGTGCAGCATCCCCGACACCGGCCCCCGGCTGCCCGCGCGCACGTTGGTTGCCGTGCGGGCGATGGTGCCGGTGACGCAAAACCCGCCGAAAAGCGCCGACCCGATGTTCGCCGCGCCTTGCGCCACCAGTTCCGCGTTCGACCGATGGCGCGCGCCACTCATTCCGTCGGCCACCACCGCCGACAACAGCGATTCAATCGCACCAAGCAGGGCAAAACTCGCGGCCCAAGGCAGCGCAGCCCAGACCCCAGCGGCATCAAGCCCCGGCAGGGCCGGCATCGGCAGGCGGTTTGGCAAGGCCCCGAACCGGCTGGCAATCGTGTCCACCGGCAGCCCCGCCGCCCAGACCAGAACCGACGCCACCGCCACCGCGATCAGCATCCCCGGCCAATGCGGCCTGACCCGCCGCAGGCCAAGGATCACCCCCGCCGTCAGCACGGCCACCGCCAGCGCGGCCCAAGTGACCGTGCCGCGAGCCGCCCACAGCGCCTGAACCTTGGCGACAATCTCGCCCGGTTCCGGCCCGGCCAGCGACAGCCCGAAGATTTCGCGCAACTGGCTGGCAAAGATGATCACGGCGATCCCGGCGGTAAAGCCAACCGTCACCGGATAGGGGATGTAGCGGATATAGGTGCCCAGCCGCAGCCCGCCCGCCGCGATCAGCAGCACCCCGGACAGGAAGGTGGCAAGGATCAGCCCATCCAGCCCGGTCGCCAGCACGCAGGCCGACACCAGCACGATGAACGCCCCTGCCGGTCCGCCCACCTGAAACCGCGACCCGCCCAACGCCGATACCAGAAAGCCGCCGACAATCGCCGTGTAAAGCCCGCGCTCAGGCCCGACCCCGCTGGCAATTGCAATTGCCATCGACAGGGGCAGCGCCACGATCGCCACCGTCAGCCCCGCCAGCGCATCGGCGCGCAGATCAGGCAGATGATAGCCTTCGCGCCAGACCGTCAGCAGCTTTGGCGTGAATTCAGTGGCAGTTGGGATGGGACGGCTTGTTTCGGTCATGGTCCGACGCTAGCGCTGTTCCCAGCATCCAAACGCCCAAGCCCGAACAGTGTCAACGCCCATGACCCAACGCACATGACCCAGCGCCCCGATCCCGTCGCCCCCGCCGATGCCGAGGCCCGTGCCCTTGCCCGCACGTTGTTGCAGGCCACGCACGCCGCTCTCGCCTACACCGATGTCCAAACCGACACCCCCGGCATCAGCCGGATCGCCTTTGGCCTCGGCCCTGACGGCGCGATGCTGACGCTGATCTCGGCGCTTGCCCCACACCATGCGGGCCTTTCCGCCCACCCCGCCTGCGCCCTGATGCTGGGCGAGCCTTCGGGCAAGGGCGACCCGCTGACCCATCCGCGCCTGATGATCCGCGCCACCGCCCGCTTCATCGCGCCTGTCGCGCCCGACCGCCCCGCGATCCGCGACCATTGGCTTGGCCAGCATCCGAAGGCGAAACTCTACATCGACTTCGCCGATTTCGCCTTTGTCCGGTTCCAGCCCGTCTCAGCCCTTCTCAACGCCGGTTTCGCTCGCGCCTATCGACTGACCTCCGACGACCTGAAATGAAACAGGCGGCCCGAAAGCCGCCCGATCAACCTCAGCCCGGCAAGTCCATCCGCATCCGCACGACCACCTTGCCGCGCATCGCCTCGCCCCAGCGCAACTGCACCTCGTTGCCGCCCGCGCCCGTGCCTACCGTCGCGTTCGGCTGCACATAGCGCGGCGTGCCACCCGCGTTGGTGATCGGCCCTTCGGGCATCACCGCCTCGACCATCCGGGTGCGCCCGCCGAACGGGATGAACCCGTCCGCCCCCACGCTCCACGTATCGGCGGCGGTGTTCTGAGTATGCGTCACCACCACCGGATTCATGATCTGCTGGGTGACGTTGAAAAAGCTGTTGCCCTCCACCCGCACGTTAAACGATTTGGCGAAATCCAGCGCCGCCAGCGTGGTATCCACCATCTCGACCCGCGAGGTCGTGGCGCTGACCACCCGGAAGCTGTTCGACGCCATCGAAAAGCCGTTCAGGTAATGGCCGGGCCCATAGGGCTTGACCACCACGAAGCGAAACGCCGTCGTGACGTTCGAGGCGATGAAAATGTTGCCCACCACGTTCAGCCCGCCGAAGGAAAACTCGCCGTTCCATTCCGGGGCGGCGTCATGTTCGTTGCCCCACTCGATGAAACAGTTGTCGACATAGTTGCCCGACACCACCGTCGACACGTTGGTCTGCGTGAAGATCAGCCCCGCCCGGCGCACCCCCACCGCCTCGTCATCGCCCTGGAAGAAGTGGTTGTCGAACACCATGTGTCCGCTGCCGTTCATCACCGCGAAATGCGCGAACCGAACTACGCGGTTGTTGCGGATCTTGGTGTCGTTGGCGTTCACATTGACCGCGATCGAGGTGCGGGTCTGCGCCGGCAGCGCGCTTTCGTTCGATAGGAACTGGCACATGTCGATGAACATGCCCTGACAGCCGGTGCCGGTCGAACTGATCCCACGGTCCAGCGGCCGGTTGAGCGTGTTTGCCATGAACCGGAATGTGATCCCCGTGACCGGAAGAAGCACGCAGGAACACAGGCCCAGCGCGTTGAACTCCACATCCTCGATCTCGAACCGCGACAGAAGGTCGAAGCCGCCGAAATCCAGCATGTATTTGAACCGCTTGAAGGTGTATGTCCGGGTGCCTGCCGCGCCCCACAGGGGCTGGCTCAACTCCACCGTCCCGGCACCGACGTTCTTCGCCTTCACATAGACCTCGCGCCCGACGCCGGTGCCTTCGACCAGCGCGCCGACGGGAATATTGGCCACGTTTGCCACGCCGGTCAGCGTCACCGGCGAGGCCGGCGCATAGGTCGCAACCGAGGTGAGGGTATCGGTGGCCCATGCCGGCCCTGCCACCGCATTCAGCGCGCCATTGCGCAGCACCCGGCGTGAGGTAAAGCTGGTCAGCCCCGCAATCGTCGCCACGTCCAAGGGCCCGGTCAGGTCAACCCGGCGCCCCGACAGATCCAGCGTGTTGTGGTCGTTGAAGTAGAACAGCGCCTGCAACGCGCGCCGGAACCCCTCCAGCTCCGACCCGAAGGCCGAGGCGTAGGTGTCGAGGTCATAGTTCCGCGTTAGCGTCAGGCGACGGTTCGCCGGCATCGACAGCGTGCCTTCAAAGCGAATGCGGTTGGTGATCGCCACATCGCTGTTCAGCCTGAACACTCCCTCCGGCACCAGAATGGCGCGACCGTCCGCGGCTGCGTCAGCCGCCAGAAAGGCCGCCGTGTCATTCGTGGTGCCGTTGCCCAGCGCGCCGTAGTCGCGCACGTCGACCCAATCCATCATCTTGCGAAGGAACACTTCTGTCGCATCTTCGACCACCAGATCGTCGATCCGCACGACGCCGCCGTTGGCCCCGGTCAGATCAATGCCGAAATGCCCGTAAACCGGCACCGACCCCCAGGCCAGATCCACGCCCTGCCGCGCAGCCGGGGCGATGATTGCCGACACCGTCACCACCTGCCCATAGCTGGTCAGCGCCACCGAAGGCCCGGCCTGCGGTGCCGCGGTCACGTTGACGCCCGCCACATCCCCGGCCCAGGCCGCGATCCTGACCGACGGCAGGTTGCCCGACACCGCCTTCACCCGCGCCGTCACCCGCAGGTAAAGCCCCGGCTGCATCGGCGTCTGCGCAAAGGACCGCACCTTCTGCACCGCGTCGACCTTCTGCAATTCCAGACAGCCCGCGAAATCCTGATCGTTGGTCACCAGTGCCGCGTTGGCCTGCCCCTGATACGACCCCGATCCCGGCGTGCCGTCGCCGCGCGACCACAGGTTGAGGCCTGCCGAAAACGGTGGCGGCATCAGGACCAGCCCGTCGGTGATTGCCTTGTTCATCTGAAATTCCCTCGCCTCGCTTGCGCCATGCCACGGGCAGCGCGAACACGAAGGGATTGCCCAAGGTCCGCACGCCATGCGGCAAAGGGGTAGCAAGACGGGCTTAACCAGACCTCAGGTCACCGCGCGCCACCTGATAGCAGCGCGCAACACCCGCGCCGCGCGCGCGCCCACTTAGTGGGGAAAAGGGGGGCTGGCTTAGGCCCCCACATCCGGCGCGCGCAGCAATTGCACGCCGTTGATCTGCCAGCCTTCGGGCGTTTCGATCATCTGGTAGTCCAGAAGATGCGTCTTACCCGCCTCGTCGGTGATCATCACCCGCTGCCACAGGTTGCCCGCAACCTCGCGCAGTTCCAGCATCGTCACCGCCGAGGGGCGATGCACCATCGGATAGCCCTCGCTGACCATCGCGCCGAAATTCTCCGGCGTGCCGAACAGCGCCTTGATGTTGGGGCTGGCAAAGGTGAAGGCCGTGGCGAAATCGTCCACCTGAAAGGCGTTCAGCTGGTTCTGGATGGTGTCCTGGATCGGCTTTTCCTGCGCCGCAGCGGGCAGAGCGAAAAGCATCCCTGTCAAAAGTGCAAAAAGACCAATGCGCATTGGCGTGGCTCCCCGTCCATACGTCCCCGCAAAGGACAGTAGGCCGGGCTGACGCCACGTCAAAGTTTTCTGCCCGCTTACCCCACCAGCGCGCCCGAAAGCCCCTTGTCGATCAGCGCAATGCTTTCCTCGACGCCATAAAGCGCCACGAAACCGCCAAACCTCGGCCCGTCGCTGGCCCCCAGAAGCACCTCGTAAAGCGCCTTGAACCAGTCGCGCAAAGGCTCGAACCCGTGCGCCTTGCCCACCGCAAAGACCATCGACTGCAAGGCTTCGTCGTCCAGCCCGCCGTCCCACGCCGCCAGCCGCGCGCGCAGGTCTTCCATCGCCGCCCGCTCCTGATCGGTCGGCAGGCGGAACACCCTCGTCGGTGCGATCCGGTCGGTGAAATACCGCACCGCATAGCCCGCCGCCGCGTCCAGATCCGGGTTTCCCTCCGGCGAGGCGTTGGGCGCATAGCGCTGGATGAACTTCCAGAGCGTCGCCCCATCCCGCGCGCCCGACACCGAGGCCAGGTTCAGCAGCATCCCGAACGACACCACCATGTGGCTTTCCGGGGGCTTGCCGCCATGAATGTGCCAGACCGGGTTGTTGACCTGCCCGTCCACATCCTGCGTCGGATAGGCGCGCAGCTGTTGGTGATACTCGTCCACCGCCCGCGGGATCACATCGAAATGCATCCGCTTTGCCGTCTTCGGCTTCTGGTACATGAAATACGACAGGCTTTCCGTCGCCGCATAGGTCAGCCACTCGTCGATCGTCAGGCCATTGCCCTTCGACTTCGAAATCTTCTGCCCCTGATCGTCGAGGAAAAGCTCATAGGTCATGTGGTTCGGCTTGCGGCCCCCCAGAACCTCGCAAATCCCGTCATAGATCGGCGTGTTGGTGGAATGGTCCTTGCCGTACATCTCGAAGTCCACGTCCAGCGCCGCCCAGCGCGCGCCGAAATCCGGCTTCCACTGCAACTTCACGTTCCCGCCCGTCACCGGCAGCGTCCACTCGCGGCCCGTCTCGTCGTCGAAGGTGATCGTACCATCCTTGGCGTTCACCTCCTTCATCGGCACATACAGAACCCGCCCCGTCTCCGGGTGGATCGGCAGGAAGCAGGAATAGGTCTGCTGCCGCTCCTCGCGCAAACTTGCCAGCATGATCGCCATGATCGCGTCATAGCGTTCCGCGCACAGCCGCAACGTCGCATCGAACCGCCCCGACTTGTAGAACTCGGTCGCGGAAATGAACTCGTATTCAAACCCGAACGTATCCAGAAACCGCCGCAGCATCGCGTTGTTGTGCGCCCCGAAGCTTTCATACTCGCCGTAAGGATCGGGCACGCTGGTCAGCGGCTTTTGCATGTGCTGGCGCAGCATGTCCTGCTGCGGCACATTTTCCGGAACCTTGCGCATCCCGTCGACATCGTCGGAAAAGCAGATCAGCCGCGTCGGAATGTCGCTGATCACCTCGAAGGCGCGGCGGATCATCGTGGTCCGCGCCACCTCGCCAAAGGTGCCGATATGCGGCAGGCCAGACGGTCCATATCCCGTCTCAAAGAGCACATAGCCCTTTTCCGGCGCCTTTTTCTCATACCGTTTCATCAGCGCGCGCGCTTCCTCAAAAGGCCAGGCCTTCGACTTCATCGCCGCATCGCGCAAAGCTGACATCGCATCGTCCCTCAGGGGCCCCTTGCCCCGCACAAGGCCTGTCCTGTATTGCCCGACCCAAGCCGCGTCAACAATCTCTGCCGCAAAAGGATTTTACCCATGTCCGAAACGTCGCCCATGTCTCCGCAAGATGCCCTTGTCGCCGTCATGGTGGCCTGTTCCGCCTCGGACGAGAACATGCGCACGGCCGAGCTTGTGGCGATCACCCGCATGGTCAACCACATGCCCGCCTTCGCCACCTACGACCCTGACCGCATCCGCCGCGTCAGCCGCATCGTCTTTGACCTCTTCGAGGAGGAAGACGGTCTCGACGCCCTCTTCGGCCTGATCCGCGAAGCCCTCCCCGAGCGCCTTTACGAGACCGCCTACGCGCTGGCCTGCGATGTCGTCACCGCAGACGGTCGCCACTCACAGGTGGAACTGCGGATGCTGGAAGAGGTGCGCGAGGAATTGAAGATCGACCGCCTGCACGCCGCCGCGATCGAATGGGGCGCAAGGGTGCGGCACATGGTGGTCTAAGGGGCGCTACCCTGACAGTGGCGCAGCCTAACCCTACCGCCAGGCCGCCGCCCAGCGGTTCACCAACTGCCCCTGCAAGGTCCGCGCCCGCTTGGTCCAAGCCTTGCCGCCCTCCGGCTCCTCCCTCAGCGCGACCGGCACCGCATCGCGCCGCTCCGGGTCGCCGGTAAAGATAGCGAAGATCATCTCGCGCCCACCCGGCGGCGAAATGTGCCCCGCCAGCCCGGACACAAAGTTCAGCGTGCCCGATTTCGCCAGCACCTTCACTGCGTGGCCTTCGATCACCCGGCCCTTGTCGTCCTTCATCCCAACGTCCCGCAGCAACGGCTTCAGCCCCATTCCATCCCGATGCGCCTGCCCCAGGATGCTGACCATGCCGCCCGCCGTGATCCGCGACGCACCGCCCAGCCCCGAATGGTCGGCCAGGCTTACCGTCACGCCGAACCGCTCGCGGACCCAGGCATCCATTGCCCGCGCCGACGCCGCCAGCGACTGCTGCCCCGAGGCGGTCAGGCCCACACACTCCGCCGTCAGGTTGGTCGAAAACTTCAGCATCTCGCGCAGCACCTCGGTCAGCGGCTCGCTTTCCACCCGTCCCACCTCGCGCCCGTCTGGCTTGGTGCCCAGCGGCTCGGGCGCGTCCAGCGCGATCCCCTGTGCGCGCGCCAAGGTGCGGAACACCTCTGCCGTGTAGCGCCCGGGGTCACGCACCGGCAGCCAGCGACTGCCCCCCTTGCCCAAGGCGGCAGAGGCGACCGTCCACTCCTCCACCCGGCCATTGCCATAGGTGAACAGCGGCGCGTCCCGCCCGACGATCCCCACCCGCACCATCGCCACCGCCGGCATGAACCGCTCGCCCCGCGCATCGACGGCCACCTGCCAGTCGCTGCCCGCACGCTTCCATTCGAAATGCACCCGGTTGAAGTTCAGGTTCAGCCCGGAAATTGCGGCGTTGTAGCCCACATGGTCGGGCTGGTCGGACGCGATGCCGTAGGTCCGCGGCAATGCCCCGTCCCAATACAGAAACCGCCCCGTCGCGCCCTTGATCCCCGCCGCCGCCAGCCGCGCGGCCAGATCGCCCAACTGGTCGGTCTGCAAGGTCGGGTCGCCGCCACCGGACAGCACGATATCACCCTGCACCTTGCCGCCCGACACCGGCCCCGTCGCCAGCACCCGCGTGGCAAAGCGGAACCCCGGCCCCAGCCGGTCCAACGCAAACAGCGAGGTGACTGTCTTTGCCACGCTCGCCGGCGGCAACGGCAGGTCCGGCTCGCGCGCCTCCAGCACCTCACCGGTCGCGGCATCGGCCAGCACGAAGGCGACCGCCCCACCCAGCTTGGCCGCCGCGATCAGCGGCGCGCTGTCCACCGGCCCCTTCGCGGATGGCACCGGCGCAGCCACAGCCCCGCGCGCCCGTGGCCGGGGCGAACGGTCGATGACCTCGGCAAAGGCGGGCAGTGCCACCCCGGCCAACAGCCCCGCCAACAGTCCCCGCCGCGTGATCAAGTCCCTGCCTCCCGCAAAACCCGGTCAGTGTCGGCCAACCGCGCCGATTCCACCAGACGCCCGTCCCTCACGTCAGCGCGACCGGGCGCGCTACTTGCGCCACTTGCCCTTGGCGCGGATCGCGCTGGACGATGCCGCGTTCAACGGCAGGTTCACGAAACACCAGACCGGCGGCTTGCGGTTGCCCAACCCCTCGCCGCGCGACACCTGATGCACCTTGAACGCCCGCGCCGCCACGCTCAGCCGTGCCGCAACCCCGGCCCCCGGCCGCGCCAGCACGCCCACCGGAACGCTGCGAAGGATATCGCGCCAGCGGCCCCACTTGTGGAACTGCACCAGATTGTCCGCCCCCATCAGCCAGACGAAATGCACCCCCGGATAGATCGCGCGCAGCCGGTCAATGGTATCGGCGGTGGTCCGCGTGCCCAGCACCTCTTCCAGCCCGGTCACCACCACCCTTGGGTCGTGCATCACCGCCCGCGCCCGCGCCAGCCGGTCGGCCATCGGCGCAGGCTGTCGCGCCTTCAGCGGATTGCCCGGCGTCACCAGCCACCAGACCCGGTCCAGCGCGATGCGCTTCAACGCCTCGCGGGTGATGTGCGCGTGCCCTTCATGCGCGGGGTCGAACGACCCGCCCAGAAGGCCCACGACCATCCCCTTGGTGGCAACTGGAAAACCCTGCTTCATTCCCGCATCGCTAGCGCACTTCGCTGCCCGCCGGAAACGCAAATCTGCAGGCACCGCGCAATTCAGGGCCACAGCGAAATCCCACCGCGCGGATTGCCCTTTTCGGCCCGTTCGCCTATCTGACAGCCAAACCCGAAACGCGCGGAGATACCCTCATGGCCAGCTACCAGTATGTCTACCACATGGAAGGTGTGTCCAAGACCTATCCGGGCGGCAAGAAATGCTTTGAAAACATCCACCTGAACTTCCTGCCCGGCGTCAAGATCGGCGTCGTGGGCGTCAACGGCTCGGGTAAATCCACGCTGCTGCGGATCATGGCCGGCATCGACACCGATTTCAAAGGCGAGGCCTGGGCCGCCAAGGGGGCCAAGGTCGGCTATCTGGCGCAGGAACCCTACCTCGACCCAAAGCTGACGGCGAAAGAGAACGTCATGCTCGGCGTTGCCAAGGAAACCGCGATCCTTGAACGCTACAACGAACTGGCGATGAACTACTCGGACGAAACCGCCGACGAGATGGCCAAGCTGCAAGATCAGATCGACGCCGAAAACCTGTGGGAACTTGAAGCCACCGTCGGCGTCGCGATGGACGCGCTGCGCTGCCCGCCCGATGATGCCGATGTCGAAACCCTGTCGGGCGGTGAACGCCGCCGCGTGGCGCTGTGCAAGCTGCTCTTGGAAAAGCCCGACATGCTCTTGTTGGACGAACCGACCAACCACCTTGACGCCGAATCCATCGCCTGGCTGCAAAAGCACCTGATCAACTACAAGGGCACGATCCTGATCGTGACCCACGACCGCTACTTCCTTGACGACATCACTTCGTGGATCCTCGAACTCGACCGTGGTCGTGGCATCCCCTACGAGGGCAACTATTCCGCATGGCTGGAACAGAAGGCCAAGCGGATGCAGCAGGAAGCGCGCGAGGACAAATCCAAGCAGAAGGTGCTTGAGAAGGAACTCGAATGGATTCGCGCCGGTGCCAAGGCCCGTCAGGCGAAATCCAAGGCCCGTATCTCCAAGTACAACGAGATGGCCAGCCAGACCGTGCGCGAACGCGCCTCCGTCAGCCAGATCATCATTCCGAACGGCGAACGCCTTGGCAACAAGGTGATCGAGGTTGTCGGCCTGAAGAAGCACATGGGCGACAAGCTTCTGATCGAAGATTTGACCTTCACCGTCCCGCCGGGCGCCATCGTCGGCGTCATTGGCCCGAACGGTGCCGGCAAATCCACCCTCTTCCGCATGATCACCGGTCAGGAACAACCCGACGAAGGCACCATCACCCTCGGTGACACGGTGCAGCTGTCCTACGTCGACCAGTCACGCGACGCTTTGGACCCGAACAAGACCGCGTGGGAGGAAATCTCCGGCGGGTCCGAAGTCATCCACCTTGGCGATCTCGAGATGAACTCCCGCGTCTACGCCGGTGCGTTCAACTTCAAGGGCACTGACCAGCAGAAAAAGGTCGGCCTCCTGTCGGGCGGCGAACGCAACCGCGTGCACATGGCGAAACTGCTTCGGTCTGGTGGCAACGTCCTTCTCCTCGACGAACCGACCAACGACCTTGACGTGGAAACGCTGCAGGCGCTGGAAGCCGCCATCGAAGATTTCGCCGGCTGCGCGATCATCATCAGCCACGACCGCTTCTTCCTCGACCGGCTTTGCACGCACATCCTCGCCTTCGAAGGCGACGCGCATGTGGAATGGTTCGAGGGCAACTTCGAGGCCTACGAACAGGACAAGGTCCGCCGCCTCGGCCCGGAATCGATCGAACCGAAGCGCGTGAAATACAAGCGTTTCTCGCGCTGATCCTGATCAGGATGCCCGGCACCGCCTGCCGGGCATCCTGCGTTTGAGGGAACCTAACTGCCCGCTTGCACGTTGTCCTGACACCAGCGCCGATCCGGCGCGCTTGAAAGGCGACCCATGTCCCTCGGCACGATCCTTCTTGTCATCCTCATCCTTGCCCTCGTCGGCGTGCTGCCCACCTGGGGCCATTCCCGGTCGTGGGGCTATGGCCCGTCGGGCGGCCTTGGTCTGGTTGTGGTCATCCTGCTGATCCTTGTGCTGACCGGCCGTATCTGAGCCCCCGCGCCGACGGCCTTGATGATCCACGTCAACGCGGTCGGCGCGAATCTGTGCCAAGTTTCAGGCTTTCAACGCAATCGGAGGGTCAGCCATGACCGATCAGAACGCCAAGAACGAATCCGAACCGCGCAAGAAACGCACCTGGACCGAAGAGATCGAGGTGGCGGGCGATCAGCTTCTTGCCGCAGTCAAACGCCTCGCCGCCGAGGGGCAGGTCAAGCGCATCCGCATCACCGAACCGGACGGAGATCTGATCGTCGAACTGCCGCTGACGATCGGTGCCATTGCGGGTGGCGCGGTGGTTCTTGCAGCGCCCCTTCTGGCCGTCATCGGTGCGCTTGCGGCCTTTGTCACCAAGGTCAAGATCGAGGTGATCCGCAGCGGCACCAACGACAAGACCTCGGCCTGAATTCCCGGTGCGCGTCGTCATGGCGCGCGCCAGCCTCAGCCCAGCATCGCCAGAACCTCATCGGCCAGCGCCGCCACCTCGCCCGCGCCCGGCCCGCGTTCTTCCACAACCGACGTGCCTTCGCCCAGACTGCGCGCAAAGGCGACCCGCGATCCCAGCTTTGCCCCGGCCACCGTGCCGACCAGCCCGGCCGCCGACGCCACCTCCAGCCCCAGCCGCGACCCTGCCTTGATCCGGTTCAACACGATCAGCGCCTTGCGACCTTCGCGTTCAACCAGATCCAGCACCCCGTCGGTGGCCCATAGGTCCACCATCGATTCCGCCACCGGCACCAGCACCAGATCCGCCTCGCGCAGTGCGGGCCGCAGATCGGCATCCACCTTCGGCGGGGTGTCCACGATCACCACATCAACCAGCTTGCGCAGCTTTTCACATTCATACCCCACGCCCCAGGCCGAAGCGGTGGAAAGTTCCATCCCCGCTTCGCCCAAACGCTCGCGCCGCGCCAGAAACCAGCGGCCAAGGCTGCCCTGCGGGTCGGTGTCCAGCACCGCGACCTTCATCCCCCTGCGCAGGAACTCCACCGCCAGATTGACCGCCAGCGTGGTTTTCCCCGCCCCGCCCTTCTGCTGTGCGACCGTGATGACCGTGCCCATGACGAATCTCCTTGCTGCGCTGCAGCATATACCATCTTGCACCCGCAGCACAGCCGCCCGCCAATACGTCGGCGCCGAAACGCAGGTGTCTTGATTTTTGCGCCCGATGTGGCAACTTTTCCGACGCGACGTTAACTTTTCGACCACTGTCTCCGACCATCGGCCACAGCAATCGACCACAAGCTGACGGGGCCGGGCCGCCGCACTCCCGCGGGCGGCAACAGACAGGGAGCATCACGATGGCCAAAGGCACCGTGAAATGGTTCAATGAAACAAAGGGTTACGGGTTCATCGCACCCGAAGGCGGGTCGAAGGACGTCTTCGTCCACATCACCGCACTGGAACGCGCGGGCCTGCGCGGGCTGAAGGACGGTCAGGCCGTCACCTTCGACATCGAGGCTGGCCGCGACGGGCGCGAGTCGGCAACGAATCTCGCCTTGGCGTGACCGCGCGGCGCGACCTCAGGACAGGTGCATCACCGGCCGGTCGCGCAAAACGTGGTCAAATCCGAAGCGCATGGATTCGTGCGACACCGGGGACGGCAGGCACACTGCCGTTCTGCGGCCCATCGGAAAGGCAGGCGTGTCGAACTCGGCGCTTATCAGCATGACACGCATCCGCGCCTCGCTGGCGATCAGCGTGGCAACCGCCCGCTCGCCCGCGGCGATCCCGCCAAACCCGTCGCAATCCATGACGAACAGGTCATAGCCCATCGGATCGTCGATGATGTTGCTTATTGCGGCAAAGAAATCGGTCTCGCACTCCACCTGACTGCCAAACCGGGCCAGGCTGCGCGCCGTCGCACTTTCGGCATCGGCAGACAACAGCATGACACGCACACCGAAGGCACGAGAGGCAACGAGACGCTGATGAATGCTTGTTACAATCCGCACGTGATCTGACTCCACCTGTACGGTGACGGAGTACCTCTCGATTGCGGTGAGCATTCGCCCGAAATAAGAAAATCTACAGAAGAATCCGAATGATTTGTGGCACATTCGGGGTAACGTCGACAATGATCCGACACAGTTCAAGTCTCTGGTTGAGCAATTCCGTCACCACTCGCCTTGGGTGCAACACCACTCTACCGAACCCGTTCCCGATCCCTGTTCCCCACAGAACATCTTGCCCGATTCGCTGCCTGGAGGAGACGCCATGAACACACATTCCAACCTCACCGCGCAGGCAGAGCGAATCGATCTCGCCGCGGCGTTCCGCTGGACGGCCCGGCTGAACATGCACGAAGCGGTCGCCAACCATTTTTCCCTCGCGATCAACCCTGCCGGCACCCGTTTCCTCATCAACCCGAACGGACGGCATTTCTCGCGCATCACTGCCTCGTCGCTGGTCGAGATTGACGCCGACGATCCAGACACACTCAACCGCCCCGATGCGCCCGACCCCACCGCCTGGGGCCTGCACGGCGCCATCCACCGCGCCTGCCCGCACGCCCGCTGCGCGATGCATGTCCATTCGATCCACGCCACCGTGCTGGCCAGCCTCGCCGACTCGCGCCTTCCAGCGATCGACCAGAACACCGCGATGTTCCACAATCGCCACGTCGTCGATGACCATTTCGGCGGCATGGCGTTTGAGGCGGAAGGCGCGCGCTGCGCCACCCTGCTGGCAAACCCCGCAATCACCACGCTCGTCATGGGCAATCACGGCGTCCTGATCGTCGGGCGCACCGTCGCCGAAACCTTCAACCGCCTCTACTACTTCGAACGCGCCGCCGAGACCTACATCCGCGCCCTGCAAACCGGACGCCCCCTGCGCGTCCTGCCCGAAGATATCGCCGAGAAAACCGCCCGCGAATGGGAAACCTACCCCGGCTTCGCCGACGCCCACCTGTCGGAAATCAGGTCGATCCTTGACCGCGACGATCCGACCTACGCCAGCTAGACGAACCGGCGCGGCACGCGCTCATCCCAGACGCGGGCAAACACCTCTGTCTCGCCCTCCCATGCCGTGAGCCGCGCCTCCATCCGCAGCGCATCGGCGCTGCCCGACATCGCCGTTTCCGACCGCGTCCGCACCGACCAATCGCCGCGCGACAGGCGCTGTTCCCAGACGATCTCCACCTTCGCCGACAGGGGATCATCTGGCAGTATCTGCCACCGTTCCTCATAGCCCTCGCCAAAGCGCAAGCCGTGGCTCAGGTCCTCGAAATCCCCGGTATCGTCGCGAACCACCACCCAGTGCCGCCCGTCCGCATCCACTCGCGTTTCGCGTGACGCTACCCCTTCGCGCAGCACCCGGTGCGGCGACGCTGGCGACGGCTCCGGCGCGGGCGGCACCCACTCCTCCGTGCCTCCGCGATGCACCGGCAGATCCAACTCTCCGCCCGTAACCATCAGCCGCCCCGCCTCCGGCGACGGCCACAGGAACGGCCAGTAGGTGTTTGACAGCGCCAGCCGCACCCGATGCCCCGCCGCCACCCGGTAGGCCATCTGGTCCAGCGTAACCTCCACCGTCATCGCCTCGCATGGCACCACCGGGCGCGGCGCGTCCGCGCCGCCCCGGTTGCACAGGTTCAGCATCCCATGTGCGATCCGCACCGAAGCCCCATCAGGCGCCACATCGCACAGCCGCGCCACCACAAACCCCAAAGGCTTGTCCGACGCCACCGTCAGCCGCACCCGCGCCGCCCCGATCAGCTCCAGCGGTGCCTCCAGCACCGGCCCGTCGAAACAGACCGACAGCGCGTCGTCCGCGGCCTGATCCCCCGCCATCTCGCCGTTCAGCCCGGTCGGGAAATACTCCCCCGCCGCCGCGCCAAGGTGCTGCGGCGTGGCGATCACCGTCCGCACGCCGCCCGCATCGCCAAGACCCTGCCCCAATGGCAACACCACCCGGTCCGCCTGCCACCCCTCCGGCAGGGCCAGCCACCGCCCCGGCCGGAACGCGGCACTGGCGTCCGGCACCGCCGCATCCAGCATGTAAACGCGTGTTGGCGCCTCTGCCTCCACCCCGTTAGGCACACCCTTCAACCAGCGATCCCACCAGCGCAGCGCCTCGGTCAGAAACCCGATCTGCGGTCCCGGCACCGCCATGTGCGGGTAAAGATGCACCCAAGGTCCGACGATCCCCTTCACCGGCCCCACCGCATTTTCGACCAGCGCCCCCACCATGTTCATGTAGCCATCCGCCCAGCCGCCAACGGCCAGCACCGGCACGGTCATCTTCCCCCAATCCTCACAGACCGACCCATGCCGCCAGTAATCCCCCCGCGCCTGCTCCGCCGCCCAGCGCGGCGCAAGCCACGGGTTCCCGTCCAGCCGCAGCAACCAATCCTCGCGCCAATCCAGCCTCAGCAACGGGTCCGCGGGACGCGAAGAATAAGACAGCATCACCGACGCCCAGCCGAAGTTTTCCCCCAAAAGACATCCGCCCTTGAAATGGATGTCCTCGCCGAACCGATCCACCGTGCCGCACACCGCGATCACCGCCTCCAGCGCGGGCGGCTGCAACGCCGCCACCTGCAACGCATTGAACGCGCCCCAGCTTTTACCCATCATCCCCACCGTGCCGCTGCACCACGGCTGCGCCGCCGCCCATTCGATCACCGCGCAGGCATCGGCCCATTCCTCGGCCGTATACTCATCGGTCAACAAACCCTCACTGTCGCCCGCCCCGCGCAGATCGACCCGCAGGCAGGCATAGCCCCGCGCCGCAAACCACGGATGGATCGCCGCGTCCCGCGCCGCCGTGCCATCGCGCTTGCGGTAGGGGATCATCTCCAGAATCGCCGGCACCGGGTCCACACCGGCATCCTGGGGCAGCCACAGCCGCGCCGACAGCCGCACCCCATCCGGCATCACGATCCCTTGGTCGGGAATCTCGCTTACAGCCCGCATGGCGCTCTCCCCAAATGCCGGTTATGACCGGGCACCGTCGCTGCAAGGCCAGACGAGGGTCCGATCTGCCGCCAGCTTACCCGGCACGTCGCCACAGGAAAGGCCGCCCATGACCACGCCTCCGAATATCCTCATCGTGATGGTCGACCAGTTGAACGGCACCCTCTTTCCCGACGGCCCTGCGCCCTTCCTGCACGCCCCGAACCTGCGCCGCCTCGCCGCCCATTCCGCGCGCTTTGCCAACGCCTACACCGCCTCGCCGCTTTGCGCCCCGGCCCGCGCCTCGTTCATGTCGGGCCAGTTGCCCAGCCGCACCCGCGTCTACGACAACGCGGCCGAGTTCGCCTCCGACATCCCCACCTACGCCCACCACCTGCGCCGCGCCGGCTATCACACCGCCCTCAGCGGCAAGATGCATTTCGTCGGCCCCGACCAGCTCCACGGCTTCGAAGAGCGCCTGACCACCGACATCTACCCCGCCGATTTCGGCTGGACGCCGGATTACCGCAAACCGGGTGAACGGATCGACTGGTGGTATCACAACCTCGGCTCCGTCACCGGCGCGGGCGTGGCCGAAATCACCAACCAGCTCGAATACGACGACGACGTGGCGCATCAGGCGATCCAAAAGCTTTACGACCTGTCGCGCGGTCAGGATACCCGCCCGTGGTGCCTGACCGTCAGCTTCACCCACCCGCACGACCCCTTCGTGGCCCGCCGCAAGTACTGGGATCTCTACGAAAACGCCCCCGAACTCGAACCGCCCGCACCCATCCCGTACGAGGCGCAAGACCCCCACTCCCAGCGCCTGATGGACGCCTGCGACTGGCGCGCCTTTGACATATCCGACGACCAGATCCGCCGCGCCCGCCAAGGCTATTTTGCCAACATCTCCTACGTCGACGACAAGATCGGCGAAATCTTCGCGGTGCTTGAGGCGACACGGCAGGAGGCCATCGTCGTCTTCCTCTCCGACCACGGCGAAATGCTGGGCGAGCGTGGCTTGTGGTTCAAGATGAACTTCTTCGAAGGCTCCGCCCGAGTGCCCCTGATGATCTCGTCACCCGACATCACCCCCGTCCGGATCGACACGCCGGTTTCCACCATCGACCTCGCCCCCACCCTCGCGGCCCTTGCCGGAATCTCGATGGCCGAGGTCATGCCCTGGACCGAAGGCGTCAACCTGATCCCGGTCGCCGCCGGCGCACCGCGCCCCGCCGTCGCAATGGAATACGCCGCCGAAGGCACCATCACCCCGATGGTGGCCCTGCGCGAAGGCGCCTGGAAATACATCCGCTGCCCCGCCGACCCCGAGCTTCTCTTCGACCTCGCAAGCGATCCGCAGGAACGCACGAACCTCGCCACCGATCCCCGCGCCGCCGAAATACTCGCGCATTTCCAGACGCTTGCCGACGCCCGCTGGAACCTTCCCGCCTACGATGCCGCCGTCCGCGAAAGCCAGGCCCGCCGCTGGGTGGTGTACGAGGCCCTGCGCAACGGCGCCTATTACCCGTGGGACCACCAGCCACTCCGTGCCGCATCGGAACGCTACATGCGCAACCACATGGACTTGAACATTCTTGAGGATTCGAAGCGCTTCCCACGGGGCGAATGAACGCCTCCCGCCCTTCCTCTGTAGCCCTTCATCTGTCCCAAAATATCCCCGCCGGAGGCTCCTGCCAGGGTCGCGGCAACGACCGCCGGCTCAGCGCGCGTCGGCCAGAACCATCTCCGCGCCCTTCCACCCCATCAGCAAGGCCGGCGCATTGGTGTTGCCCGCAATCAGGTTCGGGAAGGCAGAGGCGTCGATCACGCGCAACCCCTCCACCCCGTGCACCTTCAGCCGGGCATCGACGACGCTCGTCGCCGCATCCCCACCCATCCGGCAGGTGCAGCTTGGGTGATACACAGTCCCCGACCGGCTGCGGAAATCGTCGATCAGGGCCTCGTCCGTTACTACCTGCGGCCCCGGTCGCAGCTCTTCCTTGATCAGCCGCGCCAAGGGCGGCTGCGCCGCCAGATGCCGCAGGTATTTCACCGCCGCCAGCATCTCCTCGACGTCATGGTTGGTCGAAAACGCATTCGCCGTGATCACCGGATGCATCATCGGATCGGCTGACCGCAGCCGGATATGCCCCCGGCTTGTGGGTCTGCAATTCGACAATCCGATCGACATCCCCGACCACGGATCGGGGTCCAGGACCGGCCGCTCGCCCTCGCGCGGGATCAGCGTCGAAAACGCCTGAAAATACAGTTGCATGTTCGGTCGCGGCAGATCGGGCGAGGTGCGGAAGAACCCACCCGCATGGTTGATCGACTTCGACAGTGGCCCGCCGCGCGTCAGCACATATTGCATCCCCGCGCGCAGCTTGCCCCACCACGGGCGCAGCTCGTCATTGTAGGTCGGCACCGTCATCGCCCAGGTGTAGTTGATGCCCTGATGGTCGCTCAGGTGATCGCCGACATTGGCGTTGTCGCGCAGCACCGGTATCCCCAACCCCTGCAACAACGCCCCCGGCCCCACGCCCGACAGTTGCAACAGCTGCGGCGAGTTGATCGCGCCCCCCGCCAGAATGACCTCGGCCTTCGCGCGCAGGACGTGGGTTTCCCCGCCGCGCCGATACTCCACCCCCACGGCACGGCCAGCCTCGATCACCACGCGGGTCACCATCGCCCCGGTGACAACCCGGACATTCGCCCGCTTCATCGCCGGCCTCAGGAACGCTCGTGCTGCCGAATTGCGCCGCCCGCCCTTGATCGTCATCTGGTAGACCCCGGCGCCCTCCTGCTCGGCGCCGTTGAAATCGGCGTTCTCCGCCAACCCGGCCGACGCACAGGCCGCCAGATAATCGCTCACCAAGGGATGCAGCCCCGTCCGATTGGCCGACACGAACAACGGCCCGCCCTTGCCGCGCCAGTCATCGCCCCCGGCCTCGGTATCCTCCATCGCCTTGTAGGCCGAAAGGCACTCCTCCCAGCCCCAGCCGGGGTTGGCCGCGCCCCATTCCTCGTAATCCGCCTGATGCCCACGTATATACACCATCGCGTTGATCGAGGACGACCCGCCAAGAACCCGCCCGCGCGGCCAATGGTCCCGCGCCCCGTTCAGCCCCGCATCCGGTTCGGTCTTGTAAAGCCAGTTCACCGTCGGGTCGTAGAACAGCTTGCCGTAGCCCAAGGGCAGATGCACAAAGAACCGCCGGTCCGACCCGCCCGCTTCCAGCACCGTCACCCGGTGCTTGCCGCTTGCCGACAACCGCTCCGCCAGCACGCACCCCGCACTGCCCGCGCCCACGATGATGTAATCGGTCTCGTCCATCCGGCCCCCGCGCCTATCGCGCCACCCTAGCGCCGGCACCCTGTGCCAACCGTCCGGTTTCCGACAGAATTTGTCGCGCCTGACCCGCTGCCACCTTCCTCTTTGCCAAAATATCCCCGCCGGAGGTTCTGGTCCGAGCCGGTTGGCGCGGCGACGCGCCAGAGGCGAGACACAGCTTTGCGCCGCAGGCGCTCATTCACTCCGCAACGGTGAAACCCGGCGCGTATGTCACCGGAAAGTTCACCGACCGCGCGATGAAGCAGACCTCGTGGATGCGGTGATGGATCGCCTCCGCCACCGCCAGATCGGTCCCCGGGCGCACCGTCACCTGCGGCCGCAGCGTCGCCGACAAAAACCGCCCCGCACCGCCGCGACCGATCTCGCCCACGCCAATGGGTGCATCGGAATACCCCGTCACGACGACCCCGGCCTCGCTCGCGTAGTGCAGGTACCAAAGCATGTGACAGGCCGACAGCGCCGACAACAGCAGATCCTCGGGGTTCATCTTCGACGGATCGCCCCCCAGAAGCGGGTCGTTCGAACAGTGCACCAACGCCTTCCCCGGCACCGCAATATCCCAGGTCCGGTCATAGGCCTTGTAATGCGCCGTCCCCTCGCCCCGGTTTCCAGTCCAGACGACGCGGGTGGTGTAATCATGGTTGGGCATCGCTTACCTCCTCGTTTTCGCAGCGGGCCGGGGTGTCGCTCAGCGCCCCTTCCAGACCGGGTCGCGCTTCTCGGCAAAGGCCCGCGCTCCCTCCAACTGGTCCTCGCTGGAATAGAGCCGGTCCACCGTCGGCATCTGGCGCTTGGTGATCCGGTTCAGCGCATCCTGAAAGCGCATGTTCTCGGCCTCGCGCACCACTTCCTTGATCGCCGCATAAACCAAGGGCGGCCCGCTTTCCAAAAGCCGCGCCAGATCCCACGCCTTCCCCAGCAGATCCCCCGGCGCGCAGATCTCCTTGATCAGCCCCCAGCGAAACGCCTCCTCGGCATCAAACCAGCGCCCCGTCAGCAGCAGGTCCATCGCCACATGATAAGGGATGCGCTTCGGCAGTTTGATCGACGCCGCATCGGCGACAGTGCCCGACCGGATCTCCGGCAAGGCAAAGGTCGCAGTTGTCGAACACAGGATCAGGTCCGCCGACAGCGCCAGCTCCAGCCCCCCACCGCAGCAGATGCCCTGCACCGCCGCGATCACCGGCTTGTTCAGGTTCGGCAGCTCCTGCAATCCGCCAAAGCCGCCCACACCATAGTCGCCATCGACCGCATCGCCCTCGGCCGCGGCCTTCAAATCCCAGCCGGGGCAAAAGAACTTCTCCCCCGCCGCGCGCAGGATGCAGACGCGCAAACTATCGTCATCGCGGAAATCGCGGAACACCAGCCCCATCACCCGGCTGGTCTTCAGACTGATCGCGTTCGCCTTGGGCGCGTCCAGCGTGACCTCAAGGATCGCCCCCTCGCGCCGCGTCTTGACCGGCCCCTCGACGCGCATCTCCATCGCCATCACGCTCTCCTTACCAATGCATCGACCGCCACGGCGCCAGTTTCCCGCACCATGACAGGGTTGATCTCGATTTCCTCAAGGCCCGCATCCGCCAGCATCAGATCCCCCAGCCGCACCGCCATCGCCGCGACCGCCGCCATGTCCGCCTTCGGCCGCCCGCGATACCCGTCCAGCAGCGGCCACAGCCGTAACCCCCGCGCCGCCTCCAGCACCTGCGCCTCGGTCACCGGCAGCACCAGCGTCACCGTATCTGCCAGAACCTCAGCCGTCACCCCGCCCATGCCAAGCGTCAGCGTAACGCCGTAAACCGGGTCGCGGCGCAGGCCCAGAAGCACCTCGGCCACCGCCCCCGTCACCATCTCCTCGGCCAGATAGCCCGCAGCCCCAGGCATCTCCGCCTGCCCGTCCAGCGACGCAAGGCCAAGCCGAACCGCTCCCGCCTCGGTCTTGTGCGCAAACCCCAGCCCCTTCAAGGCATAGGGCGCGGCCAACCCCACCACGTCCAGCCCGGCAATCGTCGTCGCTACGGCCGAACGCGGCACCGCCGCCCCCGCCGCCGCCAACAGCGCCTTGCCCTCGGCCTCCGACAGCATCACCGTCTCACGCGTGGGCACCGCCGCCACCGGCCGCCACCCCGGCAGACCCGGCTCCGTCTGCGCCGCCCGGATCGCCGCCAGCGCCGTCTCCAGCCCCAAAAGCGCGCAAACCCCCTCGCGCATCATCGCCTCGACCCGCGCCTCGCCAAAGTTCTCGGCCATCGAGGCGACCGGAAGTGCGATCTTCCCCGTCGCCCTCTGCGCCGCGATGATTGCTGCAAAGGCCGGGTCATAGCTGGACGGATCACACCGGTCCGCCCGAGGCGCGTCGATGATGTAGATGCCCGCGTCATAGGCTTCCAGCATCGCTGAAAAGACCTCCGTCGTCTTCGGCCCGTCGCCCCAGATGAAGGTGTGGTAATCCAGCGGGTTGGAGATCGTCGGGATCTCCCCCAGCACCGCGAACAGCCGGTCATGCGTCGCCTGCGGGACGGGAGGGAAGTCGATCCCGACGGACGCCGCCAGATCCGCAACCAACCCCGCCTCGCCCCCCGAACAGGAGAGCGAACAGATCCGCCTGCCGATCTGCGGCCCGTGGACGTGGAAAATCTTCAGCGTCTCGATCAATTCGGACGGCGTGTTCACCTCCGCCACCCCGATCTGGCGCAGGAAGGCACTGGAAGCGGCCCCGCCTCCGGCAAGCGACGCCGTGTGCGAAGCTGCAGCCGTCCGCGACAATTCCGTCTTGCCCGACTTGATCGCCACCACACCCTTGCCCAGACCGCGCGCCTTTTCGGCCAGCGCGGCGAACGCCGGGGCATCGTCGATCCCCTCGATGTAAAGCCCGACCGCCGTCACCCGCGGATCGTCCAGCAGCGCGCCCGTTAACTCGGCCAAGCCCACCACCGCCGCGTTGCCCAGACAGGCGACATAGGCGACCGGCAAACCCCGTTGCTGCATGCCCATGTTGATCACGATGTTCGACGACTGGCTGACCAGCGCCACACCCTTTTCCACCCGAAGCCCGCCGTGCTGGTCGGGCCACAAAAGCGCGCCATCAAGGTAATTGATCACCCCGTAGCAGTTCGGCCCAAGGATCGGCATATCCCCCGCCGCCGCAACCAGCCGGTCCTGCAAGCCCGGCTCGCCAGCCTCGGTCCAGCCCGAGGCAAAGCAGATCGCCCCGCCCGCCCCCATCGCGGCCAGTTCGGCCACGACGTCCACCGTCGCAAAGCGGTTGACCCCGATGAAAGTGGCATCCGGCGGCTCCGGCAGATCGGCGAGGCTCGTATAGGCGCGCAAGCCTCCAACCTCGGCCTTCGTCGGATGCACCGGCCAGACCTGACCTGCGAAGCCCATCTTTCGGCATTGCTCGATGACGTTCAGCGCCCAACCGGCCCCCAGAACGGAGATGTGTCGCGGGCGCAGCAGACGGTCTAGGCGGCTCATGCCCGGCCTCCGGCTTTTGCACGGACCCCGGGGCTCTGCCCCGGACCCCGGGATATTTTCAGACAGATGAAATGCGAAGCGAGGTTCCCTGCCTCGGCGAACCGAAGCAGGGTTTCACCTGTCGCGGTCATCGGCGTCCCCGCCTGTACCGCCCGATCACTCTTGCAGTCCAAGGTTAACAAACCCTTTCATCTGTCCTCAAATATCCCACGGGGGTGCGGGGGTGTGAAACCCCCGCTTCCGACGGTTCAGCCCCCGACCGCCCGCAGAAGTTCGCGGCTGATGATGTGGCGCTGGATTTCCGAGGTGCCTTCCCAGATCCGCTCTACCCGGCTATCCCGCCAGATCCGCTCCAGCGGCAGTTCGTCCATCAGCCCCATCCCGCCGTGAATCTGGATCGCCTCGTCCGCGACCATCGCCAGCACCTCGGTCGCCTTCAGCTTGGCCATCGACATGTCGGCCTCGGTCACCGTGCCCTGATCGTATTTCCACGCCGCCTCGCGGGTCAGCAGTTCCGCCGCCTTCAACTCCATCGCCATGTCGGCAAGCTTGAAACTGACACCCTGAAACTTCCCGATCGCCTGCCCGAACTGCTTGCGCTCCGCCGCATATGCCACCGCAAGCGCCAGCGCCCGTTCCGCGCGCCCAAGGCATGTCGAGGCCACCTGCAACCGGGTGGCGCCCAGCCACGAGTTCGCCACCTCGAAGCCCTTGTGCACCTCGCCCAGCACGTTTGCCGCCGGCACCCGGCAATCGTCGAACTCCAGCACCGCGTTGGTATAACCGCGGTGGCTGACGTTGCGGTAGCCGTCGCGCACGGTGAACCCCGGCGTCCCCTTGTCGACGAAGAAAGCAGTGATCAGCTTCTTAGTGCCGCGCGGAGTTTCCTCCTCGCCGGACGCCATGAAGACGATCGCAAACCCCGCCAGATCGGCGTGGCTGATGAAGTGCTTGGTCCCGTTCAGCACCCAGTCGCCGCCGTCCTGCCGCGCGCTTGCCTTCATCCCGCGCAAATCCGACCCGGCGCCCGGTTCGGTCATCGCCAGACAATCCCAGGTCTCGCCCCGGATGCAGGGCATCAGATACCGCTCGCGCTGTTCCGAGTTACCGGCGAGCAAGATGTTCGACGGCCGGGCCACGCAGGTCCAGTGCAGCGCATAGTTCGCCCGGCCGAGTTCCTTTTCATAAAGCAGCCACGACAGCGTATCGAGCCCCGCACCTCCCAGTTCGACCGGCATGTTGGCGGCATAAAGCCCAGCCGCCATTGCCTTTTGCTGCACCTCGCGGATCACCTCTAGCGGCAGCACGCCCGACCGTTCCACCGCCAGTTCGTGAGGGTAAAGCTCGGTCTCGACAAACGCCCGCGTCGTCTCGACGATCATCCGCTGTTCGTCGGAAAGTCCGAAGTCCATCACACCCTCCTTTGCCCGACAAAGCGTCCAAGCCCTTCCGGCGCTGGCAAACCTTCATGCGCCGCTGCAATCGGCATCAGCCGCGCCAGAACCTCCGGCGCCGCGGCACAGGCCTTCCCCGCCTTCATGTCGACGTGCAGGCACATCTGCTCCACCGTCGCCACCACCTCATCACCGCGCCTCAGCGTGATGAAATGATGGAGCCGCTTTTCATCCGCCTTGATCACCTGCAGCGTCCCGGTCAGCCGGTCCCCGAGCTTTGCCTCGCCTAGATGCCGCACCAGACTTTCCGCCGTGTAATAGGAATGCCCGCCCGCCACATAATCCATGTCCGCCCCGATCAGCCGCAGGAAGGCATCCGCCACCTCCGACGCGCAGAACAGATACCGGCTTTCCGTCATGTGGCCGTTATAGTCGATCCACGACGGCAGCACCTGCAACTCCGCCATCTTGAGCGGCGTGCCCGCCAACTCGCCCGCATGAAACGCCTCGCGCCGCCGCTCGTCATGCTCGCGCAAGACCTTGCCGGCGCCCCAGTTGCGGTCCTTCAACGACCGCAGGAAGCCCACAAGGTTCTGGTCGCGGATACGCTCCAGCTCTCGGATCGTGTGGTGCCCCGACTGCGCGTCCGACTGCTCCGCCACCAGATCGACCAGCGCATCGTTGAACTCCGGCACGTCCATCAGCTTGGTCCAGGGCCATTTCAGCGCCGGGCCGAACTGCGCCATGAAATGCCGCATCCCCGCCTCGCCGCCCGCCACGCGGTAGGTCTCGAAAAGGCCCATCTGCCCCCAGCGCAAGCCAAAGCCCATGCGGATCGCATCGTCGATCTCGGCCGTCGTCGCCACCCCGTCGACCAGCATCCACAACGCCTCGCGCCAAACCGCTTCGAGGAACCGGTTGCCGATGAACGCATCAATCTCCTTGCGCAGAACCAGCGGGAACATCCCGATGTCCTTCATGATCTGCACGGTTCGCTCCACCACCTCGGGCGGGTTGGTGGGCGAGCCAGAGATTTCCGACAGGGGCAGCAGGTAAACCGGGTTGAACGGGTGCGCGACGATGATGTTTTCGGGCGCCGGGCTGCCTTTCTGCAAATCGCTCGCCTTGAACCCGCTGGTGGACGACCCGATCAGCACGCCGGGGTTCGATTGCTGCAACTGGGCATAGACCTTGTGCTTCAGCTCGATCCGTTCGCTGACCGACTCCTGCACATACTCCGCCCCCTCGACCGCCTCGGCCATCGTCCCGGCAAACGACAACCGCCCCTCGGCGGGCATCGGCACGTCCGACAGCGCCGGCAGCGCCGCCCGGGCGTTCGCCAAGACCTCGTTGATCTTCCGCTCCGCCTCCGGGTCGGGGTCGAACACCGCCACATCCCAACCGTTCAACAGGAACCGCGCGGTCCAACCGCCGCCGATAACCCCGCCGCCAATGATCGCCGCCTTGCGTGCCATCACGCCTCTCCCATTCCTGCCGCCCGCGCCGCAGCAACACCCGCATCCGTCAGCGCCACCCGCTCGCCCGCCCGGATCACCGCCGGGTCATATGCCTTGCGCGCGAACACCTCGCGCACCAGCGGCGCGAAATCCTCGACCTGCATCGTCGGATAGGCCGGATCGAAGCTCGATTGGTCCCAGTTCGCGCAGAACGTATCGCAGTCATCGTAATAGGCATGGCCCTTGAAGCGGTCGCGCGCATGGCGGTTTCCGCCCGTGTGATGCGCATAGTAAAGCCGCTGGAAATCGCCGTGTTTTTCCACCACCCATGTCACCTGTTCGCGCACGAAGGGCTTCAGGATCGCGGCGGCGTATTCATCGTGATTGTAGGGCGCGTAGATATCGCCGATGTCATGCAGCAGCGCCGCCACCACCCAGTCGGTATCCGCCCCCGCCCGCCATGCCCGCGTCGCCGCCTGCAAGGAATGGCCCAGCCGCGTGACCTGATATCCCGACAGGCTTTCATCCAAAGCCACCAGAGCGCCCAGCAAACGGTCCGCCGTCCCCGCCGCATAGTCGCGCTCGTGAACGTCCAGCATCGCGTAATCGCTGGCGTCGCCGTCCTTCATCGCGGTGAACTTGACCTTGTCCATGTCAGCGCCCCACCGGCGCGCGCTTGTCCAGCTTCAGCCGCGCACGCACCTCTGCCGGCGTGATCACCCGCGCGCCCATGTTTTCCACGATCGTCGCCGCGCGTTCCACCAGTTGCGCGTTGGTGGCCAAAACGCCCTTGTCCAGCCAAAGGTTGTCCTCCAGCCCGACACGCACGTTGCCCCCCGCCAGCGTCGCCGCCGCCGCATAGGCCATCTCGTTGCGCCCCAAGGAAAACGCCGACCAGTGCCACCCCGCCGGCACATTGTTGACCATCGCCATGAAGGTATTCAGGTCATCCGGCGCGCCCCACGGCACGCCCATGCACAGTTGCACCAAGACCGGGTCCGGGATCACGCCTTCGCGCACCAGTTCCTTTGCCAGCCACAGATGCCCCGTATCGAACGCCTCGATCTCGATCCGCACGCCCGCCGCCGTCATCCGCCTGGCCATATCCCGCAACATGCCGGGCGTGTTGACCATCACATAGTCAGCCTCGTTGAAGTTCATCGTGCCGCAATCCAGCGTGCAGATCTCCGGCCGGCACTCCACCACATGCGCCACCCGCTCTTCCGCCCCCGCCATGTCAGACCGTGGGCCGATGCGCCCCATATCCTCGGTGCCCTCGAAATAGATGTCGCCGCCCATCCCTGCGGTCAGGTTCAGCACCACATCGGTATCGCTGTCCCTGATCCGCTCCGTCACCTCACGGTAATACTCCAGCTTGCGGCTGGGTTTCCCCGTCTCGGGGTCGCGCACGTGGCAGTGCACCACCGCTGCCCCGGCCTTCGCCGCCGCAATCGCGCTTTCGGCAATCTGCTTGGGGCTGCGCGGCACGTGCGGGCTGCGGTCCTGCGTGCCGCCCGATCCGGTCACGGCACAGGTGATGAAAACCTCACGGTTCATGGTCAGCGGCATGGGGCATCTCCTCTTCGCTGCCCACCTTACGCCGCTTGCCAACCCGCGCTTTGCACTTTACGAAATTCTTATGACGGAAAACGCACTCTTCGCACCCGCGACCGGCCCCCTGACCATCGCCCTCTTCGTGCTGCCGCAAGCCTCGATCCTCGAGGTCGCCAGCGCCCTCGACCCCCTCCGCAACGCCAACCGCCAATTGGGGCACGAGGCCTACCGCTGGCGCGTCGTCACCCCCGACGGCCAGCCCGTCCCCCTGACCTGCGGGATCGAGCTTCCCTCCGCCGGCCCCCTCTCCCACGCCTCAGGCGCCGACGCCCTCATCGTCATCGCCGGCTACCGTCTGGCCGAGGTCGCCACCCGCCCCCTGATCCGCGACCTTCGCCGCATCGCGCCCCGCTTCCAGCTTGTCGGTGGCATCGACGCCGCGCCCTGGGTCATGGCCCGCGCCGGTCTCCTCGACGGCTACCGCGCCACCGTGCATTGGGAAGACCTCGAAGACCTCGCAGCCAGCCACCCCGAAACCACGGTCCTGCCGGACCGCTACGTGATCGACCGCAACCGCGCCACCATCGGCGGCGCCGCCGCCGCGACCGACTTCATGCTGCACCTGATCCGCGCCCGCCACGGCGCCGCCCTCGCCCGTCAGGTCGCCGCCAGTTTCCTCGCCACCCACCGCAAAGGCTCCGAACCCCAGATCGCCCCCGAGGCGCAAGACCCAAGCCTCGACCCACGCGTCGCCCGCGCCACGGCCTTGATGGAGGCCACGCTCGACGCCCCTCAACCCATCGCCAGCATCGCCAAGGCCGTGAACCTCACCCCCCGCCGCTTGGAGACCCTGTTCCGCGATAGCCTCGGCCTCACCCCCGGCGCCTACGCCCTCAGCCTCCGCCTCGCCGCCGCCCGCCGCCTCCTGACGGACACGAAACACCCCCTCGCCGAGATCGCGCTCCGCACCGGCTTCTCAAGCCCCGCCACCCTCTCCCGCGCCTTCAAGGCAAAGTTCGGCCACCCCCCCGGATCACTCCGTGCCTAGGTCTTCCTCTTTGCGAAGATATCCCGGAGGGTGCGGGGGGCTGGCCCCCCGCTTACGCCGCGTCCAACAATCCCCGGCCCTTCAGCAAGGCCTCTACCCCCGGCATCCGCCCGCGGAACTTCAGATACAAGGCCTCTGCCTCCTCCGACCCGCCCGCTGACAGGATGAACTGCTCCAGCCGCGCCGCCACGACAGGATCAAACGGATCGCCCGCCTCCTCGAAGGCCGCAAAGGCATCGGCGTCCATCACCTCCGACCACATGTAGGAATAATACCCCGCCGAATACCCGTCGCCGGAAAACACATGCGCGAAATGCGGGGTCGCGTGCCGCATCCGGATCGCCCGCGGCATCCCGAGCCCCTCCAGCACCTCCGCCTGCCGCTGCATCGGGTCCGCCGGTGCCGCGCCGCTGTGAAACTCCAGATCGACCAGCGCCGAACTCACGAACTCCACCGTCGCAAAGCCCTGGTCATAGGTCCCCGCCGCCAAAAGCCGCTCCAGCATGTCCGCCGGCATCGGCTCGCCGGTCTCATGGTGCCTCGCGTGCGCTTCCAGCACCGAAGGCACCTCCAGCCAATGCTCATAAAGCTGGCTCGGCAGTTCCACGAAGTCCCGCGCGACGGATGTCCCCGAGATGAACCCATAAGTCACATCCGACAGCATCTGGTGCAGCGCATGGCCGAACTCGTGAAACAACGTCCGCGCGTCGTCATAGGACAACAGGCTGGGCGTGCCCTTCGCGAAGTTGCACACGTTCACGACAACAGGCCGCTGCTCGCCGCCCAGCTTGCGCTGCGACCGCATCGCCGAACACCAAGCCCCCGACCGCTTCGATCCCCGCGCAAAGTAGTCCCCAAGGAAAACCGCCACATGGGCACCCCCGCGGGTAACCTCCCACCCCCGCACATCCGGGTGATAGAACGGCCCCTCGATCTCGCGGAACTCCAGCCCGAAAAGCTTGTTCGCACAGTCGAACTGCGCCCCCAGCATCGCGTCGAGCGACAGATACGGCTTCAACGCCGCCTCATCCAAATCATGCTCGGCCTTCCGCCGCTTCTCCGAATAATACCGCCAGTCCCACGCCTCCAAAGGTGCGGCAAACCCATCCGCCACCAGCATGGCCTCCAAGACGGCCGCATCACCCAGCGCCTTCGCCTTCGCAGGCTCCCAGACCCGCATCAGCAAATCCCGCACCGCCTCAGGCGTCTTCGCCATCTCCGGCTCCAGCTTGAAACTGGCGAAATCCGCATAGCCCAGCAGCGCAGCCCGCTCCGCCCGCAAGGCCAATATCTCCGCAGCCACCCCACGGTTATCCGTCTCCCCACCATTGGCGCCCCGCGCAACCCAAGCCTCATAGGCCCGCTGCCGCAGCGCGCGGTTGGGCGAAAACTGCAGGAACGGCACGATCAGGCTGCGGTTCAGCGTCACCACCGCCCCGAAGCCGCGCTCCGCCCCCGCCGCCCGTGCAGCGTCCTGCACAAATCCCGGCAACGCCGCCAGATCGGCCTCGCCCACTTCCATGAACCATGCCCGCTCGTCGGCGAGAAGGTTCTGCCCGAACGCGGTGCCCAACACAGCCAGCCGCGACTTCACCGCAGTCAACCGCTCCGCCGCTGCCCCTTCCAGCTCCGCCCCCGCCCGCACGAACATCTGCCGATAAAGCGTCAGCACTCGCATCTGCTCGGGGCTCAACCCCAACCCCTCGCGGCCCTGCCACAGCGCTTCGATCTTGCCCCACAGCGCCTTGTTGTTAGTGATCTCGCTGGAAAACGCGCTCATCTTCGGTGCCAGATCCCGCATCAGCGCCTCGCGCGCCTCGGTGCTGTCCGCCCCGGCAAGGTTGTAAAACACCCCCGCGACCCGGTCCAAAGACCCTTCCGCCAGTTCCAGCGCCTCGATCACCTCGGCAAACGAAACCCCCGGCCCCTCCGCAATTCCGGCAATCGCCGCCCGCGCCTCGGCCAGCGCCACATCGAAGGCCGGCCCGAAATCCTCGTCGCGCACCCGCTCGAAAGTCGGCAACCCGAACACCCCGTCCCACGCTTCCAACAACGGATTGCTCATGCCAAACCCTTTCATCTGTCCCAAAATATCCCCGCCGGAGGCATCCGCCCTATCAGCGATCCCCGCCGCCCGACCGCTCGCGCAACCGCGCCTCAACCCGCCGCAACGCGAGGCTCAGCCCGATCGTCATGGTCAGGTAAAGCAGCGCCACGACATTGTAAGTCTCGAAGTACCGAAAATTCCCCGCCGCCGTCACCTTGCCGAGCTGCGTGATATCCGTGACCCCAAGCACCGAAACCAAAGACGAATCCTTCACCATCGCGACAAAGTCATTGCCCAGTGGCGGCAGAACCATTCGGAACGCCTGCGGAAAGACGATATGGCGAAACCGCTGCCAGCCGTTCAGGCCCAAGGCTTTCGCCGCCTCTATCTGGCCCTTGTCCACCGCCTGCAAACCTGCGCGGAAAATCTCCGCCAGAAACGCCGAATAGGCCAGCATCAGCGCGGCCACTGCACGCCACAACAAGGGCACGTCCCGCCCCCGCAGCGCGTCAAAGCCCAACGGCTGCGCGATCCAGTTCCACGCCACCACGAACCCCGGCGTCACCACGAAGGCCACATACAGCAAGAGCACGATGATCGGCACACCGCGCATCACCTCGATGTACAGCCGCGCGACCTGCCGCAGCACCAGATGGCGCGACGTCCCCGCAACGGCCAGCAGCAGCCCGATCGAACAGGCACCCACATAGGCCACCACCGTCACCAACGCGGTGATCCAGATGCCCTTCGACAAGGTGTCCAGCGCCGCCGAATAAACCTCGCTCGCCCAGACCTCGTAAAACAGCCAGGCACCGGTGACCGCCACGATCACCAGCCACCAGGGAAAGTCCTTGTCAGGATCGGACGACGGGTTCATGGCAAGCTGCCCCGGCGCACTGCCGGGGCACCGCAGCCCTTACTCACCCATCTTGTAGTCGACGAACCACTTCTGGTTCAGGCTGTCCATCGTGCCATCCGCCTTCATCGCCGCAATCGCCGCGTTCATCGGCGCGACCAGATCGCTGCCCTTGGGGAAGATGAAGCCGAAATCCTCGCTCGCCAGCGGCTCGCCGATGATCTTCAGCCCCCCGTTCGATGCCGCGACATAGCCGTTTGCGGCGGTCGAATCCGACAGCGTCAGGTCCACATCGCCCGCCTTCAACGCCTCAAGCCCGGCACCGAAGGTCTCGAACTTGATGACCCGCGGGTTTTCCTCGTTGCCATCCAGAATGTTGTAGATCGCGGCATAGAAGGGCGAGGTGCCGGGCTGCGCGCTGACCAGCAGCTCCGGAATCGCCGCGAAAGACGCCGCATCTGTGAACCGCGTCTCGTCGCCCCGCACGATCATCAGCATTTCCGACCGCATGTAGGGCTCGCTGAAATCTACCTTCTCCTTGCGGTCATCCTTGATGGTGATCCCGGTCATGCCCATGTCGAACTGACCTTCCGACACCGCCGGGATCATCGCGTCCCAGCTGATGTTTTCATACTTCACCATCGCGTTCAGCCGCTTGGCGATCTCGGCCATCGCATCGTATTCCCAGCCGATCGCCTTGCCGTCCTTGTCCAGGAATTGCAGAGGCGGATAGGCGTTTTCCGTCACGACCACGATCTCGCGGCCAGCAAGATCCGGCATGTCTTGCGCAAAGGCCGGTGCTGCAAAAAGGCCAAGCCCCACAAGGGCGGCGGCGGTCAGTTTCATCGGTCAGGCTCCCCGTTTGTTCAATCGGCACGACTATGCCATGCGCCATAGCCGATGCAAGGCGCGATCCACCGCACCCCGCCTTCTGTGCAACAACGCACCCGAACCCGCCATTTCTGCCGAATTGCGCGCCACCTCCACCTCCACCATCTTCGCCCAGACTCGACGGAGGCTCCCATGACCCGCATGCCCACCTACTTCATCAGCCACGGCGGCGGCCCCTGGCCCTGGATGCCCGACTGGCGCGCGATGTTCAAAAACCTCGAGACCTCCTTCGTCCAGATGGTCAAGGACCTCCCCGAACGCCCCAAAGCCATCCTGATGATCTCCGGCCACTGGGAGGACGACAGCTTCGCCGTCATGGCCTCGCCAAATCCGCCGATGGTCTACGATTACTCCGGCTTTCCGCCCCACACCTTCCAGATCAAATACCCCGCCCCCGGCGCGCCCGACATCGCCGCCAAGGCCGCCGCGCTGATCGCTGCTGCGGGCCTGCCCACCCGCCTCGACACCAAACAAGGCTTCGACCACGGCACCTTCGTGCCCGCCTACGTCATGTTCCCCGACGCCTCCGTCCCGCTCTTCCAGATCTCGCTGCGCAAGGGCTACTCCCCGGCCGAGCACTTCGCCCTCGGCCGCGCCCTTGCCCCCCTGCGCGACGAAGGCGTCCTCATCCTCGGCTCCGGCCTGTCCTATCACAATCTGCGCCTCTTCGGCCCCGGCGCCAAAGTCCCGTCCGAGGCGTTCGACGCTTGGCTGGCCGAGACGATGGCCGCCGCCCCCGCCGAACGCACCGCCCGCCTCCTGAACTGGGAATCCGCCCCCTACGCCCGCACCTGCCACCGCGAGGAAGACCACTTCGTCCCACTCTTCGCCGCCCTCGGTGCCGCCGAAGGCGAACCCGCCCGCATGGTCTACCACGACACCAACCTCTTCGGCGGCGTCACCGCCTCCAGCTACCGCATCGGGTGACCACCCTCCCCCTCCTTCCTCTTTGCGAAAATATCCCACGGGGAGCGCGAGGGGTGTGAAACCCCTCGCTGTTCAGGGCGAAGCGCCGGGTTAAAACACTCTTTTCTTCGCCCCCCATCCGGTCCACCCTTCCCCCAAAAGGAAGCCCCCGATGGACCCCGCCACCCTCACCGCCACCGCCCTCGCCGCCCTCATCCGCACCCGCCAGCTTTCGGCGGTCGAGGCGACGCGCGCCACCCTCGCCCGGATCGACCGGCTGAACCCCGGCCTCAACGCCATCGTCCAGCGTATGGATGATCAGGCGCTGACCGCAGCCGCCGGCATCGACGCCGCCCTCGCACGCGGCGAAGATCCCGGCCCCCTCGCGGGTGTCCCGGTCACGGTAAAGGTCAACATCGACCAACAGGGCCAGGCCACCACCAACGGGTTGCGCATCCAGTCCACCCTCATCGCCACCGAAGACAGCCCGCCTGTGGCCAACCTTCGCCGCGCCGGCGCAATCATCGTCGGGCGCACCAACACGCCCGCCTTCAGCTTGCGCTGGTTCACCCGCAATTCCCTGCACGGCGCCACGCGAAACCCCGCCTTCCCCGGCCTCACGCCCGGCGGCTCCTCCGGTGGTGCCGCCTCCGCCACCGCAGCGGGCCTCGGCGCCATCGGCCACGGCACCGATATCGCGGGCTCGATCCGCTACCCCGCCTATGCCTGCGGCATCCACGGGCTCCGCCCCGGTCTGGGCCGCGTCCCCGCCTTCAACGCCACTGCGGGCGACCGGCTGATCGGCGGGCAGTTGATGGCCGTCTCCGGCCCCCTTGCCCGCTCCGCCGCCGACCTCCGCCTTGGGCTGAACGCCCTTTCGCAACCCGATCCGCGCGATCCGTGGTGGACGCCCGCCACCGCCTCGCCCTACCCTAAACGCGCCGCGCTCGCCCTCACACCCGACGGCCTCGACACCGACCCCGCGATCCGCGATGCCCTCACCGCCACCGCGAAAACCCTCGAATCCCTCGGCTGGGAAATCGGCGAACCCGCCCTTCCCCCCATGCGCGAGGCGATGGAGCTGCAACTGACCCTCTGGCTGGCAGAATTCGCCCTTGGCGGCACCGACGCTGTCGCCCGCGAAGCCGACCCCGACGCCAGCTTCGTCCACCGCGAACTGTCAAAATTCGCCCCGCCCCCAACGCTCGAAAGCTTCATGCGCGCGCTCCAGTCCCGCGCCCGGCTCGCCCGGCTCTGGCGCCTCTTCTTCGCCGACTGGCCGGTTCTTCTCACCCCCGTTTCGGGACAGCTTCCCTTCCCGGACCATTACGACACTTCGTCACCCGATGCCTTCGCCTCGGTGATCGAGGCGCAGATGCCCCAGATCGCGCCGCCCTTCATGGGCCTTCCGGGCCTCACCCTCACCACCGGGCGCACCGCCACGCATCCCCTCAGCGTCCAGATCCTCGCCGACCGTGGCCGCGAAGACCTCCTGCTCGATCTCGCCGACCTCCTAGCGCCTGAGATTGCGCCCGTCACCCCGGCCCTCCCCGCCTGAACCCGTTGACCGATCCCCCGCTATCCGGCTCAGGCTTTCACCGGCTCAGGCTTTCACCGGCTCAGGCCTTCACCGGCTCTGGCTTTCACACGAATCCACAAACCCAAAGCGGCTCTGCTGTTCAGATTTTTCCACACCGGATTTCGAGGAAATCGGCCGCCCTTGGCAGCCGGACAAATGACCGGATGCAAGGCCGCACGGACGCCCAACTCTGCGCCCAACCACCCGCGCCCTGCCGGCGCCACCAATCCCTGACAAATCGTTAACCGCGCCCGCAAGCCCTTGATCCTGCTTGCCTCGCAGCGCGTCCCACCGTGGGACATCAGCCATGAACCGCCCCGCACACCGGGCAATCCACCCGCCGCTTCACCCCGATCACACGGCTCTCGCCATACAAGGCGTCATGGATCATCAGCCGCCCCCGCAACGGCTCGCCGGCGCCGGTGATGACCTTCACCGCCTCCATCGCCATCATCGCACCGATCACCCCCGGCAACGGCGCCGCCACCCCCGCCTCGGCACAGGTGGGCACCAGCCCCGCCGCCGGCCGCTGCGGAAAAATGCACGCATAGCACGGCCCGCCCTGAGCCGGGTCCAGCACCGCCACCTGCCCCTCCCACTGCGTGATCGCCCCCCAAACCAACGGCTTGCCCGCCGCCACGCACGCCCGGTTCACCAGCTCCCGCGTCTCGAAACTGTCGGTCCCGTCCACGACCAGATCATACTCCCCCACCAGCGCCGCCGCCGATCCCTCGTCCAGCCGCCGGTTATAGGGGCGCACCTCGATGAACGGGTTCAGCGCCTTCATCGCGACCTCGGCCGAAAACACCTTCGGCATCCCGATCCGCTCGTCCGTATGGATCACCTGCCGCTGCAGGTTCGAGTTTTCCACGACATCGTCATCGACAACGCCGATGACCCCCACCCCGCTCGCCGCCAGATACAGAAGCACCGGCGACCCAAGCCCCCCCGCGCCCACCACCAACACGCGCGCGCGCTTCAGCGCCCCCTGCCCCGGCCCGCCGATCTCGCGCAGCATGATATGGCGGGCATAGCGGTCCAGTTCCACCGGGCGAAATCGCCCCTCCGGCACCGCCCCCACCTCCGGCACCACTTTGCGCCCCCGAAGCCGTGCCAAAAGCGCCCGGTAGGCCAGCACCAGCCCGGCCAAAAGGCCGAACACCAGCCACCCCTCGAACTCCCCGCCGATCACCCGCCGCAGCGGATTATCCCCTGCCACGGGCAGGTGGCTGACCATGATCACCACCCACCAAAGCGCCAGCGCCGGCCACAGCACGCCCCGCTGCCAGCCAAACCACCGCGACGCGCCCCAGATCGCCAGAAACCCCAAAAGCCCGGTCAAGACCGCCCCGTCGACCCGAAGCCACCCGTGCCGCGCGCGGTATCGCCCAGCGTCTCCACCACCTCGAACGCCACCTGCACCACCGGTGCCACGATCATCTGCGCGATCCGGTCTCCATGCCGCACCGTGTAAGGCTCTGCCCCAAGGTTGACCAACGCCACCCCCAAGGGCCCGCGATAATCGCTGTCGATGGTGCCCGGAGTATTCGGCAGCGTGATCCCGTGCTTCAGCGCCAAGCCCGACCGCGGCCGGATCTGCATCTCGAACCCCAGGGGTATCTCCACCCTCAGGCCGGTCGCAACGATCCGCCGCTCCATCGGCGCCAGCGTCACGCCCGCCCCGCGCTCCTCGGGCCGCAGGTTGGCGCGAATGTCCGCACCCGCCGCACCCGCAGTCTCGTACGACGGCAAGGGCAGCGCCCGGTCCGCCCATTCCTCCCACAGCACCCGCAAGACCGGCCTCATGCCAAGGCCTCGGCAATCCGCGCCGCCAGCCGCCGCGCAACCTCGGCCTTGCCCATCCGCGGCCAGGCCTCGGCCCCGGCGTCCGAAATCAGCACCACCGCATTCTCGGCCCCGCCCATGATCCCGGTCGCGGGCGACACGTCGTTCGCCACGATCCAGTCGCAGCCCTTGCGCAACCGCTTGTCGGTGGCATGGGCCACTACATCCGTGGTCTCGGCCGCAAAACCGACCACAAGGTGCGGCCGCCGCGCCCCCTTCGACACACCCGCCAGAATGTCCGGGTTCTCGGCAAACTCCAGCGCCGGCGCGTTCCCGGACCCATCCTTCTTCATCTTCTGCCCCGCCGCATTGGCCACCCGCCAATCCGCCACCGCCGCCGCCATCACCGCCGCATCCGCCGGCAAGGCCGCCTCGACCGCCGCCGCCATCTCCCGCGCCGTCTCCACCGCAACCACCGTCACGCCCGCAGGCGGCGGCACCACCGCCGGCCCCGTCACGAACGTCACCCGCGCGCCCAGATCGCGCAGCGCCGCCGCCAGCGCCGCGCCTTGCGCCCCCGAAGAGCGGTTCGCGATATACCGCACCGGATCAATCGGTTCATGCGTCGGGCCCGAGGTCACGATGACATGCCGCCCCGCCAACGGCCCACCGCCCAGCGCCGCGCCCACCGCCGCCACGATCTCCACGGGTTCCGCCATCCGCCCCGGCCCATACTCGCCGCAGGCCATTTCGCCCTCGTTCGGCCCGACGATCAGCACGCCATCGTCCCGCAAGACCGCCAGATTGCGACGCGTCGCCGGATGGTCCCACATCCGCACATTCATCGCCGGCGCGACCAGTACCCGCTTGTCCGTCGCCAGCAAAAGGGTCGAGGCAAGGTCATCCGCCCGCCCCCCAGCCATCTTGGCCATCAGGTCCGCCGTGGCAGGTGCCACAACCAACAGGTCGGCAGCCCGGGACAACTGAATGTGCCCCATCTCCGCTTCGTCGGTCAGATCAAAGAGGTCGATGTAAACCCTGGCCCCCGCCAAGGCGCTGACCGACAAGGGCGTGACGAATTCTGTCCCAGCGCGGGTCAGAACCGGCGTCACCGATGCCCCGGCCTTTTGCAATAGCCGGATCAGCTCCAGCGACTTGTAGGCTGCAATCCCGCCGCCAATGATCAACAGCACCCGTTTTCCGGCCAGCATGCGCAACCCCTTTGCCTTTCGGAACGTTAGGCCGCGCGACGCGCAAACTCAACCGCCCGAAGGACAGATGGGTCCTGCCATTCCTCTTTGTCGAAATATCGCCGCCGGAGGCACGCGGCGACAAGCGGGCTCTGCCCGCGCTGGCGCTCAAGGGCGTGCGGCGGAACGCCGCTCCGCTCACAAGATCCGCAAACTGCACTCAGGCCAGGAAGTGATGCACTTCGCGCGACTGGTTTTCCAGGCTGCGGCGCATCTTGGCGAAGGCCGCCGCTTCAAGCTGCCGCACCCGCTCCTTGGACAGCCCCAGTTCCTCACCCAGGCTTTCCAGCGTGCGCGGCTCCTCGCGCAGCTTGCGCTCGGTCACGATGAACCGCTCGCGCGCGTTCAATGCCTGCATCGCCCGGATCAGCCAGGTCCGCAGATGCGCCGCGTCATGCGCGCCTTCCACCGCCTCGGCCGCCTGCACGCCGTCATCCTCCAGCGCGTCGATCCACTCACGCCCGTCATCGTCAGACGACTGCGTGGCGTTCAAGGAAAAGTCCGATCCCGACAACCGGCCTTCCATCATCTCGACATCCGCGATGGAGACACCCACCTCCGCCGCGACCATCTGGCGCAACTGGTGCCCGTCCAGCGTCTCGCCGCGCTGGTTCGCCTCCCGCTCCAGCTTGGCCTGCACCCGGCGCAGGTTGAAAAACAGCGCCTTCTGGCTCGACGTCGATCCCGTCCTCACCATCGACCAGTTGCGCATCACGTAGTCCTGGATCGACGCCTTGATCCACCACACCGCATAGGTCGAAAACCGCACACCGCGATCCGGGTCGAACTTGTCGGCCGCCTTCATCAGGCCAAGGCTCGCCTCCTGGATCAGGTCGTTCATCGGCGCGCCATAGCGGCGGAACTTCGATGCCATGCTGATCGCCAGCCGCATGTAGGCGGTGATCAAACGGTGCAGCGCCCGTTCGTCGCGCTGGTCGCGCCACGCAAAGGCCAGCCGCAGTTCCGTCTCCGCATCCAGAAGTTCCGCCTTCATCGCTTGGCGCGACATCGTTTGGTCAGTATATCCGTCAAGTGCCATGACTACCTCCAAATCCGGTTCAGCGGCGGTTCCGCCTGTTTGCAAATCTTACGGAGCATCCGCGTGACCGGATCACTTATCCCCTCGCCTTTTTCGCTCCCCGCCCTAAGCCTCGTCATCGGCGGGGCGCGGTCCGGCAAATCGGCCTACGCCGAACGCCTTCTCACCCTCGCCGCGCGCCCCCGCCGATACATCGCCACCGCCGAGGCCTGGGATGACGAGATGCGCGACCGCATCGCCCGCCACCGCCTCGACCGCGGCCCCGCCTGGACGACGGTGGAGGCCCCGCTCGACCTCGCCACAGCCCTCGCCGCCAGCCCCGCCACCGACGCCGTCCTCGTCGATTGCGCCACCCTCTGGCTCACCAACCAGCTTCTCGCCGACCACGACCTCGACCGCGCCACCGCCACGCTCTGCGACGCCCTCGCCGCCTGCCCGGCACCCATCGTCATCGTCACCAACGAAACCGGCTGGGGAATTGTTCCCGACAACGCCCTCGCCCGCCGGTTCCGCGATGCCCAGGGCCGCCTCAACCAACGCCTCGCAGCACAGGCCGATCTCGTCGTCACCGTGATCGCAGGCCTCCCCCTCGCGCTCAAGGGCACCCTTCCATGACCCGTTTCTGGTGGGTCCGCCACGGCCCGACGCACGAAACCGCCTTCACCGGCTGGCGCGACGTGCCCGCCGACCTCTCCGACACCCCCCGCCTGCAGCGCCTCGCCGCAGCCCTCCCCCACGCCCCCGTCATCGCCTCCGACCTGATCCGCGCCAGCGCCACCGCCGACGCCCTCGCCCCCGGTCGCCCCCGCCTCCCCGACACCCCCGCCCTCCGCGAACTCCATTTCGGCGACTGGGATGGCAAGCACTGGTCCGAGGTCGCCGCAACCCACCCCGACCTTTCCCGCCGCTACTGGGAGGAACCGAGCGACCACGCCCCCCCGAACGGCGAAAGCTGGAACCAGGCCACCATCCGCATCTCCTCCACCGTCGACGAACTCCTCGCCACCCACCGCAACAGCGACCTCATCCTCGTCGCGCATTTCGGCGCCATCCTCACCCAGCTTGCCCGCGCCCGCGGCTTCGACGTCGCCCGCGCCTTTCAGCACAAGATCGACACCCTCTCCGTCACCCGCCTCGCACACGACGGCACCGGCTGGACAGCCGAGGTGATCAATCACAGCCCGTGATGGCACAGCGCACAATTCCTCGCTTTGCCGCCCCGCCGGCACACCCTAAGAGGGTGCAACGAAAGGAAACCCCATGACCTACGACCTCGTGATCGGCGACCGCGCCTATTCCAGCTGGTCCCTGCGCGGCTGGCTCCTGTTCGACGCCTTCGGCATCCCCGTCCGCACCATCTCCGCCCGTCTTTACACCGACGAGCTTGCCACCACGCTGCGCGACTTCTTCCCGGCGAAAACCGCCCCAACCATGCGCACGCCAGACGGCACCATCGTCCCCGAAACCATCGCGATCGCCGAGGAACTGGCCACCCGCCACCCCGACGCCGGTCTGTGGCCAACCACCCCGCACGCCCGCGCCACCGCCCGCGTCCTCGCCGCCGAAATGCACGCAGGCTTCATGGCCCTGCGCTCGCATTGCCCGATGAACCTGCGCGCCAGCTACACCGACTGCCAGCCGCCCAAGGCCGTGCTGGACGACCTCGCCCGCCTCGAAACCCTCTGGTCATGGGCGCGGGACACCACGAAATCCACCACTCCGTGGCTCTGCGGCGCCTACTCCGCCGCCGACGCCTTCTTCGCCCCCGTCGCCACCCGCCTTGCCAGCTACAACCTGCCCGTCGGGCCCGAGGCTGCGGCCTACGTCAATGCCCACCTGTCGCATCCAAGCTTCCGCCGCTGGCGCGCGATGGGCATGGTCGACGGCGCCGATCAGGAATTCTACCGCCGCGATTACCCGCGCCGCGACTGGCACGGCCCGGTCCGCCTGCCCGCCCGCGCGGTCGAAGGGATCAACGCCGAAAACGCCGCCTGCCCCTACTCCGGCAAGCCCGTGACCCATGTGCTGGAACTCTACGGCCGCCGCTTCGGCTTCTGCAACGCCTTCTGCCGCGACAAGACCGTGGCCGACGCCGAGGCCTGGCCGAAGTTCATGGCTCTTTACCACTCGTAAACCATTTCCGCGCTACCCCGTTAACCAAGATGAACAGGGGTGCAAGCATGCAGGGGTCAACTGGCGACAGACGAAGGCAGTCAACCGGCGCGCCTGCCAATGCGCTGCCCGTCGACGCAATTCACCTGTTCCAAAATATCCCCGCCAGAGGCACGCCAAGCCGGTTGCGCGCCCCCGGCGCGCAGAGGCGAGAAAAAAGTCCTGCGCGGCACGCGCTCCTCACTGCTCCCGCCTTGAACCCGGTTCGCGCCCGGTGACCGCCCGCGCCTACACCGTCGCCTTCGAAGGCGTCGAGGCACGCATCGTCGAGGTGCAATGCGCCCTCTCCGCAGGCGTCCCTGCCTTCAACCTCGTCGGCCTCCCCGACAAGGCGGTGTCCGAGGCCCGCGAACGCGTCCGCGCAGCCCTCCAGTCCATGTCGATTGCGCTGCCGTCAAAGCGCATCACCATCAACCTCTCCCCCGCCGATCTGCCAAAGGAAGGCTCGCACTTCGACCTGCCCATCGCCATCGCGCTCCTCGCAGCCCTCGACATCATCCCGCGGGATGAAATCGAGGGCGTCGTCGCCTTGGGCGAACTTTCCCTCGACGGTCGCCTGATGCCGGTGGTCGGCGCGCTGCCCGCCGCAATGGCCGCCGCGCTGGAAGACCGTGCGCTTCTTTGCCCCAAGGCCTGCGGCGCCGAAGCCGCATGGGTCGGCGCGACCGAGGTTCTCGCCGCCGCCTCGCTGGACGAGGTCGTGCGCCACTACACCGGCCAGTCCCCCCTGACTCCAGCCGAAGCGGGCGAGGTGCAGCCCCCCGATTTCACTCGCGACCTGCGCGAGGTGAAGGGGCAGGAACGTGCCAAGCGCGCGCTTGAAATCGCCGCCGCCGGGCGCCACCATACCCTGATGATCGGCACGCCCGGCTCCGGCAAATCCATGCTCGCCGCGCGACTGCCCGGCATCCTGCCGCCCCTGTCCGCGACCGAGGCTTTGGAAACCTCGATGATCCACTCGCTCGCGGGCCTTCTCACCGAAGGCGGCATCTCGCGCCAGCGCCCGTTCCGTGAACCGCACCATACCGCCTCGATGGCCGCCATCGTCGGCGGCGGCAAGGGCGCCAAACCGGGCGAGATCAGCCTTGCCCACAACGGCGTCCTCTTTCTCGACGAATTCCCGGAATTTCCCCGCGCGGTGCTGGAAACCCTGCGCCAGCCGATCGAAACCGGCACGGTCATGGTCGCCCGCGCCAACGCCCACATCCGCTACCCCTGCCGGTTCCTGCTGATCGCCGCCGCGAACCCCTGCAAATGCGGCTACCTGACCGATCCCGCCCGCGCCTGCGCCAAGGTGCCGCTCTGCGGCGATGATTACCTCGGCCGCATCTCCGGGCCCCTGATGGACCGCTTCGACCTTCGGGTCGAGGTGCCCCCGGTCGGCTACACCGACCTCGACCTGCCCGCCTCGGGCGAACCCTCCGCTACCGTCGCCGCCCGCGTCGCCACGGCGCGCGACGTGCAGACCCGCCGTTTCAAGGATCACCCCGACGCGCGCGTCAATGCCGATCTCGAAGGCGCGCTTCTGGACGAGGTCGCCACACCCGACAGCGACGGCAAGGCGCTGATCGCCCGCGTCGCCGAACGCTTCGGCCTCTCGGCCCGCGGCTACCACCGGGTGCTGCGCGTTGCCCGCACCATCGCCGATCTCGACGGCTCGGCGCAGGTGCGCAAACCCCACGTCGCCGAAGCCGTCAGCTTCCGCCTCGCAGTGGGCGCGAAAGGCTGACGGTCGTTGCAGCCGTTAACTAGACCCTAAAAGGCCAAATAAGCACTTGATAATAAATATTTTTCGAAATGTCCCACCGTGGGACATCACCCCGCCCGCTTTGCCTCGATCACCTCCCACATCCGCGCCGCCGCATTGGTCCCGTCAAACCGCTCCAGCTCCTGAATGCCCGTGGGCGAGGTCACATTGATCTCCGTCAGCCAGTCGCCGATCACGTCGATACCCACGAAAACCTGCCCCTTCTCCCGCAACACCGGCCCGATCACCCGGCAGATTTCCAGATCCCGCTCGGTCAGCCCGACCTTCTCCGGCCGCCCCCCCGCATGCATGTTCGACCGCGTCTCCCCCGCCTGCGGCACCCGATTGATTGCCCCCACCGGCTCGCCATCGACCAAAATCACCCGCTTGTCGCCCTTCGACACGTCCGGCAGGAACTTCTGCACGATCAAAGGCTCGCGGTTGATCCCCATGAACAGCTCATGCAGGCTCGCCAGGTTGCGGTCATTCGGGTCCAGCCGGAACACCCCCGCCCCCCCGTTGCCATAAAGCGGCTTAAGGATGACGTCGCCATGCCGCGCCTTGAACGCGCGGATCGTGCCAAGGTCGCGGGCAATCGCGGTGGGCGGCGTCAGTTCCGGAAAGCGCAGCACCAGCAGCTTCTCGGGGCTGTTGCGCACCCAGAACGGGTCGTTCACCACCAACGTCTTGGGATGGATCATTTCCAGAAGATGCGTCGTGGTGATGTACCCCATGTCGAACGGCGGGTCCTGCCGAAGCCAGACGACGTCGTACTCCCCCAGATCGACCTCGGTCTCTTCGCCGTAGCTCACATGATTGCCGACCTCGCGGCGCAATTCGATCGGCCAGCCGCGCGCCATGACGCGGCCTTCGACAAAGGCCAGCCGGTCGGGCGTGTAAAAAAACAGCGAATGCCCGCGCGCCTGGGCTTCAAGCGCGATGCGGAAGGTGGAATCCGCATTGATGTTGACCGACCCGATCGGGTCCATCTGCAAGGCGACTTTAAGCGACATCATACTCTCCGGCTGGGTCCGCAGCGAGTGATGACCCAAGGCAGGGCAAGATGCAATTCAACCCGCGAAGGCGTTTTCCAAAACCTCGATCCGGCCTTGCCCATCGACCAGCGCCAGATCGATGCGCACATCGGTCAAAAGCCCGTTCGGTTCGCTGGCCACAAATTCCTCCACGGCACCGAAGATGCGGGCGATCTGCGCCTGCGACAGATGGCTTGCGGCCCGATCATGGGTCTGGCTTTGCTTGACTTCGATGAATACGACCGTGTCGCCCTGCCGTCCGACAAGATCGATCTCGGCGCGCGATCCCCGCCAGTTCCGCGCACAGATTGCCACGCCCCGCGATTCGTAAAGCCGGGCCACCGCTGCTTCGGCGGCATGGCCCGCAAGATGGTTGCCTAGCCCCCGCTCCGCACGCCTCCGTTTGACGGTCGATCCATCAAAGCCGGGCGAGGCGACGAAATCGAATGGCATCAGTCCCCTCCCTTGCTGCGCTCAAGCGCGATTCGGTACGCCATCTTGCGCGGTATCCCCAGACTTTGCGACACAACACTTGCTGCATCCTTAACGCTCATCGTCTGCAGCGCCCCGTCCAGCGCCGCTTCGATACGTTCCGCGCTGGCTTCTTCCGGCAGGGCGCGGTCGACCAGAACCACGATCTCGCCCTTTAGCGCCCGGTCAGCGAAATCGCCGACAAGTTCGGCCAAGGTGCCGCGCGCCACCTCCTCGAAGCGTTTGGTCAATTCGCGACATACCACCGCGTGCCGGGCGCCGCCGCAGGTTGTGACCAGATCGGCCAGCAGGGCACCAACCCGCTTGGGGCTTTCGTAAAAGATCAGCGTGGCCTGCACCGCCGCGAACTCTTCCAGATAGCGCAGCCGGGCCGACCCCGTGGTCGGTGCAAACCCTGCGAACAGGAACCTGTCGGACGGCAGCCCCGAAACGGTCAGCGCACAGATCGCGGCACAAGGGCCGGGGGCGGCAAAGATCGGCAAGCCTTCGGCCACCACCGCACGGGCCAGCACGAAGCCTGGGTCCGAAATCAGCGGTGTCCCCGCTTCGGACGCATAGGCAGCCGACTTCCCTTCGCGCAGCGCGGCGATCAGCCGGGCCGCCACCGCATCGCCGCTATGTTCATGATACGACATCACATGCCGCGTCCCCAGAGAGACGCCGTGGATCTCCATCAGGTGCTTCAGCGTGCGGGTGTCCTCGGCCAGAAGGAGGTCTGCCCCCGCCAGCACATCCAGCGCGCGCAGTGTGATATCCCTCGCCGCGCCGATCGGCGTCGAGACAAAATGCAGCCCCGGTGGTATTGCGCGTACGCCGGTTTGATCGGCTACGGATGCGGTCCAGTTCGGTTGCCTCACAAGTTTACTTCCCTTTCGCAACCAATTAGTTTGGCCCGCAGTTGTTGCACCGTCGCCCAGAGTGAGGAACCTCCATGTTGTCCGCAATTCTACGGGCCCGCAAGTCGTTGGGTCATTTCGTCCTCGTTCTGTTCGCTGTCGTGCTCAGCGCCTGCGTGCCTGCCGGCGGCCCATCGGGGCCGGGCAATGCAACCGGCTCGGTGCAAGTTGCGCTCCTCATTCCCTCGGGCTCGGGGTCGGGCACGGACGAGCTCTTCGGCCAGAACCTTGAAAACGCCGCCCGGCTGGCGATGGCGGACCTATCGGGCGTGACCGTGGACCTGCGGGTCTACAAGACCGGCGGCAGCCCGGCGCAGGCCCGCGCGTTGGCGCGGCAGGCGGTTGACGAGGGTGCCAAGATCATCCTCGGTCCGTTCTATTCCGAAGAGGCGAACGCGGCCGGTGCGGCCGTGGCCGGGGATGGCGTCAATGTCCTCGCCTTCTCTAACAACTCCGACATCGCAGGCGGCAACGTCTTCGTCCTTGGCCAGACCTTCGACAACACCGCCCGTCGCCTGGCGAATTACGCCGTGCGCAATGGCAAAAGCCGCGTCCTGATCGTGCATGACCAGAATGTCGCTGGCACCGCCGGCCGCGCCGCGATCGAGCGGGGCGTCACCTCAGCCGGCGGATCGGTCGTCGGCACCAGTTCCTACGAATTCTCGCAAAACGGCATCGTTCAGGCCGCGACCGGCATCGCACAGACGGCGCGCAGTTCCGGTGCCTCGGCGATCTTCCTCACCGCCACCACTGACGGGGCGCTGCCGTTGATCAGCCAGATGCTGGTGGAAAACGGCGTCGACCGCTCTGCCACCCAGTTCATCGGCCTGACCCGCTGGGACATTCCCGCCGCCACCGTGGCCCTGCCCGGTGTGCAGGGCGGCTGGTTCGCGATGCCCGATCCCGGTCTGTCCAACCAGTTTCAGGCGCGTTACTCAGCAGCCTACGGGGCTGCGCCGCATCCGGTGGCCGGGCTGGCCTACGACGGTATCGCCGCGATCGGCGCGCTGGTGCGTCAGGGCAAGGCCGATGCCCTGACCGCCAATGCCCTGACCCAAAGTGCAGGCTTCGTCGGCGTGTCGGGCATCTTCCGCTTCCTGCCGAACGGCACCAACGAACGCGGGCTTGCCGTGGCCCAGATCCGCAACAACCAGGTCGTGGTGATTGATCCCAGCCCCCGCAGCTTCGCCGGTGCCGGGTTCTGAGGGCGCGCGGCTCGACGCCCGCCCGACCTCGACGCCAACCCCCACACCGGCAGCAGCGCCACAGCCTGACGCCCGTTTCGGCGTGGCACAGCTACTCGATGCAGCCGCGCTGAGCGCGGCAATCGCCGCCGAACTGGCGGCGCCGGACCCGCGCGCTGCCCGTGCCGTGGCGGTCCGGCACCTCGCCGCCGCCAAGGCCACCGCGAACGAGCATCTGGAAGCGGTGTTCAAGGCTCATCCGATCGAGGCGCGCACGCTTATCACCGCACAGGCGGCCCTGACCGATGTGCTGGTGCGGGTGGCGTTGAATGTGGCCTGCCTGCTGCACCCCACCCCCAACCCGACCGAGGCCGAGCGGATCGCCGTCCTTGGTGTCGGCGGCTACGGCCGCGCCGAGATGGCGCCGCATTCCGACGTCGACCTGCTGTTCCTGACGCCGTGGAAGATCACGCCCTGGGCCGAAAGCGTGATCGAAAGCATGCTTTACATCCTGTGGGACCTGAAGCTGAAGGTCGGCCACTCCAGCCGCACGGTGAAAGACTGCCTGCGCCTCGGCCGCGACGACATCACCATCCGAACCGCGCTCTTGGAGCACCGCTTCATCGCCGGCTACGAGCCCCTCGCGGTCGAACTGGGCGACCGGCTCTGGTCCGATCTCTTCCGCAACACCGGCCCGGAATTCATCGAGGCAAAGCTGGCCGAACGCGCCGAACGGCACAAACGGCAAGGGGGGCAGCGTTACGTCCTTGAACCCAACGTGAAAGAGGGCAAGGGCGGACTGCGCGATCTGCAGACCCTGTACTGGATCGGTAAGTACCTGCACCGCGTCCCGTCCTCGGACGGTCTTGTCGGCGCGGGCCTGCTCAGCCGCGAAGAATACGAGATCTTCAACCGGGCCGAAAACTTCCTCTGGGCCGCGCGGTGCCACCTGCACTACATCACCGGGCGCGCGACCGACGTGCTGACTTTCGATCTTCAGGTCGAGGTCGCGGCCCGGATGGGCTATCGCGATTCAGCTGGGCGGCGCGCGGTCGAACACTTCATGCAGGATTACTTCCGCCTCGCCACCCGCGTCGGCGAATTGACCCGCATCTTCCTCACCGAGCTGGAAGCCCGCCACGCCAAGCGCGAAGCCTCGCTGTTCGGCATCTTCAAGCGCACCAAGAAGGTCCGCCCCGGCTACAAGCTGGTGCAAGGCCGCATCGACGTGATCGACCAGCGCGAATTTCTTGCCGACAAGCTGAACATCCTGCGCGTCTTCGAAGAGGCGCTGCGCACCGGCTATCTCCTTCACCCCAACATCATGCGGCTTCTGGCGGCCAACCTCGACCTGATCGACGACGACATGCGCGAAAACCCCGAAGCGCGTCGCATTTTCCTCGATCTGCTGCTGAAACACGGCAACCCCGAACGCAGCTTGCGCCGGATGAACGAACTTGGCGTTCTGGGCACCTTCATCCCGGAATTCGAAGCCATCGTCGCGATGATGCAGTTCAACCTTTACCACCACTACACGGTCGACGAGCATATCATCCAGACGATCAGCTGCCTTGCCCAGATCGAACGCGGCGAACTGGTGGAAGAACTTCCCGTCGCTTCGGGCATTCTGAAAGACGGCGTCAACCGCCGCGTCCTTTACGTGGCCCTGCTCCTGCACGACATCGGCAAGGGACGCCCCGAAGACCACTCCATCATCGGCGCGCAGATCGCCCGGCGCATCTGCCCGCGTCTGGGCCTTGATGCAGAGGAATGCGAAACCGTCGAATGGCTAGTGCGCTATCACCTGCTGATGTCGGACATGGCGCAGAAACGCGACATCGGTGATCCCCGCACCGTGCGCGATTTCGCCAAGGCCGTCAAAACCCGCAAGCGGCTGGACCTGCTGACCGTGCTTACCGTCTGCGACATTCGCGGCGTCGGCCCCGGCACCTGGAACAACTGGAAGGCCATGCTGCTGCGCCAGCTTTACAAGCTGACCTCGGATGCGCTGGAAGGCGGCCTTGAAACCGTCAACCGCGAGAACCGCAAGGACGAGGCGAAACTTGCCCTGCGCGCCCGCCTTTCCAACTGGGAACCCGCAGCCCTCGACCATGAAACCGGCCGCCATTACGCACCTTACTGGCAGGGGCTGTCCACCGACACGCACGAGGTGTTCGCCACCCTCCTGCGCGGCATTGGCGATGATGAGATCCGAATTGACCTGCACCCCGATCCCGACCGTGACGCTACGCGCGCCTGCTTTGCGCTGGCCGATCATCCCGGCATCTTTAGCCGTCTGGCGGGCGCCTTGGCACTGGTTGGCGCCAACGTCGTCGACGCCCGCACCTACACCTCGAAAGATGGCTACGCGACCGCCGTGTTCTGGGTGCAGGACATCGAGGGCAGACCCTATGAAGTCGCCCGCCTGCCTCGTCTGCGCGGCATGATCGGCAAGACCCTGAAAGGCGAGATCGTCGCCCGCGAGGCGCTGAAAGACCGCGACAAGGTCAAGAAACGCGACCGCGAGTTCCGCTTTCCCACCCACATCATCTTCGACAACGAAGGCTCCGACATCTACACCATCATCGAGGTTGATACCCGCGACCGTCCCGGTCTGCTGTTCGACCTCACGCGCACACTGGCCAACAACAACATCTACATCGCCTCGGCCGTGATCGCGACCTACGGCGCGCAGGTGGTCGATACCTTCTATGTGAAAGACATGTTCGGCCTGAAACTGCACGCCAAGTCGAAACAGGAAGCCTTGGACCGCAAACTGCGGCAGGCCATCGCGGAAGGCGCCGAAAGGGCGATTGCATGAGCAGTTCGCGCGGGATGATCCGCAGCATCGTGGCACTGGGCGGCTGGACGCTGGTGTCACGCGGCGCGGGGCTCGTGCGCGAATTGATGATGGCCGCCTACCTAGGGGCCGGGCCGGTGGCGGATGCGTTCAACGTGGCGTTTTCCCTGCCGAACATGTTCCGCCGTTTCTTTGCCGAAGGCGCGTTCAATCAGGCCTTCGTGCCGCTCTATTCCAAAAAACTCGAGGCTGGCGAGGGCGCCGAGGACTTCGCCCAGAACGCGTTTTCCGGGCTGACGGCCTTCCTGATCGTTTTCACGCTCATCGGCACCATCGCCATGCCCCTTCTCGTCTGGGCGATGGCCGCGGGCTTCGTCGGTGACGGGCGCTTTGACATGGCGGTGGATTTTGGGCGTATCACATTCGCCTACATCGGCTTCATCTCGCTTTTCGCGCTCCTCTCCGGCATCTTGAACGCGCACGGCCACTTTGCCGAAGCGGGCGCCGTGCCGGTGTTGATGAACGTGGTGTTCATCCTGGCGATGCTTCTGGCGGCGCATCAGGGCTGGGACATGGGCCGAACTCTCGCCTGGACCACGCCGATCACCGGCGTCGCCCAGCTGGGCTGGACGCTTTATGCCGCGCGCCGCATCGGCTTTGTCCCGCGCCTGCGCCTGCCGCGCCTGACCCCCGATTTTCGCCGTCTGATGGTGAACATGGGGCCGGCCCTGCTGGTTGGCGGCGTGGTGCAAATCAACCTTCTGGTGTCGCGGCAGGTCGCCTCCGGCACCGAGGGCGCGATTTCGTGGCTGGTCTATGCCGACCGGCTTTACCAACTGCCGCTGGGCGTGGTGGCCATCGCCGTGGGCACTGTCCTGCTGCCCGAGCTTTCGCGCCGCCTGCAAGCCGGCGACTCCGCAGGTGGGCGCGAGGCGTTCAATCGCGGCACCGAATTCGCCCTGCTGCTGACCCTGCCCGCCGCCGTGGCACTCGTCATCATCGCGCTGCCGATCACCGAAGTCCTCTACCAGCGCGGCGCCTTCGGACCCGACGACACCGCCGCCACCGCGCTTGCCTTGGCTATCTACGGCCTCGGCCTGCCCGCCTTCGTGATGCAAAAGGCGCTGCAACCGCTGTTCTACGCCCGCGAAGACACCCGCAGCCCGTTTCGCTATGCGGTCTGGTCAATGGTCCTGAACGCAGGCTTGGCCTTCAGCCTGATGCCGTGGATCGGTTTTTCTGCCGCCGCCTGGGCCACTACACTTTCCGCCTGGGTGATGGTGATCCAGCTTTGGTGGGGCGCACGGCGGCTGGGTGACGAGACGCGCTTTGACGCCCGCTTCCTGTCGCGGCTCTGGCGCATCAGCCTTGCCTCGGCGGTGATGGGTGGGGCGCTCTGGCTCGGCTGGGGGCTTTTGCAGCCGATGCTCGACCTCAAGGCCTACCGCATCCTCGGGCTGGCCTTGCTCATCCTTGGCGGCATCACCACCTACGCCCTTGCCGCGCTTACCTTGGGCGCGGTGCGCCCGTCAGACCTCAGGGCGCTGCGCCGTCAACGCTGACGGATCATCGCGACCACCCGGCCAAGTCCGCCGGGGCTGACGACGAACGACAACAAAAACCCGGTAGCAAACCCGGCCAGATCGGCCACCCATTCCCAAGACGTGCCGAACAGCACGCCGAACAAAAGCTGCACGCCAAGCAGCATCCCGATCAGCGAAAAGGCCCGGTAGCGGTTGGTGCCTGTTCCCGCCAGCCGCACCCACAGCAGAAACGTGAACGCTCCGATCAACCCGTAAACCGCCGGATAGGCCCCGATCAGTTGCGCCCGCACCCCGGGCACAAGGTAGGTATAGGCCACCGCCCCCGCCGCCGCCGCGCCCAGCACCACCGCCAACACCGCCCACCAGCGAAAGATCTCGCCGACCATCTTGCCCAGTGCCAGCAGGATCACGATGGCAAACAGCGCGTGGGTAAAGCTGACGTGCACCAAGGGGTAGCTGACCAGCCGCATCACCCCTTCGGCCGACCAGGCCCCGGTTTCGACCATGTAGCGCAGCAGGTCGGGAAAGAACCCGAACCGTTCCACCGCCTGCAACCGCCAGCCCACCGCCATCGGTCCGCCGACGATGCCGCGGTCCGCAAGGCTCAGCACCGCCTCCATCGCCACCAGAGGCAACACCATGATCCAGACGATCACCGGCAAGGGGTTCAGGGGCGGGACGTTGTGATCTTGGTCCATCGGCTCTCCGGTGCGGGCAATTGACGGGTGTGGCCCCTTCGATTACGCGGGATGGACGACATTATCCAGATGGAGCCTTCCCAATGCCAGCCTCGCAGTCCGCGGCGGTCCAAACGCCGCAGACCTACCAGCCCCGCATCTTCTCCGGCATCCAGCCTTCGGGTGGCCTGACGCTTGGCAATTACCTCGGTGCGCTGAAACGCTTTGTGGAAAAGCAGGACGAAGGGATCGAGACGATCTACTGCATGGTGGACATGCACGCGATCACCGTCTGGCAAGACCCTGCGAAACTGCGCCAGCAAACCCGCGAAGGCGCCGCCGCCTTCATCGCCGCCGGCATCGACCCCTCGCGCTCCATCCTCTTCAACCAATCCCAGGTTTCCGCCCATGCCGAGCTTGGCTGGATTTTTTCCTGCATCGCCCGCATGGGCTGGATGAGCCGGATGACCCAGTGGAAGGACAAGACCGCCGGCAAGAATGCCGAGGCGGCCAGCCTCGGCCTGTTCGCCTACCCCGCGCTCATGGCGGCCGACATCCTCGCCTACAAGGCCACGATGGTGCCGGTGGGCGAAGACCAGAAACAGCATCTGGAACTGACACGCGACATCGCGATCAAGTTCAACAACGACTACGGCGTCGATTTCTTCCCGGTGGTCGAGCCTCTGATCGAAGGCGCTGCAACCCGCGTGATGTCCTTGCGCGATGGCACCAAGAAGATGTCGAAATCTGATCCGTCCGATCAAAGCCGCATCAACCTGACCGATGATGCCGACACCATCGCCACCAAGATCCGCAAGTCGAAGACCGATCCCCTGCCGCTGCCCGAAACCGTCGACGGTCTGAAAGACCGGCCCGAGGCGCGCAATCTGGTGAACATCTACGCGGCCCTCGCCGGCCACACCGTCGATCAGGTCGTCGCCGATTTCGCAGGCGCGCAGTTCGGCACCTTCAAGCCCGCGCTGGCCGATCTTGCCGTGGCGAAGCTGTCACCGATCACAACTGAAATGAACCGCCTGATGCAAGACCCGGCCGAGATCGACCGGATCCTTGGCCACGGCGCCGACCGTGCCGCTGCCCTTGCCGACCCAATCCTCGAACAGGTCTACGACATCACCGGCATGATCCGCTCACGGCGCAGATGAGCAGGCTTTACCGCCTTCTCCTCCTTTTCCTCCTGCTTGGTTCGGCGGGCCTTGGTTACCGGTCCGTCGACGCGATCCTTAAAGACCCTGCCCTCAGCCCACTGGTCGACCGCTCCAAGGATGAAATCGTCGCCCTGACCGACAAGATGGTCGCCGCCGAGGCAACGCCCGAACGTCTGAACGACCTCCTCTCCCGCCGCCTTGCCGAACAGCCGCGCAACTGGGTCGCGCTGCAAGCCTTGGCCGACCTTTACGCCGAACGCGGCCTGACCCTGCCCGCCACCTACCAGACCGCATGGGACGAAGATTCCAGCATCGTCGCGCAGACCGGCGCCTGCCTTTCCTGCGCGTGGGATATCGGCACCTGCTCGCTCTCCACAGCGCTTTTGTGCAAGGCGCCGATCCTTCTTACCCCGGTCGAAGACCTGCGCGGCATCACCAAGGCCGGCGTCGATTACGCCTCTGGAACCGAAATCGACCGCCTTGACCTTGGCCTGTCCGTCGTCGGCCTGTCGGCCACCGTGCTGATCGCGGCCTCGGGCGGCACCTCCGGCACGGTCAAAGCCGGCACCGCGCTCGTCAGGCTCGCCAAGGGGATGCGCCTGCTTACTCCGCGTCTGACCGCACGCATGACCGCCGGACTTACCGATGGCGTCCGCTGGGCCGACATTCCCGCCGTCCGCAGCCTATCCGATCTGCCCGCGCTTTTGCGCGCCGACGCGCTGGCCCCGGTCACCTCGACCGTTGCCGATCTTGGCCGCACGCAGGATGCGGTCGGCACCGCGCAGACGCTGCACCTCCTGCCGCTGATCGATGATGCGGCCGATGCCCGCGCCGTCGCCCGGGTGTCGGAGGCGCTTGGCCCTCGCACCGTCTCGCGCGTCGAGGTGCTGGGCAAATCACGCTTGTTCCGTGCCACGGTCCGCCTCTCGGATACAGCGATCGAACTTACGGCTGGCATCGTTGGGTTGGTTGCAGGCTTGGGGGCAGCGCTGGCGCACATGATCCAGACGGTGATCTTCCGCCGGCTTCGGCGCGCAGCGCCCCAGCGTCGCTGATCGCCGCGTCACGCGGCTGATTCATTCGCCCGCTAGTCTTTGGTGCATCGGGCAACGCGGCTTTCCTGTCCCCGCCGCACAGCCTCGCCACGCCGCTTCCCCACGGCCGCAAGGTGCTTCGCCCGACATGCCCCCATGCCCCGGCATGGGGGCTTTTTTCCGATCTTCGAAGGCAGCGGCACAACCACAGGGCGAACGATCGACCCAACCCGCCGCGCAAGGCGCAAGCCTTTGACTCTCGTGACTCATTTCGGGGGTTTTCGACTTCTCCACAGAAGATTTCGGCAGAAAACGCTTTACAGACTTCCGCTTTGGCAACACCATATCTAGTAAGGGCGGCGTCGGGCATACGCTGACTCTTGCCAGACACCCAGCTTCTAGTGGGTCGCTGCCCGCCAGAAGCCTTATCATGAGGCCGGGCAATGTCGCTTTCCGAAGATCTGGGGTCGATGGATGATCTTCATCCCATCGACATCGTCGAAAACCTGGCCCAGCATCACGCTTGGGAATTTGACCGCGTGACCGACGATCAAATCGCGATGGCGGTCGAAGGTCAGTGGCGCACCTATTCCCTGACCCTCGCCTGGTCGCCGCAGGACGAAACCCTCCGCCTGATCTGCACTTTCGAGATGGAGCCGCCGGAAGACAAGATTGCCGGCCTTTACGACGTCCTCAACCGCTGCAATGACATGGTCTGGACCGGCGCCTTCACCTGGTGGGCGGAACAGAAACTGATGGTCTGGCGCTACGGTCTCCTCCTCTCGGGCGGCCAGATGGCCGGGCCGGAACAAATCGACAAACTGATCGCGTCCGCTGTAATGGCCTCCGAACGCTTCTACCCGGCGTTCCAGATGGTGTCCTGGGGCGACCAGACCCCGGCGCAAGCGATGAAAGTCGCCATTGCCGAGGCGTACGGACGCGCCTAACCTCGCCCCGCTTGATGGGGGATGGAATGGGTCTGGATGTAGTTGCCCGTGATGGGCTGGTGCTACTTGGTTGCGGCAAGATGGGCACGGCCCTTCTCACCGGCTGGCTTGCGGCGGGGGTGCCTGCCGCGTCGGTCTGGGTGATCGAACCGAACCCCACTGATTGGCTCAAATCCTCCGGCGTGCACCTGAACCGGGGCGTGCCGCCCGCCCCTGCCGTGGCCCTGCTGGCAGTAAAGCCGCAGATGATGGGCGCGGCCCTGCCCGCCCTGCAAGCCTTGGGCAACGGCAAGACCCTTTTCGTCTCGATCGCCGCCGGTACCACCATCGCCTCGTTCGAGGCGGCGCTTGGCGCTGAAACTCCGATCGTCCGCACCATGCCCAACACCCCCGCGATGGTCGGACGTGGCATCACCGCGATCTGCGGCAACCCCCACACCACGCCCGAAAACCTCGCCCTCGCCCGCTCCCTGATGGCTGCGGTGGGCGAAGTGGTCGATCTTGACGGCGAACACCAGATCGACGCCGTCACCGCCGTCTCAGGCTCCGGTCCGGCCTACGTATTCCACCTGATCGAAGCGATGGCCGCCGCCGGCGTGGCCGAAGGCCTGCCCCCTGAAACAGCCATGCGCCTTGCGCGCGCCACCGTCTCCGGTGCCGGCGAGCTTGCGCACCGCTCGCCTGATAGCGCCGCGCAACTGCGCATCAACGTCACCTCCCCAGGCGGCACCACCGCTGCGGCCCTCGCCGTCCTGATGGACGACACCACAGGTTTCCCCGCCCTCCTCCGCCGCGCCGTCAAGGCCGCAGCCGATCGCGGACGGGAGCTTGGCAAATGATCACCTACGCCGATTTCGACGCGGTCGACATCCGCGTCGGCCGCATCACTCGCGCCGAACCCTTCTCCGAGGCGCGCAAGCCCGCCTACAAGCTCTGGCTCGATTTCGGGCCCGAGATCGGCGAGAAACGCTCCTCCGCTCAGATCACCGTCCACTATACCCTCGACGAACTGGTCGGCCGGCAGGTCCTCGCCGTGGTCAACTTCCCGCCCCGCCAGATCGGCCCGGTGATGTCTGAGGTGCTGGTGCTGGGCGTCCCCGATGCAAACGGCGCGGTGGTCCTGATCGGCCCCAGCCATAATGTGCCGCTTGGCGGAAAGATGTTCTGATGCAGAAACTCCTGATCACCCGCATGATGCCAGCCCGCGTGCTCGATGCTGCAAAGGCCCGTTTCGACGTCACCCTGCGCGACAACCCGGCCCCGTTGTCGCCCGTCGAACTTCGCTCGGCCCTGCGCGACTACGACGCCGTACTGCCCACCCTTGGCGACCGCTTTCAGCCCGACGTCTTTGCCGATGTCCCGGCCCCCCGCGCGAAAATCCTCGCGAACTTCGGCGTCGGCTACAACCACATCGACGTCGACGCCGCCCGCGCCGCCGGCATTGCCGTAACGAACACGCCGGGAGCGGTCACCGACGCCACCGCCGACATCGCCCTGACCCTGATGCTGATGACCGCCCGCCGCGCAGGTGAAGGCGAGCGGATGCTCCGCGCAGGGCTATGGGGCGGCTGGACACCAACGCAGATGCTTGGCACCCACGTCTCCGGCAAGACCGTCGGCATCATCGGCATGGGCCGCATCGGCAAGGCCATCGCGCGGCGCTGCCACGCGGGCTTCGGGATGGAAGTGATCTTCTTCAACCGCTCGCCCGTGGCCGATGCGGGCGTACCGGCGCGGCAGGTGACGATGGCCGAGGCGATGGGGGCCGATTTTGTCGTCGTCGCGGTGCCGGGAGGCAAGGCCACGCATCACCTGATGAACTCCGAGGCTTTCGCCGCGATGAAACCCTCCGGCATCTTCGTCAACATCAGCCGGGGTGATGTGGTGGATGAGGCGGCCCTGATCGCGGTGCTGCAAGCCGGAAAGATCGCTGGCGCGGGCCTCGACGTCTATGAATTCGAGCCGCAGGTGCCGAGCGCCTTTATGGCGATGGAAAACGTGGCCCTCCTGCCCCACCTCGGGACCGCCGCGCTAGAAGTGCGAGAAAACATGGGGATGATGGCCGTCACCAACCTCATCGCGCATCTCGAAGGCCGCGACCTGCCGAACCGGGTCTGAGCCACACGTCTTCAGCGGAAAAAGACGCCCCTCAAATGAAGGGTCGGCCTCGGCAGTTTCGCTGGCACGTCGCCGGATGGCAGGCTCGATTGAGCCTGCCAGATCAGGCGGCCTTGGCGTCGGCCTTCGCGCCGTAGAAACTCGTACCCTTCGCCGCCATCTCGCGCAGCATCGCAGGCGCCGCAAACCGCGCCCCGTGCCGCGCCGTCAGCCTGTCGCAAATCTCCAACGCCCGCCCAGCCCCAATGATATCCAGCCAGCCAAACGGCCCGCCCGACCACGGCGCAAAGCCCCAGCCAAGGATCGCACCCACGTCACCCTCGCGGATGTCGGTCAACACGCCGCCTTCCAGCGCCCGCACCGCCTCAAGCACCTGCGCCATCAGCAAACGGTGCTGCACCTCGCCCAACTCCGGCTGACCGGCCGCCTCGGGGAACCGGGCTGCCAGCCCGTCCCAAAGCCCCTCGCGTTTGCCCGCCGCGTCATAGGCGTAGAACCCGGCACCCGCCTTCTTGCCCAGCCGCCCTTGATCGGCCATCCAGAACAGCACCTCGTCCACCGCCCCGTCCGGATAGGCATCTCCCATCGCCGCACGGGTCGCCTTGGCGATCTTCACGCCTAGATCGATCGACGTCTCATCGACCAGTTGCAGTGGCCCGAGCGGCATACCGACCAGCTTGGCAGCATTTTCCACCAGCGCCGGCTCCACCCCTTCGGCCACCATGCGGATGCCTTCGTTGATGTAGGGAATGATGCATCGGTTGGCATAAAAGAACCGCGCGTCGTTCACCACGATCGGGGTCTTGCGAATCTGCCGAACGAAATCCAGCGCCTTGGCCACGGCAACATCGCCGGTTTCGCGGCCCCGGATGATCTCAACCAGGTTCATCTTGTCGACGGGTGAGAAGAAATGGATTCCGATGAACCGCTCCGGTCTGACACTCGCCTTCGCCAACCCGCTGATCGGCAGGGTAGAGGTGTTGGTGGCAAAGACGCCATCGCACACCGCCTCGACCTTTGCCGTGACCTCGGCCTTCACCTTCGGGTCCTCGAACACCGCCTCGACGATCAGGTCGCAGCCGGCAAGCGCCGCATAATCGGTGGTCGCGGTGATCCGGCCCAGAACCTCGGCCTTCTTCTCTGCTGTCACCTTCTTGCGCTGCACACCCTTGTCCAGAAGCCCCTCGGAATGCGCACGGCCCTTGTCCGCCGCCTCCTGCGTGGCGTCGATCAACACGACTTCGATCCCAGCAAGGGCCGAAACATAGGCGATCCCCGCCCCCATCATGCCCGCGCCGATCACGCCAAGCTTCTTGACAGTCTGGTCCGGCACCTTCGGACGGTTCGCGCCCTTCTCCAGTGCCTCCTTGTTGATAAACAGGCTGCGGATCATCGCGGTCGACGACGGATTCATCAGCACGCTAGTGAAATGCCGCGCCTCGATCTTCAGCGCCGTGTCGAACGGCACCAGCGCGCCCTCATAGACCGCCGCCAGCAGCGCCTTGGCCGCCGGATAGACCCCCATCGTCTTGCCCATCACCATCGCCGACGCACCGACAAATGTCATGAACCCCGCCGGATGATACGGTGTGCCGCCCGGCATCTTGTAGCCCTTGGCATCCCACGGCTTGACCAGATCGGCGTCCGTCGCCGTCAGCACCCATTCCTTCGCCCGCGCCAGCAGCGCCTCGGGCGCCACCACTTCGTCGATCAATCCGCCCGCCTTGGCGCCCTTGGGATCACTGAGCTTGCCCTCCAGCAGATACGGCGCCGCCATCATCGCGCCCATCTTCCTGACCAGCCGCGTCGTGCCCCCCGCCCCAGGGAAAATCCCCACCATGATCTCCGGCAGCCCGATCTTCGCCTTCGGATTGTCCGCCGCGATGATCCGGTGGCAGGCCAGCGGCAGTTCCAGACCAATCCCCAGCGCGGTGCCGGGAAGCGCCGCGATGATCGGCTTGCCACCCTTCAGCGTCTTGGGGTCCATCCCCGCCCGCTCGATCTTGCGCAAGACCTGATGCATCCCCATCACGCCATCAAAGATCGCCTGCGCCCCCCCGGCCCGCATCCGCGCGATCACGTTAAGGTCCATCCCGCCCGCGAAATCGCGCTTCCCACTGGTCAGGATGATCCCCTTCACCGCCGCATCGCCCAACGCCTGATCCACCAGCGCCGACAACAGCGCGAACGCCTCGGTCGACATCACGTTCATCGACTTTGCCGCCACGTCCCAGATGATCGTTGCAACGCCGTCAGCATCGGTGGTCATCGAAAAATCGGTCATGCGGGAATCCTAGTCATTAAGAGGGCTGTAGGTGTTCGGCATCAGGACCGGCCAGCGGGCATCGGTCGTAGTGTTGCGGACGAAGGCGCATTTCCAGACGCCTTCGATCAAGTCGATCTGGGTCTGCGACCAGAACATCGGCGCGACCTGCAGGTTTTCCGCCATCAACCGGGTGGTGTATTGCCCATGAACCCTGCCGGGCGTCGGCGCAAAGGCCCGGATCACCTTGCGCTGGATCGAGGTCACGCCAAGATCGGCCAGCATCTCGCCATAGGTGTCGAAGCCGTCCGCCAGATCGTCCATCGTGGTGACCGTCAGCGTGGCCGACGCGGTTTCCAGAACGAACGGCAGGCTTACATGCTGGGCGTAAACCTCCAGACGGCCATCCACCACCGCTTTGCCCACCGCATCGAGAAAGCACTCCAGAATCTCCACCGCCGTCATCCTGCCCCCCTGCAAGCGACCCACGCGAACTTCGCCGGGCCCGTGGTCCGGCATACGTCGCACGATGCGCGCAGAGCCCGGTCCAACGCCAAACGCACGGCAACTGGGGGCGGTTCCCGTGGGCAGAAAAAATTCCTTTCGGTTGCAACGGGCTGGCTCTGGTCTGGCGGTCATGGCAAGGCCTTGGGCCAGCCGGGATAGGGCGTGCCATCCTTGTGCGATACGGTCCTAACCCCACCACGGCGCGCATAGTGCAGGTCGATGTCGGGATAGGACACCTCGTCCTCGGGCAACCGCGACCCGACGACAATGTAGGTCGCCGGCTGGTCGCTGCGGTTTTCCAGACAATGCGCGTTCGGCACACCGGCGGGCCAGCAGACACAGGTGCCGGGGCCGATGTCGGTTGCGCCATCGTCCTCGTGCAGCGTGACGATCCCGTCGAGGGTATACAGAAACTCGTCCTCGTCCGAATGCCAGTGGCGGTGGCTGGACCGCGCCCCCGGCATGAGGGTTTCGGTGAACGCGCCGAACTGCGTCAGCCCGCCCGCCTCGGAAAGCGGATGCGCCTCGTAATCGCCCAGATCGGCAAACGGCGACGATCCGGGGTCGCTGGTCGGCGCGACACTGCCCGCACGGATCACATTCGGTCGCGCGCTGCCGTCAAACGCCTGCCCCCAAGGCGCACGCAACTCCAGCAGTTCCGGCGGCAGATCGCCCTCGCGGAGCACGCGGCCATCGGCGTCAACCACGCGCCAGCGCGCGGCATCATTGATCTGGCGGCTGCCGTCGTCTGGATAGGTGCAGATGTCACCCGCCGCGCGGCTGCCTACGATCAGCCACCGGCACGGCACATCGCCCCGGTTGGTCAGGTGATGCGCGTTGGGATCACCCCGCCGCCAGCAGACCGCATCGCCGGGGAAAAGTTCGGTAAGTCCGGCGTCATCGCGCAGCGTCGCCGTGCCGGACAGAAGATAGACAAACTCGTCCTCCGCCGAATGCCAGTGCCGCTTGGCTGACCATGCGCCCGGCGCCAGCGTGTCGATATAGGCACCGAACTGCGTCAGCCCGCCCGCCACCGAAAGGTGCAGCGTGCTGAACCCAGCTTCCCCGCTGACCGGTGCCGTGGCCGGGTCAACGATCATCGCGGCTCCTCGTAGTCCGTTCCGTCCTTGTAGGTGAACCGCGCAGCACCGTCCGCGATGTGCACCATCAGATCGACGTCGGAATAGGTCGCGGTTTCCACCGGCGCCTTGGTGCCAACCACCAGAAACCGCGCTTCGGAATCGGTATGGTTGATAAACTGGTGCCCATCCGGGACGCCTGCCGGAAACGCCGCGCACTCGCCAGCACGCATCACCACAGGCCCCGCATCCAGCACCATCGTGCATTCGCCCGACAGCACCATCACGAACTCGTCCTCGTTCAGATGCCAGTGGCGCAGCGATGATTTCGCGCCGGGTTCAAGGATCACGATGTTCACGCCAAACTGCGTCAGCCCGCCCGCCTGCCCCAGCCGCAAGCTAGACCGCCCCACCATTTCCCTTGCATAAGGCTCAGGGTAGATTGACCCGACCTTTACCGGCACCTTCGACAGATCCAGCTTCATTGCGCCCTCCCCGGCTTCACGCCCGCCAAAAGGAAGACCGTCTCCGTCAGGCAGGCTGTCGGGGGGTCTGCTCGGCGTGCATCAGGCTGCAGTCCATCTCGATCATCTCGACCCGAATGGCGTTGTCGACCATCCGGCAGAAATAGATCAGATCGGTCTGGCTTGGCGGCGTGCCGTCGCCAAAGCGGCAGGTCAGCCGCGCAAAGGCGCGAAAGCGTCCTGCGCTGGGCGCATCCGTGGCGCGCAGCCGGGCGCTGATCGCCGTCACCTTGCGGTCCCGCAACCGGCCCGAAACCTTCCGCAGCGTCGCGGCATAGTCGGCAGACGTCTGGAATGGCACGATCTTCTGCGGCGAATGCACCACCATCGGATAAGCGCAGCGGCCCGCAATCGCATCGGTGTGGCCCGACAGCAGATCGGCGGCGGTCTGATCCAGCAAATCCTGCATGTGATCGAACATGGGGGCTCCCATTCTGGCGGCGATGGCGGGCATTTGCCCTCGCCTGCCGACATGGAGGCTTTGCCGTGCCATTCCCATAGGACAGCACTGCTGACGCTGCGTCACAAGGCGAAAGGCCGTCGGGTGCTGGCATCACACCCTCTCGATGATGGTTGCAGCCCCCATGCCCGACGCGATGCAAAGCGTGGCAAGGCCCACCTCGCGGTCAGACCGCTCCAACTCGTCCAGCAGGGTGCCGATGATGATGGCCCCTGTGGCCCCCAGCGGGTGGCCCATCGCAATCGACCCTCCGTTTACGTTTACGATGCCAGGGTCCACGTCGAACGCCTGCATGAAGCGCAGAACGACGCTGGCAAAGGCTTCGTTCACCTCAAAAAGGTCGATGTCGCCAATCACCATGCCCGCGTCACGCAGGATCTTTTCCGTCACCGGCACCGGGCCGGTCAGCATGATGGTGGGATCGGTGCCGATCTTCGCCGTGGCGCGGATGCGGGCGCGCGGTTTCAACCCGTGCGCGCGGCCAAACTCCGCATCGCCTATCAGCAGCGCCGCCGCACCATCGACGATGCCGGATGAATTGCCCGCATGATGGATGTGTTTGATCCGCTCCAGATGCGGGAACTTCATCAACGCCACCTTGTCGAAGCCCGGCATCACCTCGCCCATGTCCTTGAAGGCAGGCTTCAACGCGCCCAGCGTCTGCATGTCGGTGCCGGGGCGCATGTATTCGTCGGTGGCAAGGATCGGCAGGCCGTTCTGGTCGCGGATCGTCAGCACCGACCGCGAAAACCGCCCCTCCGCCCAAGCCACCGCCGCGCGGAGCTGCGATTCCACCGCCAGCGCGTCGGCATCGTCACGACTGAACCCGTATTCCGTGGCGATCAGGTCTGCCGAAATCCCCTGCGGCACGAAATAAGTCTTCATCGCAAGGCTGGGGTCCACCGCGATGGCCGCCCCGTCCGACCCCATCGGCACGCGCCCCATCATCTCCACCCCACCGGCGATGTAGGCCCGCCCCGCACCCGCCTTCACCTGATTGGCCGCAAGGTTTACCGCCTCCATCCCGCTGGCGCAGAACCGGTTGATAGCCAGCCCCGGAATGCTCTCGTCCAGATCCGACGCCAGCACCGCTGACCGCGCCAGACACCCGCCCTGTTCGCCCACCTGCGTGACGTTGCCCCAGATCACATCCTCGACCGCATGGCCTTCCAGCCCGCTCCGCTCCTTCAGCGCGTTCAAAACCTTCGCCGACAGCGCGACCGCCGTCAGCTCGTGCAATGACCCATCCGGCCGGCCCTTGCCGCGCGGAGACCGGACGGCGTCGTAGATGAAAGCGTCGGTCATCGGTCTCTCCTCATGCCCGGTCGGCAGGGCTGCCGGGCATCAATTCATAGGGATGTTTCCAACCCGGAATGGCCGCGATCCGGTCCAGCCAGGCGTCGATGTTCGGCCATTCCTTGCGGTCAAAACCAAACGGTTCGGGGTAATAAAGATACCCGCAGCACGACAGGTCCGCGATCGTCATTGCCGCGCCCGCCACCCAGTCGCGCCCCTCCAGATGTGCGTTCAGCGTCTTGTAAGACGCCTTCAGCCGCGCCTGCAAAAACTCGACCGCCCCAGCGGGCCGCTTCTCCGGCGCAAGGAAATTGCCAAGGAACCGCGCCGTGCCGATCTGCCCGGACAGCTTGTGATTGTCCCAGAACATCCACCGCAGCACCTCGCGCCGCTCCGCCGCCGACTTGCCCCCCAGCTTCCCGGTCTTCGAACTGATGTAATCCAGGATCACGCCCGATTGCGTCAGCGTCAGCGGCCCGTCGACGAACACCGGCACCTCAGCCATCTCGTTGATCTCGCGGAACGCAGCACTCCGCGCCTCGCCGCCAAAGAAATCCACATACACCGGCTCCCACTCGGTGTTGGTGAACGTCAGCGCCAGCGCGCATTTGTACGCGTTGCCGCTTTCGCCAAAGCAGTAGAGTTTCGCTGTCATGATTCCGGTCCTACTGCTTGCGATTGTCCAGCTCGGCATTGAACAGCCGCAGCCGGTGGGTCAGGTTGTCGTGGTCGATCACGCTGGAAAAGTTCTCGAAGATGAACGATAGCGCCTCGCCCTCCTCCAGCCCCGCCTCGGTCGCGAACCGCCTGAGCGCGCGGTAGCCATCCTCGGTCATGGCGGCGTTGAAGCGTCGGGTCAGGCGAAAGCGTTTCGGCATCGGCATCTCCTTGGTTGCGCGTGAAACCTTAGAACGCCTCTGCCGCCAGCGCCATGACCGGTTCGGCCCCGCTTTCGATCCGCGCCAGATGCATCCCGCAGGCCGGCAACTGCCGCGCCATGTAGAACCGCCCCGTCGCGATCTTCGCTTCCAGCCAGTCGCGGTCCGCCGCCCCGCCGTCCAGCGCCACATAGGCCGCCTTGGCCATCCGCGTCCACATCAGGCCAAGGCAGACGTGCCCCATCAGGTGCATGAAGTCGTAAGACCCCGCCAGCGCCGCATTGGGGTTCTTCATCCCGGCCTGCATGAAATACATCGCCGCCTGTTGCAGTTGCTTTGACGCGGCCTTCAACGGCTCGGCAAAGCCCGCCATCCGCGCATCGCCGTCATGCGCGCGGACCTCGGCCTTCACCATGTCGAAGAACGCCATCACATGCTTGCCGCCATCCGTGGCCAGTTTGCGACCCACCAGATCCAGTGCCTGCACGCCATTGGCACCCTCGTAGATCATCGCGATCCGGGCATCGCGGGCGAATTGGCTCATCCCCCATTCTTCGATGTAGCCGTGCCCGCCGTAGACCTGCTGCGCAGCCACGGCCATCTCGAAACCCTTGTCGGTCTGGAACCCCTTGATCACCGGGATCATCAGGCTCACCAGACCCTCCGCATCCGCATCGCCCATCCGGTGCGACCGGTCGATCAGGCTTGCAGCCCACAGCGTCAAGGCGCGCGCGCCTTCGACAAAGCTTTTCTGCTCCATCAGGTTGCGGCGAATGTCGGGATGCACAATCAACGGGTCCGCCGCCTCGCCGGGGTTCTTCGCCCCGGTCACGTCGCGGCCCTGCAAGCGGTCCTTGGCGTAGGCCAGCGCGTTCTGATACGCCGCTTCTGCCACCGCATAGCCCTGCAGGCCCACACCCAGCCGCGCCTCGTTCATCATGGTGAACATCGCGCGCATACCCTTGTGCAGATCTCCAAGCAGATACCCGGTCGCGCCGTCATAGTTCATCACGCAGGTCGAGTTGCCGTGAATCCCCATCTTCTCCTCGATCTTGCCAACCGAGAGCGCATTCCTTGCACCAAGGCTGCCATCCTCGTTCACCAGAAACTTCGGCACGATAAAAAGGGAAATCCCCTTGGTCCCCGTGCCTCCGCCCGGCGCCTTGGCCAGGACCAGATGGATGATGTTGTCGGCCATGTCATGCTCACCAGCCGAAATGAAGATCTTCTGCCCGGTGATCCGGTAGCTGCCATCCGCCTGCGGCTCGGCCTTGGTGCGCATCAGACCCAGATCGGTGCCGCAATGCGGCTCCGTCAGGTTCATCGTGCCGGTCCACTCGCAGGACACCAGCTTTGGCAGGTAGGTGGCCTTCTGCTCGGCCGAGCCATGCACATGGATCGCCGAATAGGCCCCGTGCGTCAGGCCCTGATACATCTGAAACGCCATGTTGGCCGAAACGAAGGTCTCGTTGACCGCAGTGTGCATCAGGTGCGGCAACCCCTGCCCGCCATAGGCGGGGTCCGCGTCCAGTGCCGTCCAGCCCCCGGCGCGCAGGGCATCGAACGCCGCCCTGAACCCGGTCGGCGTGCGCACCACGCCGTTCTCCATCACGCAACCCTCGCGATCGCCGACCATATTCAGCGGCGCCAGCACATCGCCCGCCAGTTTCGCCGCCTCCTCCAGCACCGCCCCGGTGAACGCCTCGTCAAGATCGCTGTAGCCGGGAATATCGGCGGCACTGATCTTCAGAACCTCGTGCAGCAGAAACTGCGTATCCTTCACTGGGGCAATGTAGCGGGGCATTCCGGTCAATCCTTCCTTCTTGTCATTCGGCAGCCTGATCTTGGCGAACCGCGTCGTTTGCCGCCAGTTCCGCGCGCAGCTCTGCAATCGCCTCGTCCAGTTCGGCGCGCTGCGCCTCCATCACCGCCAGCCGTTCGCGGGCCAGTTCGCAGGTCCGCCGTCGCTGCGCCTCGTTCGACCCATCGCGGTCGTAAAGGTCCAGCGTCTGGCGGATATCCTCCAGACTGAACCCGAACCGCTTGCCGCGCAGGATCAGCGTCAGCCGCGCCCGGTCGCGCCGGGTGAACAGCCGTCTGGTCCCGTCGCGCACGGGGCTCAGCAGTTCCTTCGCCTCATAGAACCGCAGCGTGCGCGGCGTCACGTCGAACGTCTCGCACATTTCGCGAATGGTCATCAGGTCGGGCTTCACAGTTGTTTTCGCAGTCATCATGGCAAGCTCTCGCAACGGGTGCATCTGACGGGCAGATGCGATCCGCAAACTGACATTACCAGACCAGTTGACGTTAACGTCACTGTGACGTCACGTCAGAAAAGCGCCTGACGTGAAGTCAGCGATGCCATCCCGCACCGCACCACCTGCTTCCCCTTCACAAATATCCCACGGGGGTCCGGGGGTGTGAAACCCCCGGCGGTCGGCCAAGGGCCACCGGCCGGCCCACTTCGTTACCAAGGCCTTGACGCGGGCCCGCAAGCCATTGAAATACATGAAACTCGCAATTGTCCCACCGTGGGACAGGCGGCTCAAGCCTCGCCCAACTTGCCCAGTTCCGCCACCGCAGTCTCGCGCAGGGCCCTCAAGTCGGCCAGCGTCACCTCCAGCTCGGCCCGCTGCCGTTCCAGATCTTCCAGCTGCCGGTCCGCCAGCCGCACCCAATGCTCCAACTGCGACCGGGTGCCTTTCTGCTGATAGATCAAAAGCCACTGGCGGATTTCCTCCAGACTGAACCCGAACCGCCGCCCCCGCAGGATCAGCGTCATCCGCGCCACCTCGCGCGGCCCATAAAACCGCGCCCGCCCATCCCGCTCCGGGGCCAGCAACTCGATATATTCATAGTAGCGCAGCGTCCGCGGCGTCACATCGAACCGCGCGCACATCTCCTTGAAGGTCAGGCGGCTGTCGGACATTGGCTCTCCTCTCGGGGTCAAGCCTAGGCGCGGTTTGCCCATCGCGCAACCGGGTCGGGCCTTGCGCTCCTCTTCCCGCTCCGGTTTCATGGCGGCGATAGGAAACGCCATGTCCCACGCCCTCGACCTCGCCCGCCGCTTCATCGAAGCCCTGCCCCACAGCCGCGCGCTGGGGATGGTGCTGGAAGAGATCGGGCCGGGCACGGCAGTAATCTCCATGCCCTACGACCCGCGCCTGATCGGCGACCCAGCCACCGGCGTGATCCATGGCGGCGCCGTCTCGGCGCTGATGGATACCGCCTCGGGCGCATCGGTGATGAGCCACCCCTCCGCGCCCACGTCGACCGCCACGCTCGACCTGCGGATCGACTACATGCGCCCCGCGACCCCAGGCCAGACAATCCGCGCCCGCGCCGAATGCCACCACGCCACCCGCACCGTGGCCTTCATCCGCGCCACCGCCACCGACGACGATGAAACCCGCCCCGTGGCAATGGCCACCGGTGCCTTCACCATCGAACGGGCCGGCGAATGAAACGCCCCGAACCGGTTCAGGTCATCAAACAGCGCCGCGACGCGCTTCTGCGCTCGCTGGTCGACGGCGTGCCCTACATCGGCTTTCTGGGCATCCAGTTTGACCGGCGCGGCGACGAACTAACAGCCGTCATGCCGTTCAACGACCGCCTGATCGGCAACCCCTTGCTGCCCGCGCTGCACGGCGGGGCGACCGCGGCGTTCCTCGAGGTGGCGGCGATCATCGAACTTGCCTGGACCTCGCTCTGGGACGGGATGGAGGCGGAGGGCGCGGTGCCGGATGGCACTATCCGCCTGCCCAAGACAATCGATTTCACTGTCGATTACCTGCGCGCCGGACTGCCTCGCGATGCCTATGCCCGCGCCCGCGTCAACCGTTCCGGCCGCCGCTATGCCTCCGTGCATGTCGAGGCGTGGCAAGACAACCGCAGCCGCCTTTTCGCGCAAGCGACCGGGCATTTCCTGATGCCGACGCAGGCTGCGGGATGACCACGCTAAGCCATGGCCGGGTGTTCAGGATCGCCGGGCCGATCGTGCTGTCGAATGCCACGGTGCCCCTTCTGGGCGCGGTCGATACCGCCGTCATCGGCCAGCTTGGGCAGGCCGCCCCCTTGGGCGCGGTCGGCATCGGGGCGGTGATCCTCGCGACGCTTTACTGGGCCTTCGGATTCCTGCGGATGTCGACCTCAGGTCTTGCCGCGCAGGCCCAAGGCGCGGGCGACATGGCCGAGCGGTCGGCAATCCTGATCCGCGCGCTGATCATCGGCGGCACTGCCGGACTGGCGCTCGTGGTTGCGCAGGTTTTGCTCTTTACCGGAGCCTTTGCCGTAGCCCCAGCCTCGGCCGAGGTAGAGGGGCTGGCGCGGCAGTATCTGGCGATCCGGATCTGGGGCGCACCGGCGACCATCGGGCTTTATGCGTTGACCGGCTGGCTGATCGGGCTGGAGCGGACGAAGGGCGTGTTGATCCTGCAACTGTGGCAGAACGGGCTGAACATAGGGCTCGACCTGTGGTTCGTGATCGGACTTGGCTGGGGCGTGCCGGGGGTGGCGGCGGCAACGCTGATCGCCGAATGGACCGGGCTGATGCTTGGCCTGTGGCTGGCGCGCGATGCGTTCGGGCCGGTGTTGCGCGCAGCCTTGGCGCGCCTGCCCGACCCGGTCGCCCTGCGCCTGATGTTCACCGCCAGCCGCGACATCATGGCGCGGACCGTGATCCTGCAGCTTTCGTTCACCAGCTTCGTGTTTCTAGGTGCGCGTTTCGGCGACGTGACACTGGCGGCCAATCAGGTTCTGATGCAGTTTTTGGAAATCACCGCCTATGCCCTCGACGGGTTCGCCTTTGCGGCCGAGGCGCTGATCGGGCAGGCGGTCGGCGCGCGGTCGGCGGTGGAAAGCAGGCGGGCAGGGCTTTTGTGCATGCAGTGGGGGTTCGGCGGGGCGGCGGTGCTGGCGGGCGTATTCCTTCTGGCCGGGCCGCAGGTCATCGACCTGATGACCACCGCGCCCGAGGTTCGCGAGGCGGCGCGGCATTATCTGCCCTGGCTGATCGCCGCGCCGTTGATCGGCGTGGCCGCGTGGATCTACGACGGCATCTTCATTGGCGCCATGCTGACCGGCGACATGTTGCGCGCGATGCTGGTGTCGGTGGCGGTCTATGTTGTTGCGCTGGCGGTGATGATCCCGGCCTTCGGCAACCACGGGCTTTGGGCGGCGCTTATGGTGCTGAACGCGACGCGGACGGTCACTCTGTGGCAGCGCTATCCAAAGGTCGCGGCGCGGGCTGGCGGCTGAGGCTTGCCTTCCCCTACCCCGCCGGGCCATGATCGCGCTGGCAAAGGGGAGAGACATGCGGAAGTTTCTGGTGGTTCTGGATGACAGCCGCGAATGCCTGAACGCGATGCGGTTCGCGGCACTTCGGGCGGCGCATACCGGCGGCGGTGTCACGATCCTGTCGATCGTCCCGCCCGAGGAGTATCAGCACTGGATGGGCGTGGCCGACCTGATGCGCGCCGAAGCGCGTGAGCGGATCGAGGCGCATTTCGAGGTGTTCGCCAAGTGGATGCGCGACAAGCAGGGGGTGAACCCGGAACTTGTGATCCGCGAAGGCGACCCCGTCACCGAGATTCTGGCGCAGGTCAGCGAAGACAGCGAGATCGGCGTTCTGGTGCTTGGGGCCGCCACCGAAAAGGCCGGACCAGGGCCGCTCGTCACCGCGATGAGCCGGAATTCGGGGAACCTGCCGATCCCGATCACCATCGTGCCCGGCGATATGTCGAAGGAACGGCTTGAGGCGATCACCTGACCGGCAGCGAGCGCGCAATCGGCAAGCTTCCGCCCGGTCCTGCGGTTTACCCTCCGCTGTAAGCGGCTGCTTACTCACGCGGATGATATAGCGATTGTCGAGGTCACGGCGCAGGTCTAGGCGTCGTCCAACTTTGCTAGGGTTCCCATGTCAGTCTCAGCCTCCCCCTCGCCCGATAGCAGCACCCGCCCCGCCGTTTCACCCTTTGCGCTGAACGTCGCGGTGGCGATCTACCTGATGGCGCTGTGCAACCAGACCTTCTGGGGTCACCTGTTTCGCATCTTCGAAGGGCATACCGTCACCGCGCTGATCTTCGCCGCGGCGATCTGGGCACTGACCTTTCTTGTCATCGCGTTCATCGCCGTTCGCAGGGCGCAAAAGCCGGTGCTGGTGGCGCTGTTGCTAATTGCGGCGATCACCTCCTACTACATGGACGCGCTTGGCGTGGTGATCGACCGCGACATGATCCAGAACGCCGCGACCACGACGGTCGCTGAATCCAAGCACCTGATCACGCCGGCCTTCCTGCTGCATGTGCTGCTCTACGGGGTGCTGCCCTCAGCGGTCGTGCTTTGGGTCCGCATCCGGCGCACTGGCATCTGGCGTAGTCTGGCGGGCTGGACACTGGTGAACTCCCTTGCGACGGCGCTGGTGATCGGGCTGTTGTTCAGCAACTACAAGGATTTCTCCAGCGTCTTGCGCGAAGACAAAGAATTGCTCGCCTCGGTTCAGCCACTGGCCCCGATTTCGGGCGCGGTGCGCTATGTGCGGATGCTCATGAAATCGCGCGACATCGTGCTGCAGCCAACCGGCACCGACGCAAAGGCGGGTCCGTATCTGGCAGCGGCCACCAAGCCGGTTCTTCTTGTCATTGTTGCCGGCGAGACGGGCCGGGCGGCAAGCTGGTCGCTTGGGGGCTACGGGCGCGAGACGAACCCCGAACTTGCCAAACGTGACATCGCCTACTTTTCCGATGTGTCCAGTTGTGGCACGGCCACGGCAACCTCGCTGCCCTGCATGTTCTCGCCACTGACGCGGGCGGAGTATTCCTATGAAGCCGGGCTCAGCCACGAAAACCTGCTCGACGTGATGGCGCGCGCGGGGTTCAAGGTGGAATGGTGGGACAACAACACCGGCAACAAGGGCATTGCCGCGCGGCTGCCATCGCGGTTCATGACGGCTGTGGATGGGGCGGAATTCTGCACGCCGGAATGCATCGACGCGGTGTTTCTGAAGCGGCTGCAGGACACTGCGGCCACCATCACGCAGAACACCGTGATCGTGCTGCACCAGATCGGCAGTCACGGGCCAAGCTACTGGCTGCGCTATCCGGCCGACCGCGAGGTGTTCAAGCCAACCTGCCAGACGCCCGAGGTAATGGAGTGCAGCGCCGAGGAAATCGTCAACGCCTACGACAACACCATCGCCTACACCGACTGGTTCCTTGCACAGGTGATCGACATGCTCGATGGTCAGGATCGCGTGATCCCGGCTATGTTCTACGTCTCTGATCACGGCGAAAGCCTGGGCGAAAACGGGATCTACCTGCACGGCACGCCCTACTTCATGGCCCCAACCGAACAGACCCATGTGCCGATGGTGCTGTGGATGGCCGAGCGGTATCAGGCCGCGCTCGGGCTTCCGCAGGACTGCTTGAAAGAACGTCAGGCCAAGCCCGCCAGCCATGACAACGTGTTCTCCACCATTCTTGGAATGGCTGATATAAGCACCACGGCGCGCGATGACGCGCTGGATCTTGCGGCAGGGTGCCGGGCACGGGGAAGCTGACACTTGCAGAAACTTGAAAAGCCGTTGCGCAAATCCGGGGTCGCGCATTTCATAGCGGCTGCCGGATATTCGGCTGGTGGGGCAAGGCGCCTGTGGCGGGAATCGGCCTTTCGCCAAGAGGTGATCGCGCTGGCGATCCTGCTTGCCCTTTTCGCAGCCGTGGGTGCCAGTCTGGCCGAATTCCTCGGGCTCGCCATCCTGTCGCTGATTGTTCTGGCAGTCGAGGCGCTGAACACGGCCATCGAAGAACTGGTCGACAACGCCTCGCCCGGATGGTCCGAGTTCGCCAAATCCGCGAAAGACATGGGGTCGTTCGCCGTGATGTGCCTGTTGGTCGCGACCGGGCTTTATGCCGGGTGGGTGGTGCTTTTCTGACCGGTTTAGAACGGTTCCAAACTTGACATGGCGCGCCGCGAAGCGCATATCCGAGTGGAATAGTCGGAGATACCCCATGTTCATCCAGACCGAATCCACGCCAAACCCGGCCACGCTGAAATTCCTGCCCGGCCAGACCGTGCTGGAACTTGGCACCGCAGATTTCCCCAGCGAAGAGGCAGCCGCGAAATCGCCGCTGGCACGGCGCATCTTTGCGGCGGGCGGCGTCACTGGGGTGTTCTTCGGAACCGATTTCGTGACGGTGACCAAGGCTGACGCGGTCGAATGGCAGCACATCAAGCCGGCGATCCTTGGCGCGATCATGGAGCATTTCCAGTCTGGTGCGCCCGTTATCGAAGGTGAACAGGCGGCTTCGGGCCATGCCGAACACACCGGCGAGGATGGCGACATCGTGCGCCAGATCAAGGAACTCCTCGATACCCGTGTCCGTCCTGCCGTGGCGCAGGATGGTGGCGACATCACCTTCCACGGCTTTGACCGCGGCGTGGTCTACCTGCACATGCAGGGTGCCTGCGCGGGCTGCCCATCTTCGACCCTCACGCTGAAGATGGGGATCGAGAACCTTCTGCGGCACTACATCCCGGAAGTGCTGGAAGTGCGGCCCGTTGCGGCCTGACCCCTTGCTGCCGATCCTGGCCTTCGACACATCGGCCGCGCATTGCGCGGCCGCTTTGCTATGGGACCGCGGGCTTATCCTGCGTGACGAGGCGATGGCCAAAGGGCAGGCAGAGCGTCTGGTCCCGATGCTGGAAGAGGTGCTGGCCGAAGGCGGCATCGGCTGGCGCGACCTGCGTGCCATCGCCGTTGGCACCGGGCCGGGAAACTTCACCGGCGTCCGCATCGCGGTGGCGGCGGCGCGCGGTCTTGCGCTTGGCCTTGGCATCCCGGCGGTCGGTGTCACACGGCTCGAGGCGCTGGCCCACGGCCTGCCGCGCCCGGTGACAGTGGTCGAAGACGCGCGGCGGGGCGAGCTTTACGTACAAACCTTCACCGCTGACGGGGCCGGACCCGCGCATCTGGCCGAACGGGTCGTGGTCGCGACCGCTGCCACCGGATCGGCAGCGGGCGACGCCGCCCTGCCACCCGCCGTACCGCTGGCTGAGGCGATTGCCCGCATCGGGGCGGTGCGCGCCCTGACACCGCAGCCACGGCCCGCACCGTTTTACCTGCGCGGCGCGGATGCGGCTCCGCCGTCCGACCCGCCGCCGGTGATCCTGCCGTGATGGCCGAGGAAATGGCCGCGCTGCATGCGCTGTGCTTCACCACGCCGAAACCGTGGTCGGCGGCGGAGTTTGCGTCGATGCTGGCTGACCCCTTCGTCTTTGCGCTGACCGAGGCAGAAGGATTCCTTCTGGGGCGGGCGGCGGCGGGCGAGGCAGAGGTGCTGACGCTCGCCGTGGCCCCGCAGGCGCGCAGGCGGGGGATGGGGGCAAAGCTGATGGCACGCTTCCTCTATCAGGCGCGGCTCAGGGGCGCAGACACCGCTTTTCTTGAGGTGGCGGCGGGCAATGCCGCAGCGCTCGCGCTCTACCGCGCGCATGGTTTCGTCGATGCCGGGCGTCGGCGTGGTTACTACCGCCACCCCGACGGCAGGGCCGAGGACGCGCTGGTGCTGTCCCGTTCGCTTGGAAAACCGGCGCCGCCTGCGGCAACCTGACCGGACGGTCAAAATTCACCCGCTGCGGCGCCGAATATGCCTTGACCGGCCCGAGCGACTCCGCCCAAGTTTGCCTACGATCCGGCGGGTGCGAGTCATGGGCCAAAGGCCCTGGGTCGGCATCCCCGGCCAAGAGCAACAAAATCGACCGGGAGCATCCGATGACCTTCATGAAATCCCTCTACGGCGCCACCGCCGCGCTGGCGCTGACCGCCGGCGTGGCCGCCGCCGAACCCGCAATCATCTTCGACCTTGGCGGAAAGTTCGACAAATCCTTCAACGAAGCCGCGTTCAACGGCGCCACGAAATGGGCAACCGAAACCGGCGGCACGTTCAAGGAACTGGAGATGCAATCCGAAGCCCAGCGCGAGCAGGCGCTGCGCCGCCTTGCGGAATCGGGCGCGAACCCGGTTGTGATGACCGGCTTTGCCTTCGGTGACGTGCTGAACACCGTTGCCCCGGATTTCCCCGACACCAAGTTCGCGATCATCGACATGGTCGTCGATCAGCCGAACGTGAAGTCCGTCGTATTCAACGAGCATGAAGGGTCCTACCTCGTCGGCATGATGGCCGGCCTTGCCTCGAAGACCGGCACCGTCGGCTTCATCGGCGGCATGGACATCCCGCTGATCCGCAAGTTCGGCTGCGGCTATGCGCAAGGCGTCGTTGCCGCGAACCCGGCCGCCAAGGTTATCCTGAACATGACCGGCACCACTCCGGCCGCATGGAACGACCCGGTGAAGGGTGCTGAACTGGCCACCGCCCAGCAAAGCCAGGGCGCTGACGTGATCTACGCGGCAGCTGGCGGCACCGGCATCGGTGTGCTGCAGACGGCTGCCGACCTTGGCATCCTGTCGATCGGCGTCGACAGCAACCAGAACTACATGCACCCCGGCAAGGTTCTGACTTCGATGCTGAAGCGCGTCGACAATGCCGTCTATGAGGCGTTCAAGGAAGGCGTCGACCTGAAGCCCGGCATCAATGTGATGGGTCTGGCAAACGACGGCGTCGGCTACGCGATGGACGAAAACAACGCCTCGCTGGTGACCCCGGAAATGCAGGCCAAGGTCGACGAGGCTGCTGCCAAGATCAAGTCGGGCGAACTGGTCGTGCACGACTACATGTCGGACAACACCTGCCCGGCCGCCACGTTCTGATCGGCCCTCAGCTGATGTAATGAGTGCCGCGCCAGTCTTCTGGCGCGGCACATTCGCAAGACGGCCCAAGCTGCGACCACAAGCGGCAGGGACCGGAGTGTCAGGGGGACCACATGGCCGATGAAGCCTATGCCATTGAACTCAAAGGCATCTCAAAGGCCTTTGGTCCAGTTCAGGCCAACAAGGACATCAACATCGCGGTGCCGAAAGGCACGATCCACGGCATCATCGGCGAAAACGGCGCCGGCAAGTCGACGTTGATGAGCATTCTCTACGGCTTCTACAAAGCCGACGCCGGCCAGATCGTCATCAACGGCAATCTCACCGCCATCCCCGACAGCCAGAGCGCGATCCGCGCCGGTATCGGCATGGTCTTCCAGCATTTCAAGCTGGTGCAGAATTTCACGGTGCTGGAAAACGTCGTCCTTGGCGCCGAGGACGGCGCGCTTTTGAACACCAGCCTCGCCAAGGCGCGCAAGGCACTGACCGACCTCGCGCGGGAATACGAGCTGGATGTCGACCCCGACGCGCTGATCGAAGACCTGTCGGTCGGCCACCAGCAGCGCGTCGAAATCCTGAAGGCGCTTTACCGGCAGGCCGACATCCTGATCCTCGACGAACCGACCGGCGTGCTGACGCCAGATGAGGCGGACCATCTGTTCCGCATCCTTGGCGGCCTTCGCGATCAGGGCAAGACGGTGATCCTGATCACCCACAAGCTGCGCGAGATCATGGAGGCGACCGACAATGTCAGCGTGATGCGGCGCGGCACGATGGTCGCGACCGTCAAGACTGCCGACACCAGCCCCGAGGCGCTGGCCGAGTTGATGGTCGGCCGCAAGGTCTTGCTGGAGGTCGACAAAGGCCCCGCAAAGCCGGGGCCGGTCGTGCTCAAGGTCGAAAACCTTCGCGTCCGCGACGAACACAAGGTGGAGCGCCTTAAGGGCGTGTCGTTCGAGATACGCGCCGGTGAAATCCTCGGCATCGCCGGGGTCGCCGGAAACGGCCAGTCCGAACTTCTTGAAGCGTTGGGCGGCATTGCAGCCGCGACCGGGCAAATCACCCTTAAGGGGGCAGACCTGCCGCTGACAGGGGCCGCCGCAAACGGCCAGTCGCGCCGCGACGCCGGCATCTCGCACGTGCCCGAAGACCGCCAGCACCTTGGCCTGATCATGGATTTCACCGCGTGGGAAAACGTGGCGTTTGGCTACCACAACGCGCCCGAATACCAGAAGAACGCGCTTTTCATGGACAATGACGCCGTGCGCGCCGACACCGAAAAGAAGATGAAGACCTACGACGTGCGCCCGCCGATCCCGACACTGGCCGCCAAATCCTTTTCCGGCGGCAACCAGCAAAAGATCGTCGTCGCGCGCGAGATGGAGCGGAATCCCGACCTCCTCCTGATTGGCCAGCCGACGCGGGGCGTGGATATCGGGGCCATCGAATTTATCCACAACCAGATCGTCGCGCTGCGCGATGCCGGCAAGGCGATCCTTCTGGTCAGCGTCGAACTTGACGAGATCATGAGCCTTTCAGACCGCATCGCCGTGATGTTCGATGGCCAGATCATGGGCTTCCGTGACCCCGAGGTGACAAACGAACGCGAGCTTGGCCTGCTGATGGCCGGCATCGCCGAAAAGGGGGCCGCGTGATGGACCGTTTGCCGCGTTGGGCCGATATCGTCCTGGTCCCGCTGATCTCGCTTTTGTTGGCCGCGATAATCTCTGCGCTGGTCCTCCTCGCTATCGGCCAAAGCCCGGTCGAGGCGATCAACGTCATGGTCGACGGCGCGCTCGGCTCGTCCTATGGCTGGGGCTACACGCTTTACTATACCACCAGCTTCATCTTCACCGGGCTTGCGGTGACGATTGCCTTCCACGCCAGCCTCTTCAACATCGGCGGTGAAGGTCAGGCGCAACTTGGCGGCCTTGGCGTCGCACTGGTCTGCCTTGCCTTCCCGTGGCCGCACTGGACCCTAGCGCTTCTTGCCGCCACACTTGGGGCGGCGGCTTTCGGCGCGGCCTGGGCGGCGGTGCCGGCCTACCTGCAGGCCAAGCGCGGCAGCCACATCGTCATCACCACGATCATGTTCAACTACATCGCCTCGGCGCTGATCGTCTATCTGCTGGTCGACGTGCTGCGCCCCGCAGGCCAGATGGACCCGGCCACCGCCCGCTTCCCGGAAGGCGCAAAACTGCCGACGCTGGACATGATCCCCGGCTTCAACCTGATCTTCCAAAAACCCGTCCCCGCCAATGTCACCCTCTTCATCGCCCTGGCGATGGCGGTGGTGGTCTGGGCAATTCTCTGGCGCACACGGCTCGGCTATCAGATCCGCGCCTTCGGCAAATCCGAACCGGCGGCGAAATATGCCGGCATCAACCCCACGAAGATCATCCTCGTTACCATGATCCTGTCCGGCGCGCTGGCCGGGATGATGAGCATCAACAACGTCATGGGCGAGGCGGAGCGGCTGCTGCAGAACTCGGCCGAAGGGGCAGGTTTCATCGGTATCGCGGTGGCGCTGATGGGGCGCAACCATCCGTTCGGCGTGGTGCTTGCCGCACTCCTCTTTGGTTTTCTCTATCAAGGTGGCGCAGAACTTGGCCTCTGGACCTCGATCCCGATCGAGATGCGGATCGTGGTGCAGGGCCTCGTCATCCTGTTCACCGGGGCGTTGGACATGATGGTCCGGATGCTGCTGACCAAGGCCTTCGGTCTGTTCCAAAGCCGCAAGCTGGGGGCCGCGTGATGGATTACGCAACGCTGCTGCAAATCCTCGACTCCACGCTGCGGCTGGCAACGCCCTTGCTCCTCGCCTGCCTTGCCGGGCTTTACTCCGAACGCGCCGGCGTGTTCGACATCGGGCTTGAAGGGAAGATGCTGATGGCCGCGATGGCCTCCGGCGCGGTCGCGTTCCTGACCGGCTCGGTCTGGCTGGGCCTTCTGGCCGGGATCGGCGCGTCACTGGTGCTGGCGGCGATCCACGGGATCGCCTCGATCACCTTCCGCGGCAACCAGCTCATCGCTGGCGTGGCGCTCAATTTCCTCTCCTCGGGCATCACCGTGCTCATCGCCCAACGCCTGTTCGGTCAGGGCGGGCGTACCCCGCCCCTTACCGACGGCGGGCGCTTCGGGCCGATCACCCTGCCCTTCGCCGAGGCGCTGAAAGACGTGCCGATCCTCGGCCCGCTTTATTACGAGGTGATCTCGGGCCACTCCTTCCTCGTCTACCTCGCCATCGCGCTGGTGCCCTTCACCTGGTGGGTGCTCTACCGCACCCGCTTTGGCCTCCGCCTCCGCGCGGTCGGCGAAAACCCGGCGGCGGTCGATACTGCGGGCGTCTCCGTCGTTGGGCTGCGCTTTGCCGCCGTGGGCATAACCGGCATCCTTTGCGGCCTCGCCGGTGCCTACATGGCAACCGCCCTGCAAGCAGGCTTCGGGCGCGAGATGACCGCAGGCCGCGGCTACATCGCCCTCGCCGCCCTCATCTTCGCAAAATGGCGCCCGGTCGCGGCCCTCTGGGCCTGCCTCCTCTTCGGCTTCTTCCAGGCCCTTGCCCTGCGTCCCGACGTGGTCGAAGCGGTGGTGCAGGTGAAGATTCCCGTCCCCTTCCTCGACGCGCTTCCATACATCCTGACGGTCGTGGTGCTCGCGGGCTTCATCGGCAAGGCCATCCCGCCCCGCGCAGGCGGCGAGCCTTACGTAAAGGAACGCTGATCCCTTCCTCTTTGGACAAATATCCTACGGGCGTAGCGGGGGGTGTGAACCCCCCTGCTACGCCAGAAACCCGAAAGAACCGCCGATGACCGAAGCCGCCGCCCTTGCCGCCACGATCCGCGCCCGCGCCGGCGACGCACCGGTCAAGCTCGGCCTGATCCTCGGCTCGGGCCTTGGTCATCTAGGTCAGGCGGTCGATGGCGTAGCGATACCCTACGCCGACCTTCCCGGCTTTCCGCATGTCGGCGTGTCCGGCCATACCCCGATGCTGACGATCGGTAATCTTGAAGGCGTCCGCGTCGCCGTGTTCGGCGCGCGCGAGCATTATTACGAAAACGGCAACCCGGCGGCGATGCGGCTACCCCTGACCGTGCTCAAGGCGCTGGGGGCCGACAGCCTTATCGTCACCAACGCGGCCGGGTCGATGCGGGCAGACGTGGCACCCGGCGACCTGATGCTGCTGTCCGACCACATCAACTACAACGGGCTGAACCCGCTGATCGGGGAAAAGACCGATGCGCGCTTCGTGCCGATGACCGATGCGCATGACCACATGCTGCGCGCCCGGCTTCGCGCGGCGGCAGCCTCGCTGGGCATTCCGCTGGCCGAAGGGGTCTACTGCTGGTACTCCGGCCCGTCCTTCGAAACCCCGGCCGAGATCCGGATGCTGAAAACCCTGGGCGGCGACGCCGTCGGCATGTCCACCGTCCCCGAGATCATCCTCGCCCGCTTTCTGGGGCTGAAGGTCGCGGCCATTTCCACCATCACCAACATGGCCGCCGGACTGTCGAACGAACAGATCAGCCACGAACACACCAAGGCGATGGCCCCCCTTGGTGCGGCAAAACTGGAACGCATCCTGCGGGAATTCCTGACCAAGCTCCGATGAGGTCCAACAGCGTTTGACATCGCCGGCAAAGGCGCGCAAGCCTTTGAACATACCTCTGGTTCCAGCCCCATTGGGCCACTGTTCATGCAACTTTACCTGCCTATTGCCGAGGTTTCGGTCGATGCCTTCCTGATCCTCGGCCTCGGCGGCATCGTCGGGTTCCTGTCGGGCATGTTCGGCGTGGGCGGCGGGTTCCTGATCACGCCCCTGCTGTTCTTCATCGGGGTGCCGCCAGCCGTTGCGGTGGCAACCGGCGCAAACCAGGTTGTCGCCTCCTCGGTGTCTGGCGTGCTGGCGCAGATGAAGCGCAAGGCCGTCGATTTCCGCATGGGAACGGTCCTCCTCGTGGGTGGCGTCATCGGTTCGGCTGTCGGCATCTGGGTGTTCCAATTGATGACCAAGGCCGGCCAGATCGACCTGTTCGTGCAGCTGTCCTACGTCCTGTTTCTGGGCCTGATCGGCGCGATGATGCTGCAGGAAAGCCTGCGCAGCCTTCTGCGCAGCCGCAACGTGAACGCCCCGATCCGTCGCGCGCATGTCCATTCCTGGGTCCACGGTCTGCCGCTGAAGATGAAGTTCCGCGCCTCGGGCCTCTACATCAGCGTGATCCCGCCGCTGATCGTGGGCGCACTCGTCGGCTTCCTCGCTGCGATCATGGGTGTCGGCGGTGGCTTCATCATGGTGCCGGCGATGATCTACCTGCTGGGGATGCCGACCAAGGTCGTGGTCGGCACATCGCTTTTCCAGATCATCTTCGTGACCGCCTTCACCACCGTGATGCACGCCGTCACCAACCAGTCGCTCGACATGTTGCTGGCACTCCTCCTCATCCTTGGCGGGGTGATCGGCGCGCAGATCGGCGCGCGGGTCGGGGTCCGGCTCAAGGCTGAACAGTTGCGCATCCTGCTGTCGCTTCTGGTGTTGGCGGTTTCGCTGCGCATCGCCTTCGACCTTCTGGTCACGCCGAACGAGCTTTACACCGTGACGGCGGGGCTCTTGCCATGATCCGCTGGCTGCTGCCGCTCTTGCTGCTGGCCTCTCCGGCACTGGCCGAGGAAAGCATCGTGTCCGGCCTCAGCCAGAACCGGGTGTCGATCACCGCCGATTTCGACGGGTCTGAGATCCTGATCTACGGCGCGGTCAAGCGCGAGGCACCGGTGCCGAAGGGTTCCCCGCTGCAGGTCATCGTCACCGTCGAAGGCCCCTCGACCCCGGTGATCGTGCGCCGCAAGGACCGTGTGGCCGGCATCTGGATCAACAACGCCGAAGTGCGGGTCGATTCCGCCCCCAGTTTCTACGCGGTCGCAACCACGGGGCCGCTGTCCGACATCCTCAGCGACACTGAAAACCTGCGCCACCGCGTCACCATCGAACGCGCGATCCGCGCCGTCGGCATCACCGGAGAGGCCGATCAGGCCGATGCCTTCGTGCAAGCCATGCTGCGGGTGCGCAGCAATGAAGACAGGTACCGCGTGCTGGAAGGCGCCGTGCAACTTACCGACGACACGCTCTTTCGCACCGATGTGGTGCTGCCCTCGAACCTGACCGAAGGCGAATACACCGTCCGGCTGTTTCTGTTGCGTGACGGCAAGGTGGTCGCCACGCAGGAACGCGTGATCCGTGTGCGCAAAGAGGGGCTGGAGCGTTTCATCTTCACGATGGCGCATGACCAGCCGCTGCTTTACGGGCTTTTGTCGCTGGTGCTGGCGGGGATCGCCGGGTGGGCCGCCTCGGCCGCCTTCCGGCTGATCCGCTAGGTCACGCCTCGGCCAGAAGCGCGCGCACGTCCAGCCGCCCGCTCGTCATCGACAGGCTTCCATCGGGGTTGCGCGGCCAATCCGCCTCTGGGCGGTCGCGGTAAAGTTCGACGCCATTGCCGTCCGGATCGGTCAGATACAGCGCCTCCGATACGCCATGATCCGACGCGCCGTCCAAAGGCCAGCCCGCCTCGACCAGCCGCTTCAAGACCTGCGCCAGCGACTTGCGGTTAGGGAACAGAAAGGCGGTGTGGTAAAGTCCGGTGTGGCCGGGGGGTGGCGGCGTCGCGCCGCGGCTTTCCCACGTATTCAGCCCGATGTGGTGGTGATAGCCCCCCGCCGACAGAAACGCAGCCTGCGTCCCGTAGCGTTGCGTGACTTCAAAGCCCAGAATGCCGGAATAGAAGGCAATCGCCCGGTCAAGTTCGGCCACCTTCAGATGCACGTGGCCGACGCGGGTTTCGGGATGGATGGTCATGGCAGATGCCTTTTTGCTTGCGTTCGCAAATGAACATAAGCGCAGGCTTGGTCGGCTTATACCCCATTGCGCGCACACGAGACGTGCAATGGGGGCAGGGTCACCCCTTCTTCTTGGCCAAACCGGCCTCCAGCGCCGCGATCCGCGCTTCCAGCGCCGCGTTTTCCTCGCGCGCCTTCTGCGCCATTGCGCGGGCGGCGTCGAATTCCTCGCGCGTCACGAAATCGCGGTCGGCCATCCAGCGGTCGATGAAGCCTTTCATCGCGGTTTCGGCTTCGGTCTTGGCGCCTTGGGCCACGCCCATGGCGTTGGTCATCAGTTGGCTCATGTCGTCGAAGAACTTGTTGGGGGCTTTCATGGCAGGCGTCCTTTGATGCTTGGGCTTTATATGGCCCGACCGGCGGGAATCACAAGTCAGCGGGCGACTTGTTGACATCGACCGGCGCGCCCGCGACAACCGGGCAACCTTCAGAAAGCCCGCCATGATCCCGTTTCCCGACATTTCCCCCGTGATCTTTTCGATCGAGGTGTTCGGCTTCACCCTCGCGCTGCGCTGGTATGCGCTGGCCTATATCGTCGGGCTGCTGATCGGCTGGCGTCTGGTCACCCGCGCGGTCAAGACGCCCGGCCTTTGGTCCGGACCCGCGCCGATGACGGCGGAACAGGTCGAACGCCTGCTGACCTGGGTGATCTTCGGGGTGATCCTCGGCGGGCGGGCCGGCTATGTGCTCTTTTACGACGACACGCCACTTCTGGCAGACCCGCTGCACATCCTGCGGGTGTGGGAAGGCGGCATGTCCTTCCACGGCGGTTTTGCCGGGGTGATCGTGGCCGGGCTGATCTTCTGCAAGCTTGAAAAGATTCCGCTTCTCCCCGCCGCCGACCTGATGGCCGTGGCAGCACCAACCGGCCTTTTCCTCGGACGGATCGCCAACTTCATCAATGCCGAGCTTTGGGGTCGTCCGACCGACCTGCCCTGGGGCGTGGCTTTTCCCGGCGAGGCGGCGCAGACCTGCGCAGGCGTCACGGGCCTTTGTGCCCGCCACCCCAGCCAGCTTTACGAAGCGCTGCTGGAAGGATTGATCCTTGGTACTGTCCTTCTCTGGCTTGGCTGGCGGCGCGGCTGGTTCAAGCTGCCGGGGCGGCTTTTGGGCGTATTCCTTCTTGGCTACGGCGTGGCGCGGTTTCTGGTCGAATTCGTGCGCCAGCCCGACGCCCAGTTTGTCAGCGAAGGCAATCCCCTCGGCCTTGCCTGGCACATCGGCGGATGGGGGCTAACGATGGGACAACTCCTGTCACTGCCCATGATCCTTGCCGGGCTCTGGTTCCTGGCCCGTGCCCGGCGCGCATGACCGCGCTTGGCGATATCCTGAAGGCCCGCATCGCTGCAACCGGGCCGATCACGCTGGCAGAATACATGGCAACCTGCTTGCAACACCCTCAGTTTGGCTACTACGCCACCCGCGATCCGTTCGGCGCGGCAGGCGATTTCACCACCGCACCCGAAATCAGCCAGATGTTCGGCGAGGTTCTGGGCCTTTGCCTTGCGCAATGCTGGCTTGACCAAGGTTCGCCCGCCCCGTTTGCACTGGCCGAGCTTGGGCCCGGTCGCGGCACCCTGATGGCTGACATCCTGCGGGCCACACGCAACGTGCCGGGGTTTCATGGCGCGGCGCAGGTGGTGCTTGTGGAAACCTCGCCCACCTTGCGCGCGGCACAGGCACAGCGACTTGCTGGCTGCACTCCGGTCTGGGTCGATACGGTGGATGATCTGCCGAACCTGCCCCTGTTCCTGATCGCAAACGAATTTTTCGACGCCCTGCCGATCGACCAGTTCCAGCGCGGCGAAACCGGCTGGCACATGCGGCTAGTTGGGCTTTCCGACGACGCCCTGCAATTCGGCCGCTCGCCTGCCCTGCCTGCCGAAGCGATCGACCCACGTTTCGCCGACGATCCGCCCGGCAGCATTGTCGAGGCAAGCCCCGCCTTGCCCGCCATTGCCGCCACCCTCGGTCAGCGCATCGCGGCCCGGGGCGGCGTGGCGCTGGTCATTGATTACGGTGGCTGGCGGTCAAAGGGCGACACGCTGCAAGCCGTGCGTCGGCATCAGCCCGATCACCCCCTCGCCCACCCCGGCGAGGCCGACCTGACCGCCCATGTCGACTTCGAGGCGCTCGCGCGTGCCACCGGCCTGCCGCGCAGCGGGCTGACCGATCAAGGCGCGCTTCTGAACCGGCTTGGTATCGCGCATCGGGCCGAACGGTTGGCGGCGGGGCTGACCGGCGATCGGCTGGAAACCCACCGCGCCGCACTTCACCGCTTGACCGACCCGCGTGAAATGGGTTCGCTCTTCAAAGCCATCGCTTTTCACGCCCCCGGCACGCCTGCCCCACCCGGTTTTGATCCTTCCCATGCTTGAGCCGATCACCAGCCCCGCTCTGACCGCCCGCCACGCGTTCTTCACCCGCAAGGGTGGTGCGTCTTCCGGCATCTTTGCCGGGTTGAACTGCGGCACCGGCTCCACCGACCAGTCCGAGGCTGTCGCGATCAACAGGGCGCGCACGGCCGAGGCGCTGGGCGTGTCTCCCGCCGCCTTGGTGACACTGCATCAGGTACATTCCGCCGATGTCGTCACCGTCACCGAACCGTTCGTAGACCGACCCCGCGCGGATGGCATGGTGACCGCGACGCCGGGGTTGATGCTCGCTGTGCTGACCGCCGATTGCCAGCCCGTGCTGTTCGAAGACCGTCAGGCCGGCGTCATCGGCGCGGCGCATGGTGGATGGCGCGGCACGCTGCTGGGTGTGCTGGAGGCCGTGGTCGACGCGATGGAAACCCTCGGCGCCGACCGAACGCGCATTACTGCGGTGATCGGTCCAACCATCAGCCAGGCCGCATACGAGGTTGGGCCAGACGTGTTTGAACAGGTCACCGACGACAACCGCGCAGCGACCCGCTTCTTTGCACAAGGCAAGGGCGACCGGCTGATGTTTGATCTGCCGTCCTACGGGCTTTACCGGCTGCGCGGCGCCGGTGTCGGTTACGCCGAATGGACGCGACATTGCACCTACAGCGATCCTGCACGGTTCTACTCCTACCGCCGCACCACGCATCTGGGCGAGGCGGATTACGGGCGGCTTCTGTCTGCGATTCGGCTTTAATCCACAACTTCCCGCGTCAAAAGCCCGCTTTGTTGCATCACTTGGCCCAATCACTGCCGCATTCGCCTGCCACCACTTGGCGCACGGCACACAATGACAACGGTGAGGGCGCATAAATGACACCGGAAAACCGGACCAAACGGCGTTGGCTGCAATCGGTTCTCAGCTCGGTCGACGAGTCGATCCCGGCACGCGAATTTCCGCGAGAAATCCGTCAGGAAATCCAACCGCGCCCGGTGACGAAGGGCTTTGCCCTGCGCATCAAGATGGCGACCCGGACGGCGACCGCCGCGCATTAACGCGCGTCAGGCGGTTTTCGCCAACCGCGCTTCCAGAACGTCGAACGGCAGACCAGGTTCGTCCTTCGCACAGCGGATAACGAGGCTGGTCTTAACATTTGCCACATGCTCTGCCTTCAGAAGCTGCTCAGTCAGAAAGCTCTGAAAACTGGAAAGATCCGGCGCCACGCATTTCAGGATGAAGTCGATCTCGCCGTTCAGCATGTGGCACTCGCGCACCAAGGGCCACGCGCGGCAGCGTGCCTCGAACCCCGCCAGATCGGCCTCGGCCTGGCTGTTCAATCGCACCATCGCGAACACCTGCACCTCGAACCCCAGTTCGCGCGCGTCGATATCGGCGTGATAGCCCTTGATGTAGCCCGCCTCTTCCAGCGTCCGCACCCGGCGCAGACACGGCGGGGCAGAGATACCCACGCGGCTGGCCAACTCCACGTTCGTCATCCGCCCATCGGCCTGAAGCTCCGCCAGAATCTGACGGTCGATCGGGTCGAGTTTGTGTCCGGGCATCGCTGTCTCCACTTGAAGATCAGGTCTTACTTTGCGGCGGGCCTTGGCGCAATAATATTTCAACCTTGCGCAAGATCATTCGCAAGCCATGTTGGTGCCGCAGGCCCGCACTGCAGGGGTTTCCGCTTCGCTGCCATATGACTATATCGGTAGCCCGAGACTCATGTTGGGGGCGATGATGGGCACTACACGGCACACACGGGTTCTGATCATCGGCTCCGGCCCGGCGGGCTACACTGCGGCTGTCTATTCCGCGCGCGCCATGCTGGAGCCCCTTCTGATCCAGGGCCTGCAACCCGGCGGCCAGCTTACCATCACGACCGAGGTGGAAAACTGGCCCGGCGATACACATGTCATGGGCCCCGACCTGATGGTGCGGATGCAAGCCCACGCCGAGGCGATGGGTGCCGAGGTGATCTCTGACTACATCACCAGCCTTGACCTCAAGCGCCGCCCGTTCGTGGCCACCGCCGACAGCGGCACCACCTACACCGCCGATGCCGTTATTCTCGCCACAGGCGCGCAGGCAAAATGGCTGGGCCTGCCGTCGGAGGAAAAGTTCAAGGGCTTCGGTGTTTCCGCCTGCGCCACCTGCGACGGGTTTTTCTACCGCGGCAAGGAGATCGTGGTTATCGGCGGCGGCAACACCGCTGTCGAAGAAGCGCTGTTCCTGACCAACTTCGCCTCCAAGGTCACGCTGGTTCATCGCCGCGATAGCCTGCGCGCCGAAAAGATCATGCAAGACCGTCTCTTCAAGCATCCCAAGGTCTCGGTCGTCTGGAACACTGAAGTCACCGAAATCCTTGGCGACGAAGCGCCTTTGGGCGTCACCGGCGTGCGCACCCGCAACGTGGTGACCGGGGCCGAGACGATCATTCCCTGCGCCGGCTTCTTCGTGGCTATCGGCCACGCCCCCGCCTCGGAACTGGTCAAGGACCAGTTGCCGCTGCATTCCGGCGGCTATGTCGAGGTGGAGCCGGGTTCTACCCGCACCGCCATTCCCGGCGTTTTTGCCGCGGGCGACCTGACCGACCACATCTACCGGCAGGCAGTCACCAGCGCCGGAATGGGCTGCATGGCGGCGCTTGATGCCGAGAAATTCCTTGCCGCGCAGGACGCAGACCTGAAGGCCGCCGAATAGACACTGTCTGCCGGCGCGCGAGGAACAACCACCCACGCGCCCGCAACCGCGCGGAACCATCGCCTTCACGGCGGGGGGAAACCGGCATTTCGGCCTTTTCTGACTGTTTAATTCCGGCAACCGCTTGAATCCCGCCCCAAAGCCGGGCTACGGACCCGCGCAAAAGCGGGCTGTTGCCCCTTATCCGAAAGGCCATTTCGCATGTCGCTGCCCAACCTCGTTCCGATCCCCGAGCTTTATGTCTCCGCCGACTCCGCCCAGAAGCTCAAGGTCGAAGCGGGCAACCTGCCGTCGTGGGATCTGACCGCGCGGCAGACCTGCGATCTGGAACTGCTCATGAACGGCGGGTTCAACCCGCTGAAGGGCTTCATGAGCGAGGCCGACTATTACGGCGTCGTCGCCACCATGCGCACCGCAGACGGCACGCTCTGGCCGATCCCGATCACGCTGGATGTCAGCGAGAAATTCGCCGAAACAATCGAACCGGGTCAGGACATCGCGCTGCGCGACGCCGAGGGCGTGATCCTTGCGATCCTGTCGGTCACCGACAAATGGAGCCCCGACAAGGCGCTCGAGGCGGAAAAGGTGTTCGGCGCCGATGACCTCGCGCATCCGGCGGTGAACTACCTGCACAACACGGCCGGAAAGGTCTACCTCGGCGGCCCGATCACCGGCATCCAGCAGCCCGTGCACTACGATTTCAAGGCCCGCCGCGACACCCCGAACGAACTGCGCGCCTTCTTTCGCAAGATGGGCTGGCGCCGCATCGTGGCGTTCCAGACCCGCAATCCTCTGCACCGCGCGCATCAGGAACTGACCTTCCGCGCCGCGCGCGAGGCTCAGGCGAACCTTCTGATCCACCCTGTCGTCGGCATGACGAAGCCCGGCGACGTCGATCACTTCACGCGCGTGCGCTGCTACGAAGCTGTGCTTGATCAATACCCGGCATCCACTACCCACCTGTCGCTTCTCAATCTGGCAATGCGGATGGCCGGCCCGCGCGAGGCGCTCTGGCACGCGATCATCCGCAAGAACCACGGGCTGACGCATTTCATCGTGGGGCGCGATCACGCCGGCCCTGGCAAGAACAGCCAAGGCAAGGATTTCTACGGCCCCTACGACGCGCAGGATCTGGTGCGCCAGCATCAGGCCGAAGTCGGCATTGAGATGCTCGATTTCAAACAGATGGTCTATGTGCAGGAAAAGGCGCAATATTACCCCGTGGACGAAGTCCCCGAAGGCTCTACCGTCCTTGACATTTCCGGCACCGAACTGCGCCGCCGCCTGCGCGAAGGGCTGGAAATCCCCGACTGGTTCAGCTTTCCGCAGGTTGTCAGCGAACTGCGCCGCACCTCGCCCGCGCGGTCAAACCAAGGCTTCACGGTCTTCTTCACCGGCCTGTCCGGTTCGGGCAAATCCACCATCGCCAACGCCCTCATGGTCAAGCTGATGGAGATGGGCGGCCGCCCCGTTACCCTTCTGGACGGTGATGTGGTGCGCAAGCACCTGTCCTCGGAACTTGGCTTCTCCAAGGAACACCGCGATCTCAACATCAAGCGCATCGGCTATGTGGCAAGCGAGATCACCAAGAACGGCGGCATCGCGATTTGCGCGCCCATCGCGCCCTACACCGCCACCCGCCGCGCCGTGCGCGAGATGATCGAAGCCTTCGGTGCCTTCATCGAGGTGCACGTCGCGACCAGCATCGAAGAATGCGAACGCCGCGACCGCAAGGGTCTCTACAAGCTGGCCCGTGAAGGCAAGATCAAGGAATTCACAGGGATTTCAGATCCCTACGAGGCGCCGACCCATGCCGAACTTGTGGTCGACACGCAGGATGTCGATGTCGACCATTGCGCCCATCAGGTGCTTCTGAAGCTGGAGCAGATGGGCCTGATCAAGGCTTGATCCCTGCGGCCGCAAACCAAAAGGCCCCGCATTGCCGGGGCCTTTTTTCGTTCAGTGAACGCTCATCGGCGCGAAGTCGTGTTCGCGCGCCAGATGGAAGGCAAGGTTCCGGTCAGCGACCAGCGCCAGTTGCCGGCCGTCGGCTCCGTGGACCGAATAGATCGTTTCCAGCCCGACAATCTGCTCGCGCACCTCGTCCGGCAGATCCGCCACGGCAATCGGGCGAACATAGACGATGCGGTCCGTGCCTTGCGGCAATCCGTGGAATGGCGTGTTCATTTCCGGTTTCCTTCCTTTTGGCCAGGCGTTCTAAGCCCGCCGTCTTTCGTTCCGATCCTGATCGTCTGAACCACCGTCTCGGGCACTGACCGCCGCAGGTCGATGTGCAGCAATCCGTGCTCCATCCCCGCCCCCGCGACCTCGACCCCGTCAGCCAGCACGAACGACCGCTGGAACGCACGCGCCGCGATGCCACGGTGCAGGAAGACCCGGTCCTCGCTGTCATCGGACTGCCGCCCGCGGATCACCAGCTGGCGGTCCTCCACCGTGATCGCAAGGTCTTCCTCGCGGAACCCGGCGACGGCCAGCGTGATGCGGTAAGCGTTGTCGGCGACAGCTTCGATGTTGAACGGCGGGTAGCCCTCGGCCCCCGATTTCGCGGTGCGCTCAACCAGCCGTTCCAGCTGTTCGAACCCCAGAAGGTAGGGATGCGCCCCAAAGCTCAGTTTCGTCATTCGGACATGTCCTTCAAAAGCGACAGTTCGGTCGCGGCCTCGGGTACGAGCACCGCTTGGCCTCAATATGGGGGGCGCAAAACACCGCTGCAAGTGGCGACACCCGCACCTGCGCAGCGATTTTGCGCCAGATTCCTTCCCGCGCGGCCAACTTTCCCTATATTGTCTACGACCTGACCTGACCGACTCGAGCCGATTCCATGAATGCCTCCAGCGAACTCAACTTTGAAGAAATGCTCCGCATCCGGCTGGAAGTGATGCGGCGCGAGCATCGTGATCTGGATGATGCAATCAGCGCGCTGGAACAGTCCGCGCGCCCCGACCAGTTCACCCTGCGCCGCCTGAAAAAGCAGAAGCTGGGCCTCAAGGACCAGATCGTGAAGATCGAAGATCAGCTCATCCCGGACATCATCGCCTGAACCTGCCGCCTTGCCCAAAGCGCCCGCCATCGTATAAGGCGAGGGCAGTTTCAGGGGGCTTGGCATGGTTCAGGTTGGTATCATCATGGGCAGCCAGTCTGACTGGCCGACGATGAAGGACGCGGCGCTTATGCTCGACGAACTTGGCATCGCCTACGAGACCAAGATCGTCAGCGCCCACCGCACCCCTGACCGGCTGTGGGAGTATGGCAAGACCGCCGCCGCGCGTGGCCTCAAGGTCATCATCGCGGGCGCTGGTGGTGCCGCGCATCTGCCGGGGATGATGGCGTCAAAGACCCGCATTCCGGTGGTTGGCGTCCCGGTGCAGACCAAAGCGCTGGCAGGTATCGATTCGCTCTATTCCATCCTTCAGATGCCCAAAGGCTACCCCGTCGCCACAATGGCCATCGGTGGCGCTGCCAACGCCGGGCTTATGGCCGCCGCGATCCTTGCAATCAGCGACCCAGCCCTTGCCGCACGTCTGGACGCCTGGCGCGACGCCCTCTCAGCCTCGATCCCCGACGAGCCCTCCGATGCTTGAACCCGGCGCAACCATCGGCATCCTCGGCGGCGGCCAGCTTGGCCGGATGCTGTCGGTCGCGGCCTCCCGCCTCGGCTTTCGCACCCACATCTATGAGCCCGGCGCCAACCCGCCAGCCGGTGACGTGGCGTACCACGTTACGACCGCCTCCTATGACGACCACGCGGCCCTCACCGCCTTCGCCGCGTCGGTCGACGTCATCACCTACGAATTCGAAAACGTACCCACTGCTGCGCTTGATCTGCTGGAGGCGGCGAAACCGATCCGCCCGAACCGCCGCGCATTGGCGATCAGCCAGGAACGGCTGGCCGAAAAGGATTTCCTGACCGGCCTCGGCCTGACCTGCGCGCCCTATGCTGCCGTAACCACCGCTGCCGATCTTGACGCGGCGCTGGCGCAGATCGGCACCCCAGCGATCCTGAAAACCACCCGCCTCGGCTACGACGGCAAGGGCCAGGCTCGCATCATGGCCCCCGCCGATGCCCCCGCTGCGCTGGAAGCGATGCTTGGCCAACCCGCCGTCCTCGAAGGCTTCATCGATTTCAGCCACGAAGTCTCGGTGATCGCCGCGCGTGGCCTCGACGGCTCGGTCGCCTGCTACGACCCCGGCGAAAACGTCCACAGCGACGGCATCCTGCGCACCACCACGATCCCCGCCCGCCTTTCGCCAAGCCAGCGCACCGACGCGGTGCTTCTGGCTGCGCGCATCCTGAACGCGCTCGATTATGTCGGCGTCATGGGAGTGGAGCTCTTCGTCACGCCCAAGGGCCTGATCGTCAACGAAATTGCTCCCCGCGTCCACAACTCCGGCCACTGGACGCAAGCGGGCTGCGCGGTGGACCAGTTCGAACAGCACATTCGCGCTGTCGTCGGCTGGCCGCTTGGTGACGGGTCGCGTTTTGCCGACGTGGTGATGGAAAACCTGATCGGCGACGATATCGCCCGCGTGCCCGCGCTCGCCCGCGAACGGAACGTCTCGATCCACCTTTACGGCAAAGGTGCCCCTCGCCCCGGCCGCAAGATGGGCCACGTCAACCGCATCATCCGCGGCATCTGATCCGCGCCGAAGGGCTGGACGGCGGGCGCGTTGCCGCTTACCTCTCATCCATCCGATCTAAGGGTTCCCGATGCCTGACCTGCCGCCCCTGACCCTGTATCTCGCCGCCCCGCGCGGCTTTTGCGCAGGCGTCGACCGCGCCATCAAGATCGTCGAAATGGCGATCGAGAAATGGGGCGCCCCGGTCTATGTCCGGCACGAAATCGTGCACAACAAGTTCGTCGTCGATGCCCTGCGCGCCAAGGGTGCGGTGTTTGTCGAAGAGCTTGACGATTGCCCCCCCGATCGCCCGGTGATCTTTTCCGCCCACGGCGTGCCAAAATCCGTCCCCGCCGAGGCTGCCCGGCGCCAGATGATCGCGGTTGATGCCACCTGCCCCCTTGTGACCAAGGTCCACAACGAGGCCGCCCGCCACCACGAATCCGGCACCCAGATGATCTACATCGGCCACGAAGGCCACCCCGAGACGGTCGGCACGATGGGCCAGCTTCCGCCGGGCGAGGTGCTGCTGGTCGAAACCGTGGCCGACGTGGCCACCCTTGTCGTGCGCGACCCCGCAAAACTGGCCTTCATCACGCAGACTACTCTTTCCGTCGATGACACTGCCGAAATCGCCGCTGCGCTGAAGGCCCGTTTCCCCCTGATCCACGCCCCCGCGCATGAAGACATCTGCTACGCCACCACCAATCGGCAGGCCGCCGTCAAGGCCGTCGCGCCCCGCATCGACGCGCTTCTAGTGATCGGCGCGCCCAATTCCTCCAACTCCAAGCGTCTGGTCGAGGTGGGCAGTGCCGCCGGTTGCGCCTATTCCATGCTGATCCAGCGCGCCGCCGACATCGACTGGCGCGCCCTGCACGGTGCCCGCGCCATCGGCCTGACCGCAGGCGCGTCGGCCCCCGAACTTCTGGTAAACGAGGTGATCGACGCCTTCCGCGACCGCTTTGCCCTCACGGTCGAAATCGTCGAAACCGCCGTCGAGGATATCGAATTCAAGGTGCCCCGCATCCTGCGCGAGGCGGTCGCCTGACCATGTCGGGGGATTTGCGGATCGGCGCCGAATGACCGGCCACGTCACCATGCCCCTTCGCAAACCCTCCCAGTCAAGCGGCGCGGCTTGCCTTGCCGTCCCGATATTGCCAAGACCGACGCCACGCGCGCCAAACGCCCTACCGTGCTTTTCACCCGAGTTGACCCCATGACTTCGATCCCCCGCGCGCCCCTGACCCTTGGCCTTCTTGGCCTGTTGCCGTTCCTTTGGTCGGCAGCCAGCCACCTGTCGCCTGCACTTGCCGGCTGGGCGCTGGGCTATGTCACCCCGATGTTCGTAGGCTCCTATGTCGGCCTCTCCTACGGCACGATCATCCTCTCGTTCATGTCCGGCGTCCTGTGGGGTTTTGCCGCCAAGGCAGAAGGGCCGCCCGCCGCAACCGGTTACGTCCTGTCTGTGATCCCCGCCCTCTGGGCCTTCTTCATGGTCACCGATTCCTCGCAGACCTCGCTTATCTTCCTTGCCGCCGGGTTTGCCGGCCTCCTCCTCCTCGACGCCTCCTTTGCTGCCCAAGGCCTTGCGCCCACATGGTGGATGCGCCTTCGCATCCTCCTCACCGCCATCGTCCTCGCCTGCCTCGCCACCCTGATCCTGACCTGACCGGAGCCTGAATGCCTGACCTTTTCGCCTATACCGACGGCGCCTGTTCCGGCAATCCCGGCCCCGGCGGCTGGGGTGTCCTCATGCTGGCGCGTGACGGTGGCGTGACCGTCAAGGAACGCGAACTGTCCGGCGGCGAGGGGCTGACCACCAACAACCGGATGGAGTTGATGGCCGCGATTTCCGCGCTCGAGGCTTTGGCGAAGCCCTCCACCATCACCATCGTCACCGACAGCGCCTATGTGAAGAACGGCATCACCGAATGGCTGGCGGGCTGGAAGCGCAAGGGCTGGCGCACTGCTGGCGGCGCGCCGGTCAAGAATGTCGAGCTTTGGCAACGGCTTGAGGCGGCTCAGGCCCGCCATTCCGTCACCTGGCGCTGGATCAAGGGCCACGCCGGCCATGCTGAAAACGAACGCGCCGATGCGCTCGCCCGCGCCGGGATGGCGCCGTTCAAATCCGGCGTAGGCGCGTGACGCTGCTCCACTTCCTTGATTACGCTGCCGTCGCGGTCTTTGCCGTGACCGGCGCTCTGGCGGCGTCCCGCTCTCAGCTTGATGTCGTAGGCTTCATCTTCATCGCCTGCCTCACCGCGGTTGGCGGCGGCACCATTCGTGACACGATCCTCGACCGCGATGTGTTCTGGGTCGCCGATCCAGTGAACCTCGCCGTTGCCAGCACCGTCGCGATTCTGGTGTTCTTGTCGGCACATCTTCTGGAAAGCCGCTACCGCGCGCTTTTGTGGATCGACGCATTGGCGCTTTCAGCCGCCGTGCCTGCGGGCGTGGCGGTTGCGCTCGCCGATGGACAGGGCTGGCCGATTGTCATCGTTATGGGCATGATCACCGGCTGCATGGGTGGATTGTTGCGCGATGTGGTCTGCAACGAGGTGCCGCTGGTCCTGAAACAGGGCGAGCTTTACGTGACCTGCGCCTTTGCCGGTGCCATCGCCGCCGTGGTGGCCGGTCTGGCGGGGGTGGAACCCGGCATCAGCCTTGGCCTCTGTGCGCTGACCGTGCTGATCCTGCGCGCAGGCAGTCTCGCGTTCGGCTGGCGGTTGCCCGTCTACCGGTCAGAGCCGCCAAAACCGGGCTCTCCGAAACGCTGACCGCAGGTTCAGGCTTGTTTCAAACCGAACAGTCGTTCACCATGCCCGAATGCCACGCACAAAACTCATCCCCGACGATACGGTCTTCACCACGCTGACCGCGCTTCTTGCCCAAGGCGGCGAAAAGGCGGTGTCCTTTGCAACCGTCGCCAAAGCCACCGGGCTTGCCGCCCCCACCCTTGTCCAACGGTTCAAGACAAGGGACGGCATGGTTAAGGCGGCCCGGATTGCGGCTTGGCAACGGGCCGAGGCTGCCGCTCTCGCAGCCATCAACGCAACCGCCGACAAGGGGCCGCAGGGCTTGCTGAAGGCGCTGGAGGCTACCTCGCCGCCGCGCCCCGATGCCGCCGACGCAGACCTCATGCGCTGCGCTGTGCGCTGGCGCGCAACCGTGGAATCCGCCCTGGCGCTGCGGTTCGGCGGCGGCGAAAAGGGCCGCGAGGCGGCAACTCTTCTCTTCGCCGCATGGCAGGGTCAGCTTGCCTGGCAACCGGCTGGTGGCAAGGGTTTCCGGCTCAAGGATGCCGTGCGCCGTCTTACTTGACGCCCGCCTTACCGTCTTACTTGACGTAGGTCTTCCACAGCCAGATCAGCAGCATCGCCCCCAGAAGCGCGCCGATGAACCCTGCCGCCCAGCCGGTCAGCATGATCAGCGCGCGCAGCACAAAGCCCCCGATCAGCGCACCGAACACGCCAATCGCCACCGTCGTCGGCACGTCCGTTTCCATCTTCATGATCCGCGTCGCCAGAAACCCGGCGGCGGCTCCAATTATCATCAGGGCTATGATCGGCATGGGCAGTCCCTCCCGTTGCCTGCTTCATATGGGGCGTTCACACCGGCTTGTGAATGGCACTCAGGAAAGATGCGGCGGCAGGGCGAAACCGCGCAGAAATTCGTCCGGCCCCATCGCCCGCTTCCCCTCGCGCTGGGCCAGCGTGATCTCCACCGCGCCTGACCCGCAGGCAATCACCAGCCCCCCCAGCACCTGCCCCGGCGCGCCACTTGCCTCAGCCAGCCGCGACCGTAACAGCTTCACCCGTTCGCCCGCCACCTCGCACCACGCGCCCGGAAACGGCGACAGGCCGCGGATCAGCCGGTCCACCTCCACCGCCGGCCTTGCCCAGTTTACCCGCGCCTCGGCCTTGTCGATCTTGGCCGCATAGGTCACGCCCTCGGCCGGTTGCGGCACCGCTGGCAGCGGCAACCGCTCCAGCGCCTCGACGATCAGCCGCGCGCCCATCGCGCTCAGCCTGTCGTGCAGGTCGGCGGTGGTCTCCTCCGGCCCGATCGGTGTAGCCTCGCGCAAGAGCACCGGCCCCGTATCCAGCCCCGCTTCCATCTGCATGATGCAGACACCGGTCTCGGTATCCCCCGCCATGATCGCCCGGTGGATCGGCGCCGCCCCCCGCCACCGCGGCAACAGCGAGGCGTGGATGTTCAGGCAGCCAAGCCGCGGCGCATCCAGCACCGCCTGCGGCAGGATCAGCCCGTACGCCACCACAACCGCCACGTCTGGCTGCAGCGCAGCGAAGTCTTGCTGCGCCGTTTCGCTGCGCAGCGAAACCGGATACCTCACCGGCAAACCCAGCACCTCGGCACGGGCTTGAACCGGACTAGGACGGTCGGCTTTGCCACGCCCTGCCGGCCGTGGCGGTTGGCAATATACTGCCACGATTTCATGCACTTGATGCAGCGCATCCAGCACCGGAACCGAAAACTCCGGCGTTCCCATGAAAACTATTTTCATTTTACCCGCCGCAGCTTTTCAGACCGCGCAATCAGCATCGTCCGCTTCAGGGGTGAGAGGTGGTCAAAATACATCTTGCCCGCCAGATGGTCGATCTGATGCTGCACCGACGTGGCCCACAGGTTGACGAAATCCCGCTCTTCGATCACGCCCTGATCGTTCAGGAACCGCACCGTCACCGCCCGCGGCCGCTTCACCACCGCCGACACATAAGGCAGGTTCGGGCTCGCCTCCTCATGCTCGCGCAACTGCACGCTGGCGTGCAGCACCTCGGGGTTGGCCATCCGCACTGCCTGCCCCCGCGTGTCGGAACAATCCACCACCGCCAGCCGCAAAGGCACCCCGATCTGCACTGCCGCGAGCCCGTATCCCGGCATCGCATCCATCACCTCGATCATGTCGGCCCAGTGCTGGCGCACGTCGTCGGTGATAGCCACGACATCCGCCGCCGGCGTGCGCAAAACCGGGTGCGGCCAAGGTAGGCACGTCTTCATGCCAACACCTTCGTCCGGTCTTCCGCGCTCAACCGGTCCAACGTCACGATCCCGTCCAGATGGTCCAGCTCGTGCTGGGCGCAGATCGCGGCAAAACCGTCCAGCACCGCCTCAACCCGATCACCCGAAAGGTCTGTCCATACAAGCCGTATAGACGCTGCCCGCTCCACGTCTGCCAGCACGCCGGGTATCGACAGGCACCCCTCCGGCCCCACGACGCGCGTCTCGGCCTGCCAGACCACCTCCGGGTCGATCAACACCATCGGCGTGCGCGGACCATCCTTCCACGTCACGTCCATCACAAAAATCCGCTGCAGAATACCAACTTGCGGCGCAGCAAGCCCGCGGCCGGGCGCTGCATACATCGTTTCCAGCATATCGGCCGCCAAGGCCCGCACCGCTGGCGTGACCGCACCCACCGGCGCGCAAGGCGTTGCCAGACGCGGGTCAGGCCATTGAACAATCGAAAGCAGCGGCATCGTCGTGACCTCCGTGGAACGTCCGTTCCATAGCGTCAAGCTCGGCACAAGTCACCCGATCTTACCACACCCGCACAGACGCGCGGGCAGACCGGCCCTCGGCGTCGATCACCGACAAGGTCACGAACCCCGTTCCCGGCAGCGTCAGCATCGTCTCCCGGTCGCGCAGCGCCACCGCCAGCGGCACGCCATCGGCCAGCCAAGTGAAGGGTGCCGTCCCGCCCTGCACCCGCACCTTCAGCCCTGCCGCCAACAACTCCACCTCCGCCCCATCAGGCGGAAAGGCCACCGCCGGCGCATCCACCGCCCCCGCGAACGCAGCGGACCGAGAGCGGAAGCGTTGCAACGGCACCGGCAGTTCCGCGTTCGACACCAGCAGTGTTGCCGCAGGTGCGGGCGGCTGCGGGTCCAGATCGCGCTTCAGCCGGTTGAAGGCTTGAAACAGCACCGGTGCGGCCACATCGGCCCCGAATGCCCCCGGAACCGGCGTGCCGTCCGCGCGCCCCATCCAGACGCCGATCACATGGCCGCCATCGAACCCGATCGCCCAGGCGTCACGGTGGCCATAGGAGGTGCCGGTCTTGTAGGCCAGCCGGTTCGACGGCGATCCCGGCGGTGGTGCCAGCCCCGCCAGAATGTCGCCCACCTGCCACGCCGCCACTGCCGACACCACGCGCTGCCCCTCCGCCCCCGTCCCGTCCTTCATATAGCTCAAGGGCCGGGCCACGCCGCCCCGCGCCAGCGCAGCGTAAAGCCCGACCATGTCTTCCAGCGTCACCCCCACCCCGCCCAGCGCAATCGCCAGCCCCGGCTGATCGCCCGGAAACACCGGTCGCATCCCCGCCTTTTCCATCCCCGAGATCAGCTTCGCCGGCCCCAGCGCCTCGGTCAGCGCCACCACCGGAATGTTCAGCGACATCTGCAACGCTTCACGCGCGCGGATCGTCCCGCGATAAAGCCGGTCAAAGTTCTGCGGCGCATAGGTGCCAAAGCGTGTCGGCCGGTCCTCCAGCATCGTCTCGGGGTGCGCCAGCCCCTCGTCAAACGCCAGCGCATAGACGAGCGGCTTCAGCGTCGATCCGGGCGATCGCAGCGCACGCGTCATGTCTACAAACCCTTGCCGTGCATCAGCCTGAAACCCCGCCGACCCGACCGAGGCGAGGATCTCACCCGACGCATGATCCGCCACCACGATTGCCACCTGCAACTCCGCCCCGCGCCCCTCCACCGCGTCGGCGGCCAGCGTCTCCAGCTTGCGTTGCAGGCTGCGGTCAATTGTCAGGTCCAGATGCCCTGCCAACGGGTTGGCCGCACGCGCCCGGTCAGCCAGATGCGGCGCAAGGGCCGGGAAGGGCTTGCGAATGCCCGGCACCCTTTCGCGCAAAGCGGCCTCCGCCTCGTCCTCCTCGATGACGCCCTCGCGCACCGCCCGCGCCAGAACCCGGTTCCGCGCCGCCTCAGCACGGTCGGCGGCCCGGTCGGGGCGGCGGCCTTCGGGGCTTTGCGGAATCGCCACCAACAACGCCTCCTCCGCCGGGGTCAGCCGTGACGGTTCCTTCCCGAAATACGAGATCGAGGCCGCGCGGACCCCTTCAAGGTTCCCCCCAAACGGCGCCAAGTACAGGTAAAGCTGCAAGATCTGCGCCTTCGTCAACCGCCGCTCCAGCGCCAGTGCCACCCGCATCTGCCGCAGCTTGCCCGCAACCTTGCCGGTCCCGCTTTCCTCCAGAAGCCGCGCCACCTGCATCGTCAGCGTCGACCCGCCCGACACCACCCGCCCATTCCACACCGCCTGTGCCACCGCCCGCAGCAAAGACCGCACATCAACGCCGGGGTGCTGGTAGAACCGCCTGTCCTCATAGGCAATCAGCATCGCCAGATAGCGCGCATCCACACGGTCCTCTGGCAAGGCCAACCGCCAGCGCCCATCGGCTACAGTATAGGCCCGCAGCAGGTCACCGTTGCGGTCGACCACCTCGACCGAGGTTTCCACCGTCAGGGGCGGCAGGACCGTGGCATCGATCCAAAGATCAAACCGATCGCGGCCATAGGCGCCCAGCCAAAGCACCACCAGCGCCGCGATGATCCAACGCGTCCGCATCAAGTGCTTCCCTTCCCCCTTCTGGGGGAGGGAGAGGCGGCCGCCCGCAACCGGCCAGACGCCCCCCACCCCCATCCCACGCGGGGGAGGGGAGGCACATATGCCCGGTCCCGCTTCCTCACGGCGCGATCGTCACCGTTCCCGCCTCGCTCCGCGCGCGGAAATCGGGGCGGTACATGTCCTCCACCGACGCCGCCGGATGATGGAACGTGCCGGGGCTAACCGCCCGTACCACATAGGCCAGCCGGAACGGCTGGTCTGACCTCCAGTCCACCGCCGTCAGGAACCGGTCCTGCCGGAACTCCGAATGCGTCACGTCCTGCAACGCATCCAGCCACGATAGTTCCGACGTCGCCCCCCCCGAGATCAGGTTCGGGTTGTCGATCTCGAACCCTGCCGGCAGCGGGTCGGCCACCATCAGCCGCGCCTCGCCATAGCCAAACGGCGTCACCTCCAGCACCGTCACCAACCGCGTCCCCGCCGTCACCGCATCAAGCGTCACCGGTTGCCCGTCCATCGTGTAGTAGGCCCGCGTGATGGCATATCCGTTGCCCCCCGCCGGCTCCGGCTCCGACGGCACGCCGTAAGTGGTGATCGTCAGCGTCGTATCGGCGCCGTCGTTCTTTACCACTACCGGCGTTACGGCACCCGCATCCAGCACCCGCACCAACGGCCCATCCGCAGGCTTGCCGTCGATGCTGATGCCGTCCGCCCCGCTCCGGTCGATCAGCGCGTTCGCCGCCAAAAGCGCCCATGTCGCCTCCTGCGTCGACAGGTTCGCGCCCGAGGTGGCGATCCGGTCGGTCAGCGCCTCACGGTCCACCGCCTTCGATCCCGCCTCTACCGCCAGCGTCAGAAGCGCCGCCGCATCGCGGTAACGCGTGCCATAGTCAACGCGCCAGATCTGTTCCGTCTCCGGCCCGGCCAGGGAATCCATCTTGGCGGCTGCCTTGCGGAACATAGTGTCCGCCCGCACCTGATCGCCATAAGACGCCAGCGCCGCGCCCAACTGCGCCTGCGCGATGGGGGTCGAGAACGCATCGCCCTTCACATCGGCGTAGTAGCGAAGGTCACCCACCGCCGCCGCCCCTTCCCGCGCCAAGACCATCAGCGCATAGGCCAGCGCCTCGCCCCCGCCATTCGTCTCCTCGCTGAAGTCGGGCGCGTAATTCACCTGATTGCGCAGGTTCGCCAAAGCGTTGCGCAGCGCCAGATCCGGCACCGCGTAGCCTTGCGCCTTGGCCCGGCTCAGGAAATCGGTGACATAGGCGTCCAGCCAGAAATCCCCATTCCCCGGCCCCCACAGGCCGAACCCACCCTCCGCCGACTGGTTGGCGAGGATCTCCACCACCGCCTCGTCGATCCGGGTCTGGATGTTTTCGGCCCCCTTCAGGTCCATCACCCGCGCCACCTCGTCGAAATACAGAAGCGGCAGCGCACGGCTCGTCATCTGTTCGGTGCAGCCGTAAGGATAGCGGTCCAACGCGGCCAGAAGCCCCGGCGCATTCAACCGAGCCAAGGGCCCGACCGCCATCGTGGCCTTGCCCGATCCCGCCACCAACCCGGCAAACACATCGCCATCGAAGGTGAAGCTTTGCCCCTTCGCCAGATCCAGCCGCGACACCCGCGCAACCTCCGGGTCGTTCACCTGCACCGGCAGGCTCAGCGTCTTGCGCAACACCTTACCGTCCGGCGTGGTCAGGCTGACGTCGATCGTCTGCACGCCAACCGCGCCCGCCGTCACCGGCACCTCGAACACCGCCTTCGCCTTGTCGCCCAGATCAAACCCCGACGGCACCGCACCCAGCGTCACTCCGTTCGCCACCACGTCCAGCCCCATCCGCCCCGAAGGCCCGGTGGCATGCACCACCTCCAGCAAGAGCCGCGAGGTATCGCCCGGCGACATGAAGCGCGGCAGGCTGGCCGTCACCACCACCGGATCGCGCACCAGCACGTCCGCCGAGGCCTGCCCGACCCCGGTCTTCGACCATGCCACCGCCATCACCTTCACCGTCCCGTTGAACGACGGCAGGTCGAACGACGCCCGCGCATAGCCATCCGCACCCACCGCGACCGGCCCGGTGAAATAGGCGACCAACTCCTCTGTCGGCGGCGGCGCTTGCAACCGCGCTTGCGCACCCGCGTCACCGCCCGAGCGCACCGTGCCTTCTGCCCCGTTCAGCCCGTCGATCAACCGCCCGTAGATATCACGGATACCGACGCCCAGCTTCCGTTGCCCGAAGAAATGCCCCTGCGGATCGGGCGCCTTGAAGCCGGTCAGGTTCAGGATACCCACATCGACCGCCGCAATCGTCACATAGGCCGTCTCGCCCGCAGCCACGCCCTCGACTTTCACCGCCACGTCCAGCGGCCCGCGCGGTGCCGCCTCCGCAGCCACCTCCACCGTCGCTTTCAGCGCCCGCGCACCCGGATCAATACTGGCATGGGTCAGCCCCAGCGCCCGCGCCGGGTTTCGCCCCGCCGCCACATCCATCGGACGCAGGACCGAGGCCGTGACATAGACCCCCGCGCCCCATTCATCTGTCACCGGCAACTGGATCAGGTTTTCGCCTTCCTTGACCTCGATCGCCTGCATCGCCACCAGCCGGTTCGACAGTACCGACACCAAGGCCGTCCCCGCGGCACGCGGAACGATCCGCAGCGTCGCGGTATCGCCCGGCTTGTAGGCAGGCTTGTCCAGCGACAGCTCCAGCGTATCCGGCGTCGAGGTCGTATCCGCAGGCGCGTACCAGCCCGCAAAGAACGACACCGACGTCGCCGCCCGCCCGCCATCGGCACGCTCGACCAGCAACTCATATTCGCCCCACGTCACGGGTGCTGAAATCTCTACCGCCTGCGCTCCGGTCTGCGCCTCGCCCTCCGCCACGACCGCGCGGGTCACGACCGGCTCCCAGCTCCAGTTGCCAAAGCTTTGATACCACTGATAGTCCCGCTCGATCCGCGTGACTTGCCACTTGACGGGCAGGGCCACCGCCGCCTCGGCCGTGTCTACCGCAACGACCTGAAACCGCGCCTCTGCCCCCTCGCCCACCACGCCGTCGAACAGGGGCTTCACCCCCAGCATAGGCTCCGCTGGCACCAGACGCTTCGTGACCTCGCGCTCCACCGGGCGGCCCGATCCTTCGGCCACCCGCACCGTCACGCGCGCCTCCAAAGGCCGCGCCGGGTCTTCGACGGCAGGCAGCGTCACCGGCAGGATCGCCATCCCTGCCTCATCCGTCGCGCCGCCCTCCAGCGCCTCCATCACCGCGTTGAACGGCTGGTCATGGCGCCCGAAGACATAGCCCGGAAACGCCGGCAACCCTTCGGCGGCGCGCAGCAGAACCTCGCCCTCTATCGCAAGCCCCGCTCCCGGCGCACCGAACAGATACTTCGCCGTGACCGTCAGGTCCGCCCCGCCGCCCAGCGCCATCGGCTGGTCCCCAAGCGTCAGGTCAAAGTCGATCCGCTCCGGCAGGAAATCCTCAACGAGGAAGGTCTTGGCCGCCAAGGGTGCCGCCTCAAGATCGGCCAGCACTTCCAGCCGCCAGACCCCACGCGGCGCCGACCCCGCGACCGGCATCGCAAACACATGCCCGCCCGCGCCCGCATCCTCGACCAACTGCCGCGAATACTCCACGCCATCCGGCCGCTTCAGGATCGCCGTCAAAGGCAGCCCCTCCACCGCCGCCGCCTGCGGATCACGCGCCAGCGCGGTCGCATAAACCGTCTCGCCCGCACGGTAAGCACCCCGGTCGGTGGTCAGGAACACATCCACCGGCGGCGCCGCCTCGCGCCCCTCCACCCCACGGTCGGACAGATCGAACTCCGGGTCGGTCAGCGACAGAAAGGCAATGTCCGCCTCGCCATCCTTCACCACCACCATCGCAGGCGCAGCCCCGCCCGTGCCGCGCTTCAGGCCCGCATCGAACCGCGCATAACCCATGTCATCGGTCTTGGCCGTCCCAAGCACCACATTGGCCCGGTTCAACAGCTCCACCGAAACACCCGCCTTCGCCCCCGCCGTCCCCAGACTGCGCACGAACACATGCAAGCCATCAACGCCCGACATCGTGGTCACGCCAAGGTCAGACACGACGAACCACTGCCACCCCGCCGGCACCACGTAAGGGTCCACCCCCGGCACCGCCGCCTTCAGCGCGTAAATCCCCGCCGGCATGTCCTTCAGCGCCTCGCCCAAAGGCAGCCGCGTCGTCACGTCCTTGTTCACTTCAAGCCCGACGGTGGCAGAGCCTTTCCATATCTCCTCTCCCACCGTGTCGCTAAACATCGCTTCCGAATATTCCTGCATCGGCGAACCGAAATACATGTCCTGAACCGACCGCAGAAGGTTTCGGTCCGTCACCCGGAACAGCGTCAGGTTCAGCTTGTCGGTGTTCACCGTCTCGACCGGAAGCGCCGCCTCGCCCGCTTTCGGCAGCACATAGCCCCGCCCCGCAAAGCGCACGCCTGGGTTCCGGTCGCGCACGTATTGCGTAATGTCGACCGATTTCGCCATTGTCTGCCCATCCGCCGCAGGCAGCCCCTCACGGAAGGTGATGCTGTAACGCGACCCATGCTGCAAACCCGTTACGCACAACTGGCGATAGCCGCCGTTCTCCACCGCCATCCCGGCCTCGGGTAGCTGCACAAAGGTCGAATAATCCACCCCCGCCGCCACCAGATCTTCGGAAAACGTCGCGCACAGCCTTGGCCGCGCCAGATCGCTTTGCACCGTGTTCTCGATGATGCGGAAGCCGTATTTCCCGATCGCATCGTCCAAAAGCCGCGCGGTGTCGTCTCTCGGCTGCAACGATTGCGCCAGCCGCAGCGCCGAAACCGTGTCGCGCCCCCGGCCCAACCGTTCCAGCGCGTCGCCCATCAGCACCAGAACCGTGTGCCGCAGGCCCGGGTTTTCCGCCCGCAGATAGGCGTTCACCGCCGAGGGAAACGATTGCCCCAAGAAGAAGCCCGCGTTCTCGATGTTGGTCTTTCCCGCCTCCAACTGCCGCCGCGCAAATTCCGCCCATGTCGCCGCATCGTCGGTCAGGTTCAACGCGGCCCCGGTGAACGCCGCCGCCTGTACCCAATCGCCCCGCGCCTCGGCCTCGCTCGCGGCCTGCAGATGTTCCTCCGCCGTCCAGGGCCCCGTCGTGTGCTGGCGGCCAAGCCCCACCGCCACGTCATACGCCGCCTGCACATCCCAATCAGGCAAAAACGCCAGTTCCGCCCGCCGCTCCGCCGCCGATGCGCGCAAGCTCGCGTCTGCCTCGATCACGAAGGCCGAATAGGCGCCCTGAAAGAACGTGCCCTCCCCCGGCCCGTTCTTCACGAAACACGATCCGTTGCGCGTGTTGAAGGTGAACGCCGTACAGCGCGCGTTGGTCAGACAGGCCCGTTCGCAAGCGTCGATGGTGGTATCGAAGACCGACGCGATATCGCCCCCCGGCAGGTCCTGATCCTGCGTCACGACCACCCGCCGCTCGGGGATCAGATCCTGCGCAGCCGACAGTCCGGGCGAAAGCAGCACCGCCATAGACACCAGAATCGCCGCAAATCTGCGCATCGTCATGACTCCCGTTTGAATTGTGCGAAGTGTCGCAGGCCCGGAATGGGCTGGCAAGAACGACGGCACCCGAATGGCGTTAAGTCTTGGTTCACTTTGATGCGGCAGGGTAGTCGCGAATACCGGACGCAGGCTGGCCCTGCCCGGGCGCAGGCAGCATGTCGGCACAGGGTGGGAATGGACTTATCGGATCGTCTGGCCAAGGAACGCAGGGGGCGGCTTGCCGCCGAACGCCTGCTTGAACAAAAAAGTCGCGAACTTTTTGCCGCCAACGAAAAGCTGGCGATTCATGCCCGCTCGCTGTCCGACCAGATCGTCGAACAGCGCCAGGTCGTCCGCTCTGCCCTGACCGAGGCTGAGGTGCTGAAAGGCCAGAACAGCCGCTTTCTCGGTGATCTCGACCGCGCCCACACGGCCGCCGTCATGGCCGAACGCCGGCTGTGGGAATCGGTCAACACCATCCGTGACGGGTTCGCCGTGTTCGATGCTGACCTGAAACTTGTGACCGCCAACCACGCCTTCCTTGCGCAGTTCGACGGCCACCCCGTCGCACCCGGCATCGCCTACACCGAAATCCTGCGCATCGTCGCCACCTCTGGTGCGGTCGATCTGGGCCAGCGCACGGCGGATGATTTCGTCGCCGATATGCTCGCCCGGATCGAGGCTGACCCGATCGAGCCTGTGACGCTGAAACTCAACAACAGCACTTGGGTCAAACTCGTCGACCGCCGCGCCCGCGACGGCGACCTTGTGTGCCTCACGCTCGATATAACCGATCAGATGCGCATCTGGGCCGCGATCGAGGCAATCCCGGATGGTTTCGTGCTTTATGACAGGGAGGAACGGCTTTTGACCTGCAACCAGCGGTACCGCGACATCTATCCCGCCTCCGCACCCGCGATGGAACCCGGCGCAAGGTTCGAAGACATCCTGCGCTTCGGGCTTGTCCAAGGCCAGCATGCCGACGCCGTTGGTCGCGAGGAAGACTGGATCACCGAGCGTCTTCGTCAACACCGCGCCGCATCCGGGATCTCAGAACAACAGCTTTCGGACGGTCGCTGGATCAGGGCGGTCGATCACCCCACCCCGGATGGCGGCCGCGTCGGCCTGCGCATCGACATCACCAACATCAAGGATCACGAAGCCCAGTTGGAGGCCGCCCGCAAGCAGGCCGAGGCCGCGAACCGCGCCAAATCCGCCTTCCTTGCCAACATGAGCCACGAGATTCGCACGCCAATGAACGGTGTCGTCGGCATGGCGGAACTCCTTTGCGACACCTCGCTGTCCGAAGAACAACGCCTTTTTGCAGAAACCATCCGCTCCTCGGGCGAGGCGCTTCTGGTCATCATCAACGACATCCTAGACTATTCCAAGATCGAGGCAGAGCGTCTGACCCTGCGCCCCGAACCCTTTGATCTGGAACGCACGATCCACGAGGTCACCATGCTGTTGCAGCCCCGCGCGCGGGAAAAGGGCCTCGACCTGATGATCGACTTCGACATGTTCCTGCCCACCCGTTTCGTGGGCGACCCGGGCCGCTTGCGCCAAGTGTTGACCAACCTCATCGGCAACGCCGTCAAGTTCACCGAATCCGGCCACGTCCTGACCCGCGTCGTCGGGCTGGAGGCCGAGGATGGCCGCCAGCAACTGCACGTCACCGTCGAAGACAGCGGCATCGGCATCGCGCCGGAATACCTCGACCATGTGTTCGGTGAATTCAATCAGGTCGAAGACGAACGCAACCGCAAATTCGAAGGCACCGGCCTTGGCCTTGCGATCACCCGCCGCCTGATCGAACACATGGGCGGCGCGGTCTGGGTGGACAGCGAGCTTGGCCAAGGATCGTCGTTCGGGTTCCGCGTCACCCTGCCCGTCGCCGAAGACGCAGCAGCGCTGCAAATCCCGGTGTCCGTCAAGCGCGTCCTCGCGGTGGATGACCAGTTCATCAACCGCACCATCCTTGAACGCCAGCTTGCACCCTGCGGCATAGACGTGACGCTCTGCCGCTCCGGTGCCGAGGCTTTGGCGCATCTGGACACTGACGCAGCCTATGACGCCATCCTGACCGACCATGCGATGCCCGAGATGGACGGGCCAGACCTGCTGGAAGCGATCCGCGCGCGTGGACACACCATGCCGGTCCTCCTTCTCACCTCGAACCCGACCGATCTGGGCGAGGCTGCTTCCGACTTCGCCGCGATACTGCAAAAGCCGATCCTACGCTCGGATCTCTACCGCCGCCTGCAAATGCTGATGGCCCCCCCGCCCGAAGCCGCGCCCGCGCTGCCCGACGTGGTTGCCGCCCCCACCGAACTGCGCCAGATGAGGGTGCTGGCCGCCGAAGACAACCGCACCAACCAGCTGGTTTTTCAGAAGATGGTCAAATCCCTCGATATCGACCTCGTCTTTGCCGACAATGGCCGCATCGCGGTGGACCTGTTCCAGTCGTTCCGGCCTGACCTCATCTTCATGGACATCTCGATGCCCGAGATGGACGGGAAAGAGGCTGCCGCCGCGATCCGCCTGCTGGAGGCCGGGAAAAGCCATGTCCCCATCCTCGCCCTAACCGCCCACGCGATGGACGGCGATTCCGAGGCGATCCTTGCCGCGGGCATCGACCGCTACATGACCAAACCCCTGCGCAAGGCTGCAATCGTCGAGGCGCTGGTCGACCATTGCCCCGCCACAGCCCGCCCCTTGGGCGCATTGACCGAGGATGCGGCCTAGGCCGCGTTCTCCTCCACCGCCTCGCGCGCAAAGACCGGCGCCTCCGGGGTCGAGGCTTCGGCCCGGTAGACATACCCGCCGCCGTCAAAGCCGCGCAGATCGGCGGGGTCGGTCAGCCGATGCTCCATCACAAAGCGCGCCATCGCCCCTCGCGCCCGCTTGGCAAAGAACGAGATCACCTTTTCCCCGCCCGCCGGCCCGTCCAGAAAAACAGGAGAGATCACGCGCAGTTTCAAGGCTTTGCGATCCGCCGCCCGGAAATACTCGACCGAGGCGCAGTTCAGCAACACCCCCGTTCCCGCCTCACGCCCCGCCGCGTTCAGCGCTTTGGCGACCTTGTCGCCCCAGAAGGCATAAAGGTCCGCCCCCTTCGCATTCGCCAACCGAGACCCCATCTCCAGCCGGTAAGGCTGGATCGCATCCATCGGCTTCAGCAGCCCGTAAAGCCCGGAAAGTATCCGCAGATGCGTCCCCGCCCGGCTCATCGCATCGCCCGACAGGGTCGCCGCATCCAGCCCCTGATAGGTGTCTCCCGCAAAGCAGTGGATCGCCGGAAACACCGAAGCCTCTGCCGGTTTGCGGCGATAGGCGCGAAACCGGTCGCGGTTCAACCGCGCCAACGGCTCCGACAGGCTCATCAAGGCCTGCAGGTCGGCCACCGACATCTCACGCGCCACCGACACCAGCCGCATCGCTTCGGTCGCGAAATCCGGCTCGGACAGCACCTCGTCGCGCACCACCCGCGGCGTTTCGTTCAGCTTTTTCGCCGGTGAAATCACGCACAACATATCAATCCCCCCGCAACACGGCCAAGAACGCCTCACCGAACCGCTCGGTCTTCTGCCCGCCCATGCCTTGAATCCGGTCAAGCTCGGCCAGCGTCGATGGTCTGCGTTCCGCAATCTGGCGCAAAGTGGCATTCGGGCAAGACAGCTGCTTGCCGATCCCATCCTCGCCCCGCGCCAGCGCCAGTTGCACCTCGGCCAACCGGTCAAACACCTCGCCTTCCGGCGTGCCGACCAACCGCATCCGCGCCGGATGCAGCATCTCAACCGCCCCGTTGATCGCCGCCAGAAACGCCGCGCCATAGCTTTCCAGCTTTTTCGCGCCAACCCCGCTGATCCCCGCCATCTGGTCCAGCGTGGCGGGCTTCTTCTCGGCCATCTCGATCAGCGTCTTGTCGGGAAAGATCACATAGGCCGGCACGTTCGCCGCCTCCGCCAAGGCCCGCCGTTTCGCCTTCAGATGCGACAACAGCGCCGCGTCCTCGTCCGCCACCTGCCCCCGCACCGCCACCCGCTCCACCGCCGAGGTCACCGTATCGCGCCTGAGCGTGATCGACGCCTCGCCCCGCAGGATCGGCCGCGCCGCATCGGTCATCCGCAAGGCACCATGCCGGTCCGGGTCAGGCCGCACCAGATCGCGCCCCATCATCTGGCGAAACACCGCACCCCACGCAGGCTTCGACAACTCGCGCCCGACCGCAAAGGTCGGCAAACTGTCATGCCCGCGTTCCTTCACCTTCGCTGTGGCCGTCCCGGTCAGGATGTCGATCAGATGCCCCGCGCCGAACCACTCGCCCGTGCGCAAAATCGCCGACAGCGCCTTTCGCACCGCATCCGTCGCGTCAAACAAAAGCGCCGGGCGGTCACACAAATCGCAGTTCCCGCAAGGCTCGGCGCTTTCCCCGAAATACCCAAGCAGCACCTGCCGCCGGCACGCCACCGCCTCGGCCAACCCAAGCAGCGCATTCAGCCGCGCGTGGTCCGCCATCTTGCGGTCCGGCGGTGCCGCCCCTTCGTCGATCTGGCTTCGGCGCAGCCGGATATCTTCCGGCCCATACAACGTCAGCGTTTCCGCAGGCGAGCCGTCGCGCCCCGCCCGCCCGATCTCCTGGTAATACCCCTCGATCGACTTCGGCAGATCGGCATGGGCTACCCAGCGGATGTCCGGCTTGTCGATCCCCATGCCAAACGCGACCGTCGCGACCACGATCAGCCCATCCTCGCGCTGAAACCGCACTTCGACGCGCCGCCGGTCCTCGGCGTCCATCCCGCCGTGATAGGCGACAGACCCATGCCCCGCCTCGCGCAACGCCTGCGCCAGCGTTTCGGTCTTGGCCCGCGTGCCGCAATAGACGATCCCAGACTGCCCCTTGCGCGCCTTGGCAAACGCCAGGATCTGCGCCCGTGGCGTGTCCTTCACCGCGAAGGCCAGATGAATGTTCGGCCGGTCGAACCCGCGCAGGAACGTGGCCGGCGCCACCCCGTCGAACAGCCGCGTCACGATCTCGGCGCGCGTCTCCTCATCCGCCGTGGCGGTAAATGCGGCCAACGGCACGCCCAGCGTCCGGCGCAATTCACCGATCCGCAGGTAATCGGGGCGGAAGTCATGGCCCCACTGGCTCACGCAATGCGCCTCATCTACCGCGATCAGGCTGCACCCGATCCGCCGTAGCATCTGAATGGCCGAGGCTGACGCCAACCGCTCCGGCGCCATGTACAAAAGCTTCAGCACGCCCGCATCCAGCTTGGCAAAGACCTCCTCGGTCTCCTCCTCGGTGTTGCCAGAGGTTAGCGCCCCCGCCTCTACCCCCGCTTCGCGCAGCGCCCGCACCTGATCCCGCATCAGCGCGATCAACGGCGAAATCACCACTGTCACCCCGTCACGGCACAGCGCCGGCAGTTGAAAACACAGGGATTTTCCGCCACCCGTGGGCATGATGGCAAGCGTGTTGCGCCCAGCCAGCACAGCCTCAACGATCTCGGCCTGACCGGGGCGAAACTCGGCAAAGCCGAAGACAGATTGCAGAAGGCTCGCCGCGCGCTCCACCCAGCGCTCAGAGGAAGGCGGCGACGTTGTTCTGCAGGACGATCCGTATCGCATAGATCGCGATCAGCACGATCAGCGGCGCCAGATCCAGCCCGCCCATCTGCGGCAGGAACCGCCGCACCCGGCTATAGACCGGCTCCAGCATCGCGCTCAACCCGCCCCAGATCTGCCCGACCAGCGGCTGGCGCGCGTTCAGCACCTGAAAATTGATCAGCCAGCTCATGATGATATGCGCGAGGATGATGAACTGGGCGATGTCCAGCAGCAACATCAATATCTGGTAGAGAGAGGTCATCCGGCACTCCGCGCATGTGGCTGGCCGCAGAGGTAATGCCCGCACCGCGCAGAAGCAATCCCTGCCGCAGCGTTGCGCTTGACCTTCCGCCGCCGCACAGGCACCCCGGCCCCAGAAACGGAGGCTTCCGATGTATCCTTTCCTGCGTATGGCCAAGGAACTTGTCCGCGCCCGCAAACTGCCGCCCCTCGGGCTTCTGGATAGCCATGTCAGCCACCACCGCTGCTGGCCCTGGGACCTCGACCCGTGGATGGAGCTGAACAACGGCCGAACCCTCACGCTTTTCGACCTTGGCCGCCTGCCGCTTGGCCGCCGCACCGGGCTTGACCGCGTGCTGACTGCCAAACGCTGGGGCCTGACGGTCGCGGGCAGTTCGGTGCGCTACCGCCGCCGTGTCACCGCCTTCACCGCGCTCACCATGCACACCCGCTGCATCGGCTGGGACGCACGTTTTCTCTACATGGAGCAAAGCATGTGGAAGGGCGAGGAATGTACCTCGCACGTCCTGATCCGCTCGGCAATCGTGTCGAAAGCCGGCATGGTCCCCCCGGCCGAAATGGCCCGCGCGATGGGCCATTCCGGCGACAGCCCCGCCCTGCCCGCCTGGGTGCAAGCCTGGATCAAGGCCGACGCAGTCCGGCCTTGGCCCCCCGCCCGCTGACCCCGCCGCTTGCATGACCCGGCGTTTGCGGGTTCACTCCCTCAAAACAAGAAGGGGCGAGGCATGGCAACGGCACGGCAGCGGATCTGGGGCTGGTACTTCTTCGATTGGGCCAGCCAGCCTTACAACACGCTTCTTCTGACCTTCATCTTCGGCCCCTACTTCGCCGAAATCGCCCGCGGCTACTACATGGGTGCGGGCCTTGATGAAGAGGCCGCAAAGGCCGCCGCGCAGGCCTACTGGGGCTGGGGTCTTGCGATCGCCTCCTTCGCCATCGCCGTTCTTGCCCCTATCCTTGGTGCCATCGCGGACGGCACCGGACGTCGGCTGGTCTGGGTCTGGACGTTTTCAGCCCTCTACGTCCTCGGCTCCGCATCACTTTGGTATGTTGCACCGGGCGGTGAAGCGGGAATGCTGTTCTGGGCCGTCGCCGCCTTCGGCATCGGCTTCATCGGGATGGAGTTTGCCACCATCTTCACCAACGCCCTGATGCCGACACTCTCCGATCACGACGATCTCGGCGCGATTTCCGGCTCCGGCTTTGCCTTCGGCTACCTCGGCGGCCTTCTAGCCCTGATCCTGATGCTCCTCTTCTTCGCCGAAGGCGGCGACACCGGCCTCACCCTTCTTGGCCGCGAGCCCCTCTTCGGCCTCGATTCCGAAGCCCGCGAAGGCACCCGCGCCGTAGGCCCCTTCACCGCGATCTGGTTCGTGGTGTTCATGATTCCCTTCTTCCTTTGGGTTAAGGAACCCAAGACCGACGCCCGCCCCCTCCATGTCGGCCGCGCGATGGCCAGCCTGCGCGACCTTCTGGCATCGCTCCGCTACCGCCACAGCCTCGCCGCCTACCTCGCCTCCTCGCTTTTCTACCGCGACGCGCTCAACGCGCTTTACGGCTTCGGCGGCGTCTACGCCTCGGGCGTTCTTGGCTGGTCGATCACCAAGATCGGCATCTTCGGCATCGTAGGCGCGGTCACGGCCATGCTCGCCTCCTGGATCGGTGGCCGCGCCGACCGCCGCTTCGGCCCGAAACCCGTCATCGCCTTCTGCATCTGCGTGCTGATCTTCGTCTGTACCATCATTGTCGGAATGGACCGCGACACGATCTGGGGCATCGCGATGGACCCGGCCTCGGGCCTTCCCGACCAGATCTTCTTCGCCTGTGGCGCGCTCATCGGTGCCGCCGGCGGCGCGCTGCAAGCCGCAAGCCGCACCATGATGGTCCGCCACACCACACCAGACCGTGCCACCGAAGCCTTCGGCCTCTTCGCCCTCTCGGGCAAGGTCGCCAGCTTCATGGCCCCCGCCCTCATCGCCTTGGCAACGATGGCAAGCGGATCACAGCGCATCGGCATTTCACCCCTGATCCCGCTGTTCCTGATCGGCCTCGTTCTGCTACTCTGGGTCAAACCGAGAGGGGAGCTTTCAACCTGATGCCGTTCGCCCGCCTGTCGCGCCTTGCCCTCGTCGCCTGCCTCATCTCGCCCCTCCCCGCCCATGCCGAAAAGCTGGCCAACAAGCTTTTCGGCGCGGTCGACACACCCTCGCGGCAGGACTCGATGCCGATCGGCTCCTACGCCAAGGGCTGCGCCGCGGGCCTGGTCGAGCTTCCCGAAACCGGCCCAAGCTGGCAGGCGATGCGTCTGTCGCGCGGCCGCAACTTCGGCCAGCCGGTGATGATCGACTACCTGATAGGCCTGTCGCGCGCCGCGCAGAAGATCGGCTGGGGCGGGCTTTACATCGGTGACATCAGCCAGCCGCGCGGCGGTCCGATGACCTCGGGCCACGCCAGCCACCAGATCGGCCTCGATGCCGACATCTGGATGCTGCCTCCCCGGCGCCTGAACCTCACCCGCGCCGAACGCGAGGAGATTTCCTCGATCCCCGTCCGCTCCGCCGACCAGCGCTCCGTCACCGACAACTGGACACCCAGCCACCGTCGCCTTCTTCAAACCGCCGCCTCCGACCCACGCGTCGACCGCATCTTCGTCGCCGCCGCCGTCAAGATCGAGATGTGCAAGACCGCCACCCCCGCCGATACCAAATGGCTTCAGAAAATCCGCCCAGTGGTCGGCCACGACACCCACTTCCACGTCCGCCTGAAATGCCCCAAGGGCGCGCGCCTGTGCGAAACCCAGACCCCGACGGTCGCCGAGCTGTCGAAGAACGGCAACGGCTGCGACGAGACCCTCACTTGGTGGGTGACAGATTTCCTGAACCCGCCGAAGGGCACCAAAAAGAAGAAATCCGCCGAAGACGACGCCCCGCGCAAGCGCGGCCCGCGCGAATTCACCATGGCTGACCTGCCCAAACAATGCGGCCGCGTCCTGAAATCCAACTGATCCGCACGCCTGCCAATCCCCACGCCTACGGTTGACATGGCGGCTCTGCGGGTCTAGGCGACCCATCGTCCCCGATCCCCGGGGGCCAAGTTTCCGCTACCTTGCCAAAACGGACATATCATGCGCTCCCTGATCCCCGGCATCCTTGCCATGGCGGCCATCGTCGTCGCCTCGAACATCCTCGTGCAGCACCCGCTTGGCGCCTACCTGACCTGGGGCGCGCTGACCTATCCCTTTGCCTTCCTCGTGACCGACCTCACGAACCGCCTGCAAGGCTCGGCTGCCGCACGCCGCGTCGTGCTGGCGGGCTTTGCCACCGGCATCGTCTGCTCGTTCATCGGCACCCAGATCGTCGGCGAATTCGGCCCCCTCGTGACCCTGCGCATCGCCATCGGTTCCGGCCTCGCCTTCCTCGCCGCACAGCTTCTGGACATCGCCGTGTTCAACCGCCTGCGCGCCGGATCGTGGTGGAAAGCGCCCCTCGTCGCTCCGATCATCTCGTCGTCCTTCGACACAGCGATCTTCTTCACCATCGCGTTTTCTGCGACGCTCACCTTCATCGAGCCGTCCAACGACGTCTCCTGGGCAGGGGCCGCAACCCCGCTCCTCGGCCTCGGTCCGATAGCGCCATTCTGGGTCTCGCTGGCCGCCGCCGATTGGCTGGTGAAACTGCTGATCGCTTTTGTAGCACTTCTGCCGTTCCGCCTCATTGTTGGGCGGCTCCTCGTAAAGGTAGCGTGAATAGACTTGACGAACACAAAATCTGTGTCACCTTTTCCTCATCGGCAACCATTTGAAAGGAGGTGATCCAGTGTCTAGAGTGATATTGGAGAGACGTGTCGGGACAGTCGGGAGGGGTGTTTTCTGAGGGCAGCCCTTCAGATAAACAGACCACCGATTGGAATTGATGCCTAACTGGCTCATCTCCTTGGATCTCGGAAAGGGTTGCCGCACTCCGGCAACCCTTTCTCTTTTCTGCCGGCCCGGCTAGCGTCGCGCTCATGCTGCATGTCACCGAAACCCTCGCCCTCGCCGACTGGGAGCTTTCCGAAAGCTTCATGCGCGCCTCCGGTCCGGGCGGGCAGAACGTCAACAAGGTCTCCACCGCCGTTGAACTGCGGTTCGAGGCGGAGCGTTCGCCGCATCTCTCCCCGTCGGTGAAAGCGCGGCTGAAAAAACTCGCCGGCAGGCGGTGGACGCTGGACGGCGCCATCGTCCTGCAAGTCGAAGACACCCGCAGTCAGGCCCGCAACCGCGAGATCGCCCGCGAACGTCTGGTCGAGATGATCCGCGCCGCCCTCGTCCCGCCAAAGCGCCGCATCGCCACCAAGCCCACTCTCGGCAGCCAGCGCCGCCGCATCGCCGCCAAGACCCAGCGCGGCGAGGTGAAATCCCTGCGCGGCAAGATCGGCGACGAAGAATGACCAACGCTCTCGCCGTCGAAGCCGCTGCCCACTGGAACGGCACCCTCACCCGCCTTCTGCGAAATCGCGAGAACGTCGTCTACGAAATGGCCCTGCCACAAGGCCGTGCCGCGCTCCGCCTGCACCGCATGGGCTACCAAAGCCCCGCCGCCATCACTTCCGAGCTTTGGTGGTGCGACGCCCTCGCCCGCGCTGGCGTCCCGGTCCCCGCCGCGATCCCCTCCCGCAACGGCGCGGTCACCGTCACCCTTTCCACCGGCCGCCTTGCCTCCGCCATCGCCTGGATCGAAGGCGAGGCTCTGGGCGAGGCCGGCGTCCCCTTCGCCCGCCCCCTGCCCGAAACCCTCGCCCTCCACGAAACCCTCGGCGCGCTCCTCGCCCGCCTCCACCGCACCACCGACGCGCTCACCCTGCCGCAGGGCTTCACCCGCCCGCGCTGGGATGCCGATGGCCTCGTCGGGGAAACCCCGTTCTGGGGCCGCTTCTGGGACCACCCCGCCGCCACCCCATCCCAAGCCGCCACCCTCGCCCGCGCCCGCGCCTTCCTGCGCGAAACATTCAGCCAGCCGCTCGACATCGGCCTCATCCACGCCGATGTCCTGCGCGAGAATGTCCTTGTGAACGACCGTTCGGTTTCCCTGATCGACTTCGACGATTCAGGCCACGGCTTCCGGCTTTACGACCTCGGCACCGTGCTCAGCCAGAACCTCTACGAACCCGCTTACCCGGACATCCGCGATGCGCTGATGGAGGGCTACGGCACGACTGACACCGCGCTGGTCGAGGCCTTCACCCTCGCCCGCACCTGCGCCTCGGTCGGCTGGACGATGCCGCGCCTTGCACCAGACGACCGGGTCCACCGCTCCCACATCGCCCGCGCCGTGATGTGCGCCGAGCGGGTGCTTTAAACCACCACCGGCTCGGCCACCTGCGCGCCCACGCCGAACACCCTCTTGTAGCGCTCGATCTCATCCGCCGGGCCCATCGCCTTGGCCGGATTGTCCGACAGCTTCACCGTCGGCCGCCCGTTCGCACTCAGCGCCTTGCACACAAGGCTGAACGGCGCCAGCCGATCCTCCGCCACCAGCCCCCTGAAATCGTTGGTCAGCATCGTCCCCCAGCCAAACGACACCTTCACCCGGCCACGGAACTTTGCGTGCAACTCCTCGATCTTCGCCACATCCAGCCCGTCCGAAAAGATCACCAGCTTCTGCGTCGGGTCCTCGCCCCGCTCCTGCCACCAGCGGATCGCGGTTTCCGCCCCTACCACCGGGTCGCCGCTGTCGATCCGGATGCCCGTCCATCCCGCCAGCCAATCCGGCGCGCCCTTCAGGAACCCCTCGGTGCCATAGGTATCGGGCAGGATGATCCGCAGGTTGCCGTCATGCTCCTCCTGCCAATCCTCCAGCACCTGATACGGAGCCTGCCGCAACTCCTCGTCGCTGTCGGCCAAGGCACTGTAAACCATCGGCAACTCGTGCGCGTTGGTGCCGATCGCCTCGATGTCCCGCATCATAGCGATCCGGCAGTTCGAGGTGCCGATGAACTTCGTCCCCAGCCCCTCCTGCATCGCCTGCACCGCCCAATCCTGCCACAGGTAGGAATGCCGCCGCCGCGTGCCGAAATCCGCGATCTTAAGGCCCTCGATCGCCCGCAGACGCTCGATCTTTTCCCACAGCCGGGTCATCGCGCGGGCATATAGCACCTGCAACTCGAACCGCCCCATCTCGTTCAACACCGCCCGGCCGCGCAACTCCATCAGCACCGCCAGCGCCGGTATCTCCCACAGCATCACCTCGGGCCAGCGTCCCTCGAAGGTCAGTTCGAACTGCCCGTCGCGCTTTTCAAGTTGATAGGGCGGCAGCCGCATCCCCTCGAACCATTCCATGAAATCGGGGCGGAACATCTGCCGCTTGCCGTAGAACGTATTCCCTCGCAGCCAAGTGCTTTCGCCCCGCGTCAGACTCAACGACCGCACATGGTCAAGCTGCTCGCGCAATTCACCTTCGTCGATCAGGTCGGCCAGCCGCACCTTTGTGCTGCGGTTGATCAGGCTGAACACCACCGTCGTATCCGGCTTGTTGCGGAAAATAGACTGGCACATCAAAAGCTTGTAAAAGTCTGTGTCGATCAAGGACCGCACGATAGGGTCGATCTTCCACTTGTGGTTCCAGACGCGGGTGGCAATATCGACCATTACGGGCACTCCCTTTGGCTTCTGTCTAAGCCATGCGGTACGAAAAGGTCAAAGCGGTTCAACCCTGCCAGACAACCCCCGCCGCCGCCATCTGGTCGCGCGCCGCCGCCAGCGACCCGTTCAGGTCTATCGCCCGCGCCAGATCGCCCCGCACCGTCACCCCGAACCCCAGCCGCGCCGCATCCAGCGCCGAATAGGCCACGCAGAAATCGGTGGCGAGGCCGACCAACGTCACATGCCCCACCCCGCGCGCCCGAAGATATCCTTCAAGGCCGGTCGGCGTGACCTTGTCATTCTCGAAGAACGCCGAATAGCTGTCGATCTCGGGGCGAAAGCCCTTGCGGATCACCATCTGCGCGGCGCTGGTCCGCAACGCACCATGAAAGTCCGCGCCGTGGGTGCCTTGCACGCAGTGCGCGGGCCACAACACTTGTGGTCCGTAGGGCATGTCCGTCAGTGAATAGGGCGCAGCGCCCGGATGGTTGTCTGCGAAGGACAGGTGTGTGCCGGGGTGCCAGTCCTGCGTCAGGACCACCACCGGAAAGTCTGTCATCAACGCGTTGATCCCCCCCACGATTTCGCCTCCCCCCGCCACCGCAAGCGCACCACCGGGGCAAAAGTCGTTCTGCACGTCGATCACGATCAGGGCGTCTGTTGCGGGGCGCATGGCGGTCCTTTCAAATAGGCTTGAAGAAATGCGTAGGGGCGGCCCTCCCCTTGGTCAATAGTCTCGACACAGGGGCGCGCCCTCCCTCAGGCGGGCTCGGCCCGGCGGGCTTCGCCCTTGAATCCGCGCCAACAGCATCTTGCCGATCCCGCGCGAAAAGCCTAACCCAACGTCCCATGCTGACCGTCGCCGCCCTTTACCACTTCACCCGCTTCCCCGACCCGGCCGCCCTCCGCGCGCCGCTTCTGGCGCTTGCCACAGCGCAAGGCGTCAAAGGCTCGCTCCTTCTCGCGCCTGAAGGCATCAACGGCACCATCGCTGGCGCGCGCGACGGCATCGACGCCATGCTCACCCACATCCGCGCCCTGCCCGGCTGCGCCGCACTCGACCACAAGGAAAGCTACGCCGAAACCATGCCATTCGGCCGCATGAAGGTGCGCCTGAAGCGCGAGATCGTCACGATGGGCCAGCCTGACGTCGACCCCACCGCCCGCACCGGCCACTACGTCACGCCGGAAAACTGGAACGCCCTGATCAGCGACGCCGATACCGTGGTGATCGACACCCGCAACGATTACGAGGTTGGTATCGGCACCTTCCAAGGCGCGGTCGATCCCGGCACCCGCTCGTTCAGTGAATTCCCCGGCTGGTGGCAGGAAAACAAGGATCGCTTCACCGGCAAGCGCATCGCGATGTTCTGCACCGGCGGCATCCGCTGCGAGAAATCCACCAACTACCTCCTCGGCCAAGGCCTGAACGAGGTTTATCACCTCAAAGGCGGCATCCTGAAATACCTCGAAGAGGTGCCCGCCGAGGCGAGCCTTTGGCAGGGCGAATGCTTCGTCTTCGATGACCGCGTTTCCGTCGGGCACGGCCTCGTCCCCGGAGCGAACTCCAGTTGCGGCGCCTGCCGCCGCCCCGTCACGCCCGAAGACCGCACCCATCCGGCGTTCGAGGAAGGCGTGTCCTGTCCCGCCTGCGAACACGAATACACCCCCGCCGACCGCGCCCGTTTCCGCGAACGCCAGCACCAGATGATCCTCGCCGCCCAGCGCGGCGCCCGCCATCTGGGCGCCGACTAGGCCGGTGGGAAATCGCTAAGAAATCCTTACTTCTCCACGTAACCAATTGATTTCATTTGGTCTGAAAAATGTCCCACCGTGGGACACGCCCCTTACGCCGCCGATTTCTCCGACAGCATTTCCCGGACCATAGGGATCACCCGCTCCCCATAAAGCCGGATCCCCTCCATCAGCTGGTCATGCGGCTGCGGCCCGGTCGAATATTTCATATCGAACCGCTGCAACCCCAAGGCCTTCACGGTCGCCGCGATTTTCCGCGCCACCGTCTCCGGGCTGCCCACATAAAGCGACCCGTTCCTGACCTCGTCCAGATAGCGTTCCTTCGTGACCGGCGGCCACCCCCGCTCCCGCCCGATCCGGCCGAACATCGCCTGATAATGCGGCCACAACTGCTCCTGCGCCGCCTCATCCGTCGCCGCCACGAAGCCGGGCGAATGCACCCCCACCGGCCGCGCCTCCCGGTCCAGCTGCTTCACCGCCCGATGATACAGGTCCACATACGGCACGAACCGCCGCGGATCGCCCCCGATGATCGCCAGCATCAACTGCAAATCCTGCCGCACGACCCGCACCACAGATTCCGGGCTGCCGCCCACACCCACCCAGACCTGCATCCCCTCAGGCCCAAGCGGTGGATAGACGACCTGATCGGTCAATCCCGTCCGCGTCTGCCCCGACCACGTCACCCGCTCCTCCCGCACCAGCTTGGCGAAAAGATCCAGCTTCTCTTCGAACAGGATATCGTAATCGGCCATGTCATAGCCGAACAGCGGGTAGCTTTCGCTGAAGCTGCCGCGGCCGAGGATCACCTCGGCCCGCCCGCCCGACACCGCGTTCAGGGTGGAGAACCGCTGGAACACCCGCACCGGATCGTCAGACGAAAGCACCGTCACTGCCGAGCCAAGCTTGATCCGCTTCGTCCGCCCCGCGATGGCGGCTAGCACGACTTCGGGGGACGAGATCGCGAAGTCGGAGCGGTGATGCTCGCCCAGACCGATGAAGTCGATGCCGACCGCGTCTGCCAGCGTGGCCTCTTCGACCACGTCGCGCAGCACTTCGTCCTGCCGCTTTGACTTGCCGTCCGGCCCGAGTGTCACGTCGCCGAATGTGTCGAGCCCGAGAGAAACCTGATGATCCATGACCGCCTCCTGTTGGACTGCAACATAGGCGCCGGGGGGCGTCTGGCAAAGCTGCATCGGCGCACGGAGGCCGCGCAGGGGCGCACTCTCGACAGTGGGGGATTGGGTGTGGATGATGGGGAAAAGAAGGAGACGGACATGACCTCGCCGGAACAGCTTGCCCTGATGATGGGTCTCGACATCCCGGACTTTGACCGGATGGGATACTATGGCGCCGACTATGGGACGATGAAGCCGTTCCACCGGGTCGGGAGCCTGCTGTTCCTTTCGGGGCACGTCGCGCAGATCGGGGCGGAGATCACCCACAAGGGGCGGTTGGGCAAGGATGTGACGACCGAGGAGGGCTATCTGGCGGCGCGGCAGACGGGGATCAATGTGCTGGGGGGCATCAAGCAGGCGGTGGGGTCCTTGGACCGGGTGAAGAGCATTGTTCGCACCCTGAATTTCGTGGTCTGCACGCCTGATTATGAGGAGGTCCACAAGGTGTCGTCGGGGCTTTCGGACCTGTTCGTGGAGGTTTTCGGCCGCGAGCGGGGGCTTGGGGGGCGGGCCACGATCGGGGTGATGGCGCTGGCGAACGGGGTGTGTTTCGAGACCTGGGCCACGGTGGAGATCGAGGGGGATTGAGGGTGTCCCACCGTGGGACATTTTCCGGGCCACGAAATATCAATGGGTTACAAGGACCGATTTACCGCGCGTTAAGCTTTTGCCGCCGCGACCACCAGGCCGGGCGGTGAGAACAAGTTTACGGAGCAATGTGCCGAGCCTTGCCAAGCGCGCCATTCGCGCGGCGTGGCGCGTGCGGCGCAGGTGCAGGACGACTTCACGCCGGTGCGGTTCGTGGGGGTCGAGGGCGCTGCCGTCGGTGTGATATCTGGCCGAGGCGCGCATCAGATCAAGGTTGACGACGTGTAACATGGAAGGCCTGCCTGATTGCGGGATACCTTGCAAAACTACCTGCATCCGCGCAGATTTCCGAATCAGGAAAATCCACCACACGAAAGCTGAGCTTACATGTCACCGGTCTGGCGCAATCTGCCTTCGCTGTCGTCGCTGCGGGCGTTCGATGCGGTGGCGCGGCATGGCGGGTTCACCGGAGCGGGACGGGTGCTGAACGTCACGCACGCGGCCGTTACGCAGCAGGTGCGCGGGTTGGAGCAGGAGCTTGGCGTGTCTCTGGTGCGGCGGGCGGGCCGCAGCGTGGCCCTGACCGAGGCGGGCGAGCGGTTGGCGCAGGTGCTGAACGAGGCCTTTGGCGGCATCGCTTCGGGGATCGACGCGCTTTGCCGCAGCGAGGCGCGCAGGCCGTTGCGGGTGGCGACCACGACCTTTATCGCCGAGGTGCGCATCATGCCGCGCCTGCCGGAATTCTGGGCGCGATGCCCCGGCGTCGAGGTGGCGATGACACCCAGCCATGACATCGTCGATTTCGCACGCGACGGGTTCGATCTGGCGGTGCGGGCGTTGAGCGAGGGCTGGACACCCAGTGGTGCGGAAGATGTGCGCCCGCTGGCGCGCACCCCGGTGCTGGCGGTCTGCGCGCCATCGCTGCTGGCGGCAGGGGCAAGCGACCCGCAGCATCTGCCGTGGATATTGGAAGACGAGTACGGCTGGGATTTCGACAGACTGCGCGATGCGGGGGTGGCGCCCGAGACGCTGGCACGGGTGAAGCTGGGCAGCCGGCATCTGGAAATGTCGGCGGCGCGGCGCGGGCTTGGCTGCATGTTGGCGACCGAGATCATCTGCCGCGACGATCTTGCGGCCGGGCGTCTGGTCAGCCTGCCATTGGTCGGCCTGCCCATCCTGACCTATGCGGCGGTGTTGCCGAAGGGCCCCCGCCGCCCCGCGGTGGAAGAGTTCGTCGCGTGGCTGGCGACGATATTCGAGGGATCGCCCTAGCAGATCAGGTGATCAGGCGATGTCGCGGACCATCAGCTGATTGCCTTCCTTGCGCACCTCAAACCGCTTGGTCAGCCGCTTGACCAGATCTGACAGCCGTGCGCTGCCATAGGTGCGGGCGTCGAAATCGGGATCGGCGCGGACCATGTATTGCCCGATCTGACCAAGCGAAAACCATTCGCCGTCCGGGTCGATCGTGGTCATGGCCTTGCGGATCAGGGGGATCGCCTCGGTTTCGGGGCGCTTGGCGGGGCGGGGTGCCTCGGTCGCCTCAGGCGTGTCTGGCTTGGCATCGGGCTTTGCGGCCTGCGTGCGGGCGGCGGGCTTTGGTTCGGGTTCGGCATCCCCGACGATGTTCTCGATCAGGATGAAACGGTTGCAGACCTTGCGGAGCGATTCCGGGGTTTTCGCTTCGCCGATGCCGATCACTTCCAGCCCTTCTTCTCGGATGCGGCTGGCGAGGCGGGTGAAATCGCTGTCGGAGGAGACGAGGACGAAGGCATCGAACTTGCCCGCGTGCAGGATATCCATCGCGTCGATCACAAGGCCGATGTCGCTGGCGTTCTTGCCTTTGGTGTTGGCCGATTGCTGGTGCATCACAAGGCCGAGGTCGCGGGCCTGCACCTTCCAGCCGGCAAGCTGGGTGCTGGACCAGTCGCCATAGACGCGGCGGAGCGCGGGTTCACCTATGGTGCTGATTTCCTTGAGGATCGCCTCGGCGTGGCGGGCAAGGACGTTGTCTGCGTCGATGAGGACGGCCAGAAGCGGCGAGGAGTTGGGGCTGGGCATGGTGGCCTCCGGTCTATTGCAGGGCCTTTGTGGCGGGTTTGGCGGGGTGAGGAAAGCCCCCCTTTGGAAGCAGGGCCGCATGTGGGGCCGAGGCGCGCGGCGGCGGAACAATGCAGCGCCCCCGCGGTTGACGACGCATCCAAGCCCGAGAGTGCCCCGAGAGTGCCATGCCCGACGCTGCCGACGATCTTTCGACCATCGCGCTGGCGCGAGAGTCAGCGCGTATCAGGGTGCGGCGGACCGATCAGCGGCGCGTCGTGGTGCGCACCGAGACGCGTGAGGAAAGCCTAACGCTGACCGCCGATCTGGAGGCGGCGCGGGTCGAGGTGACGCGGGTGCCGGTGGGTCGGGATGTCGAGGCGGTGCCCGAGATCCGGGTGGAGGGCGACGTGACGATCCTGCCGGTGATGGAGGAGCGTCTGGTCGTAACGCGCCAGCTGGTGCTGAAGGAAGAAATCCATGTGCGGCGCGTGACCGAGCGACGCCGTGCGGAAGTGCCGGTCACGCAGCGCCATGAGGTGGCGGTGGTCGAGCGTATCGACGCCCCGACCGGGCAGATCCTGTCGCAAGAGACATCAACCGAAGGAAACGAGCCATGACGTACGTAGATGAAAGCCAGGGGATGGGCCGCACCCGTCGCACCGTTTCGGCATTTTTCGATGATCGGGATGAAGCGCTGGATGCCGTGGAGCAGTTGCGCGATCTTGGCATAGCGGAGACAGATATCCGACTGACGAGCGGCGCGGGGACAAACGGCCAGGACGAGGAGAACCGGGGGTTCTTCGAGATGCTGGGCGAGTGGTTTTTCCCCTCGGATGACCGGGAGGCCTATGCCGAGGGCTTGCAGCGGGGCGGGCATCTGGTGACGGTCTCGGGTGTGTCAGACGCCGATTATGACGACGTGGTCGATATTCTGGACAACGACGGTGCGGTCGACATGGACGAGCGCACGGCAAGATGGCGGTCGGAAGGCTGGAGGGGCCGTGACGGGATCACCGGGACGCTGGATGATATGAGCGGGATCACCGGGTTCGACGAGGAAGGCACGGCGCGGCGGTATGGTGGTGCAGCGGCCGGGACTGGTGGGCTTGCTTCGGGCGGTGGGGGTCTGGATGATCCGTCCGACATGGGGATCGGCGGGATCGGCGGAACCGGGAGGGCTGCGGTCGGAATGGGCGGGGCGATCGGGCCGGATGACGGGACGTCGGTGGGTTTGAACGACGAGACGGTGGAGGTCGTGGAGGAACGCCTGCTCGTCGGCAAGCGCGACGCCAGTCGCGGCGGCGTGCGCGTGCGGTCGTATGTGGTGGAGGAGCCGGTGAGCGAGACGGTGACACTGCACGAGGAGCGGGTCGATGTCGAACGCCGCCCGGTGGACCGCCGCGTCACCGACCGCGCCGCCGCGTTCCAGGAGCGCAGCATCGAGGCAGAGGAGCATGGCGAGGAGGCGGTGGTCGACAAGGAAGCGCGGGTGGTCGAGGAGATAGGTCTGCGAAAGACGGCGACCAGCCGCGAGGAGACGATCAGCGACACGTTGCGGCGGACTGAGGTCGAGGTCGAGGACGACCGCGACGACACCTCCACCAGAGGCACGCGGCGCGGCTGAACCAACTCAACCGGCCCCCAGCCGCCAGGGGGCGGATGGATGCCTCCCCGCCCGAGGCGGGGAGGCAGTTCGGGGAAGCGAGTGCCTCCTAAGCGGTACGGATGCTTAGTAGACCACCACCGAGCGGATCGATTCGCCCGAATGCATCAGGTCGAAGCCCTTGTTGATGTTCTCGAGCTTGAGGATGTGGGTGATCATCGGGTCGATCTCGATCTTGCCGTCCATGTACCAGTCGACGATCTTTGGCACGTCGGTGCGACCGCGCGCGCCACCGAAGGCGGTGCCTTTCCACACGCGGCCCGTCACAAGCTGGAAGGGCCGGGTTTCGATCACGGCGCCGGCGGGGGCAACGCCGATGATGATCGACTGGCCCCAGCCGCGGTGGGTGCATTCCAGCGCGTCGCGCATCACTTTGACGTTTCCGGTGCAGTCGAAAGAATAGTCTGCCCCGCCGATCTTGTCGAAGGGGGTCTTGGTCAAGTCGACGATGGCCTGGACGACCGAAGTCCCCTCGGTCAGTTCTTTGGGGTTGACGAAATGGGTCATGCCGAAGCGTTCCCCCCATGCCTTCTTGTCGTTGTTAATGTCGACGCCGATGATCATGTCGGCACCGGCCATCTTGAGACCCTGAATCACGTTCAGGCCAATGCCGCCCAAGCCGAAGACCACGGCCTTGGCGCCGATCTCGACGTTGGCGGTGTTGAGGACGGCGCCGATGCCGGTGGTGACGCCGCAGCCGATGTAGCAGATCTTGTCGAAGGGCGCGTCGTCGCGGACCTTGGCCAGCGCGATTTCAGGCACGACGGTGTGGTTGGCGAAGGTGGAGCAGCCCATGTAGTGGTAGATTGGGGTGCCATCCAGCATGGAAAACCGGGACGTGCCGTCGGGCATCAGGCCCTGGCCTTGGGTGGCGCGGATCGCGGTGCAGAGGTTGGTCTTGCGGGACAGGCAGGACGGGCATTCGCGGCATTCGGGGGTGTAGAGCGGGATGACGTGGTCGCCCACTTTCAGCGATTTGACGCCCGGCCCGACGGCGATGACGACGCCCGCGCCTTCATGGCCGAGGATCGCGGGGAAAAGCCCTTCGGGGTCTGCGCCTGACAGGGTGAATTCGTCAGTGTGGCAGATGCCGGTGGCCTTGATCTCGACCAGAACCTCGCCTTCCTTCGGATCGGCGAGATTGACCTCCATGATTTCCAGCGGCTTGCCTGCGGCTACAGCGACGGCGGCACGGGTGCGCATATGGATTTCCCTCCCTTAATGCTTTGCGGCAGGCTGTGCGAAACTGGCCCTGAACGCAACGCCGGAAACGACGCGAGCAGGTCGTTCGGGCAGCACACGGGAACCAAGTGGCGCACAGCGTCGTTTCCACGAGAAGCCCGGCAAGCGGGCCTTGGCCGGGGTTTTGCGCCCCGATGTGAAAGGATCAGTCCCATGACACTCCGTATTCTACTTGTCCTGCCCTTCGCCCTGATGGCCTGCGTTCCGGTCGTGGTGGAAACGCCGGTGCCTACCACCGATGCCTGCGGCGCGTCGCAGTTGCAGTATCTGGTCGGTGACCAGTCGCGCGTGCTTCAGACGATGCGGTTTTCGCAGCCCGTGCGGATCATTCCGTTTGGCGGGATGGTGACGCAGGACTTCCAGGCCCAGCGGGTGAATATCTGGCTGGACCAGTATGACATCATCTCACGCGTGACCTGCGGCTGATCCGGGATGGCGCGTCGGCCATAGGCTTTGACGCGCCATGCCTTCGGTTGCTAGGCTGCGCATTGTGGCACTGCACGGGGGGCGCAAGATGCGGTTTGGTATTGGTGTGTTGGTGCTTGCGCTGGCGGCCTGTCAGCCGGTGGCCCCGCCGCCGGTGAAGGAGGGTGCCGTGGGCAGTTGCGGTGCGGATGCATTGCAGACGCTGGTCGGGCAGGACAAGTCGGTTCTGGCAGCGATGACGTTTCCGGCGGGCACCCGCATCATCGAGCCCGGCACCCCGGTGACGATGGATTACAGCGCAAGCCGGTTGAACATTTACATCGGCAGAACCGGGCTGATCGAAAGGGTGAGCTGCGGTTGAGCCGGAAGGCGGACGCCCCGGTGGGGCGCCCGCAGGGATCGGTTACTGCTTCGCGCGGAATTCGGTGTGGCAGTCCTTGCAGGCGCCACCAATGGCGCCCATGCCGGCACCGATGGTTTCGGCGGAGGCCACGTCAAGCGCGGTTGCGGCGGCGTTGAGCGCGCCAGCGTCTTTCAGGAATTCGTCCCAGTTTTCCCAGATTGCGGGCTTGGCTTCGGTGGCCGGATCTGCGCCGCCCTGTTCCTTGAAGGCAACCTCGATGCCGGCAGAGGCTTCGACTATGGCGGCCTTGGCGGCTTCGGCGGCGGCGGCGTCATAGGCGGCCTTGCCACCCGCCATGTCACCGAGAATGCCAGTGTTCTTGCCGATGGTGCGCATCAGATCGGACCGGGCTTTTGCGTTCGGGTCGGTGCGATCGCCTTCGGCAAAGGCGGCGCCCGCAATCAGGATCGCCCCAACGGCGAGGTACTTGGTAAACTTCATTCTTTGGCTCCGTGCTGGGTGGTTGCGGGGGCAGTATAGGCGCGACCTTTTGTCCCGATAGTCTGCAATTACTGCTGTCCGCTTCGCTCACGCGATTGTCATCGGCGGGGGGCTGGGAGACTCGACTCTTGTGACAGGGCTTGGCATACCGTGAACATTCAGTGAACTTGGTCGTGTCATGGTTGCAAAACGCATCCTATCGCTGTGGTTTCCGCGTCTGGCGGCAGAGCGCATCCTGCGGCGGCGGCGGGATGCCTTGCCGCAGGCTTTCGCCATCGTGGGGGATGCGAACGGGGCGCAGGTGCTGGTGTCCTTGAACGCCGAAGCGGAAGCGGCGGGGTTGAGTTTGGGCCAGCCGCTGCGCGATGCGACGGCGATCTGGCCGGACCTTGTGACGCATCCGGCGGACCCTGCGGGCGAGGCGCAGTTTCTGACGGTGCTGCGCCGCTGGGCTGGCAAGTTCAGCCCATGGGTGGCCGAGGAGCCTCCCGCCAGTCTGGTGATCGACCTGACGGGGTGCGCGCATCTTTATGGCGGCGAGGTCGCGCTGTTGCAGGAGGTGGAGCAGGATTGCGCCGATCTGGGGCTGACGTTCCGCGCGGGGCTGGCCGATACGCCGGGGGCGGCCTGGGCGTTGGCGCGCTATGCCGGGGGGATGGCGTCGCCGCTGCGCAATGGCGACGCGGTGGAGCAGGAGGCGCGGGCGACGCGGTCGCGGGCCGCCAAGCGGCGCGGGTGGGAGCGGGGCGGTGATGCGCCGCGCCCGGCGACACCCGGAACCGCAGCGGCGATGATCGCGGAGCCGGGCCATGCGCGGGCGGCGATTGCAGGGCTGCCCCTGGCGGCGCTGCGGCTGGACCCTGAGGCGGTGGAGGGGCTGACGCGGCTGGGCTTGCGGCGGGTCAGCGACATCATGGGGATGCCGCGCGCGGCGCTGGCGCGGCGGTTCGGGGCGGATACGGTGCGGCGGCTGGATCAGGCGCTGGGGCTGGACCCCGAACCGGTCACCCCGGCGCGGGCGCCCTTGCATTTTGCGGTTCGGCTGACGCTGCCGGACCCGATCGGCTTGCGCGCCGATGTGGAGGCGGCGGTGGACCGGCTGTTGCCGGAGTTGTGCGTGCGGCTGAAGGCCAAGGGGCGCGGGGCGCGGCGGGTGCAGATGCAGGCGTTCCGCTGTGACGGGCGGGTCGAGGTGGTGGCGGTGGGGCTGGCGCGGGCCGCCGATACGGTGGAGCGGATAAGACCGCTGCTGATGCTGAAGCTGGACGCGATCGACGCAGGGTTCGGGATTGATTGCGTGCGGCTGGAGGCGGTGCTGACCGAGCCGTTGCACGCGCTGCAGCACCGGGGGCATTTCGATGCGACGGCAAGCGTGGTGGCTCGGCAGACCGCGCCGGGGGCAAGGCTGGACGACCTGATCGGCAAGTTGGGGGCGCGACTGGGGTCGGAGGCGGTGACGCGGCGGCATCCGGCGGAAAGCAACATTCCGGCGAAGGCGGTGATCACGCTGGCAGCGGCATGGTCTTCTGCGCATGAGGGCGAGTGGCCCGAACCGCCTGCCCCGCGCCCTTTGGTGATGCTGCGCCCCGAAGCGGTGCGCGCGCCCGACAGTCCCGATCCGCCGGAGCGGTTCCGCTGGCGACGGCGCGATCTGGTGACGCGGATGGCGACGGGGCCGGAGCGCATCCAGCCGGAATGGTGGCTGGACGATCCCGACTGGCGGTCGGGCGTGCGAGATTACTGGCGGGTGGAGGTGGAGGGCGGCGAGTGCCTGTGGCTGTTCTATGCCACGGGCGGGGCTGCTTCGGGCGGCTGGTTCTGCGAGGGCTGGTTCGCGTGACGGCTTGTGCAAGGGCCGCGCGAATGGGATCAACGTCGGCATGAAATCCAGAAGCCGGATATCCGTTCAGCAGACACAGCGCCTGACGCTGACCACGGGGCTTGCCACCTCGATCCGCATCTTGCGCGCGGATGCCGAGGGGCTGACGCAGTATCTGGAGGAGCAGGCTGCGGAAAACCCGCAGCTGGTGCTGGGCAAGCAGACCCCCGGCGAATGGCTGCCGCGCTGGCGCGATGCGATGCTGCGGGGCATCGGAGGGGGCGGCGGCGAGCAGCCGGAGGTGGAGGCGGCGGGGCCGAGCCTGATCGCGCATGTCTCGGATGCCATCGGGACACTGCGGCTGGGCCCGCGCGAGGCGCGCATCGCGGATGCGTTGATCGAGGCGCTGGAGCCGACAGGCTGGCTGGGCCGGCCGCTGCCCGCCATTGCGGCGCAGGCGGGCGCGTCGGTGCCCGATACCGAGGCGGTGCTGGTGCGGATACAGGCGCATGTCGAGCCGTCGGGGCTGTTTGCGCGGTCGCTGGCCGATTGCCTGCGGTTGCAGGCCGCCGAGGCCGAGGTGCTGGACGCGGGGCTGGATGCGGTGCTGGCGCGGCTGGATCTGGTGGCTGCAGGCGATCTGGCGCGGGTGGCGCGCGAAACCGGGCTGACCGAGGCCGAGGTGCGGCGCAAGATCGCGGTGATCCGCGGCTTTGACCCCAAGCCCGGCGCGCGTTTTGAGGCTTGCGCCGCCCCGGTGCGCGAGCCTGACCTGATGGCAAGAAAAGGCGACGCGGGGTGGGAAATCTCGCTTAACCGGTCAGCGCTGCCATCGTTGTCGCTGGCGGACACCAAGGGCAAGGGGCGGGCCGAGGCGCGGGCGTTGATCCGTCTGGTGGAGGGGCGCAATGCCACGTTGCTGACCGTGGGACGCGAGATTCTGATGCGGCAGGCGGCGGCGCTGGAATCCGGGACCGGGGCATTGGTGCCGATGACGATGGCCGAGGTGGCCGAGGCGCTGGGGTTGCACCAAAGCACGATCAGCCGGATCGTGGCGGGCACGGCGGTGGATACGCCGAAGGGGACGTGGTGGCTGCGCGCGCTGTTCAGCCAATCGGTCACTCGGGGTGGGCCTTCGGCGGCGGCGCTGCGCGACCGACTGACGCGGCTGGTGGCCGACGAGCCCGCCGACGCGCCCTTGTCCGACGACGCGCTGGCGGCGGCGCTATCGGCGGAGGGTAGCCCCGTGGCGCGGCGGACGGTGGCGAAGTATCGCGGAATGCTCGGCCTGCACCCTGCGCATCGACGCAAGCGCAAACCTGAGGTGCGGCACTAGGGCCGCGATTTCGCCTGCGAATGTCGCGCAAGGGGATGATCTTTGCGGCCTCGCACGGTAGCAGGGGCGAAACGGGCAGTCGGCGGAGCGTAGGGTCATGGGGTATTTTCTGGGTGTCGACACGGGCGGCACCTACACCGATGCGGTGATCCTCGATGAGGCCGCGACCGAGGTGATCGGCAAGGCAAAGGCGCTGACCAGCCGGCATGATCTGGCGGTGGGCATCGGGCAGGCCGTGGATGCGGCGATTGCGGCGGCGGGGGTAACGGCGGCGGAGGTATCGCTGGTGTCGTTGTCGACCACGCTGGCGACGAATGCGCTGGTCGAGGGACAAGGCGGACGGGTCGCCCTTGTGGTGATCGGGTTCGATGCCGACGACCTGACGCGCGGCGGGCTGACCGAGGCGCTGAAAGGCGATCCGGTGTTGTCGGTGGCCGGCGGGCACAGCCATGCGGGAACCGAGGCGGCGGCGCTGGATATGGCGGCGCTGGAAGCGGAGGTCGGCAAGCTGGGCGAAGAGGTGATGGGCTTTGCCGTGGCCGCGCGCTTTGCCACCCGCAACCCCGCGCATGAAATGGCCGCGCGGGAGGTGATCCGCAGGGTGACGGGGCGGCCGGTGACATGCAGCCATGAGTTGTCGGCGCAGTTGAACGGGCCGAAGCGGGCGCTGACGGCGGTGTTGAACGCGCGGCTGATCGGGATGATCGACCGGCTGGTGGCGGCCTGCGAGCGGCATCTTTTGGCGATTGGCATCGATGCGCCGTTGATGGTGGTGCGGGGCGACGGGGCGCTGATTTCGGCGGCAATGGTGCGCGAGCGGCCGATCGAGACGATCCTTTCCGGGCCTGCCGCCAGCATCGTGGGCGCACGCTGGCTGACTGGGGCGTCGGACGCGCTGGTCAGCGACATTGGCGGCACGACAACCGATGTTGCGCTGTTGCGCGATGGTCTGCCCGAGATCGACCCAGAAGGCGCGCGGGTCGGCGGGTTTCGCACGATGGTCGAGGCGGTGGCGATGCGCACCACGGGCCTTGGCGGCGACAGCGAGGTGCATCTGGTCACCGAGGGGCTGAAGGGCGGCTTGCGGCTGGGGCCACGGCGGTTGATCCCGGTGTCGCTTCTGGCGGTGGAGCATGGGGCGATGGTGCATGCCGCGTTGGACAGGTGGCTAAGCGCCGATGCGGTCGGAGAGATGGACGGGCGGTTCGTGGTGCCGATGGCCGGGCAGACGGGGGGGCTGTCGGCACGCGAGGCGGCAGTGCTGGAGCGCCTGCGGGTGCCGATGCCGATGGCGCAGGCGTTGACCTCAAGGCTGGAGGTGGCGGCGCTGGAGCGGCTGGTCGCGCGCGGTCTGGTGATGGTGGCGGGGGTGACGCCTTCGGACGCAAGCCATGTGCTGGGGGGACTGGATGCCTGGGACCGGGCGGCTGCCGAAAAGGCGGTGCGCCTGATGGCGCGGCGGCGGACCGGGGCGGGCGAGCGGTTCGCATCAGGGCCAGAGCCGTTTGCGCGTGCCGTGGTCGACCAGCTGACGGCGCAGACGGTGGAGTGCCTGCTGGAGGCCGCGTTCGGCGAGGATCCGGCCTTTGCGGGCGAGCCGCCCGAGGCGCTGGCGCGCCATGCGCTGACGCGGGCCGGTCTGGCGCGGCACCGCGGGGTGATCGAGGTGACAGCGCGGCTGGGTGTGCCGGTGATCGGGCTCGGGGCGTCGGCGCCGTTCTATTATGGCGCGGTTGGTGCGCGGCTGGGCTGCGAGATGATCCTGCCGGACCATGCCGGGGTCGCCAACGCGATCGGTGCGGTGGCAGGGCAGGTCAGCCAGCGGGTGCAGGGCATCGTCTCGTCGCCCGCCGAGGGGCGCTTCGTGGCGCATCTGACCGACGGGTTGCAGGTTTTCAGCACTCGCGATGCGGCGCTTGACGCGATGGAGGCGGCGCTGGTGGCCGAGGCATCGGACCGCGCGCGGCGGGCCGGGGCGGTGGACTTGCGCGTGACGGTGGCCCGCGACGTGCGCGAGGCCGAGGTCGAGGGGCGCGCCATGTTCATCGAAGCGACCGTGACCGCCAAAGCCTCGGGTCGTCCGCGCGTGGCGCATGGATGAAGCCGCAGCGATTCAGGCTTGACCTTCACTGGACGCGCCCTTAATCCCGCGCCCAGTGGCTAGGTAGCTCAGCTGGTTAGAGCACGTGACTCATAATCACGGGGTCGGGGGTTCGAGTCCCCCCCTCGCCACCACTTTCCCATCCAAACTCAGCCAGAGACATCCAAAAGATCCTTGCATACAAGGGTTTCATGAAGTTCGATTGTCCGATGCAGTCTAGGGTAGTCCGCTGAAATACCCCCGGTTTGGGGGTGCTTCTGGGGGTATCTGCCGAAAGCTGAAAAGGCGCTACCCCCATCATGCCATTGACCGACGCCACGATTCGAAACCTGAAGCCTCGCGACATGCCGTACAAGGTATCTGACTTCCAAGGGCTGTTCCTTTTGGTCAAGCCCACGGGGTCGCGCCTTTGGCACCAGAAGTACCGCATCGACGGCAAGGAGAAGTTGCTTGCCGTTGGGTCGTATCCGGAGATCAGACTTGCACAGGCCCGCCAAGCCCGTGACGCCGCGCCGGCTTTGTTGGCAGCAGGCAAAGACCCGAGCCAAGAGAAGCAAGACCGAAAGCGGGAAGACAAGGAGCGTCGCGGTCTAACCTTCGAGAGCCAGGCTGTGGCATATTTCAACAAGACAAGGAAAGAAGGTCGAGCGGACACTACTCTGGCAAAGACCGAGTGGCTTCTGGAAATGGCAGTCGCGGATTTCGGTGCAAAGCCAGTGTCGGAAATAACCTCGCCGATGATCCTGCGCTGCCTTCGCAAGTTGGAGGCTAAGGTTAACTACGCAACTGCCAAGCGCCTCCGGTCAAAGATCAGCGCCGTGTTTCGCTTTGCCGTAGCGAATGGAACCGCCACAACTGACCCCACCTATGCACTGAAAGACGCCTTGATACGGCCAACGGCGAAGCCTCGGGCTGCCATAGTTGATCCAAGGGCTTTGGGTGACCTTATGCGCGCGATTGACGAGTTCCACGGTCAAGCCGTGACACGGCTTGCACTTCAATTGCTTGCCTTACTAGCACCAAGGCCGGGCGAACTCCGGAAAGCGAAATGGACGGAGTTCGACCTTGAAGGTGCGGTGTGGTCGATTCCGGCTGACCGTATGAAAATGCGCCGCCCGCATAGGGTGCCTCTTGCTAAAAAGGCCGTTGCGTACCTGTCCGACCTCAAAAGACTGACGGGTGCCAGTGAGTTCGTCTTACCCTCATTGGTGTCCTCCGTCCGCGTCATGAGCGAAAACACCTTGAACACTGCGCTTCGGCGAATGGGCTTTGGAGCCGACGAATTGACCTCGCACGGGTTCAGGGCGACCTTTTCAACCCTCGCGAACGAAAGTGGGCTTTGGAACCCGGACGCGATCGAGCGCGCACTGGCTCACCTCTAAGAAAACGACACTCGCCGGGCATACGCACGCGGCGAGCATTGGGACGAGCGTGTCAGGATGGCGGACTGGTGGGCTGGCTTCCTAGATCAAGTTCGGACAGACTTAGCCACTAAGTGATTTCGGTAGGGGCGGCTGGCGAATGCAAGACGAAGAGGTCGAGATCCGCAAGACCCTGCACTTTCACATTCTCTTTCAGATCGCTCCGTTCCTCAATGTCTTCCCTTCAAGCGACCCGCCTAAGCTTGGCGAAGACTTCGCGATTTCAGCGCGCAAACTGTTCGACGCGATCAGCGCAAACCGATCCAAATCTGTAAAGCACTTGTCGGGCATTCCGCTTGATGAGCTTTTGGACGGCTTCACTGAACGCGGACTGCCCAAGACGCCGGAGCAGAAGACATGGTGCTCGCAACAGCGGGAAGATTTCATTACACGGATTCGAAGTTTGAGTGTTTGGCAGTTGGCCTTGCTCGACCCGGACCGCACCTTTGCGAAGTATGACTACTGGGCTAAGGCCGCCTATTTCTCCCTCGATGAGATACTTTGGCTTTCAGTTGGCCTGGAACCGTTGCCAGAGTTCATCCGGGCTGTGGACCGTCCGTCGCAGAGCGCCACGCAGCGCGACCCTGTGGTCACGCACATTATGGCACAGCGTGAACTCTTCAGACGCAGTCTCGATCCGAACGACTATGGACGCCGTCAAACCGCGCAGTCCGTCCTGAACTGGGCAAACCGGGTGCAACATGAGCTCCACCCGGGCTTTCGCAGGATGTTGGAGGCAATGGTGCAAAGGGAGGTTGCGCCAGACGTCGGTTTGGCTCTGACTTCAGCATCGTTGGATGTCACGCCGGTTGGAGCGGTCGAACAGCAGGTGGCCCAGGCAAACGGCAAGCCTGATCAACGGCTCGACCCAAGGGAACGCCTTGGGATGGCCAAACTCCTCGTTGCAGTCGCCATCGAACAATTTGGATACGACCCTGACAGTAAGCGAAGTCCGATCCCCATCGAGCTTCAGGACATCGCCGCTCGACTCGGCCTAGAAATCTCGCGCGACACGATTCTGAAATACCTTAGGTTGGGCGCACAACATCTGCCTAACGGATGGAGACCTCACGAGAGACTATTCGTATAACGAATACATCGGATATTTTTGTTTAATTTCATGAGTTTGAATCTGCTCGGATAGTGCGCTGCACTGTTCGGCCTCACGCTATCGATCTTTGGGCAGTTTGCCCGGACCGTATAGCACCGAGGCAACCAACAATGACCCACTCCGCCTTTCCCCGCACCGGCTTGGTCCGGCTGTCGTCCATTCTCGCCCCTGCCGGTCCGATCCCGGTTTCCAAGTCGACCTGGTGGCAGGGTGTGCGGGACGGTCGCTTTCCGAAGCCGCAGAAGCTTGGCCCGCGCACCACGGTCTGGAAGGCCGAAGACTGTTGATTTCCACCCAGAACTGAGCCGGGTGGGCGGGTAATTTCCACTGAGAATTGAGCCATGTGAACCTTCCCCTGGAGCGGAGAGCGGCGGGGGCAACGGAGTGATCCACATGGGACTTTTGAACATCATCCGACGCATGCACTTGCGGCAGAAGCTGTCGATCCGGGAGATCGCCCGGCGCACGGGCCTGTCGCGCAATACCGTGGCCAAGCATCTGGCGGCGGGCACGATCGAGCCGAGGTTTGCCACGCCGGAACGGACGAGCAAGCTTGACCCCTTCGCCGACAAGCTGGCCGGCTGGCTGAAGACCGAGGCCGCGAAGGCACGCAAGCAGAGGCGGACGCTGAAGCAGTTGCACACCGATCTGGTGACGCTGGGCTTCACCGGTTCCTATGGCCGGGTGGCAGCCTTCGCGCGGGGGTGGCGAGCGGATCGCCAGCGCGACCAACAGACCACGGGACGCGGCACCTTTGTTCCGCTGTCATTCCGCCCGGGCGAAGCCTTCCAGTTCGACTGGAGCGAGGACTTTGCGGTTCTGGGCGGTGAGCGCAGGAAGCTGCAGGTCGCCCATGTCAAGCTGTCGCACAGCCGGGCCTTCTTGCTGCGAGCCTATCCCTTGCAGACCCACGAGATGCTGTTCGACGCGCATTGGCACGGGTTCCGGGTCTTCGGCGGCGTGCCCGGGCGCGGGATCTACGATAACATGCGCACGGCGGTGGATCGTGTCGGCCGCGGCAAGGAACGGCAGGTCAACATCCGGTTCCTGGCCATGACCAACCACTATGTCTTCGAGCCTGACTTCTGCAATCCGGCCGCAGGTTGGGAGAAAGGCTAGGTCGAGAAGAACGTCCGCGACGCTCGCCACCAGATGCTGCAAGGCATGCCGGACTTCCCCGATATCGCCGCACTGAATGCCTGGCTGGAGCAGCGTTGCCAGGAGCTGTGGCGCGAGACCGCCCATGGCACGCTGCCCGGCACGATCGCCGATGTCTGGGCCGAAGAGCAGGCCGCCCTGATGCCCTTGCCTGTCGCCTTTGACGGATTCATAGAGGTGAGCAAGCGTGTCTCGCCCACCTGCCTGATCAGCTTCGAGCGCAATCGCTACAGCGTTCCGGCGTCATTCGCGAACCGGCCCATCAGCCTGCGGATCTATCCCGACCGGCTGGTCGTGGCAGCGGAGGGTAACATCCTGTGCGAGCATCCGCGGATCATCGAACGCAGCCACCACCTGCCACCGCGGACGATCTACGACTGGCGGCATTATCTGGCTGTCGTTCAGCGTAAGCCCGGGGCGCTTCGGAATGGTGCGCCCTTCGCAGAATTGCCGTCTGCCTTCAGGCAGTTGCAGGATCACATGCTGCGCAAGCCCGGCGGTGATCGCGAGATGGCAGACATCCTCGCCCTGGTTCTTCAGCACGATGAACAGGCGGTGCTCATCGCCGTGGAGTTGGCACTGGCCGAGGGCGTGCCGACCAAGACCCATGTGCTGAACCTGCTGCACCGACTGGTCGACGGCAAGGTGATCGGTGGGCCACCACTGGATACCCCGCAGGCACTGACCCTGCGCCGCGAGCCCAAGGCCAATGTCGAACGCTATGACGGCCTGCGCAACCAGATCGCCGGAGGCCGCCATGCGTCATGATCCCGCCAGCGGCGCCATCGTCATCATGCTCCGCAGCCTGAAGATGTATGGCATGGCACAGGCCGTCACCGATCTGATCGAGCAGGGAGCACCGGCCTTTGAAGCGGCCATCCCGATCCTGTCGCAACTGCTGAAGGCCGAACTGGCTGAACGCGAGGTCCGTTCCATTGCCTATCACATGAAGGCCGCACGCTTCCCGGCCTACAAGGACCTCTCGGGCTTCGACTTCGCCGCCAGCGAGATCAACGAGGCCACCGTCAGGACCCTGCACCGCTGTGAGTTCATGGATGGCGCACAGAACATCGTGCTGATCGGCGGTCCGGGAACCGGCAAGACCCATGTCGCAACCGCACTCGGCATCCAGGCCATCGAGCATCATCGCCGCAAGGTCCGCTTCTTCTCGACGATCGAACTGGTCAACGCCCTCGAACAGGAAAAGGCAAAGGGCAAGGCCGGGCAGATCGCAGAAAGCCTGACCAAGCTCGACTTGGTGATCCTCGACGAACTGGGATATCTGCCCTTCAGCGCCTCGGGTGGGGCGCTGCTCTTCCACCTGCTGAGCAAACTCTACGAACGCACCAGCGTCGTCATCACCACAAACCTGAGCTTCAGCGAATGGGCCACGGTCTTCGGCGACGCAAAGATGACCACCGCCTTGCTCGACCGCCTCACCCACCGCTGCCACATCCTGGAGACCGGAAACGACAGCTTCCGCTTCAAGGCCAGTTCAGCCGCAGCAGCCAGGAAGAAGAAGGAGACAAACCATGCCTTGACCCCAGCATGATACGAAATCCATAGTCAGAGGTGGCTCACTTCTCGGTGGAAAACCCGGCTCAGTTCTGGGTGGAAATCAACAGTCTAAGGATTTCGTCATTGAAATTGACCTTGCTCAACCCTTCTCGCGGCTAAGTTTGGTTCAGTTCTGTGAGGGCGGTGCGGTCAAACCCTTTCACTAACAACCATATGCCCAGCGACAGTTCCCACAAGAATTCCGGCACAGTCGAAATTGCTTGCACTGCGGAACCGGCCTCGATGGTGCCGAACAGAACGGCAATGCCAGCCATCAGCACTGCAGGGCCGCCAATCAGGCCCAAAATCGACATTGCGCGCGGCACCAGCCGCGTTTTCCACATCAGAGTGCCGAGGATCAGCCCGTTGCCGATACCGACGATCACGCCAGGCCCAATGCGGAAGGTCCAGTCATGGACTGCGACAAGCGTCTGTCCGGCGGCCAGCAGCATGGCCGGATCGGCCCCGCTTGCGTGCAGCCGCAGCGTGTTCAGCGCCATCAGGGCAACGATGCCAACGGCGATGAACCCATTTTCGGTCAGGCGCGCAGCCACGTATCCCAGTGAAAGCACCTCGCTATGCTTGCGCAGGACGGGGTACAGCACCAGTGCCGTGCCGACATTTGCGGCGATAAGGAACAGTTCAAGCAGCGCCCCCGTCGATACGCCCCTGTCAAAGCCGCCGCCAAGGATAAAGCCGGGGTCCCCCAGAGCGTGCGCATAGCACAGGAGAAGCGCCGGGATGGACGTGACGAAGGTGACGAGGAAAAGCCCACCCGCAAGCCGCGCCAAAATCTGAGACTTCTGCTCAGCCGCCAAAGTCAGTGTGGCTCGCGCTGCGGGCGTCATGCCGGGGGCTGCGCCAGACGGGGGATGGACTTTTGCGGCCGGGGCCGGAGGCATTGTCATTGAAAGCCTTCCTGGAATATTTGGGTTGAACGAACCTCATCTTGGCGCAAAACGGAGTGGGGCAGAACGCACAGCGTTTGCACGGCAACCCTGCACAGGACGCGATGTCAGGGTAAAGCCCGTTCGTCGTCGCTCCGCCGGGTGCCGCAGATAGTCCGCACGCAACCCCGAAGCCAGCGATGCGCTAGGTCGCCATCCATGCGCGGATGCCACAGAACCGAGATGGTGAAAGGGACTACCGCGACCGGCAAGGCAAAGCTGTGCAATCCCTTGCGCAACCCCTCTGTGTGCCGCTCGGGCACGGTGGCGACCAAATCGGTTTCGCGCGCCAGCGCCAGCGCAGTCGAGAACCCGTTGACGACCGTGGCAATCCGTCGTTCCAGACCTTCCAACTGCACAGCTTCATCAATCTGACGGCTGTGCAGCCCGCGCCGCAGCACCAGAACATGACCGGCCGAGGCAAAGCGGCTGGCGGTCATCGGACCTTGGGACAGGGAATGGCCCTCTCGAACCACCCCGACCCAGCGATCGTCAAACAGCGGCAAAGCGCGTAGTTCTGGCGCTGTATCTGCGTCGATGACTCCCGTTTCGAGGTCGACCTCGCCGTCGCGCAACGGGGCGCTTTCCTTGTCGGTCTTCGTCAAGAACTGCAGGGTCACGCCGGGCGCCTGCGCCTCTAACATAGTGAGCAGTTGCGGGCCGAAGGTCTCGGCAAAACCCTCGCTGGTCCGAAGCGTAAAGCGACGGTCAAGTTTGCCAAGATCAAGCTTTTCGGCCGGGCGAAGCACGGCGTTCGCGCCGTCAACGAGCGTGCCGACCTGCTCACGAAGCTCAATCGCCCGGGGCGTCGGGACAAGCCCCCTACCCGCCCGCACTAAAAGCGGATCGCCGGTCACGTCACGCAACCGCGAAAGCGCCCGGCTCATTGCCGATGGACTCAAGCGCAGCCGACGCGCGGCGCTGGCAACACTGCCTTCGGACAACAAGACATCAAGTGTCACCAGCAGGTTCAGATCAGGCAAGGGCACCTCTCACAACACATGGCGTCAGACGCATGGATAAAGTGCAATCAATGCGTATTCCGCAATATCAAGCTGGCGGCTATCTGACAAGAACCTCATGAAATGGAGTTTCAAATGCCGTCTCGTTTTGCCCCCTATCTCTTCGGTTTCATCCTGTCAGGTCTAATGTCCGCTGTAGTCTCTGGCATCGCTACCCTTCGAAATGCCGGGTTGATCGATGGGGTCCTTGGCCTGTGGATGAATGCCTGGCTGCTGTCCTGGCTCGTTGCCTTCCCGGTCGTGCTGGCGGTCGCACCGATCACTCGGCAGTTGGTTGCGCGCGTCGTCAAGAAACCGGAGGCCAGAGCATGACAATCACCGCCGTGCCCCAGCAGCCCGTCCGCACGTTTCGGCTGCGGCTCGCGGCCCTGTCCCTTGCGATGCTTCTTCCATCGCTGGGGACAAGCATCACCAACGTGGCCCTGCCCACCCTTGCGACGTCGTTTCATGCGCCGATTCAGGACGTGCAATGGGTGGTCATTGCCTACCTGCTGGCTGTCACGACCCTTATCGTGGGCGCTGGTCGTCTGGGCGACATGCTGGGGCGACGACGCGTTCTTCTGTTCGGAATCGGGATCTTTGCCGCGGCATCTGCCTGCGGTGCCATTGCGCCAAACCTCTGGTGGCTGGTCGCAATGCGCGGCGTGCAGGGCCTTGGGGCCGCGATCATGATGGCACTTACGATCGCATCGGTCAGTGACATGGTCCCCAAGGATCGCACGGGAAGCGCGATGGGCCTGCTGGGCACGGTTTCAGCGGTAGGAACGGCCCTCGGGCCATCACTGGGCGGGCTGCTGATCAACGCATTTGGCTGGCCGGCGGTCTTTGCCTTCATGGCAGCGTCCGGTGCTGGCGTTTTCGTGTTCGGTGCCCAGGTCTTTCCGTCTGATGTCGCCAAAAAGCCCATGCATTTCACCTTTGATTTGCCAGGCATGATGGTGCTGGCGTTGTCACTTGGCGCCTATGCCCTTTCGACCACGCTGGGTGGTGCCACACCTGGCATGACCAACGTGGGGCTGGGACTCTTGGCCTTGATCGGCATGGCCACCTTTGTCGCGATCGAAAACCGCACGACTGTTCCACTGGTTCAACTGGCACTGTTGCGGGACCGCGCTTTGGCGGCAGGTCTCGTGTCGATGGCGCTGGTCTCGACTATCATGATGGCCACCCTTGTCGTTGGCCCGTTCTTCCTGTCCGGGGTTCTGCGGCTCAGCCCTGTGCAAACCGGGTTCGCGATGTCCGTGGGGCCGGGCGTCTCCGCGTTGGCGGGCATTCCAGCCGGTCGGCTGGTGGACCGCTTTGGCGAGTCGACCGTGACCTACTCAGGGTTGCTTGGTGTCGTCGTGGGGTCAGTCCTGATGATGCTGCTGCCCGGCGCTTTTGGCGTGAATGGATACATCGGCGGCCTTGCAATCATCACAGCAGGCTATGCGCTGTTTCAGGCCGCGAACAATACGGCCGTCATGAACGGTGCCCCAAGTGAGCGTCGCGGCGTCACATCTGCCCTTTTGGGTTTATCCAGAAACCTTGGTCTCATCACGGGAGCTTCGGCCATGGGGGCAGTCTTCGCCTTTGGATCAAAGAGTGAAGCTCTATTCGGGCTTGGAACCGGAGGTGGGGCCGGATTGCGGCTTACCTTTGCCGTCGCTGCTGTGCTTGCAAGTGCAGCGTTTTGCGTGACCCTCTTGGGTCGCAGACTTAAGTAATTGACCCTCAGCCGTCGTGCGCATGACGGGCGCGCGGCGGTTGGCCAGCATTATTACCACCAGCCGCCGCGCCCGTTCATTGCGCAGGGCAGCCTAAAGCTGCACATCCTCGTCATATCCAAGACCCATCCGGCAGGTGCCAAACCGGGCGCAGTAAATGGGCGCTGCATTAAGGGACAAAACCCGCACCATGTTTTGGGATTGGATCAACCGGCATGCGGCTTGGGCACTGTCGGCAAAAGCAAGCGCCGCAACTGCAACCAAACGATCAGCCGATGGGCCGGGGCGACTGGAATCATGTAAAGACGGCCAAAAAGGTTGTGGGTGACGACCGAGGCCGTGATGTTGATCTTGCAGCCGTCCATCTCGATGCAGATCATCACATCCAGATGCCGGTCGCGGGCGGTGAGGGTCATCTTGGTGTCCTCCAGCCGTTCGATCAGAAAGAAGTCCAATTGGCCCCCGACTTGGGATAACTCAACCAAACCGCCTGAAAAACCGCCGATCCGCTTTACTCCGAACCGGGCCGAAATCGCATCGCGCAGCGCAAACGCAACGCCAAGTCAGGGCAAGGGCCGCGCCATGATACGCCGCCATGCCTCTAGCGCAGTGATGGGTTGGGGCAGAAGAACCGACTGACTATTCAAGAAGGCGAGCTGATCCCTGGGGCCAACAAGATCGGTTGTGTCTTGGGCCGCGGTTGCTCCCACGCTTAGGATGACACTGCCGCGCTTGTGACCCTGATCGACATAGGCGTGGGCTTCCGCCGCGTTCTCCAGCGGGTAGGCGCTGTCAATGACCGGGCGAAAGGCGCTCACAGCGGCTAGATCGGCCAACTGACGCAAGTCTGCGATCGTCACCTTGACCACTCCGGCGATGGACTGGTGTCCACTGGATCGGCGCGGGCCGCCGATGCCAAGGACCGTTGCCAGTGTGCCAAGCGCGATCAGCAATCTGCCGCCGGGCTTCAGCAAGTGCCCACACCGCGCGTAGGGCGCGGTGCCAGTCGTATCCAGGATGATGTCATAGGTTTGGCTCACTGAAGCAATGTCCTGTGCGGTGTAGTCGAACACCGCATCAGCGCCAATCCGGCGGACAAGGCTCAGGTTGGCCGTGCTGCAGACGCCAGTAACATTCGCGCCAAAATGCTTGGCAATCTGCACCGCGGCGGTTCCGATGCATCCCGAAGCGCCGATGATCAGGACGCTGTCGCCACTTTTGATGCCCGCCTTGGCCTTGAGAAAATACAGCGCCGTCGTCCCGCCAAAAGACAAGGCTGCGGCCTCTTCAAAGGAAAGGTTGGCGGGCTTCTGCATGATCAGCCCGTCTTGCGGCATCACCCGGTATTCGGCATGGCAGCCGTACTTGGCGCCGGTAAAGGCAAAGACGTGATCGCCCAACTTGAACCGCGTGACGGCCTTGCCCATCGCGACGATTTCCCCGGCCAATTCCGTGCCCAAGATCGGCTGCCTCGGCCCAAACAAGCCGAAGAATGGCCTCCCCATCGTTCCAAAGCCCGCTGGCATGGCCAGACTGCGCGCCCGCCAGTCAGCGGTGCTGACGGTCGTGGCATGGATGCGGATCAGGACCTCATCGGCCTTCGGAGATGGCATCGGCACATCGGCCAGGACGACGACGCTGGGCGGGCCATATTTCTTGTAGACGGCGGCTTTCATTCAAAGACTTCCTTGTTTGGTGTTTTGCCCGTTCCTTCTAGGCATTTCACCCATGCAGATACATTGACCGTCATGGCCTATTTGATATGCGTTTATGCATGGATTGGCGCGCCGTCAGATTCGACTGGAACCGGGCAAGAGCATTCCTTGTCACAGCCGAGGAAGGGTCTCTTTCGGCAGCCGCCCGAGCCCTCGGCTTGGCGCAGCCTACACTTGGCCGGCAAGTCGATGCGCTGGAAGAAGAGCTTGGGGTTTTTCTGTTCGAACGCGTCGGGCGTGGGCTGACACTGACGCCAAGTGGGCTGGAACTTCTGGACCATGTTCGCGCTATGGGCGAGGCCGCCAATCGAATGTCGTTGTCAGCGGCCGGTCAATCCCAGTCCGTCGAGGGCAAGGTGGTGATCGCGGCGAGCGATGTCTACGCCGCTTTTCTTCTACCGCCCATTCTTGCCAAGTTGCGACAGGCCCAGCCCGGAATCGAGGTCGAGATCGTCGTTTCCTCCAAGGCCAGCGCTCTGTTGCGGCGTGAAGCGGACATCGCCATCCGCAACTTCCGCCCGACTGAACCGGATCTGGTTGCGCGAAAGATCCGCGACGTTCCGGCCCGGCTTTATGCAACGCCCGCATATATTGACAGCCTCAACAATCCCCAACTGCCCTATGACTTGCGGCAGGCTGATTTCATCAGCATCGATGGCTCGGGCATGTTTTTGAAGGGGTTGAACGCGATGGGCTTTCATCTGACGGAGCGCAACTTCCCGATTTTGACCGAGAATTATCTCGTCATGTGGGAACTGGTGAAGCATGGCCTTGGCATCGGGATTCTGGACGGCTCGATCGGCGATGCCGAGCCAAAGGTCACGCGAGTTCTGCCAGACCTTGCACCGCTGATGTTTCCGATCTGGCTGGTTGCGCACCGGGAACTCAACACCAGCCGGCGTATCCGGTTGGTGTTCGACTTGCTGGCAAAGGAACTGGCTTGAACATAAGTCGACTGATTGGCCTGCAGCATCTTCCCACGACGGCGCTTCCTATGCCGTACCTGACGGGTCCCAATTCGATGTGCGGGCATGAAACAGCTATCCAACAACGCGGTGGCTGCGGCCTTTCATGCAGTCCACCACGATCGCTTCGCGCTTGTCCTTCGATTTGGACACACCCCCGACGAGGCCGATAAGAGCGCCGCCGACCAGTCCCTCAACGGCAGTTCCACTCTCGTCGTGGTCAGCAATCGCGGCACCAAGCAGACCGCCCGCCGCAGCCGAGCCCATGGTATCCTGATCAAGCTGATGTTGACCCCGCGCCAGACTTTGGCAGGCTTGAAGATCGGCTTGGAAAGATGCGCTTGGGGCACCATCAACGATCGGCTGGTAGCTGGCACCGATATCGGCGCAGGCAGACAGGATGACCATGGTGCAAAGGGCCAGAATATATAGGCTTTTCATTTTCGTCTTTGCTTTCTTCAAGTATGAAATCATGTGACATTGGTGCGGTGCTTGACCGATCAGACCGCGAAAGGACTGAACCTCACCGATAGCGGCGGAGTCATGCCGCGACAGGGGCCCCGAACACGGCACCCGCCTGCCTTCGGATGAACCACTCGGCGACAGCAAGGTTCAGAACCCATGCAGCCCCCATCAGCAGCGCCCTTGGCAGTTCCCCCGGCAGGCCGACAGCCAGGATCCATGGCAGTTGTGTAACGGCTTGGGTCCCCGCCCCCAGACCAATGGCATAGGCCCGCATCATCCAGGCGCGATGCTGGGCCACGTCGCGCCGCAGGATGGCGGCGATCCCCAGAACCATGGTCAGAACCATGGCCGCACCAAAGAACAGCCGGAAAAAATAGAGCAGCAGGCCGTCGTTCGGACCGTAAGGGTAAAACTGGTTCATCCACAGGCCAGACAGGCCCGCCACAATGTCTGCGGGGGCCAGCATTCGCCCGGCCATACGGTGCCAGTGCGGAAAGCGGCGGCGAAAGCCGGGCCAGAACTGCAAGGCACCCAACACGCAAAACAGGCTGGCCCCCACGATGTGCAACTGAACGGGAAGCGGGTGCGCAAAGAACCGGGCGTTGGCGAGGGTAACGGTCTCGCCCGTCGCCAGCGACACCAGCCGCACCACTCCGGCCGCGACGGGGATGACGCTCAGCGCCAAAAGCCCTGCGGCGATGGGCCAGCCCTCCCGGATCGAAACGCGTTTTAACTGCATAATCAGTCTCCTTTAAAAGCGGTCTACTTATGCGCGGGATCGAAAGAAATTGCGGAAATCCGGCTTTGCGTTATACAAAAACGCATGAATTGGCAGACCTCCCCCTTTGACTGGAACCAGGCCCGCGCCTTCCTTGCGACGGCAGAGGCGGGCAGCCTGTCCGCCGCCGCTCGCTCTTTGGGGCTGACGCAACCCACCTTGTCGCGGCAGGTGGCGGCACTGGAGGAGGCTTTGGGTGTAGTCCTCTTCGACCGGGTCGGGCGCTCTTTGGCGATCACGCCCACCGGGGTCGACCTGCTGGACCAGTTCCGCGCAATGGGCGATGCGGCCGCTGGCATCGCCTTGGCCGCCTCGGGCCAGTCACAGGCGATCGAGGGGCAGGTCTGCATCACCGCCAGCGACGCGCTGGCGGCCTATTTCCTTCCGCCCATCCTGATGCACCTAAAAGATCTGGCCCCCGGGATAGAGATCGAGGTTCTCGCCTCAAACGACATCCGCGACCTGCGGCGGCGTGAGGCGGATATCGCCATCCGCCACGCCCGCCCGGACCAACCAGAGCTGATTGCAAAACTGGTCCGCACCTCCTCCGCGCACTTTTACGCCGCGCGCAGCTATCTGGACCGGCATGGCCGACCCCAAACCGCTGCCGATCTGTCGGACGCCACGTTCATCGGCTTTGCCCCGGTGGAGCGGCTGATCGCCGGGTTAAACTCTTGCGGCCTCGCGCTGACCCGCGCGCAGTTCAAGGTGGTGACCGACAATGGTGTGGTGGCGGGCGAGTTGATCCGGCAAGGCTTTGGGATCGGCGTCATGCCGAAGGAATTCGCCGTCTTGTTGCCCGGCGTTGAACCGGTCCTGCCTGACCTTGTCGCCCTGCCGGTTCCGTTCTGGCTGACCACCCACCGCGAGCTCTTGACCAGCCGCCGGATCCGCCTGGTCTATGATCTGCTGGCCGAAGCATTTTCTTGACGTGCGTGGCGTTTTCTCTGCCGCTGCACGGTGTCAATTGGTTCAACGTTCAGGAATACTAGCAATGTAATTAGACACCCGCTTCAACGCCTCGGCGTTGTGGAAAATGCCGAAATGCGTGGTCTGGCCAAGGATTTCTGCGCCGCCCCGGTATCCCGCCTCCTTTAGCAGAGCCAGCAGTGCAACTCTGTCGACGGCCTCATCCGTGTCACCGACAAGGATCAGCGAATTGGCGGGCATCGCCTTGATATCTGACTGGTAGTTGTTGCGAGGATGGAAAGAGACATTGAGCCGCCAGGAATAGGCAAGGGTCTCGGTCCCATTCCATGCGCTGGCGGGCTTGTTGAAGGCGATGACAGGAAGTCCGTCGAACCCGTGCACCCCAATGGCATTCAGCGCCACAAGCCCCAGGATGCGGGACAGATCAATGACGTTCCACCCGCCCGCGTCACCACCCCGCACGGCGGCCGTACGCGGAATGATTGGAGCGAGGGCGATGTAGCCCGCAATAGCCTCCTGTTTCGGCCCCACGCCTCCGGCGAAACGCAACACAAAGCCTGCGCCACTGGAATGGCCGCCAAGGATGATCGGCCCCAAGTGGCCCTGCATGCGAAGTTCCCGGATGAGATCGACGATGTCGTCCTCGTACTGGCCGATGTATTCGACGTCGCCTCGGCGTCGCCCCGAGAAATAGTGCCCGCGCATGTTCGGCAGGACGACGTTTGCGGCCCCTGCGGCGCTGACATAGGTCGCCAGCTCATCATAGCCGCCGCCGTGGTAGGAGGAACCATGAATGAAGATGAGGATCCGTTCACTCGCTGAATCATAAACCCTGTAGGCAAGCGCATCGCCGTCACGGGCGCGGAACTGCAGCAACGGGGGGAGCGCCTTGGCCGCCTCCTTCTCGGCGGAAAAGCCGAAGACGTCTGTCTCGGGCGGCATGGACGGAAAGGGCAGCGCAATCGCCACTATTGCTACAACCAACCCGACGATCCCGAGCATGATCAGAATGACGATTCCGCGAAACAGGTGGCGCAATGCATGTCCTCTGCGAGTGACATCGTATTCGGATGAACCGCTGCAAGTTTCCGTGTTGATTTCCACCCGGACGTGAGCCGCCTCTGACTATGAAGTTCGGGGCATGTTGGCGTCAAGGTAGGGTTTGTCCCTTTCTTTTTCGGCTGCGCTGGCTGCGCTTGCCATGATCCGAAAGTTGTCTTCTCCGACCACTAGGATGTTGCTGAAGTGGTGGGGCGGCTGAAAAAGGCCATTCTCATCTTGGCGTTACCAAAGATCACGGCCAATTCCCCAAAGTTGAGGACATCCGATTTCTCCCACTTGCTGTCGATGCTTTAAGGGCGGAAAGCTGCCCCAAGCAGAGATAGCATCGCATCGGCAGAACTCCTGGATAGCTGCCATTGTGGTCTGCCCGCTTTAAGGAAGTTTCTTCTGACAATGCCACTCTGAAAGCTGCAAATGTTTCCAGCCCGCTGTCTGGGTATTCAGGGTTGGAGGGCGGCCAGCGCCGGTGGGCCGATTTCGCGTGCAATCTTCTCGGCGATCGCGTCGGCGAAGTCAGCGAAGGTCGTAATCTGGATGACAAATGAGCCCGGCCCTGTGATCACTTCCTTGCGAAACCAGTCGGCCAGTACGCCGTTCTTGTCCGAAATCGCCAGCGCGTTGATGGTCACGCCCTCTGCCCGCGCACGCTCCCGGGAGTGATGGAGGGTGATGCCGTCGGGCCTCGGGCCAAGCGACTCCACTCCGTCGCCCGAAACATTGATCAGCGATCGGTAGGCGCATCGCGTGGGGTCATCCAGAAGATCAAGTGCCACCCAGAGGCCGTTGCCGATGGCAGTATTACCGGTGACCTGGCGCGGAGCCACCTCAATTGCGTCAGCCAGTCGTTCGGCGCCTTTCCGTCGATCGACTCGCTGCCAAGGAAGAACCTGTACCGGCATTGCACTGTCGCCCCAAAACACGACGGAAAGATCCACCGTGCCCGCGCCTTGCAACGCTGCCAGAACCTTCGGAGTGCGAAAGGCGTTCGCATAACCGTGGCGCTGCAGTGCGTATTCGCTGTCGTCTATGCTGCCGGAGCTGTCGATGGCGAGTACGAGTGCAAGATCGGCACACCGCGCCTCAGCCATCCCAGCAATCAGGCTAAGGCTTAGGACACTGGCCGTCAGACGCCAAGAATGGCACATGGAGTACCTCGCGCTATCCGGCGGGATTGCCGGCGTTGCTCCACGCCACCTACTGACGCGCCGCAGCAAGAAGATCTGATCTCAGCGGAGGTCTTATGTCTGGACTCGTCCAGTTCTAACGAAGCGATGTGTACACTAAGAACTGATTCTTCCCAATGTTTCTGTCGGCACCCGGACCGGTGTCGTGAGAAGCGACCTCTGGTAGGACGGGACATTCACATGTCCTGCCCTACTGCATCTGGTATCTCCTTGATTGTCCCGGCTGCTTGTCCCGGCCAGGGTCGGCAGCAGGATGATAGGGCCCTATTCCCGCTTCGACCCTAGAAGCTGGTCAATCCGGCGGAATCGGGAGGCCAGAAAAAACATTACCAACGCCACCGCAAAGGCCAGGATCGCCAGCGTCCAGCCTAATGCCACCACTCCGGTCCCGGGCCAGAGCAGCAACACAAAGCCGCCTGCAAGCGCGAACAGACCAACGTTGCGCGCACTGTCGCGCGCGAGGTCCTCTGATGGCGCGCGCCACCATTTCAGCAGATAGCCGGCGCCAGTTACTAGCGCCCAGACCCCCATCAGTACAAATACCAACCGTGCCGAGGTCGCCGGGACGAACAGAAGTGCCACGCCAATAATTCCGGTCAGGAGCCCTGGGGCGCGGCTGGCCATGTCGTCCGATGTCCTGCGCGCGCCCAAGATCCAGAACGCGGCATCAAGCACCAGAAACAAACCGAAAAGGCGCAAGAGGATGGAAATGCTTGAGGTCGGCCAAAACAGCGCCGCGATGCCCAGAAGAAGCGCAATGCCGCCTCGCACAAAAAAGGTCCACCAGAGCTCTGATGCCTTCTTGCCAATTGTGGCTCGGGCCTTCTGCGCCAATTCCGCGCGCCGATCTCCCAGGTTCAGTTTTGGGTCTTCCATAGGCTTTCCCCGCAAAAGGATTGAGTCCGCTCCTGATCCCGCAGTAGCACAAAATCGATCGGGTCGAACCCTGCTCGTCATTTGGGTGGGCTCGTTCAATCCCCCGGCGCCAATAGTCAACGGCAGCTTCGTCCGCAGTCCTGTTATAGCGCGAAATCGGCGTAACGTCCGGTTAGCAGCTGACGCCACATTGATGCTACGGTCTCCGGATAATCAACCGGAGGCGCTTCGCCATGACCGCATTCCACTTGCCGCCCAAATCGCCCGACGCGACGTTTGCTGACTTACGACACGCTCACGTTTGCCTCCGCGTTCCTGACTACGAGGCCGCAAAGTCGTGGTTGGTCGGCAAGCTGGATTTTGGCGTGGTTCACGAGTGGCCTGAGCCGATGTTGGGAGTTCAGATGGGGTATCTGGCAGCTGCCTGCGATGATGGGACGATTCTTGAGGTCGTCGGCGGAAATGACCCAGAGGCGTCACCAAGTGCCGAGTCGGATTTTGTGGCGACATTTGGCTTTCAGGGCCTGCATCATGTCTGCTTCACCGTGCCCTCGGTGGACAGGACGGGCGAGAATTTGAAGGCGCGCAAGGTGAAAGTCTTAGCCGAGCCGTTCAATGTTGAAGCGATTTCCAGGAGGATCGCTTTCTTTGCCGATCCCTGGGGCAACCTCTTTGAGCTGGAGGAAATTCTGAACTGACGACGATGCCTAACCGCAAGTGACTGCTTTGTCCCGCATAGCGGTCACATGCGGCGCAAGAATGCTGCAGCACCGACCAACGTCTGCTTCGGGGTGCGCGGCCAAGCAGCATGGGATGAGGTCGACCGGCAGGTATGGGCCGGTTGCGTCGAAACCGTCGTCGCCTTCGCTTGGGACGGCAAGCAGACTGGCGGTGCCCCCAAGTTCGACGCGTTCTTAATCTACGTCATTGGACAATTCGCGACGCCAATGCAGATGGATTAGACAGATCAAACCCGCCTCATTACCTTCGACTGAAATTCGGTTACTGCGCCGACGGCGCGAAGGCGCTTGGATGCGCTGACAAGGAGGCTTCATCGTTTGTTCAGTTCCAAAAACACCTACATTTGTGAACATCGGCGCAGGTTTGGGGGTATCATTGGGGGTATCGGAAGGAGACAATGATTTTTTACCGCTTTAAGACAAAAGCTTACTGATCCAGTGTGGGTTCCCCCCTCACAAAATCCAATACTTACAGGAAGCGGCCAGGCCAGCTCGGGGTCGGTTTTACAGGGCGTTTTGCAGTTTTGGAGAAGACGGTCTGGTAACGGTCCAACTTTTTAGCGGAATCCGCAGTAGGCCGCGTCGCAAAGTCGGCAGTTCAAATCGAACAATGACCCTCGACGCGGATGTAATCCAGAACCCAACCAACGAGAGATTGACCACATAAGACGACAAAGGGCCCCGCGATGCGGAGCCCCTTGTGCAGCTTCAGTGGTATAGAGATCTCTGATTACTGGCCTTATTCTACTTCGATCTTTTGCGTTTCATGGCGCGGTATGTCTCCATCTTTTGCATTGCGGAGTCGGCCAGTTCGCGGTCTGCGGACAGGTAGTGCTTCGACAGGATGTTTTCGGCATCACGAATACTGTGCCCGGTGATGCTGGCAATCTCCGCGACGGTGCAACCGGCCCGGGCGAGATTTACGACTGCCGTTCCTGGCCTGCCCCGATCGAGTGGTCCGGTTACAGTCTTAGTGCATGACGGGTCTTGGCGTTACGGCTGGGGTGGCCGGCGGAGCGGCTCCGGATGGCGAAGCCGGCCATTGGATGACCTCGGGAGCTGGCGGGCGATACCCAGTGATGAGTGCGGGCGCTTTGTGTTGTAGTGGCGGCGCCAAGACTCGATGACGATCCGTGCCTCGGCGAGGCTGTAGAAGATCTCCCCGTTGAGCAGCTCGTCCCTGAGTTTCGAGTTGAAGCTCTCGCAGGTGCCGTTCTCCCAGGGGCTGCCAGGCTCGATATAGGCGGTCTTTGCGCCCCCACGGCGGCGATCCACTCCCGCACCGCCTTGGCAATGAACTCCGGGCCGTTGTCGGACCGTATGTGATCCGGCACGCCGCGCAGGATGAAGAGATCGGACAAGACGTCGATGACGTCGGTCGATCGGAGCCTCCTGTCGATCCGGATTGCCAGGCACTCCCGGGTGAACTCGTCGATGAGGTTGAGCATGCGGAACTTCCTTCCATCGTGGGTTCGGCTTTCAACGAAGTCGTAAGACCAGACGTGGTTCGGACGCTCAGGCCGAAGACGGATGCACGACCCATCATTCAGCCAGAGCCGGCCCTTCTTCGGTTGTTTCGCAGGCACCTTCAGCCCCTCCCGCCGCCAGATCCGCTCGACCCGCTTCACATTCACCGCCCAGCCCGCCTCGCGGAGAAGAGCCGTGATCCGGCGGTAGCCGTAGCGACCAAACTGGCTGGCGAGCGCGATGATGTCCGCGGTGAGCCTCCTCGTCGGCCCGGCCCTGCGGCATCTTCCGCTGTGTCGAGCGATACTGCCCGAGGACACGACAGGCGAACCGTTCCGAGATCCGGAACCGCTGCCTGACATGTTCGATGCAAGCACGGCGACGGGCGGGGCTCAGTAGTTTCGCTACGCGGACCTTCGGTTCCCGATGCCGCCTCCCGCAGGATGAGCTTCTCCAGCGTCAGGTCAGAGATCGCCTTCCGAAGTCGCTCCCTCGCCATTGGGCTCGAACCAATGGCGCCTCAATGGCTCGATCCTTCTCGAGCTCCTTCAGCCGCTTCACCTGGTCGGTCTTCAGCCCGCCGAACTCCTTGCGCCACCGATAGTAGGTGAACTGCGTCACGCCGATCGAGCGCACGGCTTCGGCCACAGACTGGCCTTGCGATACCAACACGTCGACCTGCCGCAGCTTTGCGACGATCTCCTCCGGCTCGTGCTTCTTCTGGGGCATTCCTGCATCCTCCAAATGGCTCGTAAGCAATACCTCAGGGAGGACCACTTTTCAGGGGGCAGACCAGTTCGGTTGGACGATCCCGGTCTTGTTTTCCTAAACGGACGAGATCATAGGGGGCCACGGCCACATCATGGCAGCTTCGCTTTTGAAGATTGCCGAAACTCCCTGCAGGATAAGGGTTGTCCCCTCCCCCGCACGCCTAACTTAGCCGCCCGAAAGGAACGATGAGGGCCTGGCACGGGCCGTCATCGGGGCTCCAGCGGCCTGAGCCGCTGCCGATGCCGTCTTCGACATCACCGGGCCGCAGCACCCGCACCCTGCCCGATGCGCCCTGGTGCCCGCCGGCATTGCCGGCTTTGGCTGTGCTCCCCCCGCGAGCATCGGCCCGGCAAGCTGACGCTCTGCCAACTGACCGCACGTTGGACAATCGCAGGGGGCAGCAAAGTGCGCTATAGAGCGGAACATATCAAATGGACCGCAGTCAACGCAGGCATAGGTATAGTGGGGCATGGCTAGCACCTCGCTTAGAAGACCGTTCAGTCCTTGACGGTGGTGCCGCCGGTATAAGGCTTCGGTAGCCAGTTGCCATCGCGGGGCACGCCGGCGCGGCCGAACAGGCCGTCCACGCTGGCCTCCATCCGACGGCGCAGCGCTTTGACATCCACATCCACCAACTTGCCATGCCGCTTGACCGCGCGGCCCCGCACGAAGACCGAGTCGATGTTGCCCACGTGCGCATCGGCAATCACGGCCCCAACGGGGTTGTTGATCGGGAACATATTCAGCGAGTCGGTGTTCAGGATGACAATGTCGGCGTCTTTGCCGGGGGTAAGAGAGCCAGTCTTGTGATCCAGGTTCGCGGTTTTGGCGCCTTGCAGGGTGGCGAAATCCAGCATATCGCGGGCGGTCAGCGGCAGCGGGTCCAGCAGTCGGTTCTGCGTTAGCGCCTCGGCGTTCACCACGCCGCGCGTCGCGGCCAGCAGGATGCGGATCTGGGTGAACATGTCACCCCCGACCGAGGTGCACACGTCGATCGAGATGCTGGGTCGCAGGCCGTATTTCAGGAAGCTGAGCGTGGCGGGGTTGCCGTGGCCCATGTTCAGCTCGACCTCGGCAGCAAGGGACGCCGAGCCGCCTGTGTCAGCGATCATCTTAAATTCGTGGTCGGCCAGCGTACAGCAATGCACATAGGTCGTCCGCGGCCCCAGCAGCCCGCGCGAATGTAGCTGATCAATCGGCTTGTTAAGCCCCCAAAGCCCGTCACCCGCGTGCAGCGTGATCGGCAGATCGAGATCACGCGCCATGCGGAAATCGCGCTCGGTCTGGTCGAGTGTGGCGAACTGAGGCCCGCGCGCAGCAAACGCCATCGTCACCAGCCCGTCATCCGAGCTGAAATACTGTTTGCGCACCCGTGCCACATCGTCGAAATCCGATGGCAGGTCGCTGATGGGGAACCATTCCTTGTTGGCGTTGCCATAGGCAAACACTGCGCGGATGCCACTGTCCTTGAGGCCCTTAACGGCCATGTCCGCATGCTCGGGCGAATTCGTGTTGTGCGACCAGTCCACAAGCGTGGTGATGCCGGCATCCAGCGCCTCCAGCGCGCCGATATAGTTGGCCACATACATGTCGTCGGCGGTGTAAAGCCCGCCCATCACGCCGCGCACGCCGCCAAAGTATTGCGCCAGCGTCCAGTCGGCTGCGGCGTTTCGCATCAGGCACTGCCAGGTATGGCGGTGCGTATCGACGAAACCAGGCATGACAATGGAACTGCTGCCGTCGATTTCGATGCCGTCAACCGGCCCAAGGTTCGGGCCCACGGCGGCGATCTTTTCACCGTCGATCAGTACGTCCGCGCACAGGTGTTCTCCGATCTTGGGGTCCATCGACAGCACGATTGCATTCCGGATCACGGTCCGAGCCATAGTTCATTCCTCCCTGTTTCGAACGGTCTTGCGCGGGCGACGCGGGTCATGACACTGCCAAAACCCCTCTCTGGTGGGGTTGCGGAACTGCTGCGCCGCAGGGGTGCAAAACGCCCGCGCTGCCCTCTCTGCCATACGGTTAGCAGCAGGATTCGGGCGTTTCAAATCAGGATAGATGATAGTCTCTATCCGCGGGGATGATGCCCTCATTGTCATCGTCCGACGCGCGGCGGGCTGCGAAACGCTGCGGCATCGGCCGGTTCGGGGTCTGTCCAAGCGGGGCCGAAGGGCTCTTCCGCCCCGCGGGGAACCGGAACCTCGAAGGCGTTGATGGTCATCGAGATCAGCGTGTAATACCCCAGAATTCCTACAAGATCGACCGTGGCCTCCAACCCGACCAGCCGCAACGCATCGGCATAGGCTGTGTCTGAGACCCGCCGTGTCGTCAGCAATTCCGTGACGAAACGATACACTGCCTGGTCGGTCTCGCTATCTAGCACCGGGGTCTGTCCGCGTCGGATCGCCTCGATCGCGCGCGGATCAAGACCGGCCTGAAGGCCAATGGGAGCGTGGACGTGCCATTCGAACCCCGATTGCCAATCAGCGCCCACGATCAGGATTGCCAGTTCCGACAGCCGGGGCGGCAGCCGTGTGCCATAGCGGCAATAGGCGCCAAGCGCCTGCGCGTGTCGTGCCAGTTCGGGGCTTTGCACCCACACCCGTAAAGGCCCTTCCACAACGCCGCGCGGGCCGGACCGGATGGCATCGAACACCGACCGCTGATCAGACGACAGGGCGGCCTCGTCAAGAACGGGGGGGCGAAGCGACATGGCAGAGTTCCTTTCTGGCGGTCAGGCAAACATCTCGAACTGACCGAACTTGCCGGTCACGTAGATCAGTGGCTGACGGTCGGCGGCGGCCGCCCGCAGAACCCGGCCGATGAACAGCTCGTGATCGCCGCCCGGGTCGCGGCGTACCACCTCGCATTCCAGATGTGCGATGGCATCGGCGATCAGCGGCACATCGCCTAGGCCCGGCATGGTGGCGATCCCCCGAAACTTGTCATTTGACGGACGCGCGAACTGCAACGCCACCGCCGCCTGATCGATGCCAAGTATGTTCACGGCGAACCGCCCTGACGACCTGTAAGAGGACAAGCTGGGTGCCTTCAGCGCAAGGCTCCACAGGATCAGGGGTGGGTCCAGCGACAGTGTGTTAAACGAACTGGCCGTGACGCCGACCGGCTTGCCTTCGGTCGACACGGTAGTGACCACCGTGACACCTGTGGCAAAGCGGCCCAAGACCGACCGGAATGCGGCAGGATCGACCGCCGGCACGCTGGTCGATCCGCTGGTCGATCTGGCGGGCGTGTCAGGGTCTGTCATGCGGGTCATGGTTCCAGTACCGTTGAAAGTGATTGCATGGGCCTGACATAAGACAGTTGCGGCATACCCAGAAATGATAATATTAGACCTCTGGCATCAGAAACGGTGATGACATGCTCAACCTCCGCCATCTTGTGACCTTTGTCGGAGTCTACGAGGAACGGTCATTCTCCAAGGCGGCCAAGCGGCTGCACGCTACGCAATCGGGCCTTTCGATGCAAACTCAGCATCTGGAGGAAAGCATTGGACTTTCGCTGTTCGACCGGTCGGCGCGCGGGGTGACGCCCACCTTTGCCGGCGATCGCCTTTATGAACTTTCCGTCGAAGTGATCCGCCGGCTAGACGAGATCGACGCAGATATCCGCGTGCTGAAGACCGGAGTCGGCGGCGAGCTTTCGGTTGGCCTGATGCCCACATTCACTCGCGCCGTGCTGGCTCCCACGCTGGGGGCGTTCATCGCTGAATACCCGACCGTTAGGGTGTCCGTGGTCGAGGCCTATAGTGCCGCGCTGACAGAAGGCGTGGCGGCGGGCACCTACGATTTCGCTATCGTGCCCCGAGCGCCGCACCGCGACGGGATCCGGACCCATCTGCTGGGGTCAGACCGCGAGATTCTGGTGTGCAAGCCGGGATCTGGGCTGACGCATCTGGCGCCAGTGCGACTGGCTGATTTGCCGCCCCTGAAACTGGTGCTGCCAGGGCGCGGCAACGCCCGGCGCGAGGCGTTCGAGAATTATGCCGAACTGCACGGCATCCGCATCGCCACCATCCTCAACATGGATGCGATGATCGCCACGCTGGAGTTCGTGTCACATTCCGACTTCGTGACTATCCTGCCCGAAACCATCTGCGTGAACGATCTTGATGGCACGGTGCGCTCGCTTCACCCGATCATCGACCCGACGCTGACGGTGGATTATGTGGTGATCGAACCCGCCAAGGCCGCGATGCCGAAGGCGGCAGCGCTCTTTCTGGAGGGAATCGAGACGCAATACCGCAAGCTGAAGGAATTGTGGCTGGCCACCGGCGCCATGGCCGCCGAACTTGATCATCACAAGGACTGATCGCCCACATCAGAACTTATGAGTATTCGTTCTGGATCGCTTCTACTAACGTCCGACCGGTCGAGGACATTGGGAGCGCGAAACGATGGATATTGGTTTCTTCACTATGCCGATTCATCCAATTGGTCGTGATTGGCGTGAAACGCTCCGCGAGGATCAAGACGCGTTCCTTCTGGCGGATGAGCTTGGGTTTTCCGAAGGTTACGTCGGTGAACACATTACCGACCTGGCGGAAAACATCACTTCAAGCATCGTGTTTCTGGCCACGCTGGCCGGGCGCATCAAGACCATGCGTCTGGGCACCGGCACGGTAAACCTGCCCAACTCTCACCCGGCGCATGTGGCTGCCCAGATTGCCATGCTGGATCATCTGCTGGACGGAAAATTCAACTTCGGCATCAGCCCAGGTGGACTTCTGTCAGACGCCGAGATCTTCGGGAACCTCGACGCCAACCGCAACGAGATGTTTCTTGAAGGCATCGACGCAGTGCTGAAGCTCTGGACCACCGACGCGCCCTACAACATCGAGGGCAAATACTGGAAGATCACGACCGAACGCCAGCTGGTCCCCGCCATCGGCCAGGGCATCGTTGCCAAGCCGCTGCAACGCCCCCATCCGCCCATCGTGGTGACCGCCGTGGCACCGTTTTCCAAGGGCGTATCGGCCGCCGCCGCGCGCGGGTGGGAACCGATCTCAGCCAACTTCCTGATGCCGAAATGGGTCGCAACCCACCGCGACAGTTATGACGAAGGCTGCAAGATGGGTGGTCGTCCCACCGATTTTGCCAACTGGCGCGTGGCCAAGAGCATCTTCGTATCCGAAGATCGCCAGACCGCGTACGACTATGCACGCGGTGCGAACAGCCCCTATGTGCACTACTTTTCGTCGCTGTTCACCAAACTGGTCAAGAACGGCCGGTCCAATCTGTTCAAGGAAGATCAGAACATGGCCGATTCCGATCTGACGCTGGATCATGTGATGGACCGACTGGTGATTTGGGGCACCCCGGACGAGGTGGCCGACAAGGTCCTTGCCTTCCGCGAAGAGGTGGGGCCATTCGGCACGCTGGTTTATGCCGGGCACGACTGGCGTGATCCAGGGTTGGCAAGGCGCTCCATGCGGCTGATGGCCGAACAGGTGATGCCGAGGATCAACGCGGCCATCTCAAGTGGCACAGCGCAGGTCAAGTCGGCATGACAGCGCCGGTGATGGTTCAGACCTCGGCCACTACCCTGGCGACGCGCGTCGACGGTGCCGAGGGGCTGCCTTGGCTTATCATGTCGAATTCGCTGGGCGCCGACATGTCGATGTGGGAGGCGCAACTGCCCGCGCTGACCGCGAAACGCCGGGTACTGCGCTATGATACACGCGGCCACGGCGCCAGTGCCGACAGCGCCCCGCCCGGCCCCTATGATTTCAAGGATCTGACCGGCGACGTGATCGCCCTGATGGATCATTACGGCATCGACTCTGCCGACATCGTCGGCCTGTCGATGGGAGGCATGACCGCGCTTGGCCTGGCAATCGACCACGGCGCCCGTGTGCACCGGGCCGTTTGCGCCAATGCGCGTGCGGCGTTTCCGCCGCCCGGCATTGCCATGTGGGACCAGCGCTCCGCCGCTGTGGCCGCCGGTGGAATGGCCGCCGTTGCCGACGACACAGTGGATCGGTGGTTCACTCCCGCGACGCGTAACCTGCGCCCCGAGCTCGCGCGTCATGCAATGCGGATGATCCTTGCCACCTCGCCCGAGGGGTACATGGGCTGCACAGCGGCGCTCAAGGGACTGGCCTATCTGTCACGACTGAGCGAAATCGCCGTGCCGATGCTGTATATCGCGGGTGCCGAAGATACAGGAGCCCCGCCCGCCGCTATGGCCGAGATGCAGGCGGCCACTCCAGGCGCTGCGCTGGTCGTGCTTCCCGATGTGGCGCACATTTCCAACATCGAAGCGCCGGAGGCGTTCAACGCCGTCGTCACCGGCTTTCTGTTCGACTGACGGCGTGGCCAGATTCAGACTGAACTGTGCAAAGGAAAGTGGGGATGAGCGTGGAAAAGAAGGTCGGCCTTGTGGGCCTTGGCATCATGGGCGGCGCCATCGCGCCCAACCTGATGGCTGCGGGCTACCACGTCATCGGTTTTGATGTTGACCCGGCACGACGCGACGCGATGGCTGCGGTGGGGGTCGGCATTGCGGCGTCGATCGGTGATCTGGTGGCGGAAGTCGACACCTTGCTGACCAGCCTTCCGCACGAAGGCGCGCTGGACACAACCGTGCGGGCAATTCTGGCTGCCGGCACGCCCCGCCGCACCATCGTCGAGATGAGCACGCTGAAGGTGGACGCCAAGATTGCCGCCCATACGGCACTGGCGGCAGGCGGCCATATCCTGCTGGATTGTCCGCTCAGCGGCACGGGTGCGCAGGCGCGCACACGTGATCTGACGGTCTATGCCAGCGGCGACAGCGCAGCCATTGCCGCCTGCGCCGACATCTTCGCGGGCTTTGCAAAGGCGTCGTTCGATCTGGGTGCCATCGGCAACGGCAGCAAGATGAAGTACGTGGCGAACCTTCTGGTGTTCATTCACAACGTCGCGGCGGCCGAGGCGCTGGTGCTGGGCATGAAGGCGGGGCTGGACCCGCAACAGATCGTCGATGTGGTCAAACTGGGCGCAGGTGGGTCGCGGATGCTGGAAGTGCGCGGTCCGATGATGGCGTCCGGCAACTACAAGCCCGTAACTGCCGGTTTTCCGATGTATTACAAGGATCTTGGCATCATCGGCCAGTTCGCGATGGATCTCGATTGCCCGACTCCACTTCTTAGCGCCAGCCTGCCGATCTATCTTGCGGGAGGGGGAAGTTACCCGGACGCGGATGTGTCGGCTGTCTGCGCGGTACTTGAAACCATGGCCGGCCTCACGCGTGGCGGCTGAACGCAGCGGTCGGCCACGGGTAGGCGAGGTTGTGCTTTTTCGCTCACTCTCGGGGGAGCGTCGTTGTTAAGGTTCTGACAGTCCGGCACCGGGAAATTCCCGGCAGGACGCATCGTAGGGGAGGTTCGCGATGAAGAAACTGGAAGGCAAGGTTGCTTTGATCACCGGTGGCTCGCAAGGGATCGGCGAACAGACGGCGCGGTTGTTCGGGCGCGAAGGCGCGAAGGTCGCCGTGGTTGCCAGCAGCGATCTGGCCAAGGCCGAAGCTATCGCGGCGCAGATCCGCGCGGCGGGTGGCATTGCCACCGCGCATGTGGCCGATGTCCGCAATGCCGGCGAAATCGCCCGCGTGGCAGCCGAAGCCACCAAGGCACATGGCCCGATCGACATTCTGGTGTGTTCGGCCGGGGTCTTTCCGCCCACGCCGAACGGGGCGACCGATGAAGCGACGTATGACAATGTGATGGACATCAACGTCAAGGGCACCTGGAACGCCATCGCAGCGGTGTCGCCCTCGATGAGGGCGCGAAAGACCGGCTGGATCGTGAACGTCTCGTCGGTTCTGGGATCGATGGCGCTGGCGAACTATGCTGTCTACTGCGCCAGCAAGGCGGCGGTGAACATGCTGACACGGTCACTGGCCATCGAATTCGGGCGCGACGGCCTGCATGTCAACGCCATTGCACCCGGCAACACGGCGACGCCGATGAACGAAAACCTGCGCACGGAGGCGCAATACGCAGGGTTCATCGACGCAATGGCCGCACGCACGCCGTCAGGGAGGACCTACTCCAAGCCCGAGGAAATGGCGCAGGCTATCCTTTATCTGGCGTCCGACGACAGCAAGCCGGTCCACGGCGCCATCCTGACCCTGGACGAAGGTTTTTCGTTGGGCTTCTGACGCTCGGTGTCGGCGACCGCCCTTCCCGGGCGGTCGCCGCATCGTCATTTCCACAGGCGTTTTGTTGCCACCGCTGCGCCTTGCGACAGCGCTTCGAGTTTGGCCCAGACGATGTCTTCGGCGATGAACTCATAGCTGGCAAAGGTGCCAAAGCCGCAGTCAGTGCCTGCGATCACGCGTTCCCGATCGCCCACCGCCGACACCGCCGCGCAGATCCGGTTCGCCACGACCTCGGGGTGTTCCAGATAGTTGGTGGTAACGTCAATCACGCCGGGGATCAGCAACATCCCGTCAGGCAACTTCTGGGTGCGGAACACCTCGACCTCGTGTTCGTGACGCGGGTTGCCGACCGGGATCGACAGAGCGCCGACCTTTGCCTTGTACAGCAGCGGCAGCAGATCCTTCATGTCCACATCGTCCTGGTGCGGACCGTTCCAATTGCCCCAGCACACATGCAGTCGCACACGGTCGCGCGGAATGTCGGCGGTGGCGACGTTGATCGCCTCGATATGAAGGGCAACACGGTCCAGAAACGCGCTCAGCGGCTGATCGCCGTACATGATCACCCGTTCCATCGCCAGATCGGGCGCATCCAGTTGCAGCACGTAGCCTTGACTGACGATGAAGTCATATTCCTTCTTCAGTTCCTTCGCGATCCCCATCACGTAGTCTTCATCGGTCTTATAGACAGGGTTTCTCGGCGAAAGCAGCATGGTGGTCGACACGATCCCCGGCGATGCGGCGGACATGAAGTTTTCCGTAAACTTGACCCCGGTGCGTTTCAACGAGGCCTGAAACAGATCGGCCTCCTCGCGGGCCTCGGTCAAATCGGGGTCGTAGGTCAGCCTGTCGACGCACTGCGGCGCGTTCCAGACCTTGGCAAGGTCATCGGCGATGCCGATCTGGCGTTTCATGAAATCAGCAAAGCCCGGAAACTTGATGGCATCCAGCGTCGGCTTGCGCAGCGACTCGCCGCCGAAGCCTGTCATCCGTTCGGTGGTATAGGTCGAGAAACCGACGCGCGGGGTTTCACCATCATTGCCGATATCAACCCCCGACGCCGCCTGCCGCTTGATGTTGGCATCCAGATTGGCGTCGATTTCGGCGGCGAGTGCAGCCTTGTCGAAGGGCTTGCGCTGTTCGCGTTTCACCAGCAATGATGACAGCGCCTTTGTGCGCGGCAGGCTGCCAGTATGGGTCGTGAGTATGCGGTCTGTACTGGATTTCACGTCGTCTTCTCCCCCGATTTCAAAAGCGTCAATGTGCAAGCTTTGGCCCGGCGGCACCGCTTCGTCTGGCAATGCTGAAGAGGCATGCGCCTACAAGGGTGATCGCACCGACCACCGTGTATTGCCAAGAAGAATCGGCGTTAAGGAAGGACGAGGCGCTTGTCGTCGCCTGCACCAAAGCCGCACCGAACAGCACCGAAACTGCCGATCCGCGTCCGCCCGCCACGCTGACGCCGGCCAGCACGACGGCGGTGATGCTCATCAGGCTGTAATCCACGCCCACCGTGCCAGACCCGATGCCGATCTGCCCTGCCAGCATCAGCCCCGCCACGCCGGCGAATGCCCCTGCCAGCGTGAAGGCGATGCGCACCACGCGGCCCACGTCGACGCCAAGGCGCAGGCTGGCCAGTGGGTTGGACCCGACGGCGCGCAACTGACGCCCCGCCGCACGGCGAAACAGAACCACCTCGAACACCACCACCGCTACAAAAGCCATGACCATCCCCGCCGGGACGCCCAGGATCGGGTAGCCGAACACCTCGGACACGGAGTTGCTGATCGTACCCTCCGGACGTGGGCGCAGCAGCAGCGACACCCCCTGCAACCCGATGAACGAGGCCAGCGTCACCACGATGGCTGGCAGCTTAACCATGGTGATCAACACCCCTTGCAGGTAGCCGAATGCGGCGCACAGGGCGACCATCAGCACCGCACTGCCAGCAAGGGTCAGGCCCGACGCCTCTCTCGGCATCAGGAATGAAGCCATGACCACAACGAACCCGGCCAGCGGGCCGACGGAAAGGTCGATCCCCCCGACAACGATGGTGGAGAACTGAGCCAGCGCGATGAAGCAAAGGATGGCCAGCAGGGCCAGCATCTGCCCAATGTTGAACCCGGACAGGAAGAATTCGTTCACTGCATTGGTTCCCAGTGCGATGCCTGCCGTCAGCACGATCAGCACCAAGGCCGGGAAATGATCGCTTTTCAGGAACTTGCCCCACCATCCCGCCGACGACGACTTGATTGCGGTTGCAGCGCGCGATGCGGTGGCGGTCAGGTTCGCTTCGGTGATCGCGGTATCGGTTACATCGGCGCCGGTCAGTTCGCGCTGGATGCTGCCCCGTGCAAAAACGAAAACGCGGTCGCAAAGCCCTTCAAGCTCCACCCCGTCGGACGCGGCAATGATTACCGTCGTGCCCTCACTGGCAAGGCTGCGCAGGCGCTGGTAAATCTCGGTCCGCGCGCCAATGTCGACGCCCTTGGTCGGCTCATCGACCAGCAGCACCTTGGGTCCAGCCGAGATTTCCCGACCGAACAGCACCTTTTGCTGATTGCCGCCCGAAAGATCGGCCACGGAAGCCTCGACCGATGGCGTGCGGATGCGCAACTGTGCCGCCACGTTGCCGGCCAGCCGGGTTTCCTTGCCCCGACTGATCAGCCCGCCTTGCGACACCTGCTGCAGCACGCCGATGCCCAGGTTTTCGCGCACCGACAAATTCAGGAACAACCCCTCGGCATGGCGGTCATCCGACACAAAACCGATGCCCGCCGTCCGAGACGCTGCGGGACCGGTGGCCTCGATCGGCTGTCCGTTCAACACCAGACGTCCGGCAGTATGCGGATTGACCCCGGCCAGAGCGCGCAGAAACTCGCGCTGGCCCTCTCCCTCGACCCCGGCAAGGCCGATGATTTCGCCGGCGTGGGCTACCATGTCGACGCCGGCGAACCCATTGCCGGCAAAGCCGGAAACCTCCAGCACCGGCTGCCCGGCGCCCGTCCCTTTGGGAGGAAATATCTGACCCAGCGGACGGCCCGCAATCAGGCTGATCATCTCGCTGTCGGAAATGTCTGCGGCGTCACGGCTGGCGACCATCTCTCCGTCGCGCATGATCGAGATGCGGTCGGCAAGCTCGGTCACCTCGTGCAGGCGGTGCGACACGTAGATGACCGCCACCCCCTTCGCGCGCAACGATTTGATCAGCGCGAACAGCTGGCGGATGTCGTCATGCTGGAACGGCTCGGTCGGTTCGTCCAAGATCAGGACGGCCGGGTCGGTGGCCAGCGCACGGGCGATTTCCACCACGTGCAACTGCGCCAGAGACAGGTCCCCTACCAGCTGGTGCACAGCCATGCGAAGCTGGGCGGTGGCGATGCTGGCGATCAGTTCGGCCGCCCTGGCAGGCGCGATCTCCGGCGCGGCAAGCTGCAAGTTCTCAAACACGGTCAGGTCAGGCGCCAGCGCCGGATGCTGATAGGCCACCGAGATGCCCTTTTCGCGCCGGTCGTGCGGGCCGAGCGCGGTCACGGCTTCACCCTTCAGCGTCACTGTGCCGGAACTTGCCCGCAGGACCCCCGCCGCAATGTTGATCATGGTGGATTTGCCGGCACCGTTTTCGCCCAGAACGGCATGCACCTCGCCCGGATAGGCGCGGAAGGTCACACCTTTCAGCGCCTCGACCGGGCCAAAGGATTTGCGGACATTATCCATTTCGAGGATCGGCGCGGCACCCGACGCCGCGACACGCGCCGGTTCTGCGCGAATGGCGGCGGCAGTGGGCGCCGACGGGCCAGCCGACCGGGTGCGCCGCATCAGCATCGGCAGGCCGACGCCGCCGATCACGATCAATGCCTGCACGACATACTGCGTCGACTTGTCCAGACCCGCCGTAAGCACCAACTGGCCCAGATAGGTCAGAAAGAAAGCGCCGACGACCGTTGCAAACAGGCTTCCTCGGCTTCCCCCGGCGATCGAGTTGCCACCGACCACCACCGCCGCAACGCTGGCCAGAATGTAGCTGTTGCCAAAAAAGATATTCGGCACAGAAAGATAGCCTGCCATAATCACCCCGGCGATTGCATACAGCAGCCCCGCTGACACATAGGTCAGAATGCGGTACAGCCGCACCGGAATGGCCACCGCAAAGGCCGCCGCAGGGCTGACGCTGACGCCCACAAAACGCCGCCCGATGGTCGTGCGGTCCACCACGAATATGGTGATCACCGCGGCAAGGATCGCAACCCACACCGTGTTTGGAACACCCAGCGACAGGCTGATGGCAAAGTTTGCCAGTTGCGGCGGCGCCTGGCTCGGCACGCTGCCGGATATCTTCAGCGCCGCACCGAACAGGATGGAGTTCATGCCAATGGTGGTGACCAGCGCCGGCACCTTGAGCAATGTGATGATCAACCCGTTGATTAGCCCGACGATCATCCCCATCGCCAGTGCGACAAAGATGAACCACATCAGTTCGCCCGTGCTGGCACCACCTTCCGGCAGCTTGGTCACGATCACCGCCGCCAGCGACATTGTCCCAGCTATGGAAATGTCGAGCCCGCGCTGCTGGACTACCAGATGCTGCCCGATGGATGCGATGGCTAGTGTCGCCACGAACGGCAGCAGCGACAGAAAGGTGCCCCCTGACAGCATGATCGGGTAGACCGCTCCGCCGACGATCATCAAGATCAGTGTAGCAAGAACGGCCCGGCCGCCTAGCGTGTTCAGAACCCGCCCACGCAGTTGGGCAAAAAGACCAGGTGCGCGGGGCGCTGTGGTCTCGGCGTTGTCAGTCATCTCGGGCCAGCCTCCGGCATTGGGGGTCGTTTCAATGAACCCGCCCACCCTCGAACGATCGGGGATGGGCGGGCAATCATTGCAGCAGGTCGTTTACTTCGCGAGCAGTTCGACGAGCTTGTCTTCCGGCAGCATGCTGGACAGGATCGCATCCGGCGGCAGTTTGTCGCTGCACTTCGGTTCCAGCGCCGGATCGCCCGAGGCACTGTCTTCAGCCAGCGGCAACTGGATGATGCTCGGCTCGGTGTTGCTCAGACCCTGGGCGGCGGCGACCGCCTTGCGCAGAGCGACGCGTACCATCCAAGTCCGGGCTGTCACGGCGGCGAGCTTGAAGTTCGGGTTTGCGTCCTTGTTGGCTTTCCAGAAGCAGCCCAACTCGTTGGCATCCTGCGACGGCCAGAGCGGAATCTGGCGACCCGCAGCGACGAACGCCCGCAGCGCGCCCATCGACCCCTGCCCGTAATCGCTCATCACCGCGTCGATCTGCGGGTATTTCGCCAGCATCCCAGCCATTACGCGCTGTGCTTCGGCCGGATCCCAGTTGGTATCGACCGGACCTTCCAGCACAGTAATGCCGGGATTTTGCGCAAAGACCGCTTTCCAGCCTTCCGCCATCGCAGCGCTGGTCGGGTTGCCGGGCGTGCCGCCCAGAACGATGACGTTACCCTTGCCATTGAGGTTCTTGACCGTCCAGTCCGCCAGCGTGGTCCCGACGCCAACAACGCTTTCGGTCGTCACGACAAGATAATCTTCACCTGGCGTGCCGGGGAAGGATTCGCCCACGGCATAGGGCACCACCGCGATGCCAGCCTGCGTCGCCTGATTCATCGCCTTGAGGATGGCCTCGCCGCCATCGGGATAGGTAACGATCACGTCAAATTTCTGGGCGATCAGGCCCTGAATGTCGGCGATCTGCTTTTGCGGGTTTCCCTGACCGTCCGTGTAGCGGACCTCGGTGATATTCGGGCACTTGGCCGCTTCATCCTCGAACTCGGCGCGCACGATCTTGCGCCAGCCGTTGCCGCCCCAACCATCCGAGAGCGCGACCTTGATCGGCTTGGTGCCGCAGAAGTCGGCCATGTTGGCCATATCGGATATGGTGCCAACTTTGGTCGGCGCCATGTCAAGACCCACGAACTGCGGCTCCGCAACTAGATTTCCCGCCCCCAGCAGCAGCATTGCTGCCCCAACAGCCGTCGCAGTCAAAGCCTTATCGAACATTCGCATACGCTCCTCCTTTGTTGTAGATCAGGTCAGGCGCCGCCCGGTTTTCAAAGTGCCAGAGTTTCCGCAGACAGCCGCAGTTCTCGATATGGCCTTCCGGAGAAGGTGCTGCGTTTCGTCCGAGGCAAAACCAGCCCGCAGGGCACATTTCGCTTGTAGGGTTAATCTATAGGCCGCGGTTGATCGCAGAACGAAATCATTAGTTCTGGTGGATGGCATCAGGAAGCGTGATAGCCGGGTGTCGCAGCAAAGCGGCAAGGTGTCGGCTCTGCCCAGACCACGCGCGCAGGGCTTATGCCATGGCAGCGATGACCCGCAGGCCTAGATCCTTCCGGCAATCAGCACGAAGCCCTTCTTCAGCGCTATACGGCAGGCCGCATTCACTGCGTGCACCTGCTGTTGGGCAAATGCGGATGCGACGATTATGCCCCGCGCGGAACGCCTGCTGCACGGCAAATCGGGCCTATCGGGCCAAGTGCTGCCACCCACCGGTTCGGTTCCGCCCGATCCATCATGGAAATTGATGCCACGGGTTGTCTGGATCCGCATCCCGGAACAGCGCGAGCGAAGCTGCAAGGTCAGCGGCGCCATAGCCGCGCCCGATCACCACGACGGTGTTGTCACCCCCCGGCCCGTCGTGCGGCAGCGCTTCAGGGGCATAGACGGTGCGCCGCACGGATTGCACAAGCCACCGCCCGCCCGGTTTGCGCACCACTCCCTTCACCCGCAGCACATCGTCGCCCCGAGCGTGCAGCAAGGCTGACAGCCAGACCTCGAAGGCTGCCCAGTCCACCCCGTCCAGCGATAGCGTTGTGGCAAAGACCGGGCCCGCGTCTGCCGTAGCATCCGGATCGTCGGGAACGGCACCGTCGACGTCGGGCAGTTGCACTTCCGCCCCCTTGACTGCGCCAAAGCGGGCGGCGCGCGGGTTTAGAAGATCCAGAGTCGCAAGCAGGGCCGCCGTGTCGGGCGGATCTCCCTGATCCAGCTTGGTTACAATCAGGCAATCGGCCGCCCCCACCTGACGCCGCGCAAGCGGTTCGGCGCGCAGCAGGTCGCGCCCTTGCGCAGCGTCTATGGCCACCAGCACCTCGCTGACCACAAGCTGGCTGTTCAGGCCGGCATCAGTTCGGATCGCATCAACCATAGGGCCGGGGTCGGCGAGGCCGCTGGTTTCCAGCACAATCCGTCGGGCGCCGCTTTTCCCCATGGTCGTGCACAGCTCGCGCAGCACGGCCAGCAAATCGTCCCGCGCAGAGCAACATACGCAGCCCCCCGCGATTACCGTCGCGCCGGGAATAAGGATGTCGTCAACCGACGTACCCGCAGCCTCGTTGACCACCAGCTGCGCCTCGGCGAAGACTCCGTGCCGGACCTGATGGCGCAGCCAAGTCGATTTACCCGACCCAAGAAAGCCCGCAAGTACGGTCAACTGGATCCGGTCGTCAGACAGCATCCGCCGCTAGGCCCGTGCATCGGCGAGGATCGGGTCGATCCTCCGCCCGGTCAGCCGCTCTGCCGCGGCCCAGAGTCCGTCCAGATCCAATGCGCTCGCAGTGTTACCCTGCGGCGTTACGACCAGAACCTGTGCCCCGTCCCGCCTAAGGGTCAGCCCATGAGCCGCCAGAAACCGGGCGGCCACCTGATCCGTCCGGTCCTGATGGGCAAAGCGGTCTTGCACCGCAACAGTCGCGGCGCGAAACTCACAGGCGGAACACATGGCGTGACAACCGTTTCTATCTTCTGGTGACCCACGCTAGCCCAAAGCGCGCACGGGCGCCAGCCCGCCCTATGGCCAGACTTGTAGCGCCACTTGAGATCGAACGGATCTATCCAGGTAAGTCGCTAGGTAGGTCGGGGTCGGTGTGTTGGCCGCGCCCGGCTGCACCCTATAGGCCTGCAGATCAGACTGCGAAGCTCGGTGCCTTCGAACTGCGGGGGGAGCAACTTGAAGCCGCCGCGGATGACGGAGATCAATGCGAAAAGCGAGAGAGTCGGGCGATGCTGAACAAACGTATCGGATTGGAGCATTGCAACACCATGAAAACGGATTCGTCGAAGAAATGGGCTTTGGTTATCAACGGCGCGCGGTGTCGGGTCGTACGTGGGCTTTACAGCCACGAGAGTGATGCCCCTGCCGAATTGGTCCTGCGGTCCGAAGCGCGCAATCTGCGTGACATCATGTCTGACAAACCTGGCCGCTCGTTTGCATCCAAGGGGGGAGGGCGAAGATCGGCGATCGAATACGCCAGCGATCCGGTCGCCGAAGACCAGAAGGAGTTCATTCGTCAGGTTATTTCGCTACTGGAAAGTCATCGCCGCGCCGGTGATTTTAACCGGTTGGCGATCTTTGCTGAACACGACGTGCTGGGACACCTGCGCCAGATGATGCCACCTTCGCTAGCAGAACTGGTCATCCGCGAGGTGCCAAAGAACCTGTTGCACCTTTCGACGCATGACCTTGCGGCGGTGGTCGCGCGCGAATTGCATGATGGACCAGCGCTTTCCTGACCGACGGGCGGCGGGGCGTGCGTTGGCGCGCGCTCTTCGGCATCTGGCGGGGCCGGATGTAATCGTGCTTGGGCTGCCGCGCGGCGGGCTGCCGGTCGCGGATGAGGTGGCGCGCGAGTTGAAGGCCCCGCTGGACATCGTTCTTGTGCGCAAGATCGGGATGCCGGGGAACCCGGAACTGGCCTTGGGTGCGATTGCGGGGCCAGAGGGGCGAACGCAGATCGTGAACGGCGAAGTGGTGAACCTTTACGGCATTGATGCAGCGACGGTCGAGGCGCAGGCGGCACCTGCACGGGCGGAACTGGCGCGCCGCCGCGCGCTTTGGGGCACGCGACTGCAGCCAGGGGCGCTGAAAGACAAGGTGGTGATCCTTGTCGATGACGGGATCGCCACCGGGGCCACGATGGCAGCGGCGGTCGCCGCCGTCCGGGCCGACACCCCGCGTCGCGTCGTTGTCGCCGCTCCGGTCGCCGCACCTGATGCGCTGGACTGGATGGCACGACTTGCGGACGAAGCGGTCTGCCTATCCGCGCCCTTCGACTTTTCCGCGGTTGGCGAGCACTACATCGATTTTCCGCAGCTTGGCGATGAAGAGGTGCGCGCCATCCTCGCGGCGTCAGGGTCCGAACCCGCGCCGAGGGAGCGCGCACCCTGATAGGCAGAGCGCTTCGGTCAGGCCGACCATTGCCCGCTTGGGTCAATCGTCTGGAATCGGCGACAGGTGGGTTGTCATCACATCCACAGATCACGCAGGGGTTTGCGCATCGCCCATTTAACCTGCCGATACTCGCCGTCGCTGATCTGCCGCCGCAGCACCGCAAACACCGAAGCGACCGCAACATCAGGTTCCACCAGCGGATTGTCTGCAAAGTGCTTAGTCACGCGCTCGAGGAAATCGTCGGCTGACCGCAGTGCGGTAGGGGTCTTTGCCGGAACCCAGCCGTCAAAGAAGATGCCGCGGATCAGAAGCGGCAGTTGCGCGGAAAGGTCTGCCGCCTCGTCCACGCTCAGGAAATCCCGGATGGCGTGCAAGGTTTCCCGCAACAGAAGATATGCCCTGCCGCGGTCCGACCAGCCCAGATCGTCCTGCAGCAAGTTGAGCCATTCCGCCACCACCTGCGGCGCGTGGTCGATTGCGATGATCCCGGTCGTTTTCATGTCGCACTCCTGCCTGTCTCGTGCGGTCACGCGGAGCGCTGGTCTGACCGAACTGATCGGAATACCTGCGCGCACGACCCCTTTCAGTTAGCGCCCGCGCGATTGCTCCATCATTGACGACCGTCAATGGGCCGTAACGCTGGGTTCCAGGACGGGACGTGAAGCCGGACGATCAATCAAATGGCGGAACCGCCAGGCAATCCCAAGCGGCCGGGAGCGCAGGTGCGCTTATTCCGCCGCATGTGCCAACGTTTGCGTCACGGGCGAGTACAGATAATCGCGGGTGATCGGCACGGCATCCGGCCTGCGGCAAAGCCGGAACTGGAACACATCCTGCGGGCCACGAAAGTCTGCTCGGGCGCGGCCGGCGAAGCCGTATCTGGCGATCCATGGATTCGTCGCGCTTGGAGGCGTCGTCCCTCTTCGCGAGCCGGTTCCACGCAAAGGCGAACAAGACGGCCGCAATCCTTGGAGCGGAATAGATCGCGCGGGGACGAGTTGTTGAACTGGCGCGCTATCTACAGTCCGTTCAGAAACAGCCGTGCTTTAGATGCTGGTCACAGCTCAGGGCCGTTGGCGATGGACCGTCGCGCCGTCAACAGGACCAAAGACGTTTCCAATGGCCGCTCTTGAAGCGTCTCTCGTTTTTTGCGGGCTGCCACTTGCATCAATTTTTTGCCATTTCCCTTGGTCCGCCGATGCCTCGGGCAAGGAGGCCTGAGCGGCAACCACTCCGGCGTCGGCATCGGACGCATCGCCGCGTCGCGATGTGACCCTTCGCACAAGCTCGGATTGCGGGGCGGTTAGCCAAAGCCCGCAAAAGCTGACGCCTGCGCGGCTGGCAAGCGTTTCGGCGGCGATGCGCTGGGTTTCGTTCAGAAATGTCCCGTCCAGAATGACGGTTTTCCCAGCCGACAGCAGGTTGGCCGCTCGGGTGAACATTCGGTCATAAATCGAGGCGCGCGCGACCGCAGAGTAGTCCAGTCCGCTTGTATTCACCTTGCGCTCGGTGTCGGTACGCAGATGGATCGCACCGGGGCACGGCCCCATATCCGCTGCCAGATCGCGCGCCAGGACGGTCTTGCCGGTTCCCGACATCCCACCCACCGCGACCAGCACGGGGTTTGACGGCGCAAGATAGCTTACAGCTTGCGACATGTATTGAATTGCCTCGACTGACGATGTGCCGGTCTGTCCCGTGACCTGATCCGTCTGCAGCAGCACCATTGCACGAATGGCTGCGCGGACGGACATGAATAGCGGCAGCGCTGTCAGTCCACGATCCTCGGTCCCCTTTGCCGCCAGAAGATAGGCGGTCATCGCAAGGTTCGCCTGACGCACAAGCTTGCGATGGCAAAGATCCATCAGCAGGAAGGCAAGATCGTAAAGCACGTCGCAGGTGGCTAGACGTTCATCGAATTCGAGCGCGTCGAACAGGACGGGCTGGCCGCCGATCAAGAGAAGATTGCGCAGATGCAGATCGCCATGCACCCGCTTGACGTGACCGGCACCAGACCGTTCACGAAGCATCGGTGCAAGGGTGGACTGGTGCTGCCGCGACTGCTCAAGGAACGCACCAACCAGTCCGCTGCCGGCTAATCCACCAAGTGGGGTCAGCACGCGGCCCAACTCGTCAAGGATGTCGCGGATCAGGTCATCGCCCTTGTCCTGAAGCACCGGGCAAGTGGCGTGGAAGCGATGCACGGCCTGTCCCAAGGCCTCGGCGACTGAGTCAGTCAAGCGACCACTGGCGGCCACGGCGGTCATTTCGCAATCGGTGGCAAAACGATGCATCCGCAAGGCCCATTCCACGGGTGCTCCGACTCCGTTGAGGGCAAGGCCACCGTCAGCGGCTCGTGTCACAGCCACCAGATCGCGATAGATCATCGGAGCGGCCGGCTTGTTCAGGGCTAGTTCACGTTCCAATAGGGCGCGGCGGCGGTCGGGTGTGGACTGGTCAAGGTAGTCGTAGCGCACCGCGCGCTTGATTTTCAGCGCAACGTCACCGCCCAGAAACACGTGCGCGCAATGGGTCTGGACGTGATGCACCGGACCGCGCGCGGAAAATGCCGCGCCTGACTGCAGGAAGCGGATCACGTCATTCTGCACGTTGCCATCGGTCCTCGACATCTTGGAAATGCTTTCTGCTGACGTGCCCACGCACAAGCTGACCCCAATTCGCCGACACTTGCCTTGACCTCCGTCAACTGCTGGCTGTGTGAAACTGGCGATCAGCGGCAATGATGCAAATCAACGCCGGCTGGAAGACGTTCGCCTACGCTTCACCCATGAAGCGGTGAGGAGACGGACTTATGACAAGGATCGACGGGACGACAGCCGACGGTGTTTGGTTGAAATGCGTCTGACGTTTCATGGTGCGGCAGGGGGAGTGACCGGGTCCTGCCATCTGCTCGAGGTGCAGGGCCGACGCGTATTGGTCGATTGCGGCATGTTTCAGGGTGGCCGTGAACTAGACGAGGACAATGCCCAGGATTTCGGCTTTGATCCCGAGACGGTTGACGTCCTTTTGCTGACACACGCGCATCTAGATCATTGCGGGCGCATCCCGCTTCTGGTCAAGCGCGGCTTTACCGGCGAGATCATCTGCACTGCCGCGACGAAAGACCTGACGCGCCTTGTGCTCCTCGATTCTGCGCGTTTGCATCAGGAAGAGGCTAGGCGGCGGCATCGGCATGGCGGCGGTGACGAGCCGCTTTACGACACGATCGACGTGATGGACAGCCTCGACCGGTTTGGTCGCGTCGCAAGATATGGCAGCAAGATGGACCTTGGCGCCGGCATCGTCGCGGAGTGGTTCGATGCTGGTCATATCCTTGGATCGGCCAGCATCTGCCTGACGGTTGGCGCAGACCGGCAAGGACGGCGCATCCTGTTTTCGGGCGACATTGGTCCGGCCAACCGGCCGCTCCTGAACAGCCCCATGCCACCGTCGGGTGTGGATGTGGTGGTCATGGAAAGCACCTATGGTGACCGCGACCACCGACCGCTTGACCGCTCGGTCGAAGAATTGAACGACGCGATTGGCCAGACTTTGGCGCGAGGCGGAAACGTGATCATCCCGACCTTCGCGCTCGAACGCGCGCAGGAACTTCTTTTCGCCCTGCGCCAAGGGCGCGAAGCGGGGGATCTGCCGCGCGCCTTGCAGGTGTTCCTCGACTCGCCGATGGCGATTTCGGCGACGCAGATTTACCGCCGCCATCCGGACGATCTGAAGCCCGAGATCGCGGCGCTGCTGGCGCGCAGGGTAGATCCGTTCGCGATGCCCGGCCTGCATTTCGTCGAAGAGGCGTCGGAGTCGATGGCCCTTAACGCGATACGGTCTGGCGCCGTGTTCATCGCCGGATCGGGCATGTGCACCGGGGGCCGGGTGCGCCACCACCTGCGCCACAACCTTGGCCATGCCGATTGCAGCGTAATTTTCGTGGGATTTGCCGCCGAAGGCACCCTTGCGCGCATCATCATCGACGGGGCTAAATCGGTGAAGCTGTTCGGCGACGAAATTGCCGTTCGGGCAAACATCCATACGATCAACGGCTTTTCTGCCCATGCCGGGCAATCTGATTTGATCAATTGGCACCGTCGCACGGGCTCACCTTCCGTGACTTTTCTTGTACACGGCGAAACGGCGGCGCGTCAGGCTCTTGCAGGTGCTCTGCATGGCACCCGGGTGGAACTGCCGGGCCTGCACCAGCACTACGACCTGTGACTCTCGGACTTCGCATCCTCACGGCAGAAGGCAGCGCAGATGGAGCCCAAGGATTGTAAAACGTCAGGATACCTCCTGTCGGGCAGTGGGGCTGAGACCCGGAGCCATGAGCGGCTAACCGGGTCGGTCGAATATGAGGGTAAGGGCGGGCTTTTCAACGCAAGGAAGACCAAGCCCTCCAGCAGGCTGGATGCGCGCGTCAGTCATGCAGATCCGCCGACGTTGAGCCAGGCTCATGGCTGAGGTACCGGAAGCCTGGTGGTCCTGCACGGCCGCGGAACTGCTGGCCGCTCTTGGCACCGGCGAAGCAGGTCTGGACGGGGCCGAGGCTGCGCGACGTTTGGCGCTCGTGGGGCCGAACCTTGTAGCGTCGCGGGATGACCGCGGCTGGGCAGGCCTGCTGCTACGCCAATATGAAAGCCCGTTGGTCTTGATTCTGATCTTCGCCGCGCTGATTTCGCTGGTCGTGCAGGAGTGGACCGAGGCCGGAATCATTCTGGCGATTGTCGCAAGCAGCACCCTGCTGAGTTTTGCGCAGGAATACCGCGCGGCCCGTGCAGTGCAAGCGCTTCGAAGCCGGCTCGCGCTGTCGGTAAGTGTTCTGCGTGGCGGCGAGATCGAGGCGATCCCTGCAGAAGCGGTGGTGACCGGCGACATCGTGCAGCTTTCGGCTGGCAACCTGATTCCGGCGGATGGGGTCGTCATCGAGGCGCGGGATTTCCTTGTGAGCCAGGCCGCCCTGACCGGAGAGTCCTTTCCGGTCGAGAAACGTCCTGCGCCCTCGCCGGTTGCGGCGACTTTGATCGACCGCACGAACGCGGTGTTCCTCGGCACCTCGGTGCGCAGTGGGACCGCGCGGATGCTTGTGGTCACCGCCGGAAGCGGCACCGCCTACGGCGCTATTGCCGAAAGGATGGGGCAACGTGACCCCGAGACGGATTTCGAACGCGGTTTGCGCCATTTTGGCGCGCTCTTGATGCGGGTGATGATGGTCATCGTGACACTGGTCCTGACTGCAAACTTGCTGTTGGACCGTCCGGTGATCGACAGCCTGCTTTTTGCCGTGGCGCTGGCAGTGGGTCTGACGCCGGAACTCTTGCCCGCCATCGTAAGTGTCACGATGGCCGCTGGTGCGCGGCGGATGGCGAAGGCGGGTGTCCTTGTGCGCCGTTCAGCGGCGATCGAGAACCTGGGGACAGCAGATATCCTCTGCACCGACAAGACCGGCACGCTGACCACCGGCCAGATGGTGCTGAGTGGCGCGACCGATCCCGTGGGGCAGGCATCCGACGCCGTGTTTCGCTTTGCGCTGATCAATGCGCATTTCGAGACCGGGATCGAGAATCCGCTCGATACAGCCATAATCGCGGCCGCGGAACGGCGTGGGATTGACTTGCCGGGCAATCCCAAGGTGGACGAAATTCCCTACGACTTTCTTCGTAAGCGGCTGACGATCGTCGTCGATCTGCCAAATGAGGAAGCTCATCTTGTGGTCACAAAGGGGTCATTCGATACCGTCCTGACCTGCTGCGACACCTTCGATGCCCCTGATGGCCCACGACCACTTGATCCTGAGACCCGCGCGAGTCTGGCCGACTTCGTCGCCGCAAGGGGCGCTGAAGGGGTTCGCGTCCTGGGGGTGGCAACCCGCCGCCTTGCACCGAAGTCGCGCTATGAAGTCAGCGACGAAGCTGGAATGACGTTTGCGGGCTTCCTTCTGTTCATCGATCCCCTCAAAGCCGGGATCGACAATACGCTGACGGCGCTGGCGGCGCTGGGCATTTCGGTGAAGATAATCACCGGCGACAACCGCCATGTGGCCGAACATGTGGCTCGCGCCGTGGGTCTGGAGCCAACCGTAATCACCGGGGCCGAGCTGATCGCGACCCGGGACGAGGCGCTCTGGCATCTTGCGGAACATTGCAACGTGTTTGCCGAGGCCGACCCGCAGCAGAAAGAGCGGATCGTGCGGGCCTTGCAGACACGCGGGCATTCGGTGGCCTACCTGGGCGACGGCATCAATGACGCCCCGGCGCTACGGCAGGCGGATGTTGGCATATCCGTTGAGGATGCCGTCGACGTGGCGCGCGAAAGCGCCGACATCGTACTCATGGCCCCGGACCTCGACATCCTGCGCCAAGGGATCGTGGATGGCCGGAAAACCTTTGCCAATACGTTGAAATACATCTCGATCACCACGAGTGCGAATTTCGGCAACATGATCAGCATGGCGCTTGGCACCTTGTTCCTGCCGTTCCTGCCCCTGACGGCGGCGCAGATCCTGCTGAACAACTTCCTGTCCGACATTCCCTCGCTGGCAGTGGCAAGCGATCGGGTCGATGCCGAAGCTGTCGCCCGGGCGCCACGCTGGGATCTGCGCGCGATACGGAGCTATATGGTGGTGTTCGGGCTGGTGAGTACGGTCTTCGACCTTTTGACCTTCGGTGTGTTGATCTGGGTGTTCCATGCGGACGAAACGCTGTTCCAAAGCACCTGGTTCACAGTGTCACTTCTTACGGAACTGGTTGTGGTGATGGTCCTGCGCACCCGCCGTGTTTTCTGGTCGAGCCAGCCAGGCAAGGTGCTTCTGGCCGCAACGGTTGCCGTAGCAATGCTTGCGTTGGTGATACCCTGGTTGGGGCCTTTCGCGGGACTGTTAGGGTTTTCAGCCTTGCCAATGCCGGTGTTGGCCAGCAGCCTGGCAATCGTGACGCTCTACGCAATTGCCACCGAAGGCGTGAAGCTGGGCGTTCGATCTGCCTTTTCAATGTGATCAAAGGCGGCGACTGCCTTGACCCCATTCCGCACGGCTGATGCGACGATTGCGTGCCCGAGTCTTGTAGATTCCCTTACCCAGACAGCTTCGCCCTAGCCGCCGTCGTTGCGCTTGGAAAGGGCTTTTCCGAAGATCGCTGCAACGCGCGCTTCGGCAGCGCGGTAGGCCGCGAAATCCTTTGACGTGGCTTTGACGCCAAACTTGGTGGCCATGATCGTTGCTGCCACTTCGTCGGCAGATGCCCCTAGGCCTTCAAGGCTTAGCCGACCGTCCGCCACGCCCGCTTCGATCCAGCGCGCGATATGCCCTGTTATCCGGGTATGGGCTTCTTGCACCGCAGGCTGCGTGAACGGGGTGTCCGCCGAGAGAATTTCGTCAGCGTGGGGCGAGTTCATCATCGCTTCCATCGCATCGCCGTCGATAGCGTGAAACGTCGCGAGCAGGGTGTCGACCGTGTCGCCCGCTGTGGCCAGCACCTTCAGGACGGCCTTTTCCGACCGTTCGAAATGTGTGCGGACCAGCGCATTGAAGATGTCTTCCTTGCCAGCGTAGTGGAGGTAAAGCGCTGGCCGCGACATGCCCGCCCCAATGGCGATGTCGGCCATTGACGTGCGTCGCAAACCATAGCGGGCGAAGGCCGTGAAAGCTGCGCGCAGAATGGCGGCATCCTTGGGGTCGATGGTAGGGCCAGCCTCGGTGTCCATGCCTTCGTATTGCAGAAATCGGGCTCTCCGTCAAACCAGCAGTAGACATAATGACAGTTTTAGTCCAATTTGTCAAAAATAGGAGGCCAAGCATGAGCTATTCCCTTTCCATCAATGGCGTAACCCGCCAGATTGACCTGCAGGGCGACGTGCCGCTCCTTTGGGCGCTGCGCGACGGCCTCTCCCTGACCGGCACCAAATTCGGCTGTGGCGTTGCTGCTTGCGGCGCTTGCACCGTCTTGATCGACGGTGAGGCGGTGCGCTCATGCCAAGTCTCGCTTGCTGATGCTGCGGGAGAGATCATTACCATTGAGGGCCTCGGCCAACCCGGCGCTCTTGCGCCGCTGCAGCAGGCCTGGGTTCAGCATCAAGTTGCGCAATGCGGTTACTGCCAGTCCGGCCAGATCATGCAGGCAGCAGCGCTTCTGGCCGCGAACCCGGACCCTACCGATCAGAACATTGATGACGCCATGCAAGGCAACCTCTGCCGCTGCGGCACATACCCCCGTATCCGAGCCGCAATCCACGACGCCGCCAAGATGATGAAGGCAGGCTGACATGGCGTCCTGGAAAACAATCACCCGCCGTTCGTTCATCGTGCTTGGCGCGGCTGTCGTCGGTGGAGCAGCCTTCGGGGCCTACAAGGTGGCCGAGGTACCGGTGAACCCGCTCCTTCCCACGCCCGGCGCCACCCCGCTGAACCCTTGGGTCATCATCAACGCCGACGGCATCACCGTCATCGCCCCCCGGGCCGAGATGGGGCAGGGCATCTCCACAACCCTCGCCGCGCTCGTCGCAGAAGAGCTTGACGTCGACTGGGCCCAGATCCGTGTGCTGCACGGTCCTCCGGCGCAGGCATACTACAACGCTGGCTTCGTTGATCGCATGTCGAATGAACCCGACTACATCCTGTCCAAGGCTGACAACACGCCCAATGCCGTCCTTGCTGCCCTGCCTAAAATCCTGTCGCTCCAAATGACCGGCGGCTCTACCGGCGCGATCGGAGGCTTTCACCAGATGCGTCTTGCCGGTGCGGGCGCTCGTGAGGCGCTGAAGGCCGCTGCCGCCAAGCGACTTGGCGTTTCGCCCGACACGCTGAAAACCGAAGCTGGCACTGTTATCGGCGAAAAGACTTTCACCTACGCCGAACTTGCCGAGGAAGCCGTGACGATGGTTCCTGCGGATATCGCGCTCCGCGATCCTTCGACCTGGCGCTTTGTCGGCAAAGCTATGCCGCGCCTTGACATGGTGGCTAAGTCAACCGGGACCGAGACATTCGGTATCGACATCACCCTTCCGGGCATGAAATTCGCCACCGTCCGGATGAACCCCAAGCGCGGCGGGCCGATGACCAGCTTCGATCCCGCTGCCGCCTTGGCCCTTCCCGGCGTCGATCAGGTGATCGGCCTCGGCTCGGGCATTGCCGTCGTCGCCAACAACACGTGGTCGGCCATGCAAGCCGCGGCATTGGTGGATATCCAGTGGGGTCCAGCCGACTATCCCGCCGATACCGCCGCCATGCTGGCCCGCATCGAAGCAGCTTTTGCCACCGCGCCGGACTCGCGTCTTCGCGATGATGGCGACGTTGAAGCCGAGCTTGCCAAAGGCGACGTGATCGAAGCCGAATACCGCATTCCGTTCCTTGCCCATGCTGCGATGGAACCGCTGAACGCCACTGCATGGGTCAAGTCGGATGGCGCGGTAGAGGTGTGGTGCGGCAATCAGGCTCCAATTCTGACCCGGGATGCCATCGCCACGGCTCTTCGGACCGACAGCGCCAAGGTTACGCTGCACACGCCCCCCATGGGCGGCGGCTTCGGTGGCCGCACCGATCCGGTTCCCGCCATTTTTGCCGCTCGCGTCGCTGCCGCGATGCCCGATACGCCGATCAAGGTGACGTGGAGCCGTGAGGAGGACATGACACAGGACTATTACCGCCCGGCCGCGATTGCCCGACTTTCGGGTCGGCTGGACGGTGGCAAGGCAACTGCCCTGTGGGGGCGCACTGCCGCCCCTTCGGCCACCCACAGCGCACTTGGCCGGCTTATCGGTTTCGCGCCCCCCGGCCCGGACCGCGCCACGGTCGAAGGCGGCTTTGACCAACCCTACGGCTTGCCCAACTATCGCTACGACGGCCATCTTGCCGACCTTAAAGTCCCCTTGGGCTTTTGGCGGTCCGTCGGCAACTCAATGAACGCATTCTTCCTGGAAAGCTTCATCGACGAGCTTGCCGATGCCGCCAAGACCGATCCCTTGCAGTTCCGGCTTGATCTGATGGGCGACACTCACGCGCCATCGGTTACCCTTCTGGAAACCGTCCGCGACATGTCAGGCTGGGACACGCTCAAACGTCCCGGCTTCGGGCGTGGTGTTGCTTTCTGCTACTCCTTCGGGACGCCCGTGGCAGAGGTGCTCGAGGTGCAGGACACCCCCGCTGGCATCAGGCTGACCCGAGCATGGATCGCCTGTGACCCAGGCCTTGCAATGGACCCCTCGATCATCGAAGCGCAGATGACCGGCGGAATGGTCTATGGTCTTTCGGCTGCGGTTCAGGGCGCGATCAGCTTTGCCGACCAACAGGTAGTCGAGCTGAATTTCCCGGACTACGACCCACTGCGAATGCACACCACGCCAAGTTTCGAGGTGAAGATCCTGCAGAACAACGGCACCTTTGGCCATATCGGCGGCGCTGGCGAACCGGGCACCCCCCCCGCCGCACCTGCCCTTGCAAACGCGCTTTTTGATCTGACCGGCACCCGCGCTCGTGAACTTCCGCTAAACCGAACGTTTAATTTCATGGCCTGATCGGTAAACCGGTCGGTCCAACGGTCGCAGGCTCGTCGCGAAGGGAACCGGTCGCAGCCTTCGGACGTTGAGTTTCGTCTGGAACCGAACTTTGTTGCGGGCAGGTCCGCACAGACGAGGCGGATCGGAACCGTGGGGAAGCATGTTCGACACCGAAGCCTCGGCGGGCTACGCCAGCGAAGCGCGCACTGGCCTGACGCGCCGTATCACATTACCGACCCTTGCCACGATCGCCGTCGTCGCCGGCATCCTGCATTTCGGCGCGGCGGTGTTCCTGCCGCTGGCCATCGCAACGTTGATCAGCTTCGCGCTGTCGCCGCTGGTTTCGGTCTTTCGCCGACGCGGCATCGGGCGCACGCTTTCGGTCCTGCTGGCCGTCACAATCGCGTTCGGTATTCTGGGCACCATCCTGTTCTTCATGGGCGGCCAGTTGACCTTGGTCATCGAACAACTGCCGACGTTCCAGTCCAACATCATCGCGAAACTTGAGGCGCTGCAATCAGGTGACGGGCCATCCGGTGTGCTGGGACGCTTTGTCGACATGCTCGCGCGCATCAACGAGGAGATCAGCAATGCGCTGTCGGCAAATACTGGCAGCGCAACCGCACCGGGCAGCGGCGAACCGATGCCGGTCGCTGTGGTCGAAACCCAGAATATCTGGCAGGTCATCAACGAGATCGTTCTGCCTGTGGTCGCCCCGATCGTGACCGCGGGTCTGGTCGTCGTCGTGGTCATCTTCATGTTGATCGAACGCGACGAACTGCGGGACCGGTTCATCCGACTGGTAGGGTCAAACGACCTGCACCGTACGACCGAGATCCTTGAAGATGCAGGATCGCGCGTGGCGACCTATCTTCTGATCCAGCTTCTGGTGAACACCATCTATGCGGTGCCGGTCGGGCTTGGCCTTTGGATCATTGGCGTGCCGAACCCCAGCCTGTGGGCGATGATGACACTGGTCCTACGCTTTGTCCCCTATCTGGGCAGCATCATGGCCGCCGCGATTCCGCTGTTCCTCGCGTTCGCGGTGTCGCCGGACTGGTCGATGGTGCTGTGGACGGTGGCGCTGTTCGCCACGGTTGAACTGGTAACCTCGAATGTCGTCGAGCCTTGGATATACGGATCGCGCACCGGGCTTTCTCCGCTCGCCATCATCATTGCGGCAATCGTCTGGACATCGGTCTGGGGCCCGATGGGGCTGATCCTGTCAACACCATTGACCGTATGCTTGGTGGTGCTGGGGCGTTACCTGCCGCAGTTCGAGGTGTTCGATATCCTGTTTGGCGATGAACCGGTGCTGCGCGCGCATACGCGGCTGTATCAATGGTTGTTGATCGGCGACATGGTCGAAGCGACATCGCATGCGGAAGAGGAACTGGAAGAAAGCCACCTGTCGGATTACTACCGCGATGTCGGCATCCCGGCCCTGCTGCTGGCTCAGGCTGACTACGACCGCGGTGTGCTCTCGGAGGTGCAAGAGGAACGCATTGCCCTGTCGGCACGCGAGTTCATTACCGTGCTTGAGCCATTAGTCGCGGACCACCTGGCCTTCGATCGCGATGGTCCCGTCTCCGATCAACTGCCGACAGAAGTGGTCAACGCCCTCGTTTCGGGTGGGCGCAGCCGGCTGGACGAGGTCGCGGCGGGCATGTTCGGTCAGGCACTGGCCGCCGAAGGTGCGGCAGTGACGGTCGTTCCACGCGGAAAATTGAATCACATTGCAACCAATGTGCCCGAGGCTGCGACCGCGAAGGTCGTGATCCTAAGCTACCTTGATCCAAGTCCGGCGCGAGCGTCCTTGCTGATCATCCGACGGCTGAAGCGGGCTTTGCCGCAGTTGCGTGTGGGCGTGGTGATCTGGCAGATGCCCTCCGGCATGACCGACGATGGGTCCGAGCCGCTGCGCCACCCTAGTGTCGACGCCGCCCTGCGATCGGCCGAGGATATCGGTGCCGATTTCGTTGCGACAACGATGGACGATGCGCTGCGGATGGCGATGGCTGATGAACCGCCCCGCTTGCTTGACAAGGAAGGTCGGCCCCGGGCGCGGCGGCGAAATGCTCTTCGTGCCGCGGCGCCGCTCCGGGGGGAACCGCTGGCCGCATCCTGACGTTTTTCCATTGCGCAGCCAGCGCAATCGAAAGGATGGACGATGCAGACAATCACCACCCCTACCCCGGAGGAAGTGCGCGACGATCAGCCTACCGAAACGGTCGAGGACGCCTTGGTCTCTCTGCATCGGCGGTCGGTCGATAATGTCGCCGGTTTTGCTGCAATGGTTTCGCGCGCCGAACCGGGCTTTCTTGTCGTGGCCCAACGGTTCCAGGATCTGCACCAGCGCCATGCCGATAGCGTAGCGCAAATGCTCCAGGTCCGTGGATTGCAACCCGATGCCGACGGTTCTTTCATGGCGACGGTCAACCGGGTCGTGGTCAGCCTTCGCAGCCTGTTTGACGATATCAATGCCGATGTGATGCACCAGATCCGCAGGGGCGAGGAATGGACGCTGGACGCTTTCGACAGCGCCATCGCCGCATTGCGCGACGCGCCCGAGGTTGCCAGTCTGCATGAAATGCGCGCTGAACTGACGGAACTTCTGGCCAAGTCGCCTGCCCCTGACTGAACGGTTGCGGAGCCGACCAGTCAGGTGGGAAATTTTCAGGCCTGCAAGAAAGACCAAGCAAATCGGAGGTCACCAGTTCGATACTCCAGAACCAAGGCGAATTCGTACAAGGGAGAGTCGGCAGGCGCAGGTTCGGCGACCTGCTTGTTGAGGCTATTGACTTGGCGCGCCGCAATCCGGCTGCGGTCGCGGTGTATGACAATCGCAGGCTTCCTGCTGGGGCGCATGATCGGTCCCATGGTCATCATCCAGCCCATGCTACGGGATTGCTCTTGCGGAGCGCGACCGTCATTAGGTGTGCTGTCCGAAAATGAGAAAAGGCCCGCGCATTGCCCGGGCCTTTTGTTGTCCAGGGTGCAGCTTAGCGCTGCGGGAGGCCCTCAAGTTCTTCTTGAGTCATTTGGACATAAGCGCGCAGCGCGCCGCCTTCTGCCTGCTGCATGATCTGCATCTTGGAAAGCTCGATCGCAACCGGCTTTTCACCGATCCCAAGGAAGCCGCCCACATCGACGATCACTTGGGCAGCCTTGCCGGTGTCATCCAGGACGATGTCCGAAATTTCGCCGACGTCCTCGTCATTCTGTCCGTAGACGCGAACCCCCATCAATTGGTCAGCGGTCAGGCTGGTTGGGTCCATTTCTGTATAGCCCTCGCCCGGTTTTGCCATGCTTTCCGTCGCGGCGGTTGCGGCATCGTCCGTTGCGGCAGCCGCGTCATCAGTAGCGCTTTCGGTGGCGGCCATGCCACCAGCTTCACCTTCGGTAGCAGCAGTGCTGTTGGCGCCTTCACTCAAGGTGCCGTCCGTACCGTCGTCTGCCGCGCCCTCCGTAGCTGCACCTGTCGCCTCACCCTCGGTCGCAGTAGCCGCGGTGTCTGTCGAAGTTCCTGCGTCTGTAGCGACTTGGTTTGTGCGGACGTATTCCGGCGCGCCTTCAAGTACCGTCCTGTCGGCATTTATGACGAGGAAGAAGTCGCTCATGTCGTCAGGCGTGGCGCTGTCCGAAACGAAACGGATGCTCTCCATCGACAAGGCAACCTGTCGTTCGCCCATTCCAAGAAAGCCGCCGATGTCGACGAGTACGGAATCGACACGACCATCACGGGTAAGGATCACATCGTTGATCTCACCGATATCTTTCCAGTCCTGCTGGACGCCGTCGAATTCATCGGCGTCGATTTGCGCTTCGGCAGCATAGACGCGCTTGCCGATGAAGTCGGAGGCGGTGATTGCGGTCGGATCGACCTCGGTACGGAACAAGTCCTGAGCCGAAGCCGACGAGCCGAGTACCAAGGCAATCGCTGTACCAAGTAGAAGGGTTTTCATGGGTTTCTCCTAGCAAAGAGGCTGAATGCGCCCACTCGGGGCGCTTGAAAACCCAACCCGCAGTCGCCGCGGCGGTTCCGAGATTTCCAGACTCTGCACCTCGTCGGCGAGCAATCGCACAGCCCCAAAAAAATTTGCGATGGTGGGGAACCGAATGCGCACTGGGGTGTTTATGAAATGCCTGATCGCAAGGATGTCCCTCCCTGGCGATCAAAAAAAGCGGATCTTCCCTGTCCGCAGTTGGCGTTTGCCGCCGATGATCCTGTTTCCCTTGCAGAGATCGTCGGCGGCGTTTTCTTTTCTACTGAGATACATAAATGCGAAGGCCTCGGGCTTTTGCCCGAGGCCTTCAGCTAATTCAGGGCGGGATTACTTCAGACGGTCGACAACCCCTTGGGCAAAAGCCGCGATCATCGCTTCATAGTAGACGCGGGTGTCGGCCGGCAGGACCGTCACGTCCACGTCAGCCGGAATAAGCGGCAACGCAGTGTTCACGTCGACGGTAAGCTCGTACTTCCCGAACCGCGTGTTGTCCGAGGCGTGAGTCATCGTCACGTCGCCAACCAGACGCGTATCGGCCAGGCCGAGGTTCTCTTCGAACCCGTTCGAAAGCGAGACCTCTGCGAGGTCGATCTTTACGTCTACACCGTCGTCAGACACTTGATCTTCGATCTTGGCGACGATCGCGTTTTCAAGATCGTCAGCAATCGAGGTCCAGTATTCAGCGGCGCGGGGATTTTCGATGGCAGAGAGTTCGACCTCCACGTCAACGCTTTTGACGGTAGCTGCGGTGCCGGCGGTGGTAAGGCTAAGCGCGGCAAGGCTGCCAATGGCCAGAGTGCGGAACATAAGTGGTCTCCTGGGTAAGGTGTGCGCAGCGAACAGTTGCTGCCAGCCCATGGAGAACGCGCCCGCACCGTTCCGGTTCCCCGGAATGGAATACGCCTGCCCGGTGCGTCTGGGCAGGCTGTCACCAAAGATCATGCATTCAGGGTTTCGGTGCTGGCAAAGAACATTGCCTGCGAGACCGCTGAGCGCACCTGATCCTCCGCATAGGGCTTTGTGATCAGGAACGCTGGTTCCGGTCTTTCGCCAGTCAGCAATCGTTCAGGGAAGGCGGTGATGAAGATCACTGGGGTGTCACCCGTCATCTTCAGAATGTCATTCACCGCATCGATCCCCGACGAGCGGTCGGCAAGCTGGATATCGGCCAAGATCAGATCAGGCCGCTCGCGGCGCGCAAGTTCCACCGCTTCGCTGCGCGTGGCTGCAATGCCGGTGACGTCATGGCCCATTTCCCGAACGATGGCCGCTATATCCATCGAGATGATCGCCTCATCCTCGATGATCATCACCCGGCCCGAGACCGAGGAGTGCATTTCACGCACAGCGGTCTCGATCAGATGCACGACGTCGTCCTGATCGGTCTGCATGATCTGCGCAATCTCGCCCATGTCAAAACCTTCGATGGCATGCAACAGCATCGCCTCGCGAGTGTTCGGCGTGAGATGCGCCATGTGGGCCTGCGCGGTGGCGGATAGCCGGGTATCGGCCTCGCCAGTTGGTGCTCCGGCGCTGGACCAGACAAGGTGGAACGCATGGAACAGGCCGACTTTGGGGTCCAATTCCGGCGCCAGCGCAGCGCTATCAGCCAGGATCGCCTCGAGTGTGGCAGCCGCGTAGTTGTCGCCGGTGGTTTGGCTTCCCGTCAAGGCGCGGGCGTACCGACGCAGATAGGGCAGGTTGTGCGTGATCGCCGTGACAGACGGCTGCATAGCGCGGGCTTGCATCGTTTATTTTACTCCCAATCAAACTGTCCCGGAACCAAACGCATTGGTGCGACGTTTGGTTCCATGATAAAGAGGCGGCAGAAACAAAGATGTATGCGGACGTGGTGGACAGCAATCCCAAGAACCGGATGCGTCTTCAGATCGACGAGAACCTGAAACGCATCTATGGCGAGACCCTGAGCGAGCCTGTCCCTGACAGACTTATGGCTTTGCTTGACGAATTGCGCAAGAAGGCGGCCGCCACCGATGCCGTCGATCCATCGGATTTGCCGTGAAGCAACCTGCCGCTGATGGCGCTTTACCACCATTGGGAAGCGTCGCATGACCAGCAGTGAGCGCAGGCCGATTGCGTCGCGCCTTGCCATTCGATTTGCGATCATTCTCGCTCTGGCCCTGCTTCCGGCAGGCGTCATTGCATTCATCAAGACCGATGCCTTGGAGAACGAGATCGAGGCTCGCAATGAAGCCGCATTGTTGGGGGCCACGGTGCAGGCCGCAATGGCCGAGACGGGTCTGATCCGACGCGTGCGGGGCATGGTGGCCAGCCTGTCCCACGTTGCTTCGGAAGTCATTGACGACCCGGCCGCCTGCTCCGAATTGATGCGGGGTGTGGCCAATGAAGAACCCACCGCGTCCTTGGTCGCATTCATTCCCGTCTCGGGGCTGATGACCTGCTCGTCGGTCGGTCGGACATACGCCTTTTCCGGCAACCCCTTCTTTGAAAAGGTTGTTCGGCTGCGCGAACCGGGCTTCGTGGTAAACCCCCGCGGGCCGGTTTCTGGCACTTCGGTACTAGGTATCTCGCATCCCGTGCTAAGTGCGGCGGGCGATTTTCTGGGCTATGTCGTGGTGTCGCTGCCGCACAACGCATTGAACGACCTTCGGTTGGATGCATTCGGCGACACCCTTGGCACCACGAGCGCGCCCATTGAGTTCTGGACCTTCGATCGGGACGGAACTTTGCTCACCTCGAACCTCGACCTCGCCGCCGCCGCAGAACGCATCCCTGCCTCGCACCCTTTGACTGAGTTTGTTGGCACCGGGTCGTCGGTGCTGCCGGAAATTTCGCGGGACGGTCGGGACATGACTTATGCGGTCGTGCCGATCGTGCCCGGCGACCTCTACCTGATGAGCGCATTTCGGCGCGAAGTTACTGATGTTGGGGGGGGCCTTTCCGCTTATATGCCATCGCTTCTGATGTGGCTGATAGGCTTGGTTGCCGCCGGTCTTGCCGCCGAATTTCTGGTGACGCGGCACGTGCGCACGCTTAACCGCGCCATCGTTAGCTTTGCGCGCGGCGACCGGCGCCTGCAGGCGATCGACCTCGACAACGCCCCGGTGGAACTGCACGAACTGGCGTCGGCCTATACCTCGATGACCGAGAGCATCACCCGAAGCGAAGCCGAGCTGGAAGACTCGGTACACCAGAAGGAAGTCCTGCTGCGCGAAGTCCATCACCGCGTGAAGAACAACCTCCAGCTCATTTCGTCGATCATGAACATCCAGCTGCGCAGCGCCGAAAGTGCCGAGGCCAAGACCCTTCTGCGCAACCTGCAAGAGCGGATCATGTCGCTGGCAACGGTGCACCGCGGGCTTTACCAGACCAGCGGTCTTGCCGATGTCAGGGCGCGTGAGCTGATTCCCGACATCCTGCGCCAGATCACCTCGATCTCGTCCGGGCCAGAGCGGCCCTTCGTCACCGAGACCGACATCGACGATCTGCGGTTGGTTCCAGATCAGGCGATCCCCCTGTCGCTGCTGTTAGCCGAGGCTTTGACGAACGCGATGAAACATGCTGGCGCCACGCGAGATCGGCCCGGGAAACTACGCGTCCGTCTGAAACGGTCTGGCGGCAGCGAGGCGGTCTTGCAGGTCAGCAACAGCCGCCCCGATGTGACCATGCGTGCGCACATTCCCGCCTCCAGCACCGGGATCGGCACGCAGTTGATCATGGCCTTCGTCCAGCAATTGGGCGGCCGCATCGACTCGGGCGAGGATGACACTGAATATCACATGCGGGTCACATTCCCCGTCTCGCCCCTCGTGACGGCCGAAAACCGCGAACGAAGCGAGGCTTTGTCAGATTAGTTCGGGAACGATCAGGTTCGATAGCGCGTTGCCCAGACGTGCCTGAAACCAGATCGAGAGTGCGAATGCCGGGCGCCACGCGGTCAGTGAAGATCCTGCTGACAGCAGCCGAAGCGTACCCGGCGCTTGAACGCGCTTTTCTGGCGGCCAAGACCGAAATCTGGGCCAGTTTCATGATCTTCGATCTGTCCACGCGGCTTCGGTCCGACGAAGCGCTCGCCATCGGCAAAACATGGTTCGATCTTGTGATCCACACGCTCAATCGCGGCGTGACGCTGCACATTTCGATAAGCGATGTCGATCCGATCGCACGTGCCGCCATGCACCGCGCCGCTTGCCGCCACCAACGAATGTTCGAAGCCGCCGCGGGCGTGGCAGAGCCTGGTGCAAAACTTCATGTCAGGCGCCTGCGGCATGTGGCCGAGACGGGCGCGCTGATCCGGATCCTGATCTGGCCCTACATCATGCTCAAGGTCCTTCGCACTGCCCGTTGGCTGAACCGGCTGAGACCTGCAAATCGGCAAGCGGCGCTGCGCGACATGGAAGGTGCAGTCCGAAACCTACATGTGCGCAAGGACGGCACGGTAAGGCCAAAGTTGCGCTCGTTGCCGCGCCTGTTTCCGTCGCTGCATCACCAAAAGCTCGCGGTTATCGACCGCAGGCTCCTGTACATTGGCGGTCTCGATCTGGACGAGCGCCGTTATGACACCCCGTTGCACCGCCGGCCCGGTGACCAGACCTGGCACGACGTGCAACTGATGATCGAAGGCGCGGTGGTGGCCGAGGCGCAAACGCACCTGGAAAGTTTTCGCGACGTGATCGACGGGCGCATGGCCCCGGCCAGAACAAGGCGCCTGTTGCGCACCCTGTCGCGTCCGCGTCGGCACAGTCTCTGGCATTTTGGGCCCGAACCGCTGGTCAGCGAGTTCTTTTCAGCCCATGTCGTTCTGGCACGCCGCGCCAATGACTTGATTTATATCGAAACCCAGTATTTTCGCGACCCAGCGCTCGCCAAGGTTCTGGCCGATCAGGCGCGCCGCAAACCATCGCTCAAGATGATCCTCATCCTTCCGGCTGCACCAGACGATGTCGCCTTCGATGGCCGGCGCGGGCTGGACGCCAGGTTCGGTGAAGCGATGCAAGCCCGCGCGCTGCGGATTCTGCGAAGCGGTTTCGGTGCGCGGCTGTTCGTTGGCTCGCCGGCGCAGCCGCGACCGGCCCTGCCGGATGGCAAGGCCGACCCGGCCGACCGTCGCGACAGGCATTTTGGCGCGCCGTTGGTTTATGTGCACGCGAAAGTCTCGGTATTCGACGATGTGGCGGCAGTTGTGTCCTCGGCCAACCTGAATGGACGCAGCCTTCGGTGGGATACCGAGGCGGGGGTCTATCTGAACGCGCCGAACGATGTACTGGAACTGCGCCATCGCGTCATGGCGCATTGGTTGCCGCCCGATTCCGGTCCGGACGCGTTTGATCTGCAGACGGCGCTTCACTTCTGGAAGCAACACGCGTGGCGGAATGCTGCACGGCATCCGCGCGAGCGCGAAGGCTATCTCCTGCCGCACGACTTTGCTGCCGCCGAAGCGTTTGGCCGAAAGCCGCCGATCTTGCCTGGCGAATTCGTCTGATTGCCTAAGGGCGGAACCTGATGGCCCATCAGGGGGTTTCCCTTGCAAGGGGCACTTCCGCCCGGAACAAGGAGACTGCCATGAATTGGGATCAGATCGAAGGCAAATGGAAGCAGTACGCCGGCAAGGCAAAGGAAGCCTGGGGCGACCTGACCGATGATGACCTTGATCGCGCCGCCGGCAAACGTGACCAGATGATCGGCCTTGTGCAGGAAAAATACGGCAAGACCAAAAACGATGCCGAACGCGAAGTCGATGACTGGTTCCGTCGGCTCTGAGAACCGTGTGAATGCAAAGGCGCGCCTTCGGTCGCGCCTTTTTCATGGCGGTTCGTCGCGTTCGATCGCCGCCGCGGTGAAGGTCGTATTCGCACAGTGCGCGCAGACCGTTTCGTCCTGATCGGCCGGATTGCCGCACGCTTCGCAAAGCCGCGAAGCCAGACGGAGCGGAACTGGCAAATTCACTGTATGCGGCGGCAAGAGGGCAAGCCCACTGACAGTACCCCGGTTGCGGAACACGCTGAAGGTGCCGCTGGTTTCCAGCCGTGCATGAGCCACGCGCCCAAGGTTGCGAATGCCATGCTCGCGCAGCCCTTCGAACAGTTCCTCACGGCTGACCTTCAGTGCACGCAGCGCTTTCAGGTCAATCCTGCCGTTGTCCACTACCGCGACGCTTCGGCCCGAAAACACCCGTCGCACAAGGCGGCTTTCGACCATCCCAATATCAATCAGCTTGTTGATGACGACGACCAGAGTGATCACGGTCATGGCGTGAAGGAGCGGGACATCACCGTAGAACATTGCATCTCCGACAGCCGAGCCGAGGGCAACGACCAGAAGGAATTCGACCACCGACATCTGACCGACGCCGCGCCCACCGATCCACCGGATCAACAGCAACGAGTAGGCATAGATGATCAATGTTCGGATCACGATTTCCAGCAAGAAGCCGATCGGCTCGTCGCCGATGAACATCTTGTGCCAGTCTATCGCTTGGACGGCGTCCTGCATCGGTAAGCCCCCCACGGCCGGCTTCGCAGCCAACGCGGCAGGCTTCGGATCAGTTCCGCGATCTAGACCTCTAGCGCGTCAACTCTGCCAGTCGGGCCCCACCTCTGGCAGCAGGATCGACGCCAGAAGCTCGCGTGTCGCGGCGGCTTTCGGGCTCTCGAAAACCTCGGCGCTGGGTGCATTTTCAACGATTACACCCTTGTCTAGCACGATGATGCGGTTGCACAGACGCCTGATCACCGAAAGATCGTGGCTGATGAAGGCAAGCGTTAGCCCAAGGTCTGCCACCAGCCGTTCCAACAGTGTCAGCACCTGCGCCTGAGACGACACGTCGAGACCTGAGACGATCTCGTCGGCCACGATGAAATCGGGGCGCAGCGCGATAGCGCGGGCGATGCCGACGCGCTGGCGTTGGCCGCCAGACATTTCGTGCGGGTGGCGTGTTGCAAAGCGCTGGCCAAGGCCGACTGCATCCAGCGCCTCGCGCATACGGTCGGCGGGGTTCGCAACGCCGTGCAAAGCAAGCGGACCTTCGATGATCTGCGCGACCGTATGGCGCGGGTTCAGCGATGACATCGGGTCTTGGAAGATCATCTGGAAGCGGCGTCGCAAGGGCCGCAGGGCGCGTTCCGGCAGGTGACTGATATCCTGCCCGTCGAAGTGAACCGTGCCCGATGTCGGCTCCAGCAGCCGCACCAGGGTCCGCGCAAGCGTGGATTTGCCAGACCCCGAGCCGCCGACGATGCCGACGATCTCGCCCTTCGCGATGGCAAAGTCCACGCCCTTGAGTATGTGGATGCGCGGCGCGGCGCCAAGAATCGGCTTGCGGTTCAGGTCAGGCAGGGACAAGTGCAGATCGGTGATCCGAAGAAGCGCGGTCATTGCACCCTCCGGTCATGGGCGTCCACGTCCGCCTGCACTGCGGCGATGACGGCCTCTGGGATCGGCAGAAGGCTCGCCTCCGGGTCGGTGTATTTCGGCGTGGCGGCAAGTAGCGCACGGGAATACGCATGTGTCGGGCCGGAAAAGTAGGCGTCGGTGGTCGTGTCCTCGACCACCAGACCGCCGTAAAGGACCGAGATTTGCTGGCATACCTTGGCCACCACTCCAAGGTCGTGGGTGACGAACAAAAGCGCGGTGCCATGCCGTGCCTGCATCGCGGCGATCAGTTTCAGGATCTGCTTCTGCACCGTCACATCCAGCGCCGTGGTAGGCTCATCGGCAATGATCAGTTTTGGTTCTGCCGCGAAGGCCGAGGCGATCAGGATGCGCTGGCGCATCCCGCCCGACAACTCGTGCGGATAGGCACGCAGGACGCGGGTGGGATCGGCGATCTGCACCTCGTCCAAAAGCTCCTTTGAGCGGGCGTCGGCATTGGCGCGTGTCCAGCCTAGAATGTCGACGAGCCTGTCGGTGATCTGCGGCCCGATCCGGCGTGAAGGGTTGAGTGCGGTCAATGGGTCTTGCGGGATAAGCGCCGTGGACGCGCCGATCAGGCGGCGGCGTTCGGGGGCGGGCAGGGTCAGAAGGTCAGTGCCATTGAGGATGATCGAACCGCCGGTAATTTCGACGGCGCGAGGAAGGATGCCAAGAATGGCTTTTCCGATCATCGACTTGCCCGCGCCGCTTTCACCGACAAGCCCGCGTACCTGGCCTGCTTCCACAGTCAAAGACACCCCGCGCAGCAGCCGGTGGTCGGACCCCCTTATGCGGGCAGAGAGATCGGTGATTTCCAGAAAGCTCATCGTAACACCGGATCGTAGCGGTCTTTCAGCCCCTCGCCCAACTGGCTGAAAGCGAGGACGGTAAGGAACAGCGTGATCAGCGGAAACACCAGCACCCACCATGCCTGATGCACCGACGTCCGCCCTTCGGCGATCATCCCGCCCCAAGTGGGATCGTCGGTTGATATCGACAGGTTCACGAATGACAGGATCGCCTCGACGATCACTGCGATGCCCATCTCCAGCGTCAGGAGGACGACGATGGTCGGCAGCACGTTCGGCAGGATTTCACGCAGCATCGTGCCAACTCGGCTGCGCCCCGCGACGCGGGCCGATGCCACGTAATCCATCGCGCCCTGCGCCATCGCCTCGGCGCGCACGACGCGGGCAAACCGTGTCCAGTCGATCACGACAATTGCGATGATGATGGAGGAAAGGCCCGGGCCGAGAACGGCGATCAGAAGGATAGAGAACAGGACCGGCGGAAAGGCCATCCAGATGTCGATCAGGCGTGAGATCACCAGATCGACCCAGCCGCGCAGGAACCCGGCCAGAAGCCCAAGCGTCGCCCCGATAAGGCAGGTAAGCGTGCCGGCAACCAGCGCCACGATCAGTGCAATCCGCGCACCGTGCAGGATGCGGCTAAGCACATCTCGGCCGAGGCTGTCGGTGCCCAGCCAGTAGCCCGGTTCGGTGCCAGCCATCCAGAAAGGCGGCAGACGGCCAAGAAACAGGTCTTGTGCCAAGGGATCATGCGGCGCGATCCACGGGGCGAGAAGGGCCACTGCGGCGACAAAGGCGATCCATCCGGCGGAAAGCCATAGCCGCAAACCGGCACGGCGGCGAAGCAGGGCGCGGGCGTCAGCCATGCCGTAGCCTGGGGTTCAGGACGGCATACAACAGGTCAACGACAAGGTTTACGGCGGTGAAGATCACCGCGAACAGGATCACGATGCCCTGAATCAGCGGCAGGTCGCGGTTGATGACTGCGTCGATCGCCATGTTGCCAAGGCCTTCGTAGGAAAAGAGCCGCTCGATGATGACCGTCCCACCGATCAGAAAGGTGAACTGCACGCCGACCAGCGTCAGCGTCGGCAGGATCGCGTTCGGCAAGGCCTCGCGCAGGATGACGTGACTTTCACTGTAGCCCTTGGTGCGCGCTAGGGTGACGTAATCAAGGTGCATGGTTTCCTTGAGCGACTGCTTCAAAAGCTGCCCGATGATGGCTGCCAGAGGAATGGCAAGGGCAAGCGCGGGCAGGAACATGTGGCTGACGATATCGAGCCACAGGTCAAAGCGCAGGCGGACCAGGCTTTCAAAGAGGTAGAAGTTGGTGGTGAACGGCAACTCCAGCGACGGTGTTATGCGGCCCGAAATATGAAATATCGGCACCAGCACCCCGAAGGCGAGGATCAGTAGCAAACCCCACAGGAAATCAGGGATCGAAAGTGCCATTCCGTTGGTGATGTCTATGCCCGCCTCGGTCAGCGTGTCGCGTTTGCGGGTGCCGGTCAGCGCCGCAATGCCCCCAAGCATGACCGCAATGACCAACGCCATCAGCGACAGTTCCAGCGTGGCGGGAAGGCGACCAAGGACAAGGTCCAACACGGGTTGTCGGGCGGTGATCGAGGTCCCGAAATCGCCGTGCAACACACCGCCAGCCCAGATCAGGAACTGTTCGGGGATCGTCTTGTCCAGCCCGTACTGTGCGGTCAGGCGGGCGATGTCGTCATCCGTGGCACCGGGGGGCAGCATCATCGCGATGGGATTGCCCGGCACGACGCGCACCACGACGAAAACGATGACAGCCACGCCGATCAGTGTGATCGCCGTGGTCAGCAGGCGGTGAAGGATGGCGCGAAGAAGCTGCATGATGGTGGGCCGCCCCGAAAGGCGGCCCGTCTTTCCTTAGGCTCGTTTCATCAGGTGCGGCAACAGCGCACCCGACGCATGCGGCGTGACCGTTACTCCCGGCGCGGAAAGGATCGGCTGGACGTATTGCAGCAACGGAATGACCAGCGCGTTTTCAGCGATGTAGCGGTCGACGGCTTTCCAGCCTGCGATGCGCTTGGCCTCGTCCGCCTCGCCCCACAAGGGACCGATCATGTTGATCAGGTCTTCACCGTCCCAGACCGAATGCGGGCTTGGACCGAACATAGCGAACCCGGTGGAGGTGGTTGGATCGCCGACAGAGTTGCCCCAGTTGTAGAAGGCCGCGGGGGCAAGCTGGTCGGCGGCGCGCAGTTCGTAGTGCTTGGCGATTTCATACACCTCGATCTCGGCCTCGATCCCGATCTTGCGCCACAGGCCGACGATGGCCTGCACCATCTCGTAGTCCTTGGGCTTGAAGCCCTTGGTGGTCTGGATCTTGAACTTCACCGGGTTGTCCGGGCTATAGCCCGAGGCAGCCAGCGCCGCGATAGCCGCGGCCTCGTCGTAAGGCACGGTGATCGACGGATCGTAGGCCTCGTATTCAGGGGTTTGCAGCGTGTCGATCTTTACGCCGTAGCCCGACAGCAGCCGGTCGATGATGGTCTGCTTGTCGATGGCCCAAGCCGCTGCCTTGCGGACGTTGGGGTCGGTCATCACCTCGATATCGTTGAGGAAGATCATCCCGATGTCCGAAATTGGTGCGGCGATCCCGTTCAGGGTGCCTTTCAGCCGGTCATACTCCTCATACGGCATTTCCAGCGTGACGTGGCTGTTGCCGGATTCGACCTCGGCCACGCGGGCTGCGGCGTCGGTCACGAACTTGATCGTCACGGTGTCGAAATCGGGCTTGCCGCCCCAGTAGTTTGCGTTGGCTTTCAGCCGAACAAAGGCGTTGCGTTCGTATTTTTCCACCATGTAGGGGCCGGTGCCGATGGGGGCTGCCTCGAAGCCTTCGGCCCCGACCTTCTCGAAATAGGCTTTCGGCAGGACGTAGCCGGTCAGGAAATACATCCACTTGAAGATCGTGGGATCGAACTGCTTGACGTCTGCCGTCACGGTGTTGCCGTCGGCTTTGATGTTTGCCAGCGTCGACCAGACGAAGTTGATCGGGTTGCCGGTGGCAGGATCAGCCGCACGGGTCAGGCTCCACGCTACGTCCTCGGCGGTGAAGGGGCTGCCATCGTGCCAGGTGACGCCTTCGCGGACGGTCATGCTGACCTTGGTGCGATCCTCGTTCCAGCCCCATTCAGTCAGAAGACCGGGGGCGGGTTTCAGGTCGGGCTGTTGCAGGATGAACTGGTCGAAGACGGACTGATAAAGCCCCTGAATCGTGGGGTTCACTGCCGAAGGGCCGACGGTCGGGTCCCATGACGGGAGGTTGACGTTGTAGGCAATGACCAGCTCGTCGATGGCAGCATGGGCCGGCAGGCCGGTGACGGACAAGGCCGCCAGAGCGGCGGAGGATTGCAGAAGTGTGCGTCGGTTGAGGTTCATTTGTATCTCCCTGTTTTTGTTGGTTCAGTTTCCGGCCAGACGCCGGGCAAGCAAGTAACCTGACCCTGCGCCAGTGCCAGCGCCGGGCCAGACCGCGGCGCCTGTGAGGTGCAGATTCTGGATCGGGGTCGATCCGTCGGCATGGCCACGGGCGGGGCGGAAAAGGAAGTTCTGCGCCAGATGATGCGAGCCGCAGACCTGATCGCCTCCCACGAGGTTTGGGTTCTCCGCTTCCAGATCCAGTGGGGTAACTATGCGCTTGCCAAGGACTTTTTCGCGGACGCCCGGTGCGTATCGCTCAAGGATCGCGAGGGCGCGGTCGGCAAAGGGCTCGGCTGCTTGCGCCCAGTCGGTCGTGGTGATGGTGCCGCCCGCGTCGCCCTTTATCGTTCCGGGGGCCATGCGGATTTGTAGCCATAGGACGTGCTTGCCGTCCGGTGCGCGAGTGGGATCGATGGCGGTGGGTTGGCCTACCACAAGGATGGGTTCATCCGGCAAAAGCCCCGCCTGCGCCTGTGCATAGGTGCGCGCCATCTGGTCCAAGCTGGGGGCAAGATGGACATAGGCGAACTGCTTCAACTGATCCCCCGCGGCCCAATCCGGCAGACCGTCGGTCGCGAGATGAATCATCATGGTGCCGGGGGCGTGGATGAAACCTGTCATCGCGGTGTCGAAGGCGGGGGTTGTCGGGCCGGTCAACCGGGTGAGCGCGGCGGGGGCGGTGCCGGCGATGACCGCGCGGGCGGCCGTGATTTCGCGACCATCGGCAAGGACGATGCCCGTCGCCCGACCGTTGCCGTGCAGGATTTTCGCGACCTTGGCGTTGCAGGTGACGGTGCCGCCACGAGCTTTTATTGCAGCGGTCAGAGCGCAGGTTACGGTGTCGGCGCCGCCTTGACCGAGGACCATGCCGAAAGCCTGCGCGGCCATGCCTTCAAGGTAAGGAAACAGTCCGCCGCCCGCGATATCGGGGGCGAAATCGAGGTGCATTCCCCACGCGCCGAGCAGGGCTTGCAGGGGTTCGGCCTCGAAGGTTTGGGTTAACCATTGTCTGGGCGACAGGGTCAGGAAGCGCGCGAGGTCCAAACTGCCCGAAACACCGCGTTTGCGTAGTGTTTTGAACATGAAATATGCAAGCGCACGTAATTGCATCGGGCTGCCGAGAAGGCCGAAGATCGCTTCGGCCTCGACGGGGAACGCGCTGACGAGGGCTTTCCACGTTTCTGCATCCCTCGCCGAAAACTGCGAGATGCGCTCTGTCGTGGCCGCCAGATCGGTGGACACGCCAAGCCAGCGACCGTCGGGGAAGGCCGAGGCGAACGGGTGCGAAACTGGCGCGAAGGCAAGGCCGTGGCCGGTCAGTTCCAGGCCGTAGGTCTTGAAAAACGGGCTTCCTGCGAACAGCGACAGGTTCATCGCGGCCCAGTCGTGGCGGAAACCGGGCAGGGTGTATTCGCCCGTCTTGATTGCGCCGCCGGGTTCGGACGCCTGTTCAAAGATCCCTACGCGCCAGCCCTTCGCCGCCAGATGCAAACCGCAGGCAAGGGCGTTATGCCCCGCCCCGATCAGGATTGCATCAAAGGTATCCGTCATTCCGCGCCCCGCTTGACGCCAGGATATTTGCAAACGCATCTAATTCTGTCTAGCATGATTCGACGGATGGCGACGGAATTGACGTGCGCTTGCGCCGGTCTGCAAAGCGTCTGGCAGGCGTATGGCACGTGTATGGCATTCGGCGCGACAAGGCACGCACGGAGCGGCCCCTGACGGCTGCAACAAAAAGGGAGAGTGACATGACTTCGGCAACGGTTTTGGCGGACTTCGCCGGGATGCTGGCCTCTGGTGGAATTGAAGTGGTGGATTGTACGGGTGTGCTTGGCCCGGAAACGCCGCTTCTGAAACTGCCGCCTGATTTCGCCAAGGACACCCCGCCGATCAAGATCCATCGGATCAGCGAATATGACAAGGATGGGCCGTTCTGGGCCTGGAACTGGCTGGAGCTGGGCGAACACTCCGGCACCCATTTTGACGCCCCGCATCACTGGATCACCGGCAAGGATTACGCCGACGGTTACACTGACACGCTGCCCGTGCAGCGGCTGGTAGCACCCGTCAACGTTCTGGACTTTTCGGCCGAGTGCAATGCGAACCCGGATTTTCTTCTGACCATCGACCACGTCAAGGCATGGGAAGCCAAGCACGGCGCGATCAACGCTGGTGAATGGGTGGTGCTGCGGTCTGACTGGGACGCCCGGGCGCATGACGAGGCGCTGTTCCTCAACGCCAACGAGACCGGGCCGCATACGCCGGGGCCGACCGCCGAGGTGATCGAGTATCTGTTGGCCAAGGGCATCGTCGGCTGGGGCAGCCAGTGCATCGGCACCGATGCGGGACAGGCCGGTGGAATGACGCCGCCGTTCCCGGCGCACAACCTTTTGCACAAGCACAACTGCTATGGTCTGGCCAGCCTTGCCAACCTGTCGAAGCTGCCGCCAAAGGGCGCGATCCTGATTGCCGCGCCCCTGAAGATCAAGAACGGCACCGGGTCGCCGATCCGGGCGCTGGCGCTTGTGCCGCGGGGCTGACGTGGCAGCCGATCACATCATCATCGGGTCCGGGATCAATGGCCTGGTCGCCGCGGCGCTGCTGGCGCTGAAGGGCGATCGGGTCACCGTCTTGGAACGTGAGGATGTGATCGGCGGCTGTCTGCGGACCGAAGAGCTGCATCCCGGCTTCAGCCATGACGTGATGGCGGCAACCTGGGTGTTGTTCATGGCCTCGCCCGCCGGGGCGGCCCTTGGGCCACATCTGGCGCGGCACGGCTTCGAATACTGCCATTCACCGCACCCGACGGCTGTCCTGCGGCCGGGCGGCGAGGCGGTGGTGCTGTCGATGGATCGGGATCGGAATGTGTCTGCTTTCAACGGCTTCGCGGCGGGAGATGGAGACCGTTTTGCCGCCGATGTGGGCGCTGTTGCCGCCGACGCACCGTTTCTGTTCGCGCTGTTGGGCGGGTCGCTCTGGTCTTGGCCGACGGCAAAGCTGATGTTCGGGCAGGTGCGCAAGCGGGGTTTGCGCGGGCTTGCGTCCTGGTTCGGGCGCGCGCTTGACCCTGCGCGCGGCTGGCTGGAAACGACGTACCAAAGTGCTGGCATTCAGGCGCTTTTGGCGCCTTGGGTCCTGCACACCGGGCTGACGCCGGAAAGCACGTATTCCGGGCAGATGGGCCGGGTGATCGCCTTTGCACTGGAAGCGGCGGGCGCGCCGATCGTGAAGGGTGGCTCGGGTGCGGCGGCGCAGGCCTTTCGGCGGCTGATCGAGGAAAAGGGCGGCGCGATAATCACCGGGGCCGACGTTGATCGAATAAACGTTCATAATGGCCGCGTGAGCGGCGTTACTTTGGCGGATGGCAAGGTGATTTCGGCTCCGTCAGTGCTGGCTTCGGTTGCGCCGGGGCAATTATATGAACGATTGCTAGGAAACGTGAACCTGCCCGAGGACAAGGCCGCTGCGCGCCGGTTCCGGCATGGACGCGGCAATTTCCAGCTGCATTACGCGCTGGACGCGGTGCCGGCGTGGCTGGTTCCGGGGCTGGAGCAGGTCGCGCTGATCCATCTGGCGGACGGGATCGACAGCGTATCGAAATCGTCGAACGAAGCTGAGCGGGGAATGCTGCCGGTTGCGCCGACGATCTGCGTCGGCCAACCTTCCGCGCTTGACGCCACCCGCTGCCCGCCCGGCAAGGCAGTGCTCTGGCTGCAAATCCCGGACGCGCCACGCGCCATCAAGGGCGATGCGGCGGGCGAGATCGAAGGCACTGATTGGGACACCGCGAAGGAGGCCTTCGCCGACCGGATCGAGCGGATTTTGGCAAGCCACATAAAGGGCTTCGACAAGCTGGTGCTGGCGCGCAAAGCCTACTCCCCGAAAGACTTGGAGCGGATGAACGTCAACCTTGTGGGGGGCGACCCCTACGGCGGGGCGTGCAGTATCGACCAGTTCTTCATCTGGCGGCCCTTTGCGCACAGCGCCAATGGCGACACAGCCATCCGGGGGTTGATTCACATCGGCGCCTCGACCCATCCGGGGCCCGGATTGGGCGGCGGATCGGGCTTCAACGCGGCAAAGAGGCTCGGCGCATGAACGACGAGACGCCGATTGCGACACTGCGGCTGGGCGAGATCGGGCTGTGGAACTATGCGCCCTACCTGATGAACCGCATCATGGGGCGCTACAACGCCAGCCTCCGTGAAGAGATGGCGGGGCTTGGCCTTTCCACGCCGAAGATGCGGGCGCTGGCGGTGCTGTCGGTGGTGGAAACGCCGCTGATCCGGGAGCTGGCGATCTATACCGTGACCGACCCTTCCACCCTCAGCAGGGCGCTGGACCAGCTGCAGGCCGAAGGGCTGATCCGGCGCGAAGCGGATGCGGCCGACAGCCGGGCGGTGCGGGTGGTGATCACCGAAGCCGGGCGCGCGGCCTTTGACACGCTTTGGCCGCAGATGGCGCAGGCCAATGCCCGCATGTTCCGCGGCATACCCGATGAAGAGCGGCGCGCCTTTGTGGGCACGTTGCAGAAGATGCTGACGAACATCAGAAGGCACGAGATCTGACATGGCGGAACGCAGCTTCAAGGCCGAAGTGGAAGACCTGCGCAAAGGCGCTGGCGAAACCTTTACCGGCGAGGGTATTCTTGCGATCACCAAGGCGCTTTTGGAAAATGGCGTCGGCTATGTCGGCGGCTATCAGGGCGCGCCGATCAGCCACCTGATGGATGTGCTGGCCGACGCCGAGGATCTTCTGGGCGAGCTTGGCGTGCGCTTCGAGGCCAACGCGAACGAGGCGGCGGCGGCGGCGATGCTGGCCGCGTCGGTCCACTATCCCATTCGCGGGGCGGTGACGTTCAAGGGGCCGGTGGGGGTGAACGTCGCGTCGGACGCGCTTGCGAACCTTGCCTCGTCCGGCGTGACCGGAGGCGCGCTGGTGATCCTGGGCGAGGATTATGGCGAGGGGTCCAGCATCATGCAGGAACGCAGCCACGCCTTCGCGATGAAGTCGCAATTCTGGCTGCTGGACCCGCGACCGAACCTGCCCTCCATCGTAAAGGCCGTGGGCGATGGCTTCCGCTTAAGCGAGGCATCGAACAGCCCGGTCATGCTGACTATGCGGATCCGGTCTTGCCATGTGACGGGCACGTTCGAGACGAAGGACAACGTCCCTCCGCCGTTGTCGGTGCGTGACGCGCTGAGCAATCCGCGGTCGGATTTTAACCGCGTGGTGCTGCCGCCGATGTCCTATGTTCACGAGCAGGACAAGGTGAAGAACAGATGGCCAGCAGCGGAGAAGTTCATCATCGAGCACAAGCTGAACGAGGTGTTCGGTGGTGATGGGTCGGTCGGGATCGTCTGTCAGGGCGGCATGTACAACGGTGTGATCCGCGCGTTGCAGCGGCTGGGGCTGGCGGACATCTACGGCGCGACCGAGGTGCCGATCTATTGTCTGAACGTAACTTACCCCTTGATTTCGAGCGAGTTTCTGGCGTTTGCGCAGAACAAGCATTCCGTGCTGGTGATCGAAGAAGGCCAGCCGGAGTTCATCGAAACGCAGCTTGGCTCGTTCCTCTACCGCGCCGGCAGCCATGTGCGCCTGCATGGCAAGGGCATGTTCCCGATGGCGGGGGAATATACCGGCCAAGTGATGCTGGACGGGATCAGCGCCTTCCTGAAGTCGGCAGCGCCCGATCTTTTGCCAGCGACGGTACGCGCGCCGAACATGGATCGCCCGGCGATCCCGGACCTGTCGAAAACCGTACCGATCCGCCCGCCGGGGTTCTGCACCGGCTGCCCGGAGCGCCCGATCTTTGCTGCGATGAAGCTGGTCGAAAGAGAACTCGGCAAGCACCAGATCGCCGCCGATATCGGGTGCCACCTGTTCGGCAGCCTGCCGCCGTTCGAGATCGGTGGCGCGACGATGGGATATGGGCTTGGCCCGGCGGCCAACGGCGCGTTTGATGGCGGCGGGGAGAAGCGGCCGATTGCGATCATCGGGGATGGAGGGTTCTGGCACAACGGGCTCAACTCGTCGATCACCAACATGGTCTTCAACAAGTCGGACGGCGTGGTGATGGTGGTGGACAACTACTACTCCGCCGCGACGGGGGGGCAGGACGTGATGTCCAGCCGCGCCGACAACGCGACGAAAGCGACGCAGAACCCGATCTCCAAAGCGTTGAAGGGTGTCGGGGTCGAATGGGTGCGCCAGATCGACCACACCTATGACGTCAAGAAGATGCGCGACACGCTGCGCGAGGCGCTGACGACAGATACGCCGGGGCCAAAAGTGATCGTCGCCTCCAGCGAGTGCATGTTGAACAAGCAGCGGCGGGAAAAGCCTTTGAAGGCGGCGGCCATCAAGGAAGGCCGCCGTGTTGAGGCGCCGCGGTTCGGGGTGGATGAGGATGTCTGCACCGGCGACCACGCTTGCATCCGGCTGTCAGGCTGCCCGTCGCTGTCGCTGAAGCGGCTGGACGATCCCTTGCGCGATGACCCGGTGGCCTCGATCGACCAATCCTGCGTCGGCTGCGGCAACTGCGGCGAAGTGGCGGATGCGGCCGTGCTGTGCCCAAGTTTTTATCGCGCGGACGTTGTTCATAACCCGTCGGCGTTGGAAAAGCGGCTGGCCGGGTGGCGGTCGCGGGTGATCGGATGGTTGCAGGCGCGGCGCAGTGCCGGGCGGTTGGAGTTCACGGCATGACGCTGCAATCGCCGCATCTGCCGGTGCCAGCCGGGACGGACGGGATCATCAAGCTTGCCGTGCTGGCGGTGGGTGGTCAGGGCGGCGGTGTGCTGACCGGCTGGATCGAGACGCTGGCAAGGGCGAACGGATATGTCTGTCAGGCGACCTCGGTCGCGGGTGTGGCGCAACGGACGGGGGCCACGGTCTATTACGTCGAGATGGCGCCCGCGACGGGGCGGGTGCCGGTGTTCAGCCTGATGCCGGCGGCGGGCGATGTGGATGTCATGATCACGGCCGAGATGATGGAGGCGGGGCGGTCGATCATTCGCGGCTTCGTCACGCCGGACCGCACGACGCTGATCACCTCTACCCACCGGGCCTTGGCGGTGAGCGAGAAGATGGTGCCGGGCGACGGGATCGCGTCGAGCGAGGAGGTGATTGCGGCGGCCGAGGTTGCGGCGCGGCGGTTCATCGCGGCGGACTTCGATGCGGTGGCGGTGAAGAACGGGTCGGTGATTTCGGCGACGCTGTTCGGGGCGCTGGCGGCTTCGGGGGCTCTGCCGTTTGCGCGTGAGGCGTTCGAGGCGGCGATCCGGGCGGGGGGCAAGGGCGTGGAAGCCTCGGTCCGGGCGTTTGGCGCTGGGTATGAGGCGGCGCTGGCAGGGGTGCCGGAGGCGGTGGTGCCAGTGGCGAAGGGCGCTTCGGTGGCGGGCCCGGTGCGGAAGTTGGCGGAGTGGGAGCGGCTGATGGCGCGGGTGCAGACTTTGCCGGCGGCGGTGGCGGAGCTTGCGGGGCCGGGATTGCGGAAGGTCGTGGACTTTCAGGATCTGGCCTACGGGGCGGAGTATCTGGGGCGGATCGAGGGGCTGGTGGCGCGGGATGCGGTGCCGTTCGAGTTTTCGCGCGAGGCGGCGAAGTATGTGGCCAACGCGATGGCCTATGATGATGTGATCCGGGTCGCGGACCTGAAGACGCGGGGGCGGCGGTTCGAACGGATCAGGGGCGAGATGGGGGTGAGGGAGGCGCAGGTGATGCAGCTGACCGAGTTCTTCCATCCGCGGGCGGAGGAGATTGCGGGGCTGTTGCCGGCGGGGCTTGGGGGACGGGTGCATGGTAGCCCGAAGTGGATGGCGCGGCTGGACCGGTGGTTCAGCAAGGGGCGGCGGCTGAGGACGGACAGTCTGCCGGCCTACCTGACCTTGTATGCGATCGGGGGGCTGCGGGGCTGGCGGCGGCGGACGCTGCGGCACCGGCAGGAGCTGGCGCATCTGGACGGGTGGCTGGCGGTGGCGCTGGGCTATCTGGAGAGCGACCGGGCCTTGGCGGTGGAGGTGGTGCGGTGCCGGCGGCTGGTGAAGGGGTATTCGGACACCCATGCGCGGGGGCTGTCGAAATTTGACCGGGTGCTGACGGGGATCGCCCTCGTGGCCGGGCGGGACGATGCGGCGGCCTGGGCGGCGCGGCTGCGGGAGGCGGCGTTGAAGGATGAAGAGGGCAAGGCGCTGGAGGGGGCGCTGGCGACGATCCGGAGCTTTGTCTGATGTCCCACGGTGGGACATCGGGTAGAGTTTAGGTATTTCAAGGGGTTATAAGGCCGTTTAACCGGTTGTTAGGGGTTGCGCGGTTGCCCCCAACCCTCTCCCTCCCCCACGAGGGGGGGAGGGGAGCGGCGCGTGGTTCAGGCAGTAAGGCTGCGGTAGGCGCCGTTCCAGTAGATCAGGGCGCCGGCGTCGGGCGTCTTGCGGATCGCCTGAACGCGGCCGATCAGGATGGTGTGGGTGGCGCGGTCGATCATTTCCTCGACCGTGCAATCAAAGGCGGTGGGCGCGCCTTTGAGAAGCCGCGCGCCGGTGACGGCGGTTTCCCATTCGGCACCTTCGTAGCGGGCCGCACCCTTGATCCCGCCAAAGCCGGAGAAGCGTTCGGCGACGGGCTGATGCGCCGCCCCGAGCGACGACCAGCCGAAGCGCCCCTCGTCCCGCAAGAGCGGGATCGAGGAGGAGGTGAGGTTGACGCAGGCCAAGAGAAGCGGTGGTTCGGCGGACAGCGAGATCGCCGAGGTCACCACGAGGCCCGAGGAGGCGTCACCGCTGCCCACGGTGACGACGCTGACGTTGCCGACAAAGGCGCGCATCGCATCGCGGAATTCCTTGGCGGGCAGGTCGGTGGGCAAACGGTTCGGCATGGAGGCTCCCCTATCGGATGCCGGCCCGTTTCAGGCGCGGCAGCACTTCCTCGGCGAAATAGGGGAACTCCTTCAGATAATCCACAAAAGACAGCGTCGTGCCGGCAAATCCTGTCTCGTGCAGGGAGATGATGCCTGCTGCGACCTGATCCGGCGTGCCGATCAGGGGAAAACCGCCGTGGCCAAGCGCAAAGCCGTAGCGGATCTGAGTCAGGAGATCGTGCGGGAAGGACAGCGCATGGGCAAGCTGCAGGCGGATCAGGTTGTCGGTCGCCTCCCAGTCGGCGTTCTCATCGACGATGTAATGTACGTAATCGCGCGCTTCCTTCTCGGTCGGGCGGCAGACGACATGGGCGAAGGTGAGAACGCCGACCTTGCGGTTCTTGGCGTCGGCTTGCGCTTTGAGGGCGGCGATCTCGTCCTTTGAGCGGGCGAGGTCGATGGCGGGGGTGAAGAGGTAATTGGCGTTGTCGGTGGCGAACTCGCGTCCCTGCGGGCTGCCGGCGGCGTTGATGATCGGGACCGAGCCGTTGACGGGGGCGGGGTCGCCTTTCAGGCCGCGGATGTTGCGGAAATACTTTTCGTCCCAATCGAAATGGGTGTCCGAGGCCCAGATCTTGCGGACGAGATCGAACCATTCCTGCGCATAGCCGTAGCGGGTTTCATGGTCGTTCGGCAGATCGAGACCGAGCGCCTGATATTCCGGCTGGTTCCAGCCCGCGACGATGTTGAGACCGGCGCGGCCGTGGCTGATCTGGTCGATGGTGGCGATCTGCTTGGCGACGACGACCGGGTGGTTCGCGGCGCAGTGGATGGTGGCGAAGACCGAGATGTTTTGCGTGGAGGCAAGAAGGCCTGCGGCCCATGTCATCGTCTCCAGCACACCGCCGTGAAAATCGGTCGGGCCGCCGTAGCCGATCCAGCGCGCGATCGGCAGCATGAAGTCGATGCCGGCGGCGTCGAGGAGTTTCGCCAGTGCCAGGTTGTTGTCCCACGAGTTCACCCAGCGGTCGGGTGCCTGCGTGGGGGTCATGCCGGAGGAGCAGTTGGTGGAGAAGGTGCCCAAGCGAAAGTGGTCGCCTGATGCCATCAGGTTCTGTGTCATGCTCATTTCCCTGTTCGTGGATTATTGGAGATATTTTATGTTTGAAAGTCTATCGTAAATTCCAATTGCGTCAACAGGGTTGAAGGGGCAGTTTTGGCGCTGGTCTTGGGGTGGCGCATGGAACGTGACGAGAAGCTGGACTACCGCTGGCATCTGGCGGAAAGCGCCGTCGAGGTGGACACGACGGAGCTGGAGTTCGCGCTGATGCGGACCTTCGAGGGCTTTGGCCGCTGGCAGTCGGAGTGCCTCGCGAGCGTGTGCGATCTGGCGGCGACGGGACCGGAGAACGCGCTGCTGCACATCATAAGGATGAACGAGCGGCCCAAGAGCATCAAGGATCTGGCGCGGCTGACGAACCGGGACGATGTGCCGAACATCCAGTACAGCTTGCGCAAGCTGATCGGCGCGGGGCTGGTGGTGCGGCAGGGCGCGGGGCGGTCGGGCGTGACCTATGAGGTGACGGAAGAAGGCCGGCGGGTGACCGATGACTACGGCGCCTTGCGGCGGCGGCTGTTGATCGGCGCGATTGCCGGGGTGCCGGGGTTCTCCGACCGGCTGGCGGAGGCGACGAAGGCGTTGAACCTGCTGTCGGGGATCTATGAGGAGATCGCGCGGGTCGCGGCGACGCATCGGCGAGGGTGAGGTCTGCCGGAGGAAGCGGGGGCCCGCCCCCGCACCCCAGAGATACTTGGAGAAGAGGAAGCGCTAAAGGAGGAGGGTGGCCAGTGCCGTGTGGAGGCGCTGGACGCCTGTGTCGGTGGTGAGGGTGCCGGGGGAGAGGCGGAGGGTCTGGCTGCGCGCGTCGGCCGTGATGGACTGGGCGCGGAGGGCCGCGACAATCTGGGGCGCGGGGTGGGTTTCGGGGAGACGGAGCATGATGGAGCCGCCGCGCTGCGCCTCGGGCCGGGGGGTGAGGAGGGGGAGCCGGAGGTCATCGGCCATGTCGATGAGGCAGGCGGTGAGGCGGCGGTTGTGGGCGAGGAGGGCCGCGTGGTCCTGGGCCGCGTGCCAGTCGAGCGCGGGGAGCGAGGCGAGGGCGGCCATGCAGCCGGGGGTGCCGCTGTCGAACCGGCGGATGCCCTCGGCGTAGGTGAAGCGGGTGATGTCCCAGTTGAAGGGGTTGGGTTGCGAGAACCAGCCGCGGAGTTCGGGGTGGCAGTGCGGGATGAGGCGGGGGGAGAGGTAGAGGATGCCTGCGCCGGGGGTGCCGCACATCCATTTGAGCGAGGTGGAGATAGCGAAGTCGACCTCGGGCGCGTGGACGTCGAAGGGCAGGAGGCCGGCGGCCTGGGTGATGTCGACGCCGATCAGGCTGCCCATGCGGCGGCCGTGGGCGACCATTTGCGGCAGGTCGATGCGGTGGGACGAGGTGGAGGACACCCATGTGAGGAGGGCGAGGCCAACGTCGGGGGTCCAGGCGTCGAGGAAGTCTTCATCCTCGACGAAAGCTGCGCCCTGGCGGAGGGGGACGGTTTTGAGGGTGAAGCCGTAGGCGTCGGCCATGCCGTTCAGGAGGAAGTGGTTGGAGGGGAAGCAGTCGGCGGCGGCGAGGACGGTGCGGCCCTTGAGGTGGCCTTCGGGGAGGGACTGGACGAGCGAGTGGAAGGCCTGGGTGACGGATTCGAAGGTTGTCACCGTGTCGGGGGCCGCGTTCAGGATGGCGCGCCAGCGGTCGATGAAGCGCTGGCGCAGGGGCAGGATGGTGGCCCATTGCGCATCGTCGGGCGTGCCCCAGCACACGGCGAAATCGGCCATGGCGGCGGCGATGTCGCGGGCCTTGCCGGGGTACATGCCGATGGAGTGGTAGAGGAAATAGGCGTCGGACATTGGTCTTTCCTTGGAGGTCAGCGCATCAGCACGCCGCCGTTGATATCCTGTGTGGTGCCGGTGATGAAGGCGGCGTCTTCGGAGGCGAGAAAGGCGGCGAGGGCGCCGACCTCATCCGCCTGGCCGATGCGGCCGAGGGGGATCTGGCCTACGACGAGGGCGACTTTCTCTGGCGGGGCGAGGGCGGTCTGTTCGGTGAGAATGGTGCCGGGGGCGATGGTGTTTACGGTGATGCCGTGCGGCGCAAGTTGGTGCGCGAGGTAGCGCGTCAGGCCGATGATCCCGGCTTTGGACGCGGCATAGTGCGCGCCTTGCACCTGAGGGCCGCCGCGCTGGCCGGCGACGGAGGCGAGGTTGATGATGCGGCCCCATTTGGCGGCGGTCATCAAGGGCGCGAAGGTTTGTGTGGCGAAGAGGACGGAGCGGAGGTTGGTGGTGAGGACGTCGTCCCATTCTTCGGCCGTGATCTCGTATAGGTCGCGGGCCTGGGTGCGGGCGGCGTTGTTCACGAGGATGTCGACGGGGCCGATGGTGGCCAGTGCCTCGGCGAAGCAGTCCTTGCGGCGCACGTCGAGGGGGATGGCGAGGGTGCCGGGGAGAGTGGCGGCGGCAACCTCGGCCTTTTCCTGATTGATGTCGGCGATGGTGACGGAGTGGCCCGCAGCGTGCAGCGCGCGGGCGATGGCGAGGCCGAGGCCTTGGGCGGCGCCCGTGACGAGGGCGGTTCTAGACGGCATGGAGCACCAGGGCGACGCCCTGGCCGACGCCGACGCAGAGGGTGGCGAGCGCGGACTGGCCGCCTTCGGTCAGGCGGCGGGCGGCGGTGGCGGCGAGGCGGGTGCCGGACATGCCCAAGGGGTGGCCCATCGCGATGGCGCCCGAGTGGGCGTTGACGCGGGGGTCGTCGTCGGGGAGGCCCCAGGCACGGGTGCACGCGAGGACCTGGGCGGCGAAGGCCTCATTCAGTTCGATTACGTCGAAGTCGGTTGCGGTAAGGCCGAGTTTCGCAAGGGCAGCGACAGGGCCGATGCCCATCGTGCGGGGCGCGACACCTGCGGAGGCGGCGCGTCCGATGCGGGCGAGGGGGGTCAGGCCGTGGCGTTTCACGCCATCGGCAGAGGCGAGGATCAGGGCTGCAGCGGCGTCGTTGATGCCGGCGGCGTTGCCTGCGGTGACGGTGCCGCCCGCGCGGAAGGGGGCGGAGAGTTTCGCCAGCGCCTCAAGGCTGGTGGCGCGGGGGTGTTCGTCGAGGCTGACGACGGTGTCGCCTTTACGCGAGGAGATGGTGACGGGCAGGATGTCGGCGGCGTGCCACGCGGCGTCGTAGCGCGACTGGGAGCGGAGCGCGTAGGCGTCCTGATCGGCGCGGGAGATGTTGTGGTCGGCGGCGAGATTTTCGGCGGTTTCGGGCATGGAGTCGGTGCCGTAGGCTGCGGCAATGCGTTTGTTGATGAAGCGCCAGCCGATGGTGGTGTCGTGAATCTCGGGAGCACGGGCGAAGGCGGTGTCGGCCTTTGCCATGACAAAGGGGGCGCGGGACATGCTCTCAACCCCGCCCGCGATGATGATGTCTGCCCCGTCGCGGATGGCGCGGGCGCCGGCGATGACGGCGTCGAGGCCGGAGGCGCAGAGACGGTTTACGGTGAGGGCGGGGACGGTTTCGGGCAGGCGCGACAGGAGGACGGCCATGCGGGCGACGTTGCGGTTGTCTTCGCCGGACTGGTTGGCGCAGCCGAAGATCACCTCATCGGGGACAAGGCCGGGGTGGAGGTCGAGCAGGCCGTCAATCACATGCGCGGCCATGTCGTCGGGGCGGACCTGCGACAGGGCGCCTGCGTAGCGGCCAATGGGCGTGCGCCGATGGGCGCAAAGGAAAACCTCGGTCATGCCGTTTCCAGATAGGGGGCGGGAAGGTAGCGGCCCTTGAGCGCGGTGGCGGCTTCGAGGGCGGCGAGTTTGGCGCGGATCTTTGGTGCGCCGTGAAGGGCCAGCATTTCGAACGGGCCGCGTGGGAAGTTGAGGCCAAGCTTCATCGCGGTGTCGATGCCTTGGGGCGTGGTGCCTCCTTCGGAAAGGAGCCACGCAGCCTCGTTGACCAAGGTGGCCTCGATGCGGAGCGCGATGGCGGCGGCGTCGTGGGGAGCGGTACCGGGGTCGTTGGGGAAGAGGAAACCTTCCCCCGATTTGCGCCCCAAGCGGCCGAGTTCGACCTGTTGGCGGAGGGGCAGGAAAGGGTGGTAGCGCGGGTGGTGACCCATTGCGGCGTGGAGGCTTTCGGTGGCAGCGAGGTTGATGTCGGCGCCGATGAGGTCAATGAGCTGGAACGGGCCGAGGCGGTAGCCGGCGGCGAGCATGGCGGCGTCGATGTCGGAGGCTGTGCGGCCTTCGTCGAGCATTGCCAACGCCTCGCCGTAATAGGGGCGGGCGCAGCGGTTGACGATGAAACCGGGGCGGTCGGGGGCGTCGATCACGGTTTTTCCGGCGGCTTCGGTGATTTTCCGGGCGCGGGCGAGGGCTGTGGGGGAGGTGGTGGCGTGGGGGATCAATTCCACCAGCTTCATCACCTGGGCGGGGTTGAAGAAATGGAGACCGAGGCAGCGGTCGGGGTGTTCCAGACCCGCCGCGATGGAGGCCACGGAAAGGGAGGAGGTGTTGGTGGCGAGGATCGCGTCTGGGGCGAGGAGGGTTTCGAGGTCGCGGAAGAGGGACTGTTTGGCGTCGAGTTTCTCGACGATGGCTTCGATGGCGAGGGTGGCGGGGGCGAGGGCGGTGAGGTCGCGGGTGATGGTGAGGTTGGCGAGGATCGCGTCGCGGGCTTGTGGTGTCAGTTTGCCGGAGGCGACGCGGGGGGCGAGGGTTTCGCTCAGCCGGGCGAGGGCGGTGTCGCGGGTGGGGGCGTGGGCGTCGGTGGCGATGACGGGAAAGCCGGCGGCGGCGTAGACCTGTGCCAGGCCTAGGCCCATCGTGCCAAGCCCGATGATCGCGATGGTGGTCATCGCCCGCTGAACCCCGGACGGCGCTTGGCGCGGAAGGCGGCGATGCCTTCGGCCTTGTCGGTGGTATCTAGCAGGGCTTCGAACCCGGCGCGTTCGGTGGCGAAGGCGAGGGGGGATTCGGCGCCTTCGACAAGCGCGCGTTTGGCGGCGGCGAGGGCCAAGGGCGCGCGCTGGGCGATGCGGTCGGCGAGGGCGGCGGCTGTCGGGAAGGCGGGGCCGTCGGCGACGTGGCTGGCGATGCCCCATTCATAGGCGGTGGCGGCGTCGATGATTTCGCCGGTGAGGACCATGCGGGTGGCGCGCATCCGGCCGACGAGGGACATCAGCCGCTGACCGCCGCCTGCGCCGGGAATGAGGCCGAGCGAGGATTCCGGCAGCCCGATCTGCGCGGTGGAGCCGAGAACGAGGAGGTCGGCCATCAGCGCCAGTTCCAGCCCGCCGCCGAGGGCGAAACCGTCGATTGCGGCGATCAGCGGTTTGGGGAAGGCACGGATGGCGGCCCAATGCAGTTTGCGGGGGTCGTCTGCGGCTTCGGCGGCGGATTTATGTTCGATTTCGGTGATGTCGGCCCCGGCGGCGAAGTTGCCTTCGGCGCCGGTCAGCAGAACGGCGCGGCATGAGTCGTTGTGGGCAAGGCTGTCGAGCGTTTGTGCGATATGCGCCAAAAGCGCGGTGTTGAGCGCATTGCGCGCCTCGGGGCGGTTGAGGGTGAGCCGCACCCAGCCGGATCGTTGTTCGATGAGCAGGTCCATGCCGGCATCATGCGATGCTGGGCGGGAATTTCAAGGGAGAAATTTCAAGCTTGAAATTGTTTTGGTCCGGTGGCAGGCTTTGGCTCAATGCAGGAGCGAACGATGAACATTCTCTGCCTCGGCGGCGGGCCGGCCGGACTTTACTTTGCCATCTCGATGAAGCTGCGCGATCCGTCGCACAAGGTGACGGTGCTGGAGCGGAACCGGGCGAACGATACCTTCGGCTGGGGCGTGGTGCTGTCGGACGACGCGCTGGGCAAGATGGAGAAGAACGATCCGGTCAGCACGGCGGCGATCCGCAGCAATTTTGCGTATTGGGATGACATTGCTGTCGTACACAACGGGGTGCGGACGGTGTCGGGCGGGCATGGCTTTGCCGGGATCGGGCGCAAGACGCTGCTGATCCTGCTGCAGGCGCGGGCGCGGGAGTTGGGCGTCGATCTGCGGTTCGAGACGGAGTTCAAGACGGCTGAGGAATACCGCAAGGAATACGATCTGGTGGTGGCGACGGACGGCCTGAATTCCGTGGTGCGGCGGGAATACGAGAGCGTGTTCCAGCCCGATATCGACACGCGGAAGTGCAAGTTCGTCTGGCTGGGCACGCACGCCAAGTTTGACGATGCGTTCACGTTCATTTTTGAAAAGACCGCGCATGGCTGGGTCTGGGCGCATGTCTACCAGTTCGACAAGGACACCGCGACGTTCATCGTGGAATGCCTGCCGGAAACGTGGGAGGCTTGGGGCTTTCCGGACATGACGAAGGAGGAAACGGTCGAGACCTGCCGCAAGATATTCGCGGCGCATCTGGGCGGGCATGAGTTGATGTCGAACGCGGCGCATTTGCGCGGGTCGGCGGTCTGGATGCAGTTTCCACGGGTGATCTGCCAGAAATGGTATCACAAGAACGTCGTCCTGATGGGCGATGCTGCGGCAACGGGGCATTTCTCGATCGGGTCGGGGACGCGGCTGGCGCTGGATTCCGCGATTGCACTGGCGGATTACCTGCATTCCGAGCCGACGATGGAAGCGGCGTTCGACCGCTATCAGGCGGAGCGGCGGGTGGAAGTGCTGCGGCTGCAATCGGCGGCGCGGAACAGCCTTGAGTGGTTCGAGGAGGTGGAGCGGTATCTGGACATGCCGCCGATCCAGTTCGCCTATTCGCTGCTGACGCGAAGCCAGCGCATCGGGCATGAAAACCTGCGGCTGCGCGACCCGAAGTGGTTGGCCGAGGCGGAGGACTGGTTTCAGGAACAGGCGGGCGGCGAGCCGGGGCGCAAGCCGATGTTCGCGCCGTTCCGGCTGCGCGACATGGCGTTGAAGAACCGCGTCGTCGTCAGCCCGATGGCGCAATACAAGGCGGTCGACGGCTGCCCGACGGATTGGCATTTCGTGCATTACGCGGAACGCGCAAAGGGTGGCGCTGCGCTGGTTTACACCGAGATGACCTGCGTTTCCGCGAATGGCCGGATCACGCCCGGCTGCCCCGGCCTTTACACGCCAAAGCATGAGGCGGCGTGGAAGCGGCTGGTCGATTTCGTGCATGAGGAGACGGATGCGAAGATCTGTTGCCAGATCGGCCACGCGGGGCGCAAAGCCTCGACCAAGCTGGGATGGGAGGAGGACAACGCGCCATTGGACCGTGGCAACTGGCCGATCATGAGCGCCTCGGCGATTGCGTGGTCGCCTGCCAATCAGGTGCCGAAGGAGATGGACCGCGACGACATGGACAAAGTGTTGTTGCAGTTCGTGAAGGCGACGGAGATGGCGAAGAAATGTGGCTTCGACATGATCGAACTTCATGCGGCACATGGGTATCTGATTTCCAGCTTCATCAGCCCGGTTTCGAACACGCGGACGGATGAATACGGCGGCAGTCTGGAGAACCGGATGCGCTACCCGTTGGAGGTGTTCGCGGCGATGCGGGCGGAATGGCCGGGGGCAAAGCCGATGTCGGTCCGGCTTTCCGCGACCGACTGGGTGGGTGATGACGGGGTGACCGGGTCTGACGCGGTGAAGATCGCGCAGGCCTTTTCCGCCGCCGGGGCCGATATCATCGACGTGAGTGCCGGACAAACCTCGACCGACGCGAGGCCGATTTATGGGCGGATGTTCCAGACGCCGTTCAGCGACCGCATCCGCAACGAGGCGGGGCTGGCGACGATGGCAGTGGGCAACATCACCGAAGCCGATCAGGTGAACCAGATACTGCTGGCCGGGCGAGCGGACCTCGTGTGTCTTGCGCGGCCGCATCTGGCGGACCCGTACTGGACGCTGCACGCAGCGATTGCGGCGGGGGATACGGGGACGGAGTGGCCGCTGCCGTATCTGGCGGGCCGCGATCAGGCGCGACGGTTGGTGGCGAAGGCTGCCGAGGTGATCCGTGCTTGAAGGTCGGCGCGTCCTCATCACCGGCGGTGGGTCTGGCGCGGGGGCCGACCTTGCGCGCGGCTTTGCGGCGGCGGGGGCGAAGGTCGTGATCGCTGGGCGACGGCGCGACGCGTTGGAGGCGGTGGCGGCGGGCATTGGCGCGCAGGTTGTCGTGGCCGATGTGACGGATGAGGCGTCGGTCGCGGCAATGTTTGCGGCGGCGGGGCCGTGCGACATCGTGATCGCCAATGCCGGGGCGGCGGATTCCGCACCGTTTCTGCGCACCTCGCTGGACCAGTGGAACGCGATGCTGGCGGTGAACCTGACGGGGGTATTTCTGACGCTTCAGGCGGGCCTCAGGCAGATGCCGGGTTGGGGGCGGCTGATCTCGGTTGCGTCCACGGCGGGGCTGAAAGGCTATGCCAAGATCGCGCCTTATGCGGCGGCAAAGCACGGGGTGGTGGGGTTGACGCGGTCGCTGGCCTTGGAGGTGGCGAAGGGGCCGGTGACGGTGAATGCGCTTTGCCCCGGTTTCCTCGATACGCCGATGACGGATCGGTCGGTGGCGGTGATCATGGAAAAGACCGGGCGGAGCGAGGTTGAGGCGCGAAAAGCGCTGGAGGGGATGAACCCGCAGGGGCGGCTGATCCAGCCGGCGGAAGTGACGGCGGCGGCGTTGTGGCTGTGCGGACCGGGGTCGGAGGGGATCACCGGGCAGGCCATCTCCATCGCGGGGGGCGAGGTGTGAGCGAGCTTTCCAAGCGCCGGTTGAAGATGTGGATCAGGCTGCTGGGCGTGACGCGGGCGGCGGAAAGCCATTTGCGCGAACATCTGCGGGTGAATCACGAGACGACTTTGCCGCGCTTTGACGTGATGGCGGCGCTGTGGCGCCGGCGCGAGGGCGTGACGATGAGCGAGTTGTCACGGATGCTGCTGGTATCCAACGGCAATGCGACGACGGTGGTGGACCGCTTGGAAGCGGACGGGTTCGTGCGCCGGACGCCGTCGGAAACCGATCGGCGGACAGTGTTTGTGGCGCTGACGCCGGAGGGGCTGGCGGAGTTCGAGGGGCTGGCGGCGGGGCATGAGGCGGAGGTGTCGAAGCTGTTTTCCGGCATCAGCGAGGCGGATCTGGACGCGATGACTGAGATCTTGAAACGGATGGGGGCGCGATGAGCGAGATGGCAGGGCTGAAGCCGGAGCATTTCCTGTGGGAGATGCGGGGGCGGGTTGCGGTCATCCGGCTGAACCGGCCGGAGCGGAAGAACCCGCTGACGTTTGAAAGCTATGCCGAATTGCGCGACTGCTTTCGCGCGCTGGCCGGGGCTGCGGATGTAGATGTGGTGGTGCTGGCATCGAACGGGGGGAACTTCTGTTCGGGCGGCGATGTGCATGACATCATCGGGCCCTTGGTCGGCAAGCCGATGGCGGAGTTGTTGGCCTTCACGCGGATGACCGGGGATCTGGTCAAGGCGATGCTGACCTGCGGCAAGCCGGTGATTGCGGCGGTGGACGGGGTGGCGGTAGGGGCCGGGGCGATTCTGGCGATGGCAGCCGATCTGAGGCTGGCGACGCCCGAGGCGAAATGCGCGTTTTTGTTCACCCGGGTCGGGCTTGCGGGCTGCGACATGGGGGCCTGTGCGATGCTGCCGCGGATCATCGGGCAGGGGCGGGCGGCGGAGTTGCTTTACACCGGCCGGGTGATGAGCGCGGCGGAAGGCGAGCGCTGGGGCTTCTGGAACGCGCTCCATCCCGCCGAGGCGCTGGAGGCGGAGGCGATGGCGCTGGCCGCGCGGTTGGCCGCGGGGCCGGTGTTCGCTCATGGCGTGACCAAGACGCAGTTGTTGCAGGAATGGGATATGGGGCTGTTGGCGGCGGTCGAGGCGGAGGCGCAGGCGCAGGCGATCTGCATGCAGACGCAAGATTTCGAGCGGGCGTATCGGGCGTTCGTGGCCAAGGAAAAACCGGTGTTTCGGGGGAACTGAGGGCAGCGGGGGCCAGCCCCCGCACCCCCGGGATATTTGTGGACAGATGAAATGAGTGACGCGACCTTCTTGAGCTGGCCGTTTTTCGAGGACCGGCATCGTGCCTTGGCCGAGGGGTTGGAGGAGTGGTGCGCGGCGCATCTGCCGGTGGAGCATAGGGATGTGGACGCCGCGTGCCGGGGGCTGGTGGCGGCCTTGGGCGCCGGCGGGTGGTTGCGGCATTCGGGTGGCGAGGCGCTTGACGTGCGGACGCTGTGCCTGATCCGCGAGACGCTGGCGCGCCATGACGGGTTGGCGGATTTCGCCTTTGCGATGCAGGGGCTGGGGATGGGGGCGGTGTCCTTGTTCGGGACGGCGGAGCAGCGGGTGTGGCTGGAGCGGACGCGGGCGGGGGAGGCGATTGCGGGGTTTGCGTTGACCGAGCCTGCCTCGGGGTCGGATGTGGCGGCGACGTCCACGACGGCCAGCCGGGTGCCCGACCAAGATGGGGGCGGCTGGGTGCTGAACGGCGAGAAGACCTGGATTTCGAACGGCGGGATTGCGGACGTATACGTCATCATCGCGCGGACTGGGGAAGCGCCGGGGGCGAAGGGGTTGTCGGCGTTTTTGATGCCGGCGGACGTGGCGGGCTTGGCAGTGGAGGAGCGGCTGGAGGTGATTGCGCCGCATCCGCTGGCACGGCTGTCCTTGCGCGACGTGCATCTGCCGGAAGGCGCGCTGATCGGGCAGGCGGGGACGGGGTTCAAGATTGCCATGTCGGTCTTGGATGTGTTCCGCTCGACCGTGGGGGCGGCGGCGCTGGGCTTTGGGCGCCGCGCGCTGGACGAGGCCTTGGCGCGCGTGAAGGCACGGAAGATCCAGGGGCAGGCGCTGGCCGAGATGCAGATGGTGCAGGGGCATCTGGCGGACATGGCCTTGAAGATCGATGCGGCGGCGCTTCTGGTGTACCGGGCGGCCTGGGTGAAGGATCAGGGCGCGGCGCGGGTGTCACGCGAGGCGGCGATGGCGAAGCTGTATGCGACGGAGGCGGCGCAGGAGGTGATCGACATGGCGGTGCAACTGCATGGCGGGGATGGGGTGCGCGCGGGTTCGGTGGTGGAGAGCCTCTACCGCGAGATCAGGGCGCTGCGGATCTATGAAGGCGCGTCGGACGTGCAGCGGATCGTGATCGCGAGGGCGATCCTGTGATTTACCGCCGCGCCACCCCGATCGAGTTCAACCATTGCGACCCCGCCGGGATCGTCTTTTACCCGCGCTATTTCGAGATGACCAATTCGGTCGTTGAAAATTTCTTCCGCGAAGTGGCGGGACAGTCCTATGCCGCCATGATGGAGGCAGGTCAGGGCGTGCCGACGGCGCGGCTGGAGACGGAGTTTCATGCCCCGAGCCGTCTGGGCGAGGTGCTGGAGTGGTGGCTTCGGGTGACGCGGCTGGGCGGCAGTTCGGTGGGGTTCACCGTGGAAGCGTGGTGCGGGGCGAGCCACCGGGTGACGGCGAAGCTGGTCTTGGTGTGGGTTGAGGCGGGGGGGCGGCCGAAGCCCTGGCCCGAGGCGATCAGGGCGCGGATCGCGGCGTTTCAGGAGGCGGATGATGCATGAGTTCCTGCACCCCAAGGGGTGGAAGCCTGCGATCGGTTATTCCAACGGCGTCGCGGCGACGGGGCGGATGGTGTTCACCGGCGGGATGGTCGGCTGGAATGGCGACTGCGAGTTCGAGACCGATGATTTCGTGGGGCAGGTGCGGCAGGCGCTGGCCAACATCGTGGCGGTGCTGGCCGAGGCCGGGGCACGGCCGGAGCATATCGTGCGGCTGACGTGGTATGTGACATCGAAGGCGGAATACCTTGCCGACCTGAAGGCGCTGGGCGCGGCCTACAAGGCGACGATCGGGCGGCACTATCCGGCGATGGCGCTGGTGCAGGTGGTGGCCTTGGTCGAGGACCGGGCCAAGGTGGAGATCGAGGCGACGGCGGTAATACCGGAGGGTGATGCATGAAACTTGGGCCGACGGGGCATGTCGATACGTTCACCCGCGACCGCCTGCCAGCGGCGGAGGATTGGCCGGAGATCAACACCTCGGCCTTTCCTTACCCTGAATGGATGAACGCGGCAGTGGAACTGACCGATGCGATGGTGGCCAAGGGCTTTGGCGACCATACCGCGCTGATCGGCAACGGGCGGCAGCGGACTTACAAGGAACTGGCCGACTGGACCAACCGGATCGCGCATGCGCTGGTCGAGGACTATGGGGTGAAGCCGGGGAACCGGGTGCTGATCCGGTCTGCGAACAATCCGGCGATGGTGGCGGCGTGGCTGGCGGCGACCAAGGCGGGGGCGGTGGTGGTGAACACCATGCCGATGCTGCGGGCGGGCGAGTTGACCGCGATCATCGACAAGGCCGAGGTCAGCCACGCCTTGTGCGACACGCGGTTGATGGAAGATCTGGTGACGGCGGCGAAGGGCTCGGCTTTTCTGAAGACGGTTGTCGGGTTTGACGGGACGGCGAACCATGATGCGGAACTGGACCGGGTGGCCTTGCGCAAATCGGTGCGGTTTCAGGCGCCGCCGGTCGGGCGGGATGATGTGGCGCTGCTGGGCTTTACCAGCGGGACTACAGGAGAGCCTAAGGCAACGATGCATTTCCACCGCGATCTGCTGATCATTGCGGATGGCTACGCGAAGGAAGTGCTGCAGGTGGTGCCGGAGGACGTGTTCGTAGGCTCGCCCCCGTTGGCGTTCACGTTTGGCCTTGGCGGGCTTGCGGTCTTTCCCCTGCGGTTCGGAGCGGCGGCGGCGTTGCTGGAGCAGGCGAGCCCTCCGAACATGATTTCCATCATCCAGGAGCACAAGGCGACGGTGTGCTTTACCGCGCCCACCGCCTACCGCGTGATGCTGAAGGCGATGGAGGAAGGGGCGGACCTTTCCAGTTTGCGCGCGGCGGTGAGTGCGGGGGAGACCCTGCCCGCGCCGGTTTACGAGGAATGGATGGCCAAGACCGGCAAGCCGATGCTGGACGGAATTGGTGCGACGGAGATGCTGCACATCTTTCTGACCAACCGGTTCAGCGACCATCGGCCCGCCTGCACGGGGCGGCCCGTGGCGGGGTATGAGGCGAAGATCGTCGGCGAGGACATGAAAGAATTGCCGCGCGGCGAGGTCGGGCGGTTGGCGGTGCGGGGGCCGACGGGGTGCCGGTATCTGGCGGATGACCGGCAGCGGAAATACGTGCGGAATGGGTGGAACCTGACGGGCGACAGTTTCTGGCAGGACGACGAGGGGCGGTTCCACTTTGCCGCGCGGTCGGACGACATGATCATCAGCGCGGGTTACAACATCGCGGGGCCCGAGGTGGAAGCGGCGCTTCTGTCGCATCCGGCGGTTCTGGAATGCGCGGTGGTGGGTGTGAAGGACGAGGAGCGCGGCCAGATCGTCGAGGCGCATGTGGTGCTGGCGCCGGGGCATGTGGGTGACGCGCTGATGGTCAAGTTGTTGCAAGACCACGCGAAATCGGTGATTGCCCCTTACAAATACCCGCGCCGTGTGGTTTTTGTAGAGGCATTGCCGAAGACCCAGACCGGCAAGATACAACGGTTCAGGCTTTCCGAAGGGCGCAGGTAGCGGCGCCATTCAAGCCGCAGGTGCGATTACCCCTTGCCTCGGCGGGCCAGTTACAGCTTTCTCCCTTGGTCGGAAAAGGAAGACCCATGCCACCCTCACGCCTGCGATTCAATGACGGCCACATGATCCCGCAAATCGGGCTTGGGATCTGGCAGGTGCCGGAGGCGATGACCGCGGATACCGTGTCGGCGGCGCTGCGGATGGGCTACCGGCTGATCGACGGGGCGGCGATCTATGGCAACGAGGAAGGTCTGGGCGAAGGCGTGCGCGAAAGCGGCGTGCCGCGCGAAGAGATCTTTGTCACGACGAAGGTGTGGAACACCGAGCAGGGCCATGACGCGACCTTGCGTGCGGTCGAAGGCAGCTTGCAGCGGCTGGGCTTGGACAGCATCGAATTGTGCCTGATCCACTGGCCGGTGCCCGAGCGGAACATGTATGTCGACACATGGCGCGCGCTGATCCGGATGAAGGAAGAAGGCAGGGTGCGGTCGATCGGCGTGTCGAACTTCATGGGCGACCACTTGGAACGGATCATCGGCGAGACGGGCACGGTGCCGGTGGTCAACCAGATCGAGTTGAACCCGCGGCTGCAACAGTCGGAATTGCGCGACCTGCATGACCGGCTGGGCGTGGTGACGCAAAGCTGGACGCCCTTGGGGCAGGGCCGCAGCTTTGACGCGCCCGTGGTGCGCGAGGCTGTGGCGCGAACCGGGAAAAGCCCGGCGCAGGTGATTTTGCGCTGGCATCTGCAACTGGGTGCGTCGGTGATCCCGCGGTCGACCCGGGTGGAGGGGTTGGCGGAAAACCTTGATGTCTTCGATTTCACGCTGACCGCCGAAGAGATGGCCGCGATGGCCGCGTTGAACGAAAACCAGCGCTGCGGGCCCGATCCGCTGACCTTCGCTTGAGGCGCGGGATGGCGCTGGTTCCCGAACTTTGCCTGACCGACCCGGAGGCCGGTATTGCGTTCCTGCATCGCGTGTTCGGCTTTGCGGCAGATGGCAGCACGTTGACGCTTGGGTCCCAGACCCTGCGCGTCCGAAGGGTGGACACGGCGCAATCGCATGGGCGCATCGACCACATTGCCCTTGCAGTGCCCGATATCGACGCGTCGCTTGCGCGGCTGCTGGCCGGGGGGGCGAGCCTTGACTCCGCCGTCACACCGAACGGGGTGGGCGAGATCGCTGAGTTCTGGGGCGACGGCATCCGCTATGTCTATCTGCAAGGCCCCGAGGCCGCGCGGATCGAGCTTTGCCAGCGCAACGCAGGCCCGGTGGCCGAGGCGGGGCATGACCACATCGGGATTCCCTGCCGCGACCTTGCCCGGACCCAGCGGTTCTTTGAAGACCAGGGCGCGGTGCTGGTCGCCGCGGTCGATCTGCCTCGGGCGGAGGGGACGGTTCCGGTTCGGTTCCTGACCTATGCCGGCGGGATGATCGAGCTTTACGCCCCAGCCGGGGCCGGGCTGCGCGAGCCGGGCCTGTGGTCGCGGCTGCTGGTCGAGGGTCTGGCGGGGGAACGTGTCGGCCCGGATGGCCTGATCCTAGCCCCGCTCTGACCGCAGCGGGCTTTTCACAGACCCTGCGGCAGGCTAAGCCAAACCATGCGTGAAACGCTGACCGAGATTTACGAGGCGCGGGTGGCAGCGGGGGTGCTGCGACCCGATCCGGCGCAGCACGCGGTGATGGCGCGGCTGGAGCCGCTGCGGGCATGGCTGGAAGCGAACGCGACCCGCAAGGTCGGCCTGTTCGCCGGGTTGTTCGCCAAGCCGCTGATGCCGCCCAAGGGCATGTATCTGTGGGGCGGGGTCGGGCGCGGCAAGTCGATGCTGATGGACCTGTTCACCGAAGCGACGGCTACCCCGCAGAAGCGCCGGGTGCATTTTCACGCCTTCATGCAGGAGGTCCACCGGGGGATGCACGCAGCGCGGCAACGCGGCGTCGAAGACCCGCTGGCCCCGTTGGCAGATCAGGTGATCCGCGAGGTGCGGCTTCTGGCGTTTGACGAGATGCAGATCACCGACATTACCGATGCGATGATCGTGGGGCGGCTGTTTGAAAAGCTGTTCGCAGCCGGGATCGTGATCGTCACCACCTCGAACCGCCCGCCGCAGGACCTGTACAAGGACGGGCTGAACCGCGGCATTTTCCTGCCGTTCATCGCGATGCTGGAAGACCGGCTGGAGGTTGTGGAACTGGAAAGCCCGACCGATTACCGCCAGCACAGGCTGGAAGGCGCGCAGGTCTATTTCCACCCCGCGCGGACCGCTGGTGACAGGATTTCGGCGATCTGGACTGACCTGACCGGAGGCGCGGGCGGCGAGCCCCTGGTGCTGACGGTGAATGGGCGAAAGGTGGAACTGGCGCGCTTTGCCAATGGCGTGGCGCGCGCAAGTTTCTGGGAGCTGTGCGCCAAACCCTTGGGCCCGGCTGATTTTCTGGCGATTGCGGCAGCGGTGCGGGTGCTGATCCTTGAGGATATCCCGCATCTGTCGGCGGCCAACTACAACGAGGCGAAGCGCTTCGTCACCCTGATCGACGCCTTGTATGAGGCGAAGGTCAGGCTTGTCGCTTCGGCCGCCGATGTGCCGGAGCGGCTTTACATCGAAGGCGAGGGGTCGTTCGAGTTTGAGCGCACCGCAAGCCGCCTGCGCGAGATGCAGGCGGCAGGCTGGGGCGGCTAGTCGAGCGCGCGGCCCGCGGCGACCTGACGTTTCGACACGCCCGCGGCCAGCACGTCGGCAAAGCCGTGGTTCACGTCGCGGTGCTTTGCCTCATCCGCGCGCACGGCGATGATGACGTCGCGCAAGCGGGCATCAACGGGAAGGTGCCAATAGTCGATCGCGATCTTCGGGGCGGGCACGTTTTCGACAGAGCCGTTGTCGACCTGTTCAAGATAGCCAGTGTAGCTGACCACCGCTTCCTCCTCCAGATAGCCGACGACGCGGTGCGCGGTCTTGGGGGCGAAGAGGTAGAGGAAGAAGTAGGTGTTGAAGAACACCGCCTGCCCGCCCATGATCAGCGCTCGCTCGAACAGCGACGGCTTGGCGATGTTGATGAAGGTCATCAGGTGCATCCGCTCGTTCTCGGCCTCGTCCAGCAATTCGCGGATCCAGCCCTCATCTTCGCGGATGTGACGCAGCGATTTCAGGTGCTGAAGGAGACCGCCGACCATGCCCGGCACGGCGGCGACGGTTTCAAGCACGACGGCCCGGTGGCCGTAGCGTTTGGAAAAGAAGGCGTCTGCGAAGAGGCGCATGAATTTGACGATGCCAAGGGCGATGCGGTCGGAAAGCCCGTCGGGGGCCTTGTGGCGGTCAAGCGCAACGGCAGCGGAAGGGGAGGTGTCGGACATCTGGTTTCCTTTCCTGCCTGAAATAGGCGGGGCCGGAAGGCACGCAATCGGGTGCGACACTTTGCATGTGCAGCGTCAGGCCAGCGCCTGCCACAAGAGCCGCGCCGCCATGAGCGATGATACGATCACCAGAAGCGGCTTGATCAGCCGCGCGCCAACCCGAACCGCCAGTTTTGCGCCAAGTGCCGCCCCGGCGATCTGCGCCGCAGCCATGGCAAAACCGACGGCCCACCAGGTTGCGCCGGAAAACACGAACACCATCAGGCTGCCGAAGTTCGATGCGAAGTTGAGGAATTTGGTATGGGCCGTGGCCTTCAGCACGCCGTACCCCGCCAGAAGCACAAAGCCCATCATGAAGAACGATCCGGTCCCGGGGCCGAAGAAGCCGTCATAGGCGGCGATCATGGGCACGGCGGTGAAGGTGAAGGTGGCGGGGCGCATCCGGGCGGCGCGGCTGTCGTCGCTGAGGCCGGGCTTCAGGGCGAAGAACAGCGCGACGCCGATCAGGATGACGGGCATCGCAAGGCGCAACACCTCGACCGGGATCAGATGAGCCACCAGCGCGCCGGCGGCACTGGCAAGCGCGCTGACGACGGCCATGCCAAGTTGTTCGCGCGGGCGGACATGGCCGGCGCGGGCGTAGGCGACCGCGGCGGTTGCAGAGCCGAAGGTGCCTTGCAGCTTGTTGGTGGCCAGCGCTTCGACCGGGGACGCCCCCGCCAGCAATAGCGCCGGCACCGTGATCAGCCCGCCGCCACCGGCGATGCTGTCGACCAACCCGGCGAAAAAGGCGGCAAGAACGAGGAGGAGGGCGAGGGATGTGGCGATTTCGAACATGCGCCGCTTGTCGCCGCTTACGCTTGCTCGGGCAAGGGGGGCCGCCATTCGGGGGCATCGGCCCTCGTGGGGCGGCGCTGGCAGTGGCTCGCGCTGCGGTGGTCAGGCGGCGAAGTCGCCCCGTGAATAGCCTTGCAGATACAAAAGCGCCGTCAGATCGCCATGGTTGACCCGGATGGCGCATTGGGCCTGCACGGCGGGCTTTGCGTGCAGCGCCACCCCGGTGCCCGCCGCCTGCAACATCGGCAGGTCGTTTGCACCGTCGCCCACCGCGATCACGTCGCTAGGCGTGATGCCGATCCGGGTGGAGATCTCCAGAAGCGCATCCACCTTCGCGGCCTTGCCGAGGATCGGCGCCATTACCGTTCCGGTAAGCGCGCCGTTTTCAACATCGAGGGTGTTTGCCCGGTTTTCGTCGAACCCCAGGCGCGTGGCAACTGCCTTGGTGAAGGCGGTGAACCCGCCCGACACCAGCGCCGCATGGCCACCCTGCGCCTTCATCGTCGCCAGCAGGGCAGGGCCGCCGGGCATCAGCGTGATGCGGTCGCGCAGCACATCGGCGATCACGCTTTCGGGCAGACCTTTCAGAAGCCCGACCCGTTCGCGCAGGGCGGCCTCGAAATCAAGTTCGCCGTTCATCGCGCGGGCGGTGATGCCGGCGACATGCGCGCCGACGCCCGCCTCGTCGGCCAACTCGTCAATGCATTCTTGCTGGATCATCGTGCTGTCCATGTCTGCGATGAGGAGCCGCTTGCGCCGCCCTTCGGCGGGCTGCACCGCAAGGTCCACCCCGATGGTCTGCAAATCCTGCCACACCTGCCAAAACGTGTCGGGCTGGGCCTCAAGCTTGAACTCTGCCGCGATGCCGGGATCAAGCCAGCGCGCCGCGCCGCCACCCCAGGCATTGCGAAGGTTTTCCACGAGAGCACGGTCGAGGATTGGTCGATCCGGGTTGGTCAGAAGCGTGGCCACAAGCATCAATACGTCCCATCCTCGGCTGGCCCGCGTCGCAAATGCGCGGTCAAGCGGCGCTTTACGACGATTTTTCCGCTTGTGCCACCCCCGGCGAGCCGTTAAACGCGGCCTTGGGACACCCTTCCCCAACGAAGGGCTTTTAGCTGGAAGGCTACCATGACAGATCTGACCCCACCGGCCAAGCGCCCGGCAAATCCGCGCTTCTCTTCTGGCCCTTGCGCCAAGATCCCCGGTTTTTCCCTTGATCATCTTGCCGACGCGCCCCTTGGGCGGTCGCACCGTGCCGCCATCGGCAAGGCCAAGCTGAAAGAGGCGATCGACCTTACCCGTGAAATACTGGGCGTGCCTGCGGACTACCGCATCGGCATCGTTCCTGCGTCTGATACTGGCGCGGTCGAGATGGCGATGTGGTCGCTTCTGGGTGCCCGCCCGGTGGAGATGCTGGCCTGGGAAAGCTTTGGCGAAGGCTGGGTGACGGACGTCGTCAAGCAGTTGAAGCTGGATGCCAAGGTGCAGGTCGCGCCCTACGGGCAGATTGTGGATTTCACGACCGTCGATTTCGACCGCGACGTGGTGTTCACCTGGAACGGCACGACCTCGGGCTGCCGCCTGCCGACCGGAGATGCGATTCCGGCCAGCCGCGCTGGTCTGACGATCTGTGATGCCACCAGCGCTGCGTTTGCGATGGACCTGCCGTGGGACAAGCTGGATGTGACAACCTTCTCCTGGCAGAAGGTGCTGGGCGGCGAGGGCGCGCATGGGATGCTGATCCTGTCGCCCCGCGCGGTGGAACGGCTGGAAACATATACGCCCGCCTGGCCGCTGCCAAAGATTTTCCGGCTGACCTCAAAGGGCAAGTTGATAGAGGGGATTTTCGTCGGCGAGACGATCAACACGCCGTCGATGCTGGCGGTTGAAGATTACCTCGTCGCGCTGAAATGGGCGAAATCGGTGGGCGGCCTGCAAGGGTTGGTCAACCGTGCAACGGCCAATGCCAAGGTCGTCTGGGAGTTCTGCGCCGCGAACCCGTGGATCGCCAATCTGGCCGAGACGGCCGATATCGCGTCGACCACCAGCGTCTGCCTGAAGTTCACCGATCCGCGCATCACCGATGGCGAGACTTTCGCCAAGGCCGTTGCCAAGCGGCTGGAAAAGGCGGGCGTGGCCTTCGACGTAGGCGCCTACCGTGACGCACCGCCCGGCTTGCGGATCTGGTGCGGATCGACGGTCGAGACGTCGGATGTGCAGGCGCTGATGCCCTGGATTGCCCACGCCTTTGACGCCGAAATAGCGAGCCTGGCCGCGGCCGCCTGACGCGGCCCGTCCTTCCTGAACACTCATTCATAAAGGAGCCGATCATGGCCCCCAAGGTTCTCGTTTCTGACGAACTCTCTGAAACCGCCGTGCAGATCTTCCGCGACCGAGGGATCGACGTCGACTACATGCCGAAGCTTGGCAAGGACAAGGACGCGCTTGCCGCGGTGATCGAGCAGTATGACGGACTGGCGATCCGGTCGGCAACCAAGGTCACCGAAAAACTGCTCGCCGGTGCCACCCGGTTGAAGGTCGTGGGCCGGGCCGGGATCGGGGTCGACAACGTCGACATTCCGGCGGCCTCGAAGAAGGGCGTGATCGTGATGAACACGCCGTTCGGCAACTCGATCACCACCGCCGAACATGCCATCGCGATGATGTTCGCGGTGGCGCGGCAACTGCCTGAGGCGAACGCCTCCACGCAGGCTGGCAAGTGGGAAAAGTCCCGCTTCATGGGTGTGGAGCTGTTCAACAAGACCCTCGGCGTGATCGGCGCCGGCAACATCGGTGGCATCGTCTGCGACCGTGCGGTGGGGCTGCACATGAAGGTGGTGGCCTATGACCCCTTCCTGTCGGAAGAGCGTGCCAAGCAATTGGGCGTGACCAAGGTGGACCTTGACGAGCTGCTGGCGCGGGCCGATTTCATCACGCTGCACGTGCCGTTGACCGACAAGACACGCAACATCCTGTCGGCGGAGAACCTTGCGAAAACCAAGAAGGGCGTGCGGATCATCAACTGCGCCCGGGGCGGGCTGATCGACGAGTCGGCGCTGGCCGAGGCGCTGAAGTCGGGCCATGTCGCCGGGGCGGCGCTTGACGTGTTCGAAACCGAACCCGCGACCGAGTCGCCGCTGTTCAACCTGCCGAACGTGGTCTGCACGCCGCACTTGGGCGCCTCCACCACCGAAGCGCAGGAAAACGTGGCGCTGCAGGTTGCCGAGCAGATGTCTGACTACCTGCTGACCGGCGCTGTGCAGAACGCGTTGAACATGCCGAACGTCACCGCGGAAGAGGCTGCGGTCATGGGGCCGTGGATCAAGCTTGCCGGGCATCTTGGAGCCTTCATCGGGCAGATGACGGACGAACCGATCAAGGCGATCAACATTCTTTACGACGGCACGGTCGCGGGGATGAACTTGGCCGCCCTCAATCAGGCGGTGATTGCCGGGGTCTTGAAGGCACATAACCCCGACGTGAACCTCGTCTCCGCCCCCGTCGTGGCAAAGGACAAGGGCATCCAGATCTCCACCACCCGGCAGGAAAAGACCGGGGTGTTCGACGCCTACATCAAGGTGACGATGGTGACGGACAAGCGCGAACGGTCCGTGGCGGGCACCTGCTTTTCGGATGGCAAGCCGCGCTTCATCCAGATCAAGGGCATCAACATCGACGCCGAGATCGGTGCCCACATGCTATACACCACCAACGAGGACGTACCGGGCATCATCGGCCTTCTGGGCATGACGATGGGCAAGAACAACGTCAACATCGCGAACTTCACCTTGGGCCGGTCGGGCGTCGGGCAGGACGCTATCGCGATCCTTTACCTCGACCAGCAGATCGACCCCAAGGTGATCGAGACGCTGGAAGGCACCGGCATGTTCAGTCAGGTCAAGGCGCTGCAGTTCGAGGTCGCCTGACCCCCGGCTTCCTCTTCGACAAATATCCCACGGGAGGTCCGGAGGGTGTGAAACCCTCCGGGCGCGTCCCCAAAGGCGCAAGGCTGACCAGATGCACCTCTACGCCATTGGCGATATCCACGGCCATATCGATCTGCTGAAGGCCGCGCATGACCGCATCAGCGGGGACATGGCGCGTCACGGCGCGGGGCAGGTGATCCATGTCGGCGATCTTGTCGACCGGGGGCCGAACTCTGCCGGGGTCATCGACTACCTTGCACGCGGCATCGCGGCGGGTGAGGACTGGGTCGTGCTGAAAGGCAACCACGACCGGATGTTCAGCCGCTTCCTGCGCGACCCGGTCGATCCCGAGCCGGGCCTGCGCGCCGATCTTGCATGGCTGCACCCAAAGCTCGGCGGGGCCGAGACGCTTGCCTCCTACGGTGTGCGCAGCCCGGCGGACCGCCCGATCGCGAAGGTTCATGCCGATGCGATCCTTGCGGTACCCGAGGTGCACCGCGCCTTTCTGGACGCCCGCCCGACCCTGCACCGCGCGGGCGACGCGGCATTTGTCCATGCCGGCATCCGCCCCGGCGTGGCGCTGGACGATCAGGTCGAAACCGATCTTGTCTGGATCCGCGAGCCGTTCCTGTCGGACACCACCAGTTTCGGCCCATTGATCGTTCACGGCCACACGGCGATCAATCAGGCCACACATTACGGCAACCGCCTGAACCTCGATTCGGGCGCTGCCTATGGCGGCCCGCTGTCGGCTGTGGTGATCGAAGGGCGCGACGCATGGCTTCTGACCGGGCAGGGCCGCGTCGCGCTGCACCTGCCGGTCTAGGGATGTTCGCTCCGGATCAGGCGCTTCACCGACCGCCCGCCCAGATAGCCGAAGACAATGCTGGCGATCCCGGCGACTTCGGCAATCGCGATGCCTTGTGGCAGGCCGCGCAGCCAGAAGGCAAAGCCCATCAGGCAGAACCCTGCGGCACTGATGCCAAGCCAGAACCACAACTCGCCACGTGTCGGGCCAAAGCGGAACTTGTTCGATGCCGTCATGCGCGATCTCCCTCCGGAGGCAAGATAGGCAGGCCAGACCGCTTGTCCATGTGGGAGATCGGCGACGGTCTGGATCAGCCCTCGCCATCCAAGCGGCATTTCTCTGGACGGCTGCGCCAGCGCGTGATTCCCTGCGCCGCATGACAAGACGCATCCCTCCCTTGCTGGTCGTGCTGGCGATCATTCTTCTGACCGCCGTCTGGCTTTTGTGGCTCGGGCGCGAACCGATCTGCAAATGCGGCACCATCAAGCTGTGGCACGGGCAGGTCGTCAGTTCGGAAAACTCGCAGCACCTGTCCGACTGGTACACGCCCAGCCATATCATCCACGGCTTTGTGTTCTTCGGGCTGCTCTGGCTGGTGGCGCGGCGGCTGAGTTTCGGCTGGCGGCTGGCGATTGCCACGGCGGTCGAATGCCTGTGGGAGATCGTGGAAAACTCTGACGCGGTGATCGAACGCTATCGGTCGGTGACGATCTCGCTCGATTATTACGGTGATTCAGTTTTGAACACGGTGGCCGACGTGCTGGCGATGATCGTCGGATTCTGGCTGGCGTCGAAGCTGCCGGTCTGGGCGACGGTGGCGATTGCGCTGACGTTCGAGGCGCTGACGATCTGGGTGATCCGCGATGGTCTGGCGTTGAACATCATAATGCTGCTTTACCCGCTGGACTGGATTGCCGCATGGCAGGCGGGGCGCTAGCCCTGCCACCACGTCGCCGCCAGCGGCGCACCCCCGACGAAGGCTTTTGGCCCCAACACCTCTTCGATCCTCAGGCATTCGTTCCACTTGGCCATCCGTTCGGACCGCGCGAAGGAGCCGACCTTCAATTGCCCCGCGCCAAGCCCGGTGGAAAGGTGGGAGATCGCGACATCCTCGGTCTCGCCCGACCGGGCTGAAACGATGGTGCCCCAACCCAGCGCGCGGGCGGCGCGGAACGCCTCCAGCGCGCCGGTGACGGTGCCGGTCTGGTTCACCTTGATGAGGACGGCGTTGCAAGCACCTGCGGTGGCCAGTTGGCGCACGAGATCGGCATTGGTGACAAGGGCATCGTCGCCGATGACCTGCACGCGGTTGCCGTGGGTTGTGGTAAAGGCCACAAGACCGGCGGTGTCGCCTTCGGCCAAGGGGTCTTCGATCGAGACGATGGGGTATTGGGTCAGCCAGCCGCCAAGGTAGTCGCACATCCCGTCGGTCGTGAGGCTGCGCTTTTCGAGGCCAAGGCGGTAGACCCCGTCGCGGTAAAGTTCCGATGCGGCGATGTCGAGCGAGATGACCACTCGTTTGCCGGGGGTTTCCCCGGCCTTGGTGATCGCCTCAATCAGCGTATCCATCGCCTCTTCGTTGGTGCGGAAATCGGGCCACCAGCCGCCCTCGTCGGCCACCCCGCCGCTGCGGCCCTTGGCGGCAAGGATCGCGCCTGCGGCGTGGTAGATTTCAGCCGTGACCTCCAGCGCCTCGGCAAAGCTGGTGGCGCCGGGAACCATCACCATGAAATCCTGCACGTCAACCCGCCTGCCGGCGTGGGCGCCGCCGCCGAAAATCTGGATTTCGGGCAAGGGAACGCTGGGCGTCGTGCCAAGCGTCGCGGCCAGATGCGACCAGAGCGGTTGGTGGCTGGCAGCAGCGGCGGCTTGCAACACGGCCAGCGAGGCGGCGACGGTCGCGTTGCCGCCGATGCGCGATTTCGTGGGCGTGCCGTCGAGCGCGATGAGGGCCGCGTCGACTGCGGACTGATTGACAGCGTCCATCCCGAACAACGTCTCGGCCACCGGACCGCGCAGGTTGGCCAGCGCGAGATCTACCCCCAGGCCTTTCAGCTTTGCCCCGCCATCGCGCAGGTCCACCGCCTCGCGGCTGCCGCGTGAGGCGCCGGCGGGGGCGATGGCGCGGCCCGTGGCACCGGAGGCCAGCGCCACCTCGACCTCGACGGTCGGGTGGCCACGGCTGTCCCAGACGCGGCGGGCGGCGAGGCCGGTGATGGTGCGGTCGGTCACGGGGTCAGCGTCCTTTCAAGGCGGGCGGTCAGGGTGGCAATGGTGTCGGGCGCATCAAGGATCAGCGCGCGGGCAATGTGGCGCACATGCGCACGGGTGGCGTCGTCAAGATATTCCACCGGAGACTTGCCGTCGATCCGGGCCAGCATCAGCGCGGGTTGCAGGGTGGCGACGCGGGCCTGAAGCGCCCCTGCGTCCTCCCATGTGATACCGCTGGCGTAGCTGGCCCAGAAGGCATGCATCGCTGCCAGAAGCGGCTGGCGGTTGGCCGGCAGGTGAGCGGCCTTGAGCGCGAGATGGTTGATGCAGAAGGCGACGTCGAAGGCAGGATCGCCCATCGTGGCGCATTCGGCATCCAGAAAGACGGGCGCGCCGGTGCGGACCAGGATGTTCTTCGGGCTGACGTCGCCGTGCACCAGCGTGGTGGTGGCGGCGTCGATGGCATCGGCCAGATCAAGCAAGCGGGGGGCGAGGTCCGGGTGATGTGCGGCGGTGGCGCGCAGGTAGGGATCGGTGCGGATCGCGCGGAAATCGGCGGCGTTGCGGAAGGGGTGGCGGTCAAAACCGGGCGCGGCGCCGGCAGCGTGGATCTGCGCCAGCGGGGCGGCCACCAGCGCGGCCTCTTCGCCCCGCGAGGCGCCGGAGAGCATGGCGGTCTTCCACAGGTAGATGTCGGGGCCGGAGACATCCTCCATCAGAAAACCTTGCAACGGGTCCGAGTAGCCTACGACCTTCGGGGCAATTCCCGGCACGATCTCACCCGCCCGTGACAACCATGCGCATTCTGCGCGGCTGCGGTGGACGGGCGCGCGCCAGTCCTGGGCCACACGCAGCCGGGCGAGGGCGAATTTGGCGCAGTAGCTGGTGCCATGCACGACGACGCGGGCGATGTCGGAGGCCACGCCGCCAGTCAGGTGCGTGACGGAGGCGACCTCTGCCGCCGTGCCAAGGCCAAGGTCCGCAACCAGCGCCCGGCAGCGCGCGTCGAGGTCAGGCTCGGCGTTCATCGGGTCAGACCGTGATGCCGCCATCGACCGCCATCGCTTGGCCCGTGACAAAGCTGGCCGCGTCGGAGGCGAGGAAGAGGACCATCGCCGCCACCTCTTCCACCGTGCCAAGCCGTCCGGTGGGTTGTCGGTCGAGGAAGAATTTCCACGCGGCCTCGCGGCTGCCCATCGTGGCGGTCAGCGCCTCGACCCGTTCGCGCAGGGAAGGGCTGTCGATGGTGCCGGGGCAGACGGCGTTGGCGCGGATGCCATCTTTGAGGTAGTCGGCCGCGACCGCCTTGGTCAGGCCGATCACGCCAGCTTTGGCGGCGCCGTAGGCGGTGCGTTTCGGGAAGCCGCGGATCGAGGAGGCGACCGAAGCGATGGTGACGATGCTGCCGCCGGGGCGCGCCATTTTGGGGATCGCGGCGCGGATTACGTAGAACGCGCTGTCGAGGGTGATCGAGGAGGAGCGACGCCAATCGGCGTCGGAGGTTTCCTCGATCGTGCCCTGGTGGACGTAGCCGACGGCGTGGACGAGGACGTCGATCTTGTCGAACCCGGCGAAGTAGGCGTTCACTGCGGCGGAGTCGGTGGCATCGAGCGCGGTGGTGCTGCCGCCGAAGTTTGCCAGAAGATCGGCGCGCAGGTCGCTGGCGTGGACCGTGGCACCGGCAGCCAAAAGCGCCTCAGCACAGGCCCGGCCGATGCCCTGGCCTGCGGCGGTGACGACGGCAATCTTTCCATCAAGGCGCATGGGTGTTCCTTTGAGCTGGCATCAAAGCGGCGTGGCGCTGATGCAAAGGGTTGTGGTGAAGGGTCGGCCCGCGTGGAACTGGCGGGCCGTGGGCTGGCCTTTGCACGACAGCGGGTTCGCGGCGGTGGAGACCCGCGGGCCAAGGTCGAAGGCGGCGCAGACGGGCTCCAGTCCCACGGCCTGATGCCGGCCCGACCAAGGGTAGGCGGTGCGGCCCCGGTTCGATACCCAGATGATGAGGCCGGGGAAATGGCTGGCATCCCATGTCATCGTCACGCGGAAGCCTTCGGCGGGGTAGGCCAGGGACACGCGGCCTTGCGGTTCGGTCAATTGAACGAGTTCCTCGGTAGCGAAGGGCAGAGGCAGGTGGGTCAGGTCGATTTTCCCGCCATCACGAAGCGGCACCGCATTGGGCGCGGCAAAGCGTGCGCCTTCGGCCAGCAGGGAAACGCCCGGTTCGACGGGGGCGGGGAAGGTCATGCCGCCGCTGGTGGTCTCGATCACGACACCGGCGTCTGGCACCCGGAAGGTCGGGTGCAAGCCGATGGGAAGAGCCACGTCGCGGCGTGGATGGACGGTGAGGGTCACGTCAATCGCCGGGGCGGAAGGGTCGGGTGTGATGCGCCGTTCCAGCCGCGCGATGGGATGGTCGGCGGGGTAGTCGATGTGCAGCGTCAGGTCGTTGTCGAAGGCCCAGTGGCCGTTCGATCCGTGGCCGTGAGGGGGCAGCCCGTCGGGTGACGTGTTGGTCAGGCTGGCCCAATCACCCGAAAGCGGCACGTCGCGTTCGGCACCGAACGGCACGCAGGGCCATTCGCCGCGCAGGCGTTGCAGGATGCCGGGCAGGGACACCGCCTGTGGTTCGTCCGCCCACGGGGCGATCTGGAAGGGGGCGGCTTTGCGCCCGTTCGGCAGACGGAAGGTGACCGGGCCAAGCATACCGCCAAGGCTTTGGATTTCACCCGCGCCATGCGCCCATGAAAAGGCGCGGGTGGTCACGACGCGGCCTCTTCGAAATATTCGGGGAACCGGGCGCGGGCTTCGTCGACGTAGGCGAAGATGCGGCGGAGGTGGGTTTGCAGACGGTCTTCGGCGGCGGACTTGTCGCCTGTCTCGATGGCGGTGACGAGGTCTTCGTGCTGGCGTATGACCATCGGCAGGTCTTCGACGCCTTCGACCATCAACTGGCGGAAACGGTCCATGTGGAGTTTCGCGCGGGTCAGTTCGGGGATAACGGGAGAGCACCCGGCGAAGGTGGCGATCAGGCCGTGAAAGCGGTTGTCGGAGGCGTAGAACTGCGCCTTGTCGCGAACGGAGACGTAGGCACGTTGCAGGGTGATCTCGTTTCGCATGGCTTCAAGGAGCGCGCTGCGGTCGGTCTGTTCCATCGCGCGGCGGAGGATCGCCAGTTCCAGCGCCTCGCGCATGAACTGCGAGGTTTCCAGGTCGGCCAGACGGAGGGGGGCGACGCGGGTGCCACGTTGCGGCAGGATGTCGACGAGGCCCTGTTCGGCAAGGCGCGCCAACGCCTCGCGCGCGGGGGTGCGGCTGACGCCGAGGGAATCGGACAGGGCAGCTTCCGACAGCTTCTGGTTTGGCCTGAGCTCGAACCGGCAGATGCGGTCGAAGAGGTGTTCATAAAGCTGCTGCGACAGCGAGCCGGTCTTTTCGGGGCGGAAAGGGTGGTTCATGACACGCGCAATCCTTCCATGAAATGCCGCCTGAGGAGGAAGAAGAGCACGACCGTCGGGATGGATGCGATCAGCGCACCCGTCATCACGATGTTCGGCCCCTGCTGGCTGTAGCTGCCCTGAAACACCAAAAGCGCATTCATGATCGACCGGGTTTCCGGGCGGTTGGCGAGGATGGTGGAGAAGAGGAGGTCGTTCCAGACCCAGGTGAATTGGAGGAGGAACACCGCCGCCATCGGGCCGATCACGTTCGGCAGGACGATGCGCAGGAACACCGTGATTTCACGGGCGCCGTCCATCCGCGCGGCCTCGTCCATCTCGCGCGAGAGGCCGTTCATGTAGGTGCGCAGGACGAGCACGGGAAAGGGGATGCAAACGGCGGTGTAGAACAGGCACATGCCGAGGCGGGAGTTCAAAAGGCCGAGCGACTGGTAGCCGAAGAACAAAGGGATCAGGAACATCTGGAACGGAAAGACCGTGCCGGCGAAGATCAGGAGGAACCACGCCTCGCGGCGGGGCAGGTCGAGCCGGGCCAGCGCGAAGGCGGCCATCGCGGCGATGAAGACAGCCGATCCGGCACCGACGACGCCGTAGAGGGCGGAGTTGAGCATGGCTTGGCCCATGCCACCCAGATCCCAGGCGCGGCTGATGTTGTCCCAGAGGGGTGCGATGCCCAGCGGCAGGTCGAGCGGGTTGCCGGAGGCGTATTCCTCGGTCGACTTGAAGATCGTGAGGAAGAGGAACCAGAACGGCAGCACCCAGACGAGGGCGAGGATCACGCCCAGGGCGACCTTCCACACGCCGCGGCGTTTCTTGCGCGCCTCGGCCCGGATGATCGCGTCGAAATCGAGGGTGGAGAGATCGACGGCCATCAACGCAGCTTTCGTTCGACGCGGCCCTGCCAGACGGTCTGCGCCCATGTGACGACGAGGACGACGAGGCCGATCACGACGGCCACTGCCGCGCCGAAGGACCATGACGATTTCTGGAACGCCTCGAAATACATGAAGACGGCGAGGGACAGGGTGCGCTGTTGCGGGTAGGACGAGCCCATTACCCAGATCAGGTCGAAGACGGTGAAGCCGGCGAGGACCGACAGGATCGTCACCATCACCAGCGTAGGTGCAAGGAGCGGCAGGGTGATGTGGCGGAAGATCTGGAACGGGCGGGCGCCGTCGATCCGGGCGGCCTCGAGCGGGTCTTTCGGGATGGCGGAGAGGCCGAGGAGGAGGAGCACCATGACGAGGCCGCAGGTCTGCCAGACGAAGGTCGCGATCATCGCGCCGGTGACGGTTGTTTCGGAATAAAGCCAGCCGATCTGGACTGGATCGGTGGTGAAGACCGAAAGGGCGCGGTTCAAAAGCCCGTCTGGGGCGTAGACGTAGAACCACATCACGCCAACGGCGGTGGGAGCAAGGATGCGGGGCAGGAAGATGATCGTCTTGAACGCCTCTTGCCCCGGCATCCGGCGGAAGAAAAGCGCAAGCGCAAGGCCGAAGAGGATGGGGAAGACGATGCTGGCGACGACCCAGATCATCGTGTTCTGCAACGCTTGGGCGAAGAACGGGTTGGTGCCCAGTTTGGTGTAGTTCGACAGGCCGGCGAATTGGTCCCACCCGGCGAAACGCTGCCATTTTGCGAAGGACAGCCAGACGTTGTAAAGGACCGGGAGCAGCAGGAACACGACGACGAAGAAGACGGCGGGCGCGACGAAGGGGAACGCCCGCCGGAAGGCGCGGCGACGCCGGGCAGCCTCGTCGGCGCGGATCTGGCCGAGGCCGATCCGCGCGAGAAGGTCTGCGTCTGTGTCCGGCGTCTGGCTCATGCTACTGCGCGCTGGCCCAGTATTCGGCGTTCAGAGCCTGGACGTTGGCCATCACGCTGTCGGCGGTTTCCATCGTCGGGTCGAGGAGGAAGCGGTTGAATTCCGCGACGATCTCGCCTTGCAGGGCGGGCGGCACGGCTTCCCACCAGCGCAGGTAGGCGGCGTGGCCCCCGGCGGCGATGTCGGCGTTCACCTCGGCCACGATGGCGTTCGGCGCGTCGGCGGCATCGTTGCCGATGTAGTTGCCCGAGGCCTTGCCCCAGGCGTTCGCGCCGTCGTTCGACACCCAGCAACGCAGGGCTTTCATCGTGGCCTCATCCGCAGCACCAGCGGTTGAGACGACGATCGGGCCGCCTTCGACGATGACTGCGGGTTTCTCGACGCCCGCTGCGTTTGGCATGATGAAGACGCCGAGTTCCTCAGCCGGGAAGCCGGCTGCGGTGACAAGACCGACCGCCCATTCGCCGATCAGGTAGATTGCACCCTTGCCGCGCACGAAATCGTTGACCTCTTCGGTGCTACGCGGATCGCTGAAGTAGCCTTTCGCGGCCATGTCGGACCACATCTTGAACACAGCCCGCACCGGCTCGCTGTCGTAGGCGACCGAACCGTCGCTGAGGCCATTGTAGGCCTCGGGGTTGGTGCGGAGCATCAGTTCCTGGAACCAGATGAAGCCGCGCCAGCCTTCTTGCGTGGTGGCAAGGAAGGGGGTCTTGCCCGACGCCTTGATCGCCTCGGCATCGGCCATCAACTCGTCCCAGGTTGTCGGCTCATTGAGACCCAATTCCTTGAACACGCGCTTGTCGTAAAGTGCGACCCAGCGCGCCATGACCATCGGCACGCCGTAGGGCACGCCATCGACCTTGAAGAGGTCTGCCGCACCTGGCTGGAAGCGCTTGTCTCCGGTCATTTCGGCCCAGACATCGGTCAGGGGCGCGATCTGGCCGGTGCCGACCAGTTCGTTGAAGGTGGAGCCCGTCCACCAGGTGAACATGTTCGGCGGCGAATTGCTGGCGATACCGGCCTGAATGAAGGCCTTGTACTGCTCGGCGTTGGCATAGGGGCGTTCGACGATCTTGACGCCTGCCGATGCCGCGCAGGCATCGCCCACCGCTTGCAACTGCGTGGACCAGAAGCCCTTGTCGTGGAAAAGTTCCACCTCGCTTTGCGCGAAGGCGGGTGCGGCGGTCAGCAGAAGCGCTGCACCGATCTTCAACAGTTTCATATCATTCCCTCCCAAGAATTGGCCATTCAGACGGCCAGTGATTTTCCAGTGTCGATATCGAACAGGTGGCAGCGTTCCGCGTTGACGTGGAACGTCAGCCGGTCTCCATCCGCCACGGGACGCGGTTGCTGCATCCGGGCGACGAATTGCATGGCGGCGGTTTCGGCGAACAAGAGCGTCTCGTTGCCGAGCATTTCGCTGAGGGTGACCGTCGCTTGCAGGGTAGCCGTGCCGGTGGGGCGCAGGCCGTGACCTTCGGGGACGATGTCTTCGGGGCGAAGGCCGAGGGTGACGTGGCGGCCTGCGGTGAGGCTGTTGAAGCGGGTGGGGTCGAGCGGGATGGTCAAACCGCCGCCTTCGAAGGTGGTGGCATCGCTTAATACGCCGTCGACGAAGTTCATCTGCGGCGTGCCGATGAAGCTGGCGACGAAGCGGTCGGCAGGGCGTTCGAAAACCTCTAGCGGGCTGCCCGACTGTGCGATCACACCGTCTTTCATCACCACGATCACATCGGCCAGCGTCATCGCCTCGACCTGGTCATGGGTGACGTAGATTGTCGTGACTTTGAGCCGATGTTGCAGGCGCTTGATCTCGACCCGCATCTGGTTGCGCAGCTTGGCGTCGAGGTTGGACAGCGGTTCGTCGAACAGGAACACCTCGGGCTTGCGGACGATGGCGCGGCCCATTGCGACGCGCTGGCGCTGGCCGCCGGAAAGCTCGGACGGGCGGCGTTCGAGGTAGGGGCCAAGCTCCAGCGCGGTCACGGCGCGGTCGATGCGTTCGCTGGCCTCGGCCTCCGGCACCTTGGCAAGCTTCAGCGAGAAGGCGAGGTTTTCGCGCACCGTCATGTGCGGGTAAAGCGCGTAGGATTGGAACACCATCGCGACGCCACGGTCCTGCGGATCAAGGTCGTTGACGACGCGGCCACCGATGCGCAGTTCGCCGTGGCTGATGGATTCGAGGCCCGCGATCATTCGAAGGGTGGTGGATTTGCCGCAGCCGGAGGGGCCGACCAGCACGACGAAGGCACCATCGGGAATGGTCAGGTCGATGCCACGGACAGCGATGTCGCGCCCGTAGATCTTGACCAGATCCTTCAGGATGACGTCGGCCACGCTCAGACCCGCTTTTTCGCTGGATCGGCCCAGTTCTGTTCCGGCCAGATCGCATACCAGTCGGGACGCCCCGGATCGCGGTCGTACATGTAGCCGCCGACGCGGGCGTAGTGTTCGGCGTATTCGGCGATCTTGTCGCGGTCGACCTCGACCCCCAGCCCCGGCCCTTTTGGGAGCGCGATGGCACCGTCGACGTATGGCAGCTTGCCGCCTTTCAGGATGTCGCCGGTCAGGTGGTGGTAATGGGCGTCGGCGGCGAAGTTGAGGTTCGGCAGGCAGGCGCCGAGGTGGAGCATCGAGGCAAGCTGGATGCCAAGCTCGCCCGAGGAATGGACAGCGGCGGAGTGCTGGAAGGTTTCCAGCACGTGCCCTGCCTTGAGCGCCTGACGAAGACCGCCCCAGAAGGTGGTGTCCAGCAGTACCACGTCGACCATCCGGTGGCGGATGGATACGGCAAGCTGTTCGAAGTTGACCACGACCATGTTGGTGGCGGTCGGGATCGGCTGACGGTCGCGGACGCGGGCCATGCCTTCTAGGCCCCAGGTCGGGTCTTCGAAGTAGTCGTTGTTCAGGTGTTCGATCGCGCGGCCGACGCGGATGGATTCCTCTACCGACCAGGCAGCGTTGGGGTCGAGGCGCAGGCGGTCACCGGGGAGGGCGTCTCCCAGAGCCTCCATCACAGCGATGTCATGGTCGGGGGCGAAGTGGCCGCCTTTCAGTTTGTGGGTCTTGAAGCCGTGCTTTGCCTTGAGGTCGAGGGCGTGGGCGGCCATGTCGTCGGGTGTTGTCTCGCCGCCGCGACCGTCCTGTTCGTAGCGGTAGAAGAGGTAGGCGGCGAAAGGGATTTTCTCGCGGATGGCTCCGCCAAGAAGATCGCAGGCGCGCACGCCAAGGCGCTTGCCGGCAAGGTCGAGGCAGGCCATTTCGATCGCCGCATGGAGTTGCAGGCGGTTGTTGTAGAGGCTGCCGGTGGGGTTCATGATCTTCCAGCGCAGCTGTTCCAGCTGTAATGGATCGTGGCCCTTGAGGTAGGGCAAAAGGCCCTTGATCGCGGCCTCGGCGCTTTCGCCGCCGCCGCCCAGTTCGCCCCAGCCGGAAAGCCCGTCGTCGCCAACGACCTCGACCACGGTGCGGATGAAGCGGCCCCAATGCGCGCCGGCGGCGTGGCGAAGCGGTGCTTCCAGCGGGACGGCGACGGTGGTGGCGCGGATGTCGGCGATGGTCATGGGTCAGTCCTTCTTCGGGCTGCCGCCGAGGCGGGCCATGAGGCCGCCATCGACGCGGACCGTTTCGCCGGTGATGAAGCTGGCCTTGTCGGACAGAAGGAAGGCCACCACATGCGCCACTTCTTCGGGCCGCGCGGGGCGGCCAAGGGGATGCATCGCGTCGATCTCGGCCCAGACGGCTGCGGGATCGGGGGCAAGGTTGACCGAATGGCGCAGCATCGGGGTATTGACCGAACCGGGGGCAACGGCGTTCGAGCGGACCCCGGCTTCGGCAAAATCTACCGCGATGGAGCGGGTAAGGCCGATGAGCCCGTGCTTCGCCGCAGTATATGCCGCCACCCCTGCCTGTGTGGCGAAGCTTTGCACCGAGGCCATGAAGACAAGCGCACCCTTTGCTGCCACGATCTGCGGCATAAGTGCCTGTGACATGAGGTAGGCGGAGGTGAGGTTGACCGCGATCACCTCGTCCCATGTGGTGCGGTCGGTGGACAGAGCCGAGCCATACCGCTGTATGCCGGCGTTGTGCGACAGGCCCGTGCAGCCGCCAAGCGCCAGGGCGGCCTCGGCGGCAGCGTTCGCTGTGGCTGTGTCTGCCACCGATCCGACGACCAGCCGCAGCTTGACCGTCAGGCCGGCAGCAACGTCTTCCAGCCCGGCCTTGTCGACATCAACGAGAACCAGATCACGACCCTCGGCAGCCAGCACCTCGGCAACGGCACGACCGATGCCTTTGGCGGCTCCTGTGACAACAACTGCGCCCACGATTTTCCCATTTGCAGAATCGACGCCTACTACCATACTAGCACTCAATCAAAGCGCAAGCGGGAGGATCGGCATGGACGAACTGAAGACCGGGCGGCGCGACAGGCGGAACCATTGGTGGCCGAAGAAAAGTGCCGGAATCGCGCCGGTCTTCGTTTTCCCGCCCCGCCCGGTTGCGTTCCTGAAATGGCTGCCAAGCTACTTCTACCCGTGGACGGTGCTGTTCTTCGCCACGGGCGCGCTGTTCTGGTGGCTGTTGACGCCGTCGATGGAAACGATGGCGACCCTCAGTTGGGGCTGGGTCGCGTGGATCGTGCTGCGCAACGCGGTGGCGACGGCCCTGTTTTACGGCGCGCTTGAACTGCCGCTTTACATCAAACGCTGGCAGGGGACGCGGTTCAAATACAACCCCGCCTTTCCCGAAGACCGCGCCAACCCTGCATTCTGGTGGAAAAGCCAGACGCGCGACAACATGGCCCGAACCTTCATTTTCGCCGTGCCGATCTGGTCGGCGTGGGAGGTGCTCATCCTGTGGGCCTTTGCCAGCGGACTGGCGCCCATGTCGACATGGGCTGAAAACCCCGGCTGGCTGGTGATGCTGGCGCTGCTGGTGCCGTTCGTGCACCACGTCCACTTCTACCTTGTCCACCGCCTGTTGCATGTGCCGGCGATCTACCGCCGCGTCCATGCCTGGCACCACAAGGCGACGAACCCTTCGCCCTGGTCGTCGCTGTCGATGCACCCGATCGAGTTGATGCTCTACTTTTCCGGCGCGGGGCTGCACCTTCTGGTCGGGTCGCATCCGTTGCTGGCGCTTTTTCATCTGCACTATGCAGGGCTTGGCGCGTCTGTCGGGCATATCGGCTTTCACACCATCGAAACGGGACGGGAGGCGGGCGTCGATACCCATGCCTTTACCCATTACCTGCACCACAAGTATTTCGAGGTGAACTACGGCGAAGGGTTGGTGCCGATCGACAAGTGGATGGGCACCTGGCACGACGGCAGCGAGGAAGGCGACCGCCTGATGGAGGCACGCCGTGCCGGACGGCGGGCCGGGCAGGCATGACGGCGCGGCTGATCTTCGACGCGCAGGACATGGTGGGCGAAAGCCTGCTGTGGGATGATCGGCGGGGCCGGCTGGTCTGGATCGACATCATCGGCCGCCGTGTGCATGCGCTTGACCCGGTGACGGGTGACCACCGACTTTGGCCGCTGCCGTTTCGGCCCACGTCGATCTCGCTGCGCGAGGACGGCGACGCGATGCTGTGTTCCGAACGCCATATCTGCCGATGGAATTGGCAGGGTGAACCGGTACCGCTGATCGAGGTGGAGCCGGACCTGCCGATGAACCGGTTGAACGAAGGCGCGGTCGGGCCGGATGGCGCGCTTTGGGTCGGATCGATGCACCAGAACATCGGCGACGATGACAGCCCGAAGGACATCCCCGGGGCAACGGGGCATATCTACCGCTTTGCCCCCGATGGCCATTTGCGCCAGATGGCTGACGACCTTTACGGCATCGCCAATACTCTGGTCTGGCCGGAACCGGACCTGCTGGTGGTGGCCGACACGTTGCAGAACACGCTTTACCAATACCGCATCGGCCCGGATGGTCTTGGCCCGCGCGCGGTCTTTGCGGCAGGCCTTGAGCGTGGCCTGCCGGACGGGTCGACAACCGACGCGGCAGGCAGGGTCTGGAACGCCCGCGTCGTAGGCGGCTATGCGCTGGCGTGCCTTGAGACCGATGGCAGGCTTGCCGCCTACCACGATCTGCCGTGTTCATGGCCCACCAGTTGCGCTTTTGGCGGGGCGGGGCTGGACCGCCTTTTCGTCACCTCTGCCCGCTTCACGATGAACGCCGAGCATTTGCAGACGGCGCCGCAGGAAGGCGGGCTGTTTGAAGTGGCGACCACTGCGCGCGGAAAGCCGCCCAACCGGTTTGGGCAGATGTAACTGGTCTTGTGCAGAGCAAGGGGAACTCCATATAACATCCAAGTGGATGGTATGGAGCTGATGGTGCCTAAGCTTGCAGTCGTTCCGTCGGCAAAGGGGCCGGAGTCTGAAAAGCTGACGATCAACCTTGGTTTCGTCGACCTTGGGCAGATCGAACTGCTGGTGCAGGAAGGCTTTTACGCCAACCGCAGCGATTTCATCCGCACCGCCATTCGAAACCAGATCGACCGCCACGCCGATGTGGTCCGTCAGATCGTAACCCGCAAAAGCGTGGACCTTGGCATCCGCCACATCACCAAGGCAGACCTGACGGCCGCCGAGGCCGCGGGCGAGATGCTGGACATCCGCGTGCTGGGCCTTGCGACCATCGCGGCGGATGTAACCCCCGACCTTGCGCGCCGTAGCATCGGATCACTTTCCGTGCTTGGGGCGTTGCAGGCAGGCAACGACATCAAGGCCGCGCTTGCGGACCGAATGAAATAAGGACCGAGGCAGGACATGACCAGCATTTTCAAACACGGGATCGCCCGTGCGACGGAACTGACACGCTCGGGGAAGCTGATGGAAGCGACGGACCTGATCCAGTCACTGCTGCGCGGTGAAGACGCGGCCCCGCTGCCGGACGCGACGCCAAATCAAGGTGTCATAGAGGGCGAATTCACCCGGCTTGACGGATCGGCACCGAAACGGGACCACAAGCCGAAGCGGCCAGCAACCAAAGGCGCGGCCCGTTCCGGTCTGGGCGAGGCGCTGCGCAAGATTGCCGCTGGCGGGATGCCGGCGCGTGGCCCGCTGGCCGACGCGGGCCAGATGCCCGCTGGCGCGCAGTTCCATGCGCTGACCCATACGTCCGCAAAGGGCAGTCTTGAATACCGTCTTTATATTCCCGCCGCCAAGGCCACCGCGCCGATGCCGTTGATCGTCATGCTGCACGGCTGCACCCAGACACCGGAGGATTTCGCCACCGGCACCGGCATGAACGCCTTGGCCGAGGAGTTTGGCGTGATCGTCGCCTATCCGGCCCAGCCGACGGGCGCCAACGCGCAGAAATGCTGGAACTGGTTCCGCCCCGAAGACCAGAGCCGCGGCAAGGGCGAACCTGCCCGTTTCGCCGCGCTTGCGAATGAGATTCGTGCCAATCATCAGGTCGATCCGACGCGCATCTACATTGCCGGACTGTCTGCCGGTGCTGCCGCTGCGTTGGTGACGGCGGCGGCCTATCCCGATGTGTTCAGCGCGGTCGGCGCCCATTCCGGTCTGCCCGCAGGCAGCGCCCGCGACGTGGCTTCGGCGTTTTCCGCGATGCGCAGCGGCGGGCAGGGCAGGCCGCACAAGACCTCCGTTCCGACGATCGTGTTTCATGGCACAGCCGACGGCACCGTTCACCCCGGCAACGCCGCAGCCGTGATCGCGCAAGCCATCGGTGCGATGCCGGCCTTGGAAACCACGGTCGAGACGGGGCGGTCTGACGGTGGTCGGGGGTTCAACAAGACGGTCTATGTCACGCAAACCGGGCGCCCGATGGCCGAGTTGTGGGAGATCGACGCAGCGGGCCACGCCTGGGCAGGTGGCGCGCCGGGTGCCAGCTATACAGACCCGTTGGGCCCGGATGCATCGCGCCACATGCTGCGCTTCTTTCTGGCGCAGGATACGGCCTGACTAGGGCAGCACCCGCACCCGAACGCCGCCAGTGACTGCGTCGCTTGGGTGCAGCACCACAAGATCGCCCGCCTCCAGACCCTGCAGAACTTGGGCGAAATTGTCGTTGCGTTCGCCGATCACGATGCGGGTCAGCACCGCGCGGCCGTCCCGCACCAGATAGGCGGCCCAGTCCGACCCATCGCGAAAGAGCGCCCCGACCGGGATGGTCAGCACGTCCTTCCCCTCCCACACGCTCAGTCCGGCCAGCACCCGAAAGCCGTGTCCGAGCCCCTGCCATGCTTCGGGGTCGCCGCTGAGGGACAGGATCACCTCGACCCGCTGTTCCTCGATGCCAAGGGCGGAGACCTTGGTTACCGCCGCCGGCTCGATACGTTCCACCCGCGCTTCGAGGTCTGGCCCACCCCAGCCGTAGATGCGCGCCGCTGCCCCCACCGTCGCACGCACCGCATCGCGCGACAAAAGCTCCACCGAAATTTCAAGGGCAGCCGGATCGCCGATTTCAATGATCGGCGTGCCGGCCTGCACGACCCGCTCGTCCTCGGTCACGACGCGCAGGATGCGTCCAGCAACAGGTGTGTTTATCTCGATGCAGCAGGTGTCCTTGCCATCGCCTACGGCCAGAACGGCGCGCGCGCTGTCACGCTCTCGTTCGCGCACGGCAAGATTGGCCTTGGCGCTGGCAACCGCAGCCTCTGCCGTGCGCTGGGCCAGTATGGCATTGTCCAAAAGCTGTTTCGACAAGGTCGCGCGGTCAAATAAGGCCTGCGCGCGGTCGGCCTCACTTGCTGCATATTCAAGCGTTGCGTCGGCTTGCGCCAGTTGCGCGCGGGCCAGATCTACAGAGGCGGTTGCGGCGGCTTCGGCGGCTTCGGCCACCGCGCGCGACCGGCTGTCCAGCAGCGCCGGTGCCGCCGGTCCGATCCGCGCGACCACGTCGCCTGCCCGCACGGTGTCGCCTGCATGGAGGGCGATGCGCTGCAACTTGCCTGCAATCGGCGCCGATACGGTGAACACCTCGCGGATCTGCGCCTCGCCCTCGGCCTCGATCTCGACGCTGAGGTCACGGCGCGAGACGGCGGCAGTTTCAACCGCAATGGCCTCGGGCAGGAAGGCCCAGATCAGAAGGGCCAGCACCCCCGCGCCCACAACGATGAAAGGCAGATAGCGTCGCATGGCTCACTCCCGCGTTTTCAGAACGGCGATCATGTCAAGGCGGTTGATCCGGCCGCGCACCGCGACGCCGGACAAAAGCGCCGCCCCGATGACGATCAGACTGGCAGTCGCATAGACCTCGCGCCCCATCACGAACGGCACCCGGTAAAGGTCGGACGAGAACGCCGCGACCATCGCCAGCCCGATGCCATGCCCGATCAGCCAGCCCAAGGGCTGCGCCACGAGGACGACCGCGGCCAACTCTCCCAGGATCACGCCCGACACCTCGGCTTGCGTGAAGCCAAGCACCCTGAGGCTGGCAAGTTCGCGCCCCTGTTCCGACAACGCGATGCGCGAGAAATTGTAGACCACGCCCACCGCGATGATCCCGGCCAAGGTGACATAGACGGTGATCATCACCGTGATGTTTTCTGCCAGCGTCTCGCGGAACCGCGACACGGTCAGGTCGGTCACGTTCATGAAACCGGTTTTCGGCGCCTGCCGCGCGGCGACAAAGAACGCATCCTGCCCGGCCGGATCAAGGATGACGTTGACGCCCGAAATCAGCGCGCCGTCGCCCATCGCCCGGTTCAGCGCGCCCATCTCCATCGCCGCGCCAAGCCCGACATAGCCGACCGAAATTCCGCTCACCGGCAGTTGCACGACGTTGCGGCGGCCTTCCAGAAACTCCACCGTCACCAGATCGCCGCGCGACACGTTCAACGCATTGGCCAACGCTTCACTGACGATCAGCCCCGCGCCGGGCATCGCCATTGGCACAAGGTCGGGCGACAGCGCACGCGACAGGCGCGCGCTTGCTGGCCGGCCTTCGATGGCCAGCCTCTTTGACCGCGCGCCGTGCGACAGCCGCGCGCTGGCAACGCGGAACGGCTCGGCTGCCATCACGCCGGGCATCTGGCGCACGTCCTGCACCGCCGATGCCGGTTCCGCCCCGACAAAGGCGATCTTCACGTCCTGCCGTTCCGCGCGCGAAAAGGTCACGTCGATCATGTGGTCGATCGATCCGAAAGACCACAGCGACGCGACCAGGATCGCCACCGCCATCGCCACCCCGATGATGCTGGACAGGCTGCGCATCGGCCAGCGCAACAGGTGCCGCGCGATCATCCGCCCGGTCTGGCGCAACGGCACCAGTCGCGCGATCAACCCCGTCCTGCGGCGAAAATCGGCAGGGGCCGGGGGAGCCATCGCCACTGCGGGGGCCAGCCTCAGCACCCCCCGTACCGTTTGCAGCGCCCCCCCGATCGCGGCGGCAAGGGTGATTGCTGCGGCCAATACATAGATCTGCGGGTCGCGGGTGAAGACGAGGAACGGGAACGAGAAGAACCGCGCGTAAAGCTGCGCCATGCCGGCACCAAGCCATGCGCCCGCGACAAAGCCGATCAGGCAGCCGATCACCGCGATGCACAACACAAACTCAAGGTAGTGCCCCGCGATGCTGCCCGACGAATAGCCAAGCGCCTTCAAAAGCCCGATCTGCTCGCGTTCCAGCGCCACCAGGCGCGACAGGGTCATGTGCACCAGCATTGCTGCGACCAGAAGGAAGATCGGCGGCAGCACCTTCACCATTGCGCCAAGCTGCTTCAACTCGGCATCCAGAAACGCGTGCGAGATCTGTTCGCTCCGCCCTGTCGCCCCGTTGCCGCCATAGGGCGCGGTCAGCCGGTCCAGCGCCTCGATCACTCGCGCTTCAGAGGTGCCGGGGGCCAGCCGCAGCACAATGTTGGAAAACGCGCCGTCAAGGTCATAGGCCGCCTCCAGCGTGGCGCGCGGCAGCCAGGCGATGCCGAAGCGGCGGGGGTCGGGCATCATCTCGCCGGGGCCAAGCGCGTAGATGAATTCTGGCGACAGCGCGATCCCGGTAACCACAAGGTCGCGCCGCTTGCCGTTCATGATTACCGGCACCGTCGTTCCCGGCTGCAACCGGTGCGCGGCGGCAAACCCCTCGGAGACCACGATCTCGTCCGAGGCCAGCGGTTCGGGCAGCCGCCCCTGCCGCAGGTGCAGCCGGTTCAACCCGGCGTCAGGGTTTACCGGCAGCGAGACCAGAAGGATCGACGCGGGTTCGACCATGTCGGGAAATTCCGGCCTTCCCAGCTTGACGATCCGCGCCTCGGCCTGCAGCACCCCGTCGATTGCCGCCACGTCGCCCAGCAGCGCCAGAGGCGCGCGCGTCAGGTCGGCGAACACATCGGCAAAGCGGTAGTCCGCGTAATACCGCGCCCGGGTTTCGGAAAGCGAGGCATGTGCGCCGTTGCCAAGGATCATCGTCGCGACCCCCGCCGCCAGCACCAGCGCAATCGCCAGCACCTGCGCCCATAGCCGGCCAAGATCGCGCAAAACCTTGCGGCGCAGGGGGGCGATCACCATGACACTTGGTCCGGGCGCTTGCGGGTGGAGTTTACCGCGGTTTCCACGATCCGGCCGTCGGCAAACCGCAAGGTGCGGTCAGAAATGTCGCGGATTGCCGCGTTGTGGGTGATGACCAGCGTGGTCGCACCCACGGCCCGGTTCACTTCGGTCAACGCCTCCAGCACGCGCACGCCGGTGGCGCTGTCCAGCGCCCCGGTCGGCTCGTCGCAGAACAAGAGTTCCGGCCGTTTGGCGATGGCGCGGGCAATCGCGACGCGTTGCTGTTCGCCGCCTGAAAGCTGTGCCGGAAAGTGATCTTGCCGCGCCGATAGCCCCACCAGATCAAGCGCGTCACCCGGTTTCATCGGATTGCGCGCGATTTCCGTCACCAGCGCCACGTTTTCCAGCGCGGTCAGGCTTGGAACCAGATTGTAGAACTGGAACACGAAGCCCACGTGATCGCGCCGGTATTGAGTCAAACCGCGCTCGTCCAGCTCGGTCAGTTCGTGGTCGCGAAACTGTACCCGACCCGCCGAGGCCGTATCCAACCCGCCAAGGATATTGAGAAACGTTGACTTGCCCGAGCCCGATGGCCCGAGGATCACCACGAATTCGCCCCGCACGGCGGCAAAATCCACGCCCCGCAAGGCGTGCACCTCTACCGGCCCGTTGCGGTAAACCTTGGTCAGGCCGCTTGCGCGGATGACGATGTCTGGGTCGTCGGGCATCGGGGCTTTCCGTCAGGAACCGCCACAGTATCCGATCCGCCGTGCCCGGCCCTTGACGCAGGTCAAGTCTGTCAGGCCCGCCCGCTGGCGCCCAGCCCGCGCATCACCGTGCGCGCGGCGGCCATCACCGGCGCTTCGGTTTCACGCAATATGGCAATGCGATCGAAACGTGTCGGATCGCGTGCCACCGCTTCGCGCAGTGCGGCGCCAAAGGCCATTCGCAACTCGGTGCCGATGTTGAACTTGGCAATCCTGCTGCTCGCGGCCAGCATCGCACGGTCAGCCAACGGCACACCCGACCCACCGTGAATGACCAAGGACACCTCGGTCACCGCCTCGATCGCCCTGAGGCGCGCGATGTCCAGCGCGCGGCCCGGGCCGGTTTGCAGGTGTAGGTTGCCGACCGAAACCGCCATCGCGTCCACCCCCGTTTCACGGGCAAAGCGCGCGGCTTCTTCGGGGTCTGTCCCCGCCGACTGCTCGCCACCCGCATAGCCCACGAAGCCGATCTCGCCCTCGCAGGACACCCCCGCCGCATGGGCAAGACGGGCCACCGCAGCCGTCGCCGCGATGTTCTCCTCCAACGGCAGGCGCGAGCCGTCGAACATCAGCGAGGTGAACCCCGCATCCAGCGCGGCGCGGCATTCGTCCAGCGACGTGCCGTGGTCCAGGTGCGCCACAACAGGCACCGAGGCGTTGGCCGCCAGATGCCGGAACATCGCGCCCAGCACGGGCAGCGGTGTATGCGCCCGGCAGCCCGGCCCGGCTTGCAGGATCACCGGCGCGCGCTCGGCCTCGGCGGCGGCCACATAGGCGCGCATATCTTCCCAGCCAAGGCAGACCAGCCCCGGCACCGCGTAGCCCCCGGCCAAGGCTGGCCGCAACACATCGGCAAGGGTGGCCAGCGTCATTTGAACTTGGCCACCATGTCCATGATCCCCGGGATGGTATGAAGCTGCGCGGCGTGAGTTGGCTGGAAATGCTGCTTCAGGCTGCGCTGGCTAAGTCCGCCGAGGATGGTGAAATAATACATCTCATACCCCGGCAGCACGCAGCAGGGGTGGTAGCCGTTGTCGATCAGCACGGTGGAGCGGTTCATGATGTGATAGGCGTCACCAGGTTGGTTATCCACCCGCTGCAGCATCTGCAGGCCCGAGCCGTAGTCGGGCCGGAAGCGGAAGTTGTAGCATTCGTCATGCCGGGTTTCTTCGGGCAAGCGGTCCGTGTCGTGCTTGTGACTTGGAAACCCCGACCAGCCGCCTGCACCCACGGTGAACAGCTCCGATACCAGCAGGCGGCCGACGCGGTCGTGGTAGGCGGCACCGAGGATATGCTTGATCTTGCGGTGCGTCTTGGTGTCATCCGAGCCGTATTGCACACGGTCGATTTCCGCCGCCCGCACGGCGAACGGTCGCAACGTCTCGGCGAACTTGGCGCCGGCGATGAACACCTCGGTCTCGGTCAGCGCGGTGATCCGCGCGCCGCTGCCAGATGGCACGTAAACCCCTTCCGGCTCGCCGTCCCAGACGTCGACACCCCTGTTCCCGATGGCGGCGAAGGTCTCGCCCATCGTTTCCACTGTCACCGTGCCGGTGGCGGGCACCACGCAGGTTTCATACCCCGGCACGCGGTAATCGAAATGCTCGCCTGCGCGCAGCCGTACAATGTTGAAATAGACCAGCGGCACATGCGCGTCATCCACATCGACGATGGGCCGGTTCTGGTTGTCGTGGGGGGCGATGTGCATCTGCGTCCTCTCAGGCCGTGGGGCCGGTGTGATCGGCAAGGAAAGTGTCAAGTTCGGCAATGCTGGGCATCGCCGGGGCGCAGCCGACACGCGCGACAACCATCGCGGCGGCGGCTGATCCGCGCAAGACGGCTTGCCTGACCGGCATGCCCCGCGCCAACGCCGCGATCAGCGCGCCCAGAAAACTGTCGCCCGCGCCGGTAGGCTTCAACGCCTCGGTCCGGTAGATGCCGGTCTGGAACTCGCCCTCGGGCGCCAGGGTGATCGCACCCTTCTCGCCCATCTTGTAGACCACCAGTCCCGCCCCGCCGCGCACCAGATCGCGCGCCTTGTCGAGCCCCCGGTCAAGGTGGCCGGCCATGAAGCCGAACTCCACGTCATTGCCGACGATCACGTCACACAGCGCCCCGGCGCGGGAGTAGACTTCCTCTGCCACCGCTGGCGAAGGCCAGGAGTAGGGCCGGTAGTCGATGTCAAAGATAAGCGGCACCCCCGCAGCCCGCGCCAGATCGAAGGCCCGGAACGCAGCACTGCGCGAAGGGTCCGCCGCCAGCACCGTACCGGTGGTGATCAGCGCCGAAAAGCCGGTGAAATCCACCGCTTCCACATCAGGCACCGTCATCGCGAAATCGGCAGCGTTGTTGCGATAGATCACCGATTGGCAGTTCTCCAGCCGGGTCTCCACCACCGCCAGCGAGTTTCGCGCTTCGCCCGCAACGCTGCGCACATGAGTTCGCTCGACACCGTAGGCGTCCAGCTGGTTCAGACAGAACCGCCCCACCGCATCGTCCGACACGCAGGTCAGTAGTGCCGCGCGGCAGCCCTGTCGCACCAGGGCCACCGAGATATTGGCCGACGATCCCCCCAGAGCGGTGGTGAACCGCGTGGCCTCCTCGACCCGCGTTCCCGGTGGATCGGCGTAAAGGTCCATCCCCGCCCGCCCGATCACCAGAAACCTGCCGCCAGCGAGGCGCGAAAGGTCGGACATCACACGCCCCGACGCTGGCCAGCGCGCCCGGCTTCTACCTCGGCGTGCTTGTGGCGGACCGTGGGCGTAGCCGAGACCTCTGCAGTCCCGATCTCCCACCAGGCGTGGCCTTGCGTCGTCCAGCCCTCGTAGGGATCGACCTGCATCACGATCACGCTGGTCTTGGTCGCGGCCTTTGCGCGCTTGAACGCTTCGGCCAGTTCGGCGGGGTTCGCCACGGTTTCGGCATTTGCACCCATCGCGCGGGCGTGGGCTTCGAAATCCACCGTGAACGGCTCTGGCACGGTAGGGCAATCGGCGATCAGGTTGTTGAAACTGGCCTGTCCAGTGTTGTTCTGCAGCTTGTTGATTACCGCGAAACCGCCGTTGTCCAGCACCAGCACGATCAGCTTCTTGCCCGTCAGGACCGAGGAATAAATGTCGGAGTTCATCAAGAGGTAACTGCCGTCGCCGACGAAGACGATGGTGTCACGGTCAGCCTCATGCTCGCTTTGTGCAATCCGCGCGCCCCAGCCGCCAGCAATTTCATAACCCATGCAGGAAAAGCCGAACTCCACGTCCACCGTGCCGATGCCCAGCGTGCGCCAGTTGGCGGTTACCTCGGCAGGCAGCCCGCCCGCTGCCGTCACCACCCGGTCGCGCGGATGGCAAATCGCGTTCACCACGCCGATCGCCTGAGCATAGGAGTTGGGTCGGTTGCCATGCGCCACGTTGCCCGCAACATAGGCGTCCCAGAGCTTGCGTTCCGCTTGCGCCCGCGCTGTCCACTCCGCCGCCGCATGGTGGCCGGCAAGGCCCGCCCCCAGCGCCAGAAGTCCCAACTTTGCATCGCCGACCACGGCCAGGGATTGATGCTTGGCCGCATCGTGGCGCCCGGCGTTCAGCCCGATCAGCTGGGCATCGGGTGCGAACACCGTCCAGGACCCGGTGGTGAAATCCTGCAACCGCGTGCCGACCGCCAGCACCACATCTGCCGCCCCCGCTATGGTGTTGGCGCTGTCCGACCCCGTCACGCCAAGGGGGCCGATGTTCAACGGATGCTCTGCCAGCAGGTTCGCCCGCCCCGCGATGGTCTCGACCACGGGGATGCCATGTGCTTCGGCAAAAGCGGTCAACTCCGCCACCGCGAAGGAATACTGCACTCCGCCGCCTGCCACGATCACCGGGCGCTTGGCCGCGCGCAAGAGCGCCACGGCTACGGCGATTTCCAGCGCGTCGGGGGCTTGCCTGCGGATGCGGTGCACCCGCCGCGCAAAGAATTGGGTCGGGTAGTCATATGCCCAGCCCTGCAAATCCTGCGGCAGGCCAAGGAACGCCGGCCCGCAATCGGCGGGGTCGAGCATGGTGGCCAAGGCGGCCGGCAACGACTGCAGGATTTGCGCGGGGTGGGTGATCCGGTCCCAATAGCGACTGACCGCCTTGAAGGCGTCGTTCACGCCGATGGTGGGGTTGCCGAAGTGTTCAAGCTGTTGCAGCACCGGGTCGGGCAGGCGGGTCAGGAACGTATCGCCACACAGCATCAGCATCGGCAGGCGGTTCGCATGGGCCAAGGCAGCCGCAGTCAACAGGTTCGCCGTGCCGGGCCCGGCGCTGGCGGTGCAGAACATGAAGCGGCGGCGCAGGTGATGCTTGGCGTAGGCCGCTGCGGCGAACCCCATGCTTTGCTCGTTCTGCCCGCGGTAAAGCGGCATCTCGGCCTGCACCGGATAGAGCGCCTCGCCCATACAGGGCACGTTGCCGTGGCCGAAAATGCCGAAGCCCCCGCCGCAGATCCGTGTTTCGACCCCGTCGATGTCGATGAACTGGTTCATCAGCCAGCGCACGATTGCCTGCGCCACGGTCAGCCGGATGCTGTCGGTCATTCTTTCCTCGTTCTCGACTGCCCGCAAAGCCACTTGCGCGCTATGGTGACTGAGGATACATATTTTGCAACCGGTTGCAATACCGGCATCGGGGGAGTTCAGGCGTGACCGAGATCGGGATCGGACTTGTCGGGGGCGGCTACATGGGCAAGGCCCACGCTGTCGCCTATTCTGCCGTCGCAGCGGTGTTCGATACCCCCCTGCGCCCCCGGCTGGAACTGATCGCCGCCTCCAGCCCCGCGTCTGCAGAAGGCTACCGCCGCGCCTATGGCTTTGCCCGCGCCGCGCGCGACTGGCGGGAACTGGTGGCCGACCCGAAGGTTCAGGCAGTGGTCATCGCCTCGCCGCAATCCACCCACCGCGCGATTGCCGAGGCGGCATTTGCCGCCGGCAAGCCGGTGTTCTGCGAAAAACCGCTGGGTGCTTCGCTGGAAGATGCGCTTGCGATGACGGCGGCGGCTGAGGCGTCGGGGTTGCCGAACATGATCGGGTTCAATTACGTCCGGACGCCCGCCACGCAGTTCGTCATCCAGCTTCTGGCCGAGGGTGCCATCGGCGACCTTACGTGGTTTCGCGGCGAACATACCGAGGATTTTCTGGCCGACCCGTCGTTGCCCGCCACATGGCGCACCTCGGGCCGCGCCAACGGCTGCATGGGTGACCTTGCGCCGCATCCGATCAACTGCGTCTTGGCGCTGATGGGGCCGGTCGCCGAACTTTCCGCCCGGATCGAAACCGTCCACGCCACCCGCCCCGGCCCGAACGGCCCCGCTCCGGTGGACAATGACGATCAGGCGCAACTGATGCTGCGTTTCGCCAGTGGCGTCATGGGGCACCTGTTCGTCAGCCGTGTCGCGACCGGGCGCAAGATGGGCTATGCCTACGAGATTCATGGGACCAAAGGCGCGATCCGCTTTGACCAGGAAGATCAGAACGCCGTCCACCTCTACCGTGCCGAAGGGCCCGAGGCGACGCGCGGCTTTACCCGCATCCTGACCGGCCCCGCGCACCCGAACTACGCCGCCTTCTGTCAGGGACCGGGCCACGGCACCGGCTATCAGGACCAGATCATCATCGAGGCGCGGGATTTTCTGCAAGCGATTGCCAGCGGCAAACCGGTCTGGCCCACATTCCGCGACGGTCTGGCCGTTTCCCGGATCATCGACACCGCCTTCAAGGCATCCGACGACGGCCGCTGGCACGCCGTTGCGCAAACATGAGGACCACATGACCATCCGTATCGGCAACGCCCCCTGCTCTTGGGGCGTGGAATTTGCAGACGACCCGCGCAACCCCACTTGGCGTCAGGTGCTGAAGGAATGCGCCGATGCGGGCTACCGCGGCATCGAGCTTGGTCCCATCGGCTTCATGCCCGAAGACCCAGCGATCCTGGGCGAGGCGCTGGCCGAAAACGGGCTGGAGCTGATCGGCGGCGTCGTGTTCCGCCCGTTCCACGACCCTGCGAAATGGGACGAGGTCTGGGACGCTGCCGACCGCACCTGCAAGGCGCTTGTGGCGCATGGCGCGAAGCATCTGGTTCTGATCGACTCGATCTCGCCCCGCCGAGCTCCGACTGCGGGCCGGGCGGCTGACGCCGAACAGATGGATTCTGCCGAATGGGCTGCGTTTCGCGACCGCATCACCAAAGTCGCAAGACTTGGGGCCGAGGAGTATGGCCTGACAGTCGGCATCCACGCCCATGCCGCAGGCTTCATCGACTTTGAACCGGAACTGGAGCGGTTGTTGAACGAAGTCGACGAGAGCATCCTGAAGATCTGCTTCGACACCGGCCACCATTCCTACGCGGGCTTCGACCCGGTGGCCTTCATGCGCCGCCATATCGACCGCATCTCCTACATGCATTTCAAGGACATCGACCCCGTCGTGAAGGCCCGCGCCATCGCCAACAGCACCGGATTTTACGACGCCTGCGGACAGGGCATCTTCTGCAACCTTGGCAAGGGCGACGTGGATTTCCCCGCTGTCCGCCAGATCCTGCTGGATGCGGGGTTCGAGGGTTGGTGCACCGTCGAACAGGATTGCGACCCCACGCTTGACGTCCGTCCGAAAGACGATGCACAGGCGAACCGCGAATATCTTGAATCCATCGGCTTCAACTGAGGACCACCAGCATGGCACAACTGAAATGGGGCATGATCGGCGGCGGCGAAGGTAGCCAGATCGGGCCGGCCCACCGGCTTGGCGCGCTGGCTGACGGTCACTTCACACTCGCCGCTGGCGCATTGGATCACCGCCCCGACGTGGGCCGGGACTATGCGCAACGTCTGGGCGTGGCCCCCGACCGCGCCTATGGCGACTGGACCGAAATGCTGGCCGGTGAGCGGAACCGCCCCGATCGGGTGGACCTTGTGACCGTTGCCACCCCGAACTCCACCCATTTTCAGATCACCAAGGCGTTCCTTGAAGCCGGGTTCAACGTGCTGTGTGAAAAGCCGATGACGGTGACGGTGGAAGAGGGCGAAGAAATCGTCCGCATTGCGGCAAAGACGGGCAAGATCTGCGCGGTGAACTACTGTTATTCGGCCTACCCTATGGTCCGGCAGGCCCGCGCGATGGTGCGCAACGGCGATATTGGCCGCGTTCGGCTGGTCGTCACGAACTTCAGCCACGGCCATCACGGCGACGCGGCGGATGCCGACAACCCGCGTGTTCGCTGGCGCTATGACCCGGCGATGGCGGGTGTCTCGGGCCAGTTCGCCGATTGCGGGATCCATGCGCTGCACATGGCCAGCTTCATCTGCGACGACGAGGTGGAGAGGCTGTCCGCCGACTTCGCCTCGACCATCCCCTCCCGCCAGTTGGAGGATGACGCGATGGTCAACTTCCGCATGTCGAAGGGCACGGTTGGCCGTCTGTGGACGTCGTCCGTCGCCATCGGGCGGCAGCATGGCTTCGACATTCAGGTTTTCGGCGAAACCGGCGGGTTCCGCTGGGCGTCGGAACAGCCGAACCAGTTGATCTACACGCCCGTCGGCGGGCGCACGCAGATCATGGAAAAGGGCGAGGGCGGGCTTTACGACGACGCCAAGCGCCTGAGCCGGGTTGCCATCGCGCACCCTGAAGGCTTCCCGCTGGCAGTGGCGAATATCTATTGCGATCTGGCGGACGTGATCCGTGGCACGGCGCGCGACGGCCTGCCCACGGCGCCAAGCGGTGTGCGGTCGATGGCGGCGGTGCATACGGCGGTGGCTTCGGCCAAAGCCGGCGGCACCTGGATGGATGCCCGCCCGCCGATGTTCCGCTAGGCCTTCGGGCGCAGCGTCCGCCGTTCCACCACGTGGCAGGCGAACAGCCGGACCTCCGCAGGGCGGTCCGGCTTCTCTATGGTCGCGACTACAAGGTCGATCGCCGCCTCGATGATCTGCGCCACTGGCTGATGGATCGTGGTCAGCCCGATGTTCTGCCAGCGCGACATTTCCATGTCGTTCAGCCCGATCAGCCCGATGTCGCCCGGTACTGAGAGCCCGGCATCCGTGATGGCACTCAACGCGCCGACGGCCAGAAGATCGTCGCCACAGAAATACGCCTCTTGCGGCGCGGCGAGCAGCCGCTGCATTTCCGCGCGCCCGGCGTCAAAGGTATAGGCATCGGCGTACGACACCTTGACGCTGATGCCCGCGTGCCCCCGGATCGCATCCAGAAACCCGGTCGCACGGTCCTGCGTGGAGGTTGCCATCGCGGGCCCGCCCAGAAACCCGACCTTTCGGTAGCCTCTGGCCAGCAACGCCTCAGCAGCCATCCGCCCGCAGGCCACGTTGTCGATCCCGACCACCGGCACATCTGGCGCTGCTGACTTGCGCCCGAAGGCGTGGACGACGGGCAGCCCGGCCGTCTTGAACGCCTCGGCAAAGCTGGTGGGCAGGGTCGACGACGCCACGATCACCCCATCGACCGAATACTGCCGCAGCATCCGCACCGAGGCCCTCGGGTCCGTCGCCTCACTGAGGTTGACCAAAAGCGGCCGCAAACCCCGGTCCTGCAGCCCCCGGGTGAACAGGTCGAACACCTCAAGGATCAGCGGGTTGTGAAAATTGTTTGCGATCAATCCGATCAGCTTAGTGCGCCCCGTCGTCAGGCTGGAGGCCAGCGCGTTCGGCGCGTAGCCCAGTTCGATGGCGGCCTTTTCGACCTTTGCCCGCGTCTTGGCAGACACCGATGCCCCATCGGTAAACGCCCGCGACACCGCCGAGCGCGACACCCCGGCCCGCTCTGCCACCTCTTTCAGCGTCACCGCCATGCTGTACCCGTGCTTCGCATCGCGCGCAGTATACATGCCCAAGGGCCCGATTGAACCGCAAGCGATGCATGCCACCAAAATGACTGGCGAAGGTGGTCAGTTTCACCACCGGCCGCAGCTGTGCCGTCAGGTCTGACCGCTTGCGCCGTCGTTTCCGTCTGTGTCAGCGCTTGTGCGCCGGGGGCGGGCTGTAACCGCCGAGACGTGAGGTGAAAATCCCCAGCCGCACCATTGATTCAGCCAGACCCACGGCGCAGGTCACTCCGTCCAGCACCGGCAGCCCGTGTTCCTGCCCAAGGCTTTCGGCCAGATCGGCCATGCCGGCGCAGCCAAGCACTATCGCCTCTGCCCGATCTTCGGCAACGGCGCGACCGATCTCGGCACTGATGCGGGCGCAGGCGTCTGATCCGGGGTGTTCCAGTTCCAGCACCGCCACTTCCGACGACCGGACCCGCGCGCAGCGCGCCATCAGCCCATAGCGGTGCAGGTTGTGTTCAAGCGCGGGAACGGACCGCCCAAGCGTGGTCACCACGCTGAACTTGTTGGCGATCATCGAGGCGTAGTGATACGCGGCTTCGCCGATGCCGATCACCGGCTTGTCGGTCAGGCAGCGCGCCGCATCAAGGCCGGTGTCGTCAAAACAGGCGATGACCACCGCGTCATAACCTGTCGTGCGCCCGATCACGTCAAGCATCCCCGCCAGCGACATCGCCTCATCGTAGAAGCCTTCGATCGATGCCGGACCGACCGCCGGGTTGACCGCGACGATCTCGGTCCCGGGGCTTGCCACCCGACGGGCAGCCGCGCCGATCTTTTCGGTCATCGAGGCGGTCGTGTTCGGGTTCACTACCAGAATGCGCATCTTAAAGATCACCTCCAAGATAGGCGGCCTTGATCCGGTCATCGCCCATCAGGTCTTTCGAGTTGCCAGTCAGCACCACCGATCCGGTCGACATGGCGTAGGCCCGGCTTGAGATCGAAAGCGCCATCCGGCTGTTCTGTTCGACCAGCAGGACCGTCACCTTTTCATCGCGGCTGATCGCCACGATGGCGCGAGCGATGTCCTGCACCAGCTTCGGCGCGATGCCGAGCGAGGGTTCATCAAGGAGCAGAAGCTTCGGTTTTGCCATCAGCGCGCGGCCGATCACCATCATCTGCTGCTCGCCCCCTGAAAGGGTGCTTGCCTGCTGGGTATAGCGTTCCTTCAGGCGTGGAAAGCGGGTCAGGATGCTGTCCAGCGTGTTGGCGATTTCGGTCTTGTCGGTGCGGGTGAAGGCGCCCATCAGAAGGTTGTCCTTGACCGACATGAAGGGAAAGACCCGGCGGCCTTCCGGCACCATTGCGATGCCCTTCTTCACGATGTCGGCAGCGGATGTGCCATCCAGCCGTTCACCCATGAAAGTGATCGACCCGGACTTGATCTTGCGAAGGCCGGTGATCGCCCGAAGGATCGACGATTTGCCCGCGCCATTGGCCCCGATCAGGGCGACGGTCTCGCCCTGTTGCAGGTTCAGCGACACGCCCTTCAGCGCGTAGACGTGGTCGTAATACAGTTCCACGTCCTTGAAGTTCAGCATCTCTGTCATGGCTTACATCCCGATCGCTGCATCTTCGGAACCGAGGTAGGCCTCGATCACCTTCGGATTGGCCTGAATTTCGGTGGGCGTGCCTTCGGCGATCTTTTCGCCAAAGTTGATCACGACGATCCGGTCAGAGATTTTCATCACCGCCGGCATGTCGTGTTCCACCAGCATCACCGTCACCCCGCGTTCGTCGCGCAGGCGGCGCACTTGCGTGACCATCCGCATCGTCTCGTCGTGGTTCATGCCGGCGAAGGGTTCGTCGAGAAGAAGCACCTTTGGGTTCGTGGCAAGACCGATCGCCATGCCAAGCGCGCGCAGGTGGCCTTGCGGCAGGTTCGAGGCAAGCTCGTTCCGGATCGACTGCAGACCAAGGAAATCTACGATGTCGTCGGCCGACTGGCCAAACTCGGCTTCGTCCGCGCGTGCCTGCTTGGTGCCGAGGAAAAAGCCCAGAAGCGACGCACGAGAGCGCAGATGATGGGCGACGATGATGTTTTCCCGGACCGTCATGGATTTGAAGATCGTGGTTTCCTGGAACGTCCGCACCACGCCCATGCGCGCCACGATATGTGGTGCAAGATTGCTAATCCGTTCGCCGCGAAACAGTACCTCGCCCGAGGTTGCCGGCACGAACGAGGCGATCAGCTTGAAAAGGGTGGATTTGCCCGCCCCGTTCGGGCCGATGACGGACAGGATCTCGCCTTCGTTCACATCAAAGCTGATGTTGTTGTTGGCTGTCAGGCCACCGTATTTCTTGGTGACCGCCTTGATCTGAAGGATCGGGCTCATTTGCGGCCGCCTTTCCGGTCAAAGAGGCTGAGGATGCCGTTGGGGAGGATCAACATCAGCGCGATCATCGCGCTGGAGTAGATGAGAAGCTGGTATTCCTTTGCGACGGACAGCAGGTCCCAGCCGAAGTACAGAAGGAACGTGCCAAGCATCGGGCCGGTCACGAAGCCAAGGCCACCGACGAAGCAATACAGCATGAAGTTGACGCTGTCGGCGACGGCAAAGGACGACGGGTAGATCGACTGCGAGATCGCCACGAACACCGCCCCCGCCAGACCGCCGAAGAAGGATGAGATCGCGTAGGCCAGGACGCGCAAGTAGGCAGTGTTCACCCCGATCGACGCCGCCAGTTCCTCGTTCTGCTGCAGGCTGCGGCACAGGTGGCCAAGGCGGGAATTCACGATCCGCCAGAGCGCGGCATAGGTCAGCACCATGAGCGTTGCGGCCAGCAGGTAGAAGGCAAGCTTCGGGTTTTCCATCGTGGCGAAATCGGGGATCACCGTGACACCGAAGACCGAAAGCTCGCCGGGCAGCGGGATCGATGTGATCCCCTTGGCACCGTTGGTGAAGGGCAGGGCGAGGGCTGTGAGGCGCGTCACTTCGGTCAAGACCAGTGTGATCATCGCGAAGTAGACGCCGCGCAGCCGCAGGATTGGCAGCCCGATCAGCACCGAGATCGCCGCGCAAAGGATGCCCGCGATCGGCAGAGTGGCCCAAAACGAAAACCCCGCCTGCGTCATCAAGACAGCCGAGACATAGCCGCCCATCAGCGCATATGCCCCTTGCCCGATGTTGATGCGGCCGATGTAGAACGTCAGCCACACACCTGCCGAGCCGATGGCAAGCAGTGCTACCGAGGTGAGGGTATAGTAAAGATCCCACCGCCCGCTTGCCGCGATCAGGATTGGAACCAGCACGAAAACGGCCAGCAGAAAGGCAGCGATGCCGATGATTTGCTTGTTCATGTCCATCAACCCCAGGGTTTGCCCATCAGCCCTTGCGGGCGGAAGGCCAGGAACACCATCAGCGTCGCGAAGATGACGAGGTAGGTGATGTCGCCGTAAACGGCCAAAACGGTCAGGCCGATGCTTTCCATCATGCCAAGGATGAAACCCCCGGCGATGGCGCCCGAAATCACGCCGGCCCCGCCGATCATGATCATCAGGAACGCCTTGATCGAGGTCGGGCCGCCCATGCCGAGGTTGATGCCGGTGATGGTCACCAAAAGCCCTCCGACCAGACCGGCCAGCATAGCCCCCAGCGCAAAGCCGATCATCGAATAGCGGTCAACGTCGACGCCCATCAGTTGCGCGGCCATCCGGTCCTGCGCAAGGGCGCGCATCGCGCGGCCGGTCTTTGAATACTGCATCAGTGCGATGAAGCCCGCGATCAGCGCAATCGCCAGCACCCCGATCAGGATGCGGTCGTAGGGCATGATGATCCGCATGTCCCAGTTGAACACGCCGTCGACGATCTTCGGTACGCCGCGCTGCTTTTCTCCGAAGACCAATAGGATCACCGCGTCGAGGAAGAAGGCGATACCGGCTGCCAGCAGCATGGTGCTTTCGTCGCGTTTCGACTTGCGGATCACCGGGCGGAACAGGAACACCTCGATCAGCGCCCCCATGATCGCAAGGATAATGGCCGAGGCCAGCAGGCCGACGATGAAGGGCAGGCCCCATTGGGCGACAACAGTGTAGGTCACGAACCCGCCAAAGACATACATCTGTCCATGCGCGAAGTTCAGCACGTTCATCAGCGAAAAGATCAGGGTCAGGCCCAAGGCGATCAACGCGTACTGGGCACCAAGATACAGTCCGTTGGCAAGGATCTGTTCCATGCACGGCTCTCCGGTTTTCGGTGGGGGAAAAGCGGGCCGCCCGGTTCGGGGCGGCCCCAGGTCACGCGGGGAAGATCAGTCGACCTGTGCCACGAACAGCGTCTCGAACGCGCCGTCCTTGTAGACGTTCACAACCAGCGGCACCGAAACCTGACGCTTCTGGCCGAACGAGGTCATGCCGACATATTTCAGCTTGGCATCGCCGACCATGTAGGGGTTCGGCGCCTCGAAGGTGTCCATCGTTGTCTTGAACGCCTCGATGTCATCGATCGCCGCCGGGTTGGCTGCCATCGTGGCAAGGATGTATTCCAGCGCATAGACCTTGGTGTTGGACTCGTCGTTGTATTCACCGAACATCGCGGTGTAGCGGGTGACGAATTCCTTCATCATGTCCGAGGCCAGTTCAGGCGTCGAGGCACCGCCGACCGAGATGAAGCCGTTGGCCAGTTCGCCAGCGCCTTCGGCCAGAACAGCGGCATCCTGTGCCGTTTCGGTGGAAATCAGCCCGGTGTAGCCCAGTTCGCGGGCCGAACGGATCAGCTGCGGCGCGTTTGCGGGCGACACGCCGGACAGCACAAGAAGGTCCGGCGCGGTCTGAATCACGGGCAGCAGCACCGGGGTGAAGTCGGTGGTGTCCATCTGGTAAGTCACGCTGTCGGACACGACCTCGAGGCCCAGTTCGCGCGCCGCGGCAGCGCCCGAGTCACGCTGGCTTAGCGGGTCGGATTCGTTGCCGGCAACGAAGGCCACCTTCTTCACGCCGTTGTTTTCCATCAGGTATTTGTAGATTGCCGGACCGGACTGGTAGTTGGCAACCATGCCGAGGATCGCGTTCGAGGCAGGCGCGGTGTAAAGCTCCTTCGGGAAGGCGTAGGGGAAGTACATGATGTTGTTCTGCTCGGCCACTGGGCGGACGGCTGCGGCACCGTCATCGACGTTCGGGCCGACGACATAGTGGATCCCGGCCTGCGCCATTTGCTCCATGCCCGCGATCGCGCGCTTGGGGTCTTTCTGGTCATCGAAGGACACGATCTCGATATCGTATTTCGTGCCGCCGATGTCGTAACCGCCGGTTTCGTTGATCCAGGCGGCGCGGGTTTCCATCGAACGCTGGTTCGACGTGCCCCAGGCTGCGGCCGGGCCGGAGGTGACGCCAACGAAGCCGATCTTCAGCACGGGGTTTTCTGCATGGGCTGCGCCGAGCATCGCGATGCTGGCGACTGTGGCGAGGGCGGTGGTCTTGAGGAAGGAACGGCGAAGCATTGGCAAACTCCCTGTTAGCCGGATGAATGGTTTGGCGCCCCTGATCGGGGTTCTTGCCTCGATCAGATATTTTGTTAACAATCGTGTCAACAAAAATCTCGTATCTTGGATACAGGCTTGCTGACACGCCTATTGCTGGCTATCTATCGGCAAGCAAACGCAATCGGAGTGTTTTTCCTCAGATGACCGCCGCGACCTATCCTGTTGGAAAAGACCTGTCCGGTGACGAAGCTGTCGAAGAAAGCATCGTCGAGCGTATCTTTTCAGCGGTGGTGGAACAGCGTCTGCCGCCGGGCACCAAACTTTCCGAATCGGCGCTGTGTCAGGCGTTCGGCGTGGGGCGGATGCATATCCGCCGGTCGCTATTGCTGCTGTCCAGCCGCGAAGTCGTCGAACTGCATCCGAACCGGGGCGCCTTCGTCGCTTCGCCCACTGCAAAGCAGGCCCGAGAAGTCTTCGAGGCCCGCATGGCGCTGGAACCGACGATTGCGCGCCTAGCGGTCGAACGCGCGACATCCGAGGACATCGCCACCCTGTCGGCGCACTTGCAGATGGAACATGACGCCCATCACAACGAAAGCCGGCACGAGGCAATTCGTCTGTCGGGTCAGTTCCACATCCTCTTGGCCCAGATAGCCTCGAATGCCGTAATGCTGCGGATGATGAAGGAACTGGTCACGCGCACGTCGCTTATCATCGGCATCTTCGGCGCGCCCAGCGTCGCAAACTGCCGTGACGATGACCACGAACTGATCCTGTCAGCCTTTACGAAACGCGATCCTCAAGCCGCCGCAAACCTGATGGCAAACCACCTGCGCGAAATCGAAGGGTCGCTGAACCTTGATAACAAGAACAGCGGCGCCGTGGATTTGGTGAGCCTGTTTTCACGAGGTTAAGCCGGGCGCATGGCATCTTGGACAGACATAATCGCATTGCCAGGTGATTGCGCTGAATGAAGCCAAGTAAGCAGCGACGACCCTCCTCATGCGGGCAGACTATTCGGTAGGAGTGGCCTTGCGCCAGGGCCAAAAGTCCCAGGACTGAAAGGCAGAGCCGCCCTTTCTGTCATTGCTAGCACTGCACGGCAATCTGCGGCCTTCAAGTTAGTTTCACCAAGTTTCACCGCCGTATCGACGGCTTCCCGTGGGCACCGGGCCCGAAAGCGTTAGTCAGGCCTCAGCGCCCGATTAACACAACGGTTTCGCTGCAATAACGTCTTCCGCACGCTCCGGTCCGGCCACGCAAGCGAATTGATCACGCTTGATGCGGCATGGTGAGCAAGGCCGCGGCATCCCCATATCGCGGCACGAGCTGACGGGAGACAGGCATGCGTCTGACAGAGCGGAGCGGACTCTTGCTGGTGACTTGCGCCGCAATCCTTTGGGCCACCGTGGGTGTCGCAACACAGCTTGTCCCGGGCGCAGCTGATATCTCGCCTGAACTCTACGGATTTGCACGCACCGCCATCGCCGGGCCCATCCTCCTTGCGCTGGCTTGGATGGTTCGGCAGCGGAACGCCCCGACAGGTCTGAACATGCGACGCAAGGAGTTGTTCGTCTTCGCGCTGTCCAGCATCGTTTTCCAATTGTGCCTGTTTCGCAGCTTTGCCGAAGTCGGGGTGACGGTCACTGTCTTTCTGACCGTCTGCCTGCCCCCTGTTTTCGCGGTCGCCTGGGCGTTGATGTCAGGTCGCGCTGCCTTGTCGCCCGAGGCAGGTGCAGCACTCGGATTGGCCGTTGCGGGGCTGTCCTCCTTTGCAACTGCACGAGGCACGGCGCTTCCGACCGAGGTGATCTATCTTTGCCTTCCAATTGTCGCATCGGGTGCCTTTGTCGTGATGTCCTTTTCGGCACGGACACTGGCACAGACCGCAGCACCGCTGGAGGTGGCGGGTGCAGGACTGACCCTTTCAAGCCTGCTGCTTTTGCCGATCATCCCCTGGTTCCTGCCGTCGGGCAGAATCGCGGCATCAGTCGGAATAGATGCAAACCTCCTCCTTCTGTTGGTTTATCTGGGGCTTGGTCCTACCGCGCTGGCATACTTTTGCTACTGCGCCGGGATGGCTCGCTGCAGATCGGCGATCAGTGGGCTGATCGCCACGATGATCGAGCCGATGGTTGCGGCGGCATTGGCGATGGTGCTGCTTCACGAAAGGCTTGCGATCGGCGAACTCTTCGGCTGCTTGCTCTTGATGCTGTCGATGGCCGTGCTTTGGCAGGGCGAACAGCCAAAGCTCACACCTGCTATGACCGACCCGGCAGAGTGACACGCGAGGAACGATCGGGCAGCCCAGCGGCCGAAAGCGCACGGAAAAAACGTTGGTTTATCGAGCGGTCGTGAAACGGTTGCGCTTCTGCCCACGCCGCGGCGTCGAAGGCGGGGTCCAGATGAAGCACGGTGCGCGCCGTGGCGGCCGCCTCGTCAGCCAGACCTTTCTCGTACAAGGCGATGATGCGAAAGAGATGCGCGTGGATATAGCCGGCACTGCGATCTATCGCCGCCTGCGCCCACTCCATCGCCGGGCCAAGCTGACCCAGCTGAAGATGCGCTTGCGCCATGTCACCAGCGTACCACGGCGGATAGACCGGACACAGCCGGATCGCCTGCCGGGTCAGGGCAAGCGCTTCGATCGGGCGCCCGGCAAACATCGCCACATTCGCCGCAACGGCATGCACCATCGCGTGGCTCTGTCCCAGGTGTCGGGCATGGCCGAGCGCCTCCTCCGCCCGCTCGAATTCCCGGGCCTGCATGTGTGCGATCGCCATCACAACGTGCGGTTCCGGATTCGTTGGGTCCAGTCGGTTAGCAGTGACTGCGCAGTCCAGTGCCGCTGCAACTGACGCGCTGGGGTCATTGGTCCAGGCACAAAAGGCTTGTGCCCAGTGCCACCACCCCATCAGCGTGTGTGCCGCCGAATAGCCAGGGTCAAGCCGGATAGCCTCGGCAATGCTGCGACGTGCAGCGGGCGAGCAGGCTCGGTCGTGGCTGGAAATCAGCGTCGACGCCTGCAGGATATGCTCCCACGGTTCCAACCTGTTGGACGCACAGACTTTTGAAAGCGCCTGATCGCCCTGTAGCAACGCCACATTGATCGCAACCGCGACCTTGAGCGTTATCTCATCCTGCGCTGCAAAGACTTCGGTCAGGCTGAAATCGTAGCGTTGCGAAAAGACATAGGCGTCGGTTCTGCTGTCGATCAGATGAATCGTGAAACGGGTCTTTTCACCCTGAGACATTAGCGACCCTTCGAGCACGTAGTCCGTCGCATTCGCTCGGTCGAGTGCGGCCAGATCCTCGGGACGTGCGCGATTTGCCCCGGATGTGGCAAATGTCATGACGCGAAGGTAGGGAAGTTTTGACAGCGTCGTAATGATGCTGTTTCCCAACCCCTTGGCAAAGGCCTGCTGGGCCGCATCGTCGGACAGACAGGCAAAGGGATGGATCGCCAGAACAGGTGACGCCGGCGTCGCGATATTGGGCGATGTGGCAGCGCCCACTCTGCGTGCCGGAGCCCGCAGAAGCGCGCGCTTCATTGCAGCCGTTTCCGGCGAAAGGCCGACCCCGAGTTCGCGCTGCAAGATCTCTTCCAGACTGCGAATCTGCCTCAGGGCTTCGTCGCGTTCACCCATCTGTGCCAGCGCGTCGATTAGCAGGTTGTGCGAACTTTCCCGCAAGATATCGCTGTTCACAAGCTTCCGGGCAAGGTGAACCCGGCGCGCGCCGCTATCGCCGTGAACAAGGGTTTCCAGCGCCTCAAGATACATGCCGGCCAGCCGCCGTCGTTCTTCGGCATACCAATCCTCGAACGCCGGGTCGCGGATGAACACGCCGTCCAGAAACGGCCCCGTATAAAGCGCGACGGCCCGATCATGCTGCCCCGCGCGGATACAGGCGATGAAATCCGCGACGTCGCATTCGCTGGCAAGGTCGTTCAACTTGATGGCGGTTCGTCCACAGTGAAGCAGATCGGCACCACGGTCACCAAGGTTGCGCCGGAGCACGGCCAGCGTTTGGCGCAGGCTGTTCCGCGCAAGTTCATTCTCTCTTGTGCTCCAAAGCAGGCCGGCAATGCGGTCTCGGCTGGCGGAGAGTCCTGGCGAGGCTGCAATGATTGCAAGCAGGCCGATGGACTTTTGATTGATTAGGTTCTGGTCGGAAAGGAAGGACGCTTTGACACCAAAGCCGCCAAAAAACTCCAGGCGAACCTTTTCCACGCCATCAGCACCCATGCAAATCCCGTCTTACGTTTCAATCGTTCCAATTGGGGCACGTTCGACGAATTAGTCAAAGCGTTTTTTCGCTGTTGCCAGGTGTTGACGGCCCGTCCGGTGCGGTGCCCCCAATGTACCAAAGGCCGCAGGCCGACCGCCTCGGTCCAAAAGCCGGGGTTCCGTTCCCGGAAAGACAGGGCCTGCGTTCCCCTATCACCCAAGAGCCGATCAGGGCGTCACGGCGGCCAGCGCAGGTGCGCCAATCTCGCGCGCTATCTTTTCGGCAATCGCGGCTCCGAAATCGGTATGGGAGCTTATCTGGATCACGAAGGAATCCGGGCCCGTAACAACCTTGTCCCGAAACCATTCGGCCAGCCGATCACCGTCTGAAATCGCAAGTGCGTTGATCGTCACGTCAGCTGCCTTTGCCCGGGCGCGCGCCACGATAAGCGAAACACTGTCCGGTCTGGGTGCAAGTGTTTCCATCCCGTCACCAGAGACATTGATCAGTGAGCGGTATGCGCAGCGCGTGGGATCTTCCAAAAGATCAAGCGCAGCCCAGAGCCCCGTTCCAATGGCCGTGTTGCCGGTCACTTGCCGTGGTGCCGCCTCGATGGTCTGGGCAAGACCTTCGGCACCTGCAGCGCGATCCAGCCGTTGCCACGGCAGGATTTGGACCGGAATTGTGCTGTCACCCCAGAACACAACGGCGATATCCACGGTTCCTGCTCCCGACATTGCCGCAAGAACCTCTGAATTGCGGAACGCGTTTGCATACCCCTGTTGCTGCAGTGCGAACTCTTCCTCATCAATGCTGCCCGAGGCATCAACGGCCAGTACCAGCGCAAGGTCCGCACATCGCGCCTGGGCCATCTCGGCCATCAGACACGGACTTATCAGACTGGCCGCTACCTGTGATACGAACCTCATGTGGCGACCACGTCGTTTTCCGACCGATGCTGTCGGGCGGTTGCCTCGCCGCAGCCGGAAAGGCTTATCAAGGGTTTCGAATCGCGGCTCCGTGACGTCGACCACAGGCGGTCTGTTTGCCAAAATTTTGCCGTCTCGCTGCAAGGATACAATGCTGACCTCAGTTCCAAATGTCTGAACACTTTGGAAAACCTAGCAGCCAAGATGTTATCGAAGCGATTGCCGCGGTCAGTCCGTTCCACGGCTCAGCGTTAGTTGGCGATTATTTGGCCGTTATTTCCCTGGAATGACTTCTGCCGGCTCTGGCGCATTGCGAACCGGCAAGGCGGTGGCTTGCTGAACTGTCCTCAGGTCCAGTGGAGAAAGTTTGGGGTGCCCGCTGGCGTTCAGCAGCTCCCTGATCCCGCTTCGCATCCCCAACGGTCAATGCGAAAGCAGGACCGGCAAGCGCAGTTCCGCAAAAACGCCTTTGGTCGCGCCGCCCAGGATGAAATCCCGCAGGCGAGAGTGTCCGAAGCCACCCATTGCCAGAAGTTGCGCGCCTTCTGAAAGGGCCGTCTCTTGCAGGGCCGCCGCGATGGTTCGGCCATCAAGCGTGATGTTGACTGCCTTTGCCCTAAATCCGCGCCGTTGAAGAGCGGCAGTCAGGGTGTCGGCAATACCTGGGGCGCCCAGAGATTTTTCATCTTCCACTGTCACCACGGACACGTGGCCACCCTCAGCCAAGAGCGGAAGGGCATCACAAAGCGCCCGCGCAGCAACCCGACTTCCATCCCAGGCGATGGCGATATGGTTGACGGAAGCGGCCGTCGCGGTCGGCGGGACAAGGATCACGGGCACCCCGGCGTCGAACACAAGCGATTGCGCCATGTCCTGCGCCGAAATCGTGTCAGCTGACCACGGCAGCAGCGCCAGATCACAGGTCCGCGCCTCGGTAGTGGCAGCATCAAGGGCTCCGCCGAGCATCACCTTGTGACTGGCGACCGTCGCTTTCGGCGCAGCCCCGGCGATCAGGGTTTGCAGGCGCGCGCATTCGGCTTTGCTGCGCTGTTCCACGGCTTGCGCCATACCCTCGACGTTGATGAGAAAGCCGCTGATCGGCGAGGCGGTCTTCGGGACGTCCACCTCGAACAGCGACGCCTGAACTCCGCAGTTCAACGCTGCCGCAAGGACAACTGCCGCAGTGACCGCCGGGTCTGGTGGCGCTTCGGGGTAGGTGCTCAGCGGCAGATAGGCGATGCGATTGTGCATGGGGTCACTCCTTGTTGTTGAACAAAAAGGGCCGCCGCGGCCCACATCATGTGACTGTATGGGGCGAAGGCCGCCCGGTCCAGCCGGCCGGTCGAGACCGGCCGCCTGGCACTTTCTACGCCATCGTCAGGACGGGCGACTGGAATCCGCCTCGTCGCCCCGGGTCTTCCACAGAGAATAGAAGATGCCCGCGGCGATGATCCCGATGGTGATCGCAAGCGACAGGTAGGGGTCGAACTTGCCGAAGAAGTAGCTGTAAAAGCCCTTCAGACCGATGAACACCAGCACCAGAGCCAACGCATACTTCAGATAGTGGAAGCGGTGCACCAACGCGGCTAGCGCGAAGTAAAGCGCGCGGAGGCCGAGGATCGCCATGATGTTGGCCGTGTAGACAATGAACGTGTCGGTCGTGATCAGAAAGATTGCAGGCACCGAATCGACCGCAAAGATCACATCGGCGAAGTTGATCACAACCAGCGCCACGAACAGCGGCGTTGCAAAGAACACCATCTTGCTGGTCACCGGATGCGGCTGGCGCACGAAGAACTTCTGGCCGTGAAGTTCCTTGGTCACGTTCATGAACCGCGACACCAGCCCGACCATCGGGTTCTTCGACACGTCCGTCTCACCCTCCTGGGTGAACAGCATCTTGATGCCGGTGAAGGCGAGGAAAGCCGCGAAGACCAGCGTCATCCACTTGTAGTTCGACACCAGTTCGGCGCCGATCGCGATCATGATGCCCCGCAGCACGATCACGCCGATGATGCCCCAGACCAGCGCACGGTACTGATATTTCCGGGGAATCGCGAAGTAGCCGAAGATCAGCGAGATCACGAAGACATTGTCGATCGAGAGGACCTTCTCGATGATGTAGCCTTGGAAGTACGAGGCGACCGGATTGGTCCCGTCACTGGTGACAAGGGTGCCGTTCGCCCAGGCCCACCAGATGTACCCGCCAAACGCAATGGAGATCAGGATATAGAAGGCCGACAGCTTCAGGCTTTCGGCAACCCCGATCTCGTGATCCTCCTTGTGCAGCACGCCAAGGTCAAAGATCATAAGCGCGACAACGATGGTCAAGAACATCAACCAAAGCCAAAGCGGCTTGCTGATCACTTCGTAAAACAGAAAATCCATGGCATTCCCCTGGCAATGCGTTGCGTCCAACGGGGGATGTAGCAGCTAGACAACAGGCCCCGATCTATCAGCGCCGACATCACAGGCAAGAACATACCTGTCAGAGGGGCCCGGTCGCTGACGCGCTGGGTAAGCGGTTTTCACAAATGCGTCAAGTGCCGTCGGTTCGCGGCTGGACCGGTCGAATGTAGCCGTCTCGTTGTCCTTGCAACTCAGGGAATTGAAACCCAGACGGTCCCAAGCCAAAGCCTATGTCCAAGCCCCCGGACCCGGTGGGGTCTTGAAGGGGTTTCACGTCCCGATCCGGGTCATGCCGGAATTTGGCAGCAGGCGATGAAAGGTGGAGCGGCCTCGGTTGCAGGCAAAACCATGTCAGCCCCCGCGGCAACCAGCGCGGCGATCATTGCACCATAGGGGGCAACGGACTGATATTGCGAAGGAAAAAGCGCAACTATCCGCCGTGCCTCCAGCCCCGTGTGGTAATGCCGGAGCCCCTCGGTGCGCAGTCCGCCCTCGGCAAAGCTGAGCGCGGGCACGAGGCAGACGCCAAACCCGGCACGGGTCATCTCGATCATGGTTTCGAAGTTGCGCAACCGGGCAAGGCCTCGGTTGGCGGGCAGGACCTGATCGTACCAGTCCTGAACACGGCGGCTGTGTTGCGAGCCGAAGACGAATTGCAGCGTGGTGTTGAGCAGGGCGTGATCCGAGGCGGACAGATCCTCGATCCGGGCACAGCGCGACAGGTCCAGCCGCGACGGTACCGCCAGCACATATGGATCGCTGGGAAGCGGCACCTGTCGAAAACTCATCGCGGCCTCGGGCAAGGAACCAGCCGCGACAAGACCGATGTTGGCGCGGCGGGCATACAGCGTCTCCAGCACCTCTCCGGGTGCGCCCTCGTGCAGGTCGAAATCCAGCTGATCCAGCGGAATCTCCAGCCGTTGAATCGCCTTTGGCAAAAGCGTGCGCATCACGCTGCCCGCACCGGAAATCCGCAGCGACCGGCGCAGACCGACACCTTGAGTGCTGGGCAGGACATCTTCCAGCTCTTGCACGCTGCGCAGAACCTGCTCGGCCCGGCCGAGGACGGCGCTGCGCAACTCGGTCAGTTCCAGATGCCCGGCGCGGCGGTCGAAAAGCCGGCCACCAATGGCAGCCTCGAACGCGGCGAGTTGCTGGGAAAGGCCGGGCTGCGACACACCCATCATCTTCGCCGCCCGCGTCATCGAACCGGTATGGGCCACAGCCCAAAAAGCCTGCAGGCGGCGGATCGAAACCTCGTTGCCGACCGATTCCAGACCTCGGACCTTGGGGATTTCGGATGCGATGAACCCAAGCTCCTTCATGGTGCCTGCTCCACATTCCGAATCGCCTTGGCACGGTAGCCCGCCGCTACCAGAACGGCCTTGGCCTGCTCCAATGCGGCGGATCGGGACGCGGCGACTTGGGCCATATCCAACCAACTTCGCCCAACGGCGCGCCCAGCACGGCCATTCTGTCATCTGGCGCCTGCCAGAGCAGGGTGAGTTGCAGGTTGCCCAGCTCGGCCAGTCTGAACAGACGCAGTTGAAACAGGCCGGACCCGGTCTGGACCAGAACACCCTCCAGCGGCAGGACGGGGCCAGAGAGCGCACCCTTGTGACAGGCGATCTTGACGGTCAGGCGGCTGTCTTCGCGGCTTCGCTCATTCCTTCGCGCAGAGGTGCCTGATGAGCCTATTTCTCATCTTCAACCAAGAGCAGACTCCTCGGAGCTGCTTGGCGGGGAGATTGCCTGATTGCGAAAGCCGGTCGGCGTCCTGCCTGGCCCGTCGCCAAGACGCACGGCGCTGTAAATAACCTGCTGCGTTGCTTGCGCGCCGAGAAAGCCATTCGACAGATGCCTATGCGCGCGAGGGGCGGTGCGACTGCGTCTGAAGGTGGCGCTCCAGTCGGCGCGAGGCGAAGGTTAGAGGAAAGCAGATGGCGAAATAGATCAGTGCGGCGACGCCATAGACCTGCAGCGGCTGGAACGTCGCATTGGCGACGATCTGCGCCGATTTGGTCAGTTCGTCAAACCCGACAATGGATGCGAGCGCCGTGCTTTTCACCAGTTGAACCAGAAAGCCGACGGTCGGCGGAACCGCGATCTTCAACGCCTGCGGCAGGATTACGAGGCGCATCCGAAGCACGAACCCCATGCCTAGGCTGGCGCTTGCGTCCCACTGGCCGCGTGGGATCGCATCGACGCAACCACGCCAGATCTCGGCAAGAAAGGCGCTGGCGTAAAGCGTCAGCGCAAGACCTGCGGCGAGCAGCGGCGAAACCTCGACCCCGAGCATCGGCAGGCCGAAGAAGATCAGGAACAGCTGAAGCAGCAGCGGTGTGCCCTGGAAGAACTGGATGTAGACGGTTGTCGCGCGGCGGCCGATCTTCTGCGCGCCGTAGCGCAGCAGCAACAGCAGGGTCGCGCCGACCGCACCACCGGCAAAGGCAATCGCGGACAGCAGCAGCGTCCAGCGCGCCGCCAGCAGCAGGAACCAAATGATGTCAGTCAAAGACAGCGTGATCATGCGGCCTGCCCCCGAAACAGTCGAGATCCCGCGTGGTCAAGCAGCCACCGCAGCGCCAGCGCCATGCCAAGGTAGATCACCGCGACTGCAAAATACGTCTCGAAGGCCCTATAGCTGCGCGACTGGATCAGATCGGCGACATGCGTCAGGTCGATGACTGCGATCTGGGAAATGACCGCTGATTCCAGCATCGTGATGACGATCTGGCTGACCAGCGACGGATAGACCACGGCAACTGCCTGCGGCAGGACAATCTGGATGAACACCCGCAGCGGCGACAGGCCCAGCGAAAGCCCGGCTTCGCGCTGCCCTTGCGGGACGGATTCAAGCCCGGCGCGGACGATCTCGATGCCGTAGGCGGTGAGATTGATGGTCATGGCCAGCGCGGCGGCCGTCACCGCTGTCAGCTTGATGCCGATGCTAGGCAGACCGAAGAAAATGAAGAAAAGCTGCACGATGAATGGCGTGTTGCGAATCAATTCGACATAGGCGCTGACCAGTGCACTTGCCCAACGTGCCCCCCAAAGCCGGGTGACAGCGCCACCGACGCTGAGAAACAGGCTGATGACCGCTGCAATTGCGGTCAGCCCAAGTGTCAGGCCCGCCCCTTTGAGGAGCGGGCCCACGTTGGCCGCGATGGCCGAGAATTCAAACTCGTAGGCCACAAAGAGATCAGAAGTCGGCGGCCAGCGGCTGCTTAAGCCATTTCACAGCGATGTCGTTCAGGCTGCCGTCCGCCTTCATATCGGCCAACGCCTTGGCCAGCGCGTCCTTGAGCGCGGTTTCGCCTTTCTTGACAGCCATCTCCGACGGCGAAGTCAGAAGCTGGAATTTCTCGACCGGCTTGATCGCGGGATCCTGTGCGAGGATCGTCGCGCCCACATCGTTGCCCACGACCATCAGTTGCGACTGGCCAGACAGGAACGAAGAGATCACGCCGCTGTAATCCGCGTAGCGCTGAATGTCGGCATCGGCCGGGGCGATCTTGGTGACCTCGGTATCCTCAAGCGTGCCCTTGTTGACGGCGATGGTCTTGCCCGAGAGGCCAGCCGCATCTTTCACGTCCAGCTCTTCCGGGCCCATCACCACGATGTAATAGGGCGCGTAGGGTCCGACGAAATCAACAACCTGGGCCCGCTCGTCGCTGAAACCGATCGACAGCAGCACATCGACCTTGTCTTCCGTCAGGAACGGCACGCGGTTCTGCCCGGTGATGCCGACCAGTTCGGCTTTGACCCCAAGCGCCGCTGCAAGTTTGTCGGCCACTTCGGTATCGTAACCTTCGATCTTCATGCTAGTGTTGAGCGAGGCGAAGGGGGGAAAATCCTCGAAGATGCCGACGCGAAGAACGCCTGCTTTGGTCACGTTCTCAAGGGTATCGGCTGCAGCCGGGGCGGATGCTCCGGTCACAAGAGCGGCGGCAAATGCAAGGCCAACAGCAATGCTGGAGCGGCGTGTCGGAGTGAAGGTCATTGAACTCTCCTCGAGCTTTCTAGGGGGAATATGGGGCTTCTGACGGTTACGTCGTGGAAGATGGGTTTAGCGGGATGGCGCCTGAGCCCGGAGGGGCCCAACAAATGGTGGTCTGAAACCGACACAGGCAAACGGGACCGATCACGACATGCCACCGGTTGCGATCGACTCTGTCAGACTGCGCGCCCCTTCGCCACAAAATACGCGAGGCGGGCAGGGGGGATTTCACAGTGACGGAGCAGGGCTTTCGTTAGAACTTGCGTCTACCAGCCGCCAAATCGTGGCCACGCCTGAAGTAGCTCACCGGCCGCCGGCAGCGTTTCATACTGCTCGTGCTCTGCTGCGGTAGGGCAAGCGTGGTTCGACAAAATGCGCAGCAGCGCCCCGATGGGCAGATCCGGCAGGTGGCCGGTCTAGCCCGGGCGCTGTTTCACCGCTCCGCGTTCCTCGTAGGCGTTCGGCACGATCAATGCAGGAAAGATCCGCCCTTCGACATCGCAGACTATGCCAGAGCCCTGGTCCACGGACAGTGTGCGGTGCCACGGTCGCCGGACCGACAGCATGTGTCACGCCGCTGCGCATAGAGAAAAGATCGGCGACAGTGGCATGGGTATTCCCGTCGGCGTGTTCTGCGGCAAGATGGCAGACGTGGGGGTCGGTGCACATGCAGACCTGCTGGACACCACCCCAGCACCTGTTCACACGCAAATGTCTTCAGCTTTTCCGCGCAACGAAAAGCCCAAGCTGTATCTGACCGGCCTCGGCCATCGCGATCATGTTTTCCGACTTCGCCTTTGCCGTGCTGCCCTGCAGCAAATGCAACCCGAGAGACGGTGGCGGTGTTCCGGCCGACATTTCCGCAACCCGCGCACGGTGGTGTTTCAAAACCAAAGGCGTCCGATCCTGCTCGACCAGAATCGTGAAATCAGCCGATGCCAGCATGCGCCGCATTTCGTCCGCGTCAGCTAGATGGCTCGTGTCCGGAGTATCGGCCCACGGAACCGGAAACCGCAGTCCCGGCTCCGGCCCCTTCAACACATCATATATCACCAGTTTCCCGCCCGGTCGCAAAATGCGGAACGCTTCGCGGTATTTAGTCGCCTTGTCCGCGATATTCATACCGGCGTGAAAGGTAACAGCGGCGGAAAATGCTTCATCCTCGAAGGGAAGCGCCAGCGCACTTCCCAGCACAAAATCCGCCTTGTCGGACAGCGCGGTAAGGGCGGTGAACTCGCGCGAAAGGGCCACATATTCGGGGGTAAGGTCTAGGCCCGTTGCGCGGCAGCCGATCTCACCGGCAAGATAGCGGACCAGACCTCCCAGACCGCACCCGATGTCAAGAACCCTGTCATTAAGAGACAGGCCCATGCTCGAAATGATCTCGGCCGTCGCGGCGCGCCCACCCATGTGAAATTCGTCAATCGGTGCCAGATCGACCGGTTCCAGATTCAGCAAATCAAGACCAGCTTGAGAGATGGCCTCGAAGATCCGCGTCCGCAGATGATCGTTCCCATAATGCTCCGCAACTGCGCGCTCGTTCACTTGGCCCATGCGGACCCCCCTGATTCCTATCCACGAATTATACCCGATTTGCGCTCATTTTGGGAGGCCGATTGGTGCAACCCAGTTCACCTGACGGCACAAGGACCATACCGGTACAGTGACTCCCGATAACTCCTCCATCTGATGCTTGTTCCGGCCCCCGACTTTTCTCCGATCCCCAACGCTGGACCGCCCAAAGGCAGAGTTTTCCGGCTCTTGCACTGCTACCCGACCTTGGACCGCCCGAGGGTGGAATTTTCCGGCTCATTCACGATGACGGGCTGGCTGCGCCATCGGGATAATGCAAGGCGATCGGGACGTTGTATCCGATCGCGCTGTGGCGCCTGACCTCGTTGTAGTCTCTACGCCAAACATCCAGTTTTTCGCGGGCATCGGCAAGGCTCATGAACCAGTGCGCGTTCAGGCATTCTGCCCGGAGCTTCGAATTGAATGCCTTGATGAAGCCCCTCGCCATTTCCTCGGACCAATGGCGGACAATGGCTCTATCGGTCGGCTTGCCCGGCCGGGAGAAGTCCAGCATGACGGCGTTGGCATAGGCCCAGAGATCAAGATCCCGGGAGATGAACTCGCTGCCGTTGTCGACCCGTATCGTCTTCGGATAGCCGACCTTTGCACAGACGCGTTCCAGGGTCTGCACGACGTCCTCGCCGCGGTAGGCGAAACGGGGATCGGCCGCAGGTCAGAGCCGCGAATGCATGTCCACGACGGTCAGAATGCGGAACTTCTTGCCCATGGCGAGCCGGTCGTGGACGAAGTCCTTAGCCCAGACCTCGTTCGGCTCCGCGGCCTCCTGGCCGTCTTCGCGCAGCTTGGCCTTCACCCGCCGTTTGGGGTGCTTGTTCCGGAGCTGCAGGCCCAACTCGTTGCGCCGGGACTTGTAGTGGAACGTGGAGGTGTCGAACTGAAGGACCCCACAAGCCCCCCGGATCGACACGCCCCAATCGATGCACATCCCGCGAACCAGCTCGCGCATCCGGCCAGGCTTCAGAGCTTTCACTTCGTGGACCTTCGGTTCGGCGCATGACGTCCTGCAACATCTCCGGGTCCAGCGTAAGGTCGGCGACGATCTTCTTCAGCCGGCCGTTCTCGTCCTCGAGCGCTTTCAACCGGCGCATCTCGTCCGGCAGCAATCCCCCGTATCGCTTCTTCCACTTGAAGTAAGTGGCCTGGCTGATTCCCGCCTTGCGACAGACCTCAGCGACCGACGTGCCTTCCTCGCCCTGCTTCAGTATGAACGCCTTTTGCGCCTCCGTGAACTTCGATGCCTTCATGCGATTCAGCTCCTCTCCCAGCCAGGGAAGATTAGCCGAAAACTCCAGCTTCAAACGGTCCAGTTCTCAGGTGGCAGAGCACCCTGCCTATCGCTGTCATTGAAGGTGGGTGGTGAGCGCAGGCTGCGCGCTCAGGGGTTTATCAAGCTGATCCCAAGGCAGCCGAGAGGAAGGCGCGGAACACCTGAGCTGGCGCTGACAGCGGGCGATTGTTCGGCCACGTCAGGCCTACGTCCATCGAGGGAATCGCCTCAATGGTCTGGCGCTGTTCGATCCGCTGGCCCTCAAGTGACCAAGGCCGATAGACCATGTCGCTGAGGATCGTCACCCCCATGCCCGCGGCCACCATCGACCGCACCGCCTCGACTGACGAGGTCGAAAACACCACTTTGGGGATCAGCCCGTACTGGTCCCAGTAGCGCCCGGCCGTGCGGCTCGCCTCGTCCACCGTCAGCATTACATAGGGCTCGTCAGCGACATCGCGCAGGCTTATCCCGGGGGCGGTCAGCAGCCGGTGATCCGAGGGCAGCCAAAGCCGCCGCCGCGAGCGGAACAGGGTCTCGGATTCCAGTTCGCCGGTATTGCCAAGGTTCGAGGTCAGCATGACGGCAAGGTCCAGCCCTCCGGTCACCATGGCGTTTTCGATGGCGGACCTTGGTTGCTCGGAGAGTTCCAGCGTGATGCCGGGATAGATGCGGCGGAAGGCGGCATAGTGGCGAGCCATGAAATAGCCCGCGACGGTATAGGTCAGACCCAACCGCAAGCGTCCCATCACCTGCTTTTCTTCACCCAACGGGCTGCGCGTCGCCTCTTCGACAGCGGCAATGATCGCCTTGGCCCGGGACAGGAACCGCGCGCCCTGCGGTGTGACCGATACCCCTTGTCCGCCCCGCGCCAGAAGCCGCGCGCCCAAAGCGGCCTCCAGGCTTTGAATGCCCGCAGTCACGGCAGATTGCGAGATGTTCAGCTCCATCGCCGCGTGGGAAACCTGCCCGGTCTCGGCGGCTGCGATGAAATAGCGCAACTGTCTGATGGTCAGCGACATGGGCACCCTAATATCTGCTTTATTGATACCGTATCTCAGAAATTCGAATTTGCAATGAAGACTGACTCGGGCGAAGTTCCAGAATATTCGGAAAACTGCAGGGGGTGCGATGCCTGTCACGGTGAACTGTGACATGGGCGAAAGCTTTGGGCTTTGGCGCATGGGAGACGACGCGGGGCTGATGCCCTTCATTCACATCGCCAATGTGGCTTGCGGCTTTCATGCCAGCGATTTCGACCACATGCGCGCCACGGTGCGGCTGGCCAAAACGCATGGGGTGAAGGTCGGGGCGCATCCCAGCCTGCCCGATCTGCAGGGCTTCGGGCGGCGCGAAATGAAGATGGGCCGAGAAGAAATGGCCAATTGCATGATCTATCAGATCGGTGCGCTTTGCGGGTTCCTGAAGGCTGAAGGCGTTGAGTTGAACCACATCAAGCCCCACGGCAGCCTTTACGGCATGGCCGCGCGGCAGGAAGATATCGCCCAGGCGGTCTGCGACGCAGCCGATGTGTTCAAGGTGCCGCTTCTTGGAATGACCGGCACACTGCACGAGAAGATCTACCCCGCCCGTGGCCATGGCTTTGTGGCGGAATTCTACGCCGATCTGGAGTATCGTCCCGACGGAAGCCTGATCGTGACGCGCGAGCATGATGCCAAAGACCCGGCGTTGATGGCTGCCCGCTGCGTGCGGGCGATCACCGAAGGCAAAGGCACGGCCACGGATGGTTCAGACATTCCGGTGCGTTGCGACAGTATCTGCATTCACTCTGACACCCCCAACGCCATCGACATCGCCCGCGCGGTGCGAGCGGCGGTTCAGCCCTATACCTGAGAGGTTCCCATGACCCATATCCATTCCCCGCTTCCCGGCACTTTTTACCGCTCGTCCGCGCCCGACAACCCGCCCTTCAAGGCCGACGGGGATGCCGTTGCAGTGGGCGACGTGATCGGGCTGATCGAGGTGATGAAGTCCTTCCACGAGGTGAAATCCGAGGTGGCGGGCAGCAACATCCGCTTTGAAACCGAAAACGAAGAACCCGTCATGGCAGGCGCGGTTCTGGCGCAGGTGGACTGATGCTGAAGAAGCTTCTGGTCGCCAATCGGGGGGAAATTGCGGTGCGGGTGATCCGCGCAGCGCGTGACCTCGGGATTGCGACCGTGGCGGTCTATTCGGATGCCGACCGCGAGTCCTTGCATGTTCAGATTGCCGATGAGGCGGTGCATATCGGACCGCCGGCAGCGAAGAAAAGCTATCTGAACGTCACCAACATCCTGAAAGCCGCCACTGATACCTGCTGCGACTCCGTGCATCCCGGTTACGGCTTTCTGGCCGAGAACGCCGATTTTGCCGATGCCTGTGCGGCGGCGGGGCTGGTTTTTGTTGGCCCGTCAGGGGATGCCATCCGCACCATGGGCGACAAGGTCGCCGCCCGCTCTGCCGCCCATGCCGCTGGGGTTCCGGTGGTGCCGGGGTCGATGGGCCGGGTCGCCGATATCGACGCCGCGCGCCATATTCTGATCGACACCGGATTTCCTGTGATGATCAAGGCCGCTGCGGGTGGCGGGGGCCGGGGCATTCGTATCGCCAATGATCTTGCCGAATTTGAAGCCGCCTTTCCGCAAGCCGCCGCCGAGGCGCTGGCCGCCTTTGGCGACGGCGGGCTGTATATGGAAAAGGTCATCGCCAAGGCCCGTCATATCGAGGTGCAGGTTCTGGGTGACGGCAGAGATGCCGTGCATTGCTATGAGCGTGAATGCAGCCTTCAGCGCCGCCGTCAGAAGGTCTGGGAAGAGGCCCCCAGCCGCGCCCTGTCGGAGCGCATCCGCGATGAATTGTGCACCAGCGCCGTGCGGCTGACCCGTGCGGTTGGCTATTCCGGCGCGGGCACCATCGAATACCTTTATGACGACGAAGCCGACCGCTTCTACTTCATCGAGATGAATACCCGCATTCAGGTGGAACATCCGGTGACCGAGATGATCACCGGCATCGACCTCGTGGCCGAGATGTTGCGCATTGCCGGGGGCGAACCCCTGCGCCTGCGCCAGTCCGATATCGTGGTGCGCGGCCATGCCATCGAAGTGCGCCTGAACGCCGAAGACCCGTCGCGCGATTTCGCCCCCTTTCCCGGCACCGTCAGCACCCTGCGCGTGCCCGGCGGACCCGGCGTGCGGTTCGAGTCGATGCTTTACGCCGGATACACCGTGCCGCCGTTCTACGACTCGCTTCTGGCTAAGCTGGTCGTCCACGCCGATACCCGCGAGGCGGCGATAACCCGCCTTGTCCGTGCCCTGTCGGAAACCCGCATCGACGGCTTGCGAACCACCAAACCGCTATTTCTGGCCTTGGCGGATGACCTCGCCGTTCAGGCCAATGCTGTTCATACCCGCTGGCTGGAAGGCTGGCTTGAAACCCACGCGGCCCGGTTGGTGCCGGAACTGGAACCATAGGAGTGACCATGTCGATCCGCTTTTCCTTCGGGGGCGACGAGCACATCTTCGCGGAAGTCAGCGAAGAGATGTCGCTTGAGGCCTTCTTCACCTCGCTTTCGATGACCAATGCCGTCAAGGTGGCGGGCATCAAGGGCGTCACCGAGATTTGCCCGGCCAACGCCAGCTTTCAGGTCAAGTTCGACCCGGACCGCATCAAGCCCGGCGATCTGCTGAAGGAACTGCAGTCCATGGAAGGGGCAGCGTCGAAGTCTGACGCCACGCTGCAAACTCGGATCATGGAAATTCCGGTGCTTTATCAGGACCCCTGGACGCACGAGACCCTGATGCGCTTTCGTGAACGCCACCAGAACCCCAATGCCACCGATCTGGAATATGCCGCCGAAGTGAACGGACTTGGCGGGGTCGAGGACTTCATCAAGGCACATTCGAGCCAGCCGTGGTTCGTGTCGATGGTAGGGTTCGTGGCGGGGCTGCCGTTCCTTTACCAGATGGTCGAGCGCAAGCGTCAATTGCAGGTGCCGAAATACCTGCGCCCGCGCACCGACACGCCGAAACTGACCATCGGCCACGGCGGCTGCTTTTCCTGCATCTACTCGGTGCGCGGCGCGGGCGGATATCAGATGTTCGGCGTCACGCCGATGCCGATATATGACCCGACCCAGAAGGTCAGCTATCTGCAAGACGAGATGTGCCTCTTCAAACCCGGCGACATCGTCAAGTGGAAGCCAGTGACGCGCGACGAATATGACGCGGCGATCGAGGCGGTGGATGCCAATCGCTACGAGCCGGTGATCCGCCCCGCAACCTTCAGCCTTTCTGCGTTCAACAAAGACATGGGCAGCACAAATGCCAAGCTGATGGAGACTTTGAATGGCCGTTAATGTCATCTCTCCCGGTCTGTCCACCACGGTGCAAGACCTTGGCCGCCCCGGATATTATCACCTCGGGATTCCGATCTCGGGCGGGATGGACCGCTTTGCCTTGCGTGCGGCCAACATGCTGGTCGGCAATGACGAAGGTGCCGCGGTTCTGGAAGCGGTGTTTCTGGGTCCTGAGCTGGAGTTTACGGTCCCTGCCACCGTGGCTGTCACCGGCGGCGATCTGCCGCCCAAGCTGAACGGGGATGAGCGCAGCACATGGGAGGCCTTTCCGGTCAAGGCAGGCGACCGTCTGAGCTTTGGATACCTCAAATCCGGGGCGCGGGTGTATATCGCGGTTTCGGGCGGCATTGATGTGCCGGTCAAGCTTGGCTCACGGTCTACCTATACGCTGGGGGCTTTGGGCGGCCATGAGGGGCGTGCCCTGAAGGCGGGCGACAGCCTGCCCTTGGGTGCTGGCGCGGGTGGCAAGGGGGCGATTCCGGCCAATCTGCGCCGTATGCCTGGGAGCCCTGCCGAATTACGCATGCTGCCCGGGCTTTACTGGCACCGCATCACGTCAGCGGCGGGCAAGCAGTTCTTTGCCGACACCTGGAAGGTCGCGCCCGAAGCCGATCGCATCGGCTACCGCTTCAAGGGCGGCACCGCATTGGACTTTGTGCCGCGCGAGCAGCCCTTCGGTGCGGGATCGAACCCCTCGAACATTGTCGATGCCTGTTATCCCTACGGATCCATTCAGGTGCCGGGCGGCACGGAACCCATCGTTTTGCACCGCGATGCGGTGTCGGGCGGCGGCTACATGATGCTGGGCTGCGTCATCAGCGCCGACATGGACCTGATCGGCCAGTTGCAACCACATTCGCCTGCCCGCTTTGTCGAAGTGTCGATGGATCAGGCGCTGGCAGCGCGGGCCGACCGGAAAGCGGCTTTGGCGCGGTTGCGGGCGCATCTGGGGCTGTGATGAGCGGGTTCGTTCATCGCGGGCGTCCCGCTTCGCTTCGCCCCCCGGCGACGAGCGCAGGACATGCGACGATGAGCAGCCCCTCAGGCCCTGCCGCGCGCCTCTTTCGGGGTCAGCCCGAACCGGGCGCGGAAAGCGCGGGAAAACTGCGCCTGATCGGTGAACCCCCGCGCATAAGCGATCTCGCCGATGGCGCGGCGGTCGGCGGGGTTCTTCATATCCTCCATTGCCGCCTGCAACCGCGTGTCGCGGATCCACTGGCCCAGCGTCATGTTGGTGTCGCGCAACAACTCATGCAGATAGCGCAGCGAGATGCCACACCCTCCCGCCACCTCCTCCGGCCCCAGATCGGGGTCGTCGATGTGGCGGCGAACAAAGCTTTCGATACGTGCCAGATGGGCGCTGCGCACCGTCGAATTCCCCGAGGTCAGCACACGCTCGTCCGACTGGATCGCCAAAGCCAGCAAATCGACCAACTGTCGGCCGACGACCCCGCGGGTCTCTTCGGTCATGCTGTCATATCGGGCCGGGATCAGGTGGACCATGTCGACGAACAGCCCGTTGGCGCCGTTGGTGGCATCAAACTGCAGGCTGCAAAAGCGGTCTGGCGCACGGATGCGGCCACCCAGCATTTCCTTGGACAGCTTCATCACCCACAGATCGGCCGGATCGGCGTGACTGAACTCATAGGGTTCATGGCTGCGCTCGATGAAAAAGGCGCCGGGATTGGCCCGCACTTCCTTGCCGCCCTGGGTAAAGCGCAGTTCCGATTTGGCGGGCAGGGTGACCAGAAACTCCTCTGGTCCCGGCTCGCGGAAGTGTTTGGGCAGGCGGCGGTAGACCAGCGGGTCCGAGGTCAGGCGCGACAGCGATACACCGCCCAGATCCCAGCTGGACAACTCGCCGTCAAAAGCCTCGGGGCGCTGGAAAGTCAAATCCAGCGGGAAATAGGTGCGGGCGATGGTTTCGTGCCAATGTCGGCTGCGCCCCGACACGTCGACCCCGCGCGTGCTGATCGTGGACTTCATCGCGCCATTCCCTGTTTCTCTCATCAGGCCACGGCGGGGCATTTCTGTAAAGCGGTAGATCTTGCCCACGGCACTGAATGCACGGAAAGACAAAAGCCTGTGCACCAACGGCAAAGACGGCCGGGCAGAACCGCCGCTACGGTCCCTGACACAAAGGCGCAACAGACGCCGCGCGACAGGGGAACGCATCGATTCGGACGGGTGGCTTGCCCGAGCGGCACCCTTTTGCGCGGCCCTTACCGGAGGGCATCGTAGTGGCCAGGAAAACCGCAAAGAAGATCGAGGTCGACCCCATCACCCTGTCGGTGGTGCGCGGCATCCTTGAGACAACCCAGCGCGAGATGACACTGTCGCTGGAGAAGACCGCACGTTCCAGCGTGTTCAATCTGGCGCATGACTATTCAACCGCGCTGTTCAACGCCACGCCCGAGATGATCCTGCAGGGGCAGGACATTCCCATTCACCTTGGGTCCCTGATCCCGGCGATGAAGGTGGTGGCGGGATACTTCGAGGGCGATATCCACGAAGGCGATCTTCTGATCCACAACGATCCGGCCTGGGGTGGCAGCCACGCCATCGACACCTGTTTTTACAAACCGGTGTTCTGGAAGGGACGCCTGAAATACTGGACGGTCTGCAAGGGCCACCTCACGGATATCGGCGGCCCGGTGCCCGCGGGCTACAACCCCAATGCCAAGGAAATCTATGCCGAATGCCTGCGCATTCCGCCCGTCAAGGTTTGGGATCGGGGGATACCGCGCAAAGATGTGCTGAACTTCATCTTCACCAACATGCGCGCCCGCCGTGACCAGGAGGGCGATTTCAACGCACTGATTGGGGCCTGTCAGGTCGGCGAACGCGCGCTGATCGCAATGTTGGAGAAATACGGCGAAGAAACCGTTGATGCCTGCATCGACACGCTTCTGGACATGGCCGAAAAACAGATGCGCGCGCTGATCGCCACGGTGCCAGACGGCACCTATGACGGCAGCGCTATTCTGGAAGATGCCGGTCACGGCTTTGGCGATTTCGAGATCAAGGCGCGCGTGACGATCACCGGTGACAACTGCCACATCGAAATCTCGTCGCCGCCACAGATCCCGTATTTCATCAACAGCTACGAGGGGAACAGCTACTCCGGTGTCTACCTGGGACTGATGATGTTTGCCCAGTTGCCGCCACCCTATAACGAGGGGCTTTACCGCTGCGTTTCGGTCAACATGGGGCCGAAAGGCACCCTGTGCAACGCGGTGGAACCCGCGCCGCACATGAACTGCACCACAACGCCGATGGAGACACTGACCGATGCGGTCCGGCTGGCTTTTGAAAAGGCGGTGCCATCCAAGGTTTCGGCATCCTGGGGCCATGCCAACGGGTTGAACATCGCCGGCTGGGATAAGCGCCACGACGAAGAATATGTGACGATGGTGCTGGCAACCATCATCAGTGGTGCCGGGGCCACGCCAAGCCAGGACGGCTGGCACGCCTGCGGGCCGGAGTGCTGCTTTGGCGCGTTGACCAGCGGTGATGTCGAACTGCTGGAATATTCCTATCCCATCATCATCCACCGCTATTCGCTGATGACCGACTCGGGCGGTGCAGGCAAGAACCGCGGCGGTTCGGGCACGGCCTGGGAAGTGGAGCCGCTGAACGACGACATGACCTTCATCACCTTCGGCGAAGGCCGCCGCATTCCTGCCGTCGGTGCGGCAGGGGCTTCCAGCACGATGATCGACACAAAGGTGGGCCGCTTGGAACTGGTCGAGGGTAACCATTCCGAGACCATCCGCGAAAACGTCATCAAGGTCATCAAACCAGGTGACCGCATCACCAACATGAACCCCGGCGGCGGCGGCTACGGCAACCCAATGGAGCGGCCTGTCGAGAAGGTCGTCTGGGATGTGAAGAACGGGCTCGTTTCCATCCAGGGGGCAAGAGAGGATTACGGCGTCATCATCAAGGACCCGACCACGCTGGACGTGGATATCGCAGCAACATCAGCCCTGCGCGCCAAACGCGCCGTGGCCGCGAAATAAGGGGGAATGAGATGAAATCCGATTATCGTCTGGGCATTGACGCCGGCGGCACCTTCACTGACTTCGTTCTGGCCGACAAGACCGGTCAAGTTCGGCTGTTCAAAGCCCTGTCTACCCCGCAGGACCCTACATTGGCCATCAGAAACGGCCTTCAGCTCATCTCTGAAGAACTGGGCGTTTCGGCTGAAACGGTGGTGTCGAACTGCGATCTTTGCATCAACGGCACGACGGTTGGGCTGAACGCTCTGATCACCCACAAGGGCGCAAAAACCGGGCTGATCTGCACGGCGGGCCACGAAGACAGCCTTGAGATTCGCCTTGGTCACAAGGAAGACGGCTACCGCTATGATCCGGAATACCCGCCCGCTACCATGCTGGTGCCGCGCTATCTGCGCCGGGGTATCCGCGAGCGGATCCTTTCGGATGGCTCAATCCGTCAGCCGTTGAACGAGGCCGACGTCCGCGCCGCTTGCGAGGTGTTCAAAGCCGAAGGTGTGGAAACCGTGGCAATCAGCTTTGTCTGGTCGGTGCTGCATCCCGACCACGAGGCCCGCGCCGGAGCCATCGTGCGCGAGATGATGCCGGGGGTGATCCTGACGCTCGGGTCCGAGCTATACCCGCAGGTCCGCGAATACACCCGCACCTCGACCGCGGTGGTGAACGCCTATCTCGCCCCGATCATGAAGCGCTACGTCGCTGCGGTGGACAGCTATTTCCGCAGCCTCGGGGCCAAACAGCCGGTGCGCTATTACCAGTCGAACGGCGGGCTTGCGATTGGACAGGCGATGACCGATCGCTCCGTCTATGCCATCAACTCGGGGCCGGCGTCCGCCCCGGCGGCAGGGCAATATGTCTGCGAACCTTTCGGCTACAAGAACGTCATCACCGTCGATATGGGCGGCACGTCCTTTGACATCACGCTGACCAAGGACGGGTCGACCAACATCAACAAGAACATCGACTTCTTACGCTACCGCATCGGGGTGCCGATGATTCAGGTGGAAACCCTGGGCGCGGGCGGCGGTTCGATCGGCTGGATCGACGAGATGGGTCTGATGCAGATGGGGCCGCAATCTGCCGGGTCCGATCCGGGGCCGGCCTGCTATGGCCAAGGCGGCAAACTCCCGACGGTGTCGGACGCCAATCTTGTGATGGGGTATCTGAACCCCGATGGTCTGGTCGGCGGGCGGCTTCCGTTGGCCTATCAAAAGGCCCATGACGCCATCAAGGCCAACCTCGCAGACCCCCTGAACATGAGCGTCGAACGCGCCGCCTATGGCATGTTCACCATCGTCAACGCCAACATGGTCAACGGCATCCGTCGCGTTACCGTGGAACGTGGCTATGACCCGCGCGACTTTGTGCTGGTGGGCGCAGGTGGGGCGACAGCGGCACATATCACGGCGCTGGCCGACGCCATCGGCATTGATACCATCGTGTTGCCGAAACTGGCTTCGGGCTTGTGCGCTTTTGGTCAGATCATCTCGGACGTGAAGTACAACTACATGGCGACTGCACCTTTGCGGTTGGACAATGACGCGGCCTTTGCGCGGATCGACACCTTGTTCACTCAGATCGAGGCGCAAGGCGTGGCGCATCTGAAAAGCGATGGCTTCAAGGCCAAAGACATCATCACCAAGCGCAGCCTCGACATGCGCTATGTCGGTCAGGTCCATGAATGCACAGTGGAAATTGGTAACTTCAAGGTTGACGCCAAGTCGATTTCCAAAATCAAGGACGCCTTCCACAAGCGGCACAAGGAACTCTACACCTATGCCGAACCGCAGTCGGTAGTCGAAGTGGTGAACATCGAAAGCACGGTTTACGGCGTCGTGGACAAGCCCGAGCGCATGTCCATCGGCAAGGGCACGACGGCGCAAAAGGCGGTGAAAGGCCACCGCGACGCAGTGTTCAGCGCCGATGGCAAACGGGTGAGGACGCCGATCTATGACGGCACCCCCCTGGGTGTCGGGGCCTCGATCAAGGGACCTGCGGTGATCGAGGAAGTCACCACGACCATCGTGCTCGAACCGGGCTGGACGGCGCGGCTGGATGCAAGCGGCTCCTACCTCATCACCCGCGACCGCAAGAAAGGGGCGACATGAGCGATCTGAGCGCTGACAAGATATCGGTTGCCTTCGCGGGGCTGCGCGCCCTGTCGGAGGTGGACCTGAAGGTAACTTCCGGCCAGATCGTCGGGCTGATCGGCCCGAACGGGGCGGGGAAAACCACGCTTGTCAACGTGATGACCGGGTTTCAACCAGCAACCTCGGGCTCGGTCAGTCTGGACGGGCAAGACCTGTCCGGTCTCAAACCGCACGAGCTGCGGCGCCGGGGCGTCGCCCGTACCTTTCAGGGCGGACGGTTGTTCCGCGATCTGGCGGTGATCGACAATCTTGAAGTGACGGGAGTAGGCCTTGGCCTTTCCCGCGCCGCCGCGATCGCCGAGGCCGAGGCGATGCTGGACTGGGTCGGCATCGCGCCCCTCGCTAACCGGGTCGCCGGGGCGCTGCCCTATACTGACGAACGCAGGGTGGCGATCGGCCGCGCGCTGATGGGCAAGCCCGCTTTCGTGCTCTTGGACGAACCCGCCGCCGGGATGAGTGCGACCGAGGCGCAAGACTTGTCTGCCCTGATCCGCCGCATCGCAGGCGAGATGGGCTGCGGGGTCTTGCTGATCGAACACAATGTCGGCCTGGTGCTTGACCTGTGCCACCATGTCGTGGTGCTGGATAGCGGCGTTGTCATCGAAACCGGTGATCCCGCAACCATCCGCGCCTCCGAGCGGGTGCGCCATGCCTACATGGGCACTGCCGCCGATACCAACCTTCCGGTGCTTGAGGTGATGGAATGAGCCTTCTTGCGCTTTCCAACGTCTCGGTGCGCTACGGACGATTGACAGCTGTGCGCCAGATGACCTTCAGCCTGGCCGAGGGTGAGATTCTGTTTATCACCGGGCCGAACGGGGCCGGGAAATCCTCGCTTTTGCGCGCCATTGCCGGGGTGACGCCGCCATCCGGTGGTCGCATCGACTTCGCTGACCACGACATTACCGGGCGCGTGCCCGAAGACATCGCGCGCCTTGGCCTGTCGATGGTGCCTGAGGGGCGAGATGTGTTTGGTTCGCTTACCATCGAGGAAAACCTTATGGTCGGCACCGGCATGCACAGTGCGACTCGCGGCTGGAAGGCCCGTGCCGCGACCGAGCTGGAAGCGGTCTATGCCACGTTCCCCATCCTGAAAGACCGCCGCCATTCGCAGGCCGGTCTTCTGTCGGGCGGTCAGCAGCAGATGCTGGTCATCGGGCGAGCGTTGATGACCAGCCCGCGTCTTGTGGCAATTGACGAACCTTCGCTTGGTCTGGCCCCGAACATCACCGATCAGGTCTATGAACGGCTGATCGCACTTCAGGCGATGCGCAAGCTGACCCTTCTGATCGTCGAGCAGTCGTCGACCCGCGCCATGATGGTGGGCGGGCGGATGATGCTGATGCGCGGCGGCGAGATTGTGCTCGACGGCGACGCGCAGGCCCTTGGGCAGTCAGAGGCTATGCAAGCGGCCTATTTCGGATACGGAGAGCATTGATGGGATCGTTGTTGCAGGTCTTGTTCGACGCGCTCTCGCTTGGTTCGCTTTATGCCCTTGGCGCCTTGGGTATCGCGCTGATCTTTGGCGTCATGCGGCTGGTGAACTTCGCCCATGGCGATGTGATCGCAGCCTGCGTATTTGCGCTGCTCTGGCCCTCGGTCGATGCTGTCGCCATCATCTTTGCGGGCAACCTGCCGTGGTATCTTCTGATCCCCTTCGTGCTGGCTATCGGGGCGACCCTTTCGATGGCCTCCGAGGTGGTGGTGTTCCGCCGCTTTCGACGTGCCAACCCCGCGACCATGATGATCGCCTCTTTCGCGCTGGGCTTCGTCATCCGCTATTTCCTGCTGATGCTGTTCTCTAGCCGGCCGAAAAGCATTTCCCTGCTTCCATCACTCAGCCAACCCGTTGAAATCCTTGGCGCGCGGATCCCCCTCTTGCAGTTGATTACCATCGCCGTGACCATTGCAGTGCTGTTAGGGCTCACCGCTTTTCTGCGCCGCACCCGCTTTGGGCTGGAGATGCGGGCGGCGGCCGAAAACTTTGCCATGGCGCGGATGCTGGGGGTCCGTGCCAACCGGGTAATCATGGGGGCCTTTGCCCTCTCGGGCGCACTAGCTGCAGCCACAGCGCTGATCCTTGGGTCGCAGACCGGGACCGCCAACATCACGATGGGGGCGTCCGTGATGCTGATGGCCTTCATCGCCACCGTGATCGGCGGCATGGGCAGTCTGGCGGGGGCGGTTCTGGCCGGGTTTCTGCTCGGAGCGATTGCCACGGTCATGCAGGTGATCCTGCCGCCCGATGCGCGCGCCTTCCGCGATGCCTTCGTCTATGGCGCGGTCATCCTGGTGCTGATCTTCCGCCCGCAGGGCTTGTTGTCGGCCCGCGGCACCAAGGAGCGCGTATGATGTCGGCCTCCGTTGCCCGTCGCACCTTCGTCACGCCAGTTCTGCTTGGGCTGCTCCTGATAGCCTTCGCGCTTGTTGCGGTGGCGGTGGGGTCCAAACCCTTCAACCAGACCATCATCGACATCTTTCTCAAGGTGATCTTCGTCGTGGGCCTCTGGGTCTTTGTCGGCAATTCGGGCGTGATCTCGTTTGGCCACATCGCTTTCGCCTGCCTTGGCGGCTATGTCGCGGCCTGGACCACGATCAAGCCGATGATGAAGGGCATGTCGATGCCCGGTTTGCCGGATTGGCTGATGCAGATGGAAATCCCCTATTGGGGCTCGGCCATTGTCGCCGCCGGATGGGCAGCCCTTTGGGCGCTGATCTTCGGATCGGTGCTGATGCGGCTCTCGGGGATCGCCGCCTCGATCGCCACCTTTGCCATGCTGGCCATGGTGAACTCGATCTATTCGAACTGGGAAAGCGTCACCGCTGCCACTTCATCGGTCGTGGGCATTCCGATCATCCGGTCGATCTGGCCCTATCTGATTGCTGCCCTGATATCGGTCTTAACGGCCTGGGCTTATGGCATTTCGCGCCACGGCCTTGCCCTGCGCGCCGCCCGCGACGAACCCACCGCCGCCGCCGCCAGTGGCATCGACATTCCCCGCGCACGCCTTATCGCCTTCGTGATCTCGGGGGCGATCATGGGGATGGGGGGCGCGCTTTATTCGCACTCCATCGGCATCGTCACCCCCGACACCTATTACCTCGGGCTGACCTTCATCACCCTGTCGATGCTTGTGGTGGGAGGCATGGGCAGCCTGTCGGGCGCGGTGCTGGGCGTGCTTATCCTGTCCACCCTGATCCAGACCCTGCGCTGGTTGGAAGCCGGGGTTCAGATCGGCGAGACCACCTTTGCCCTGCCGGGGGGCGTGCAGGAAATCGCCCTCGGCGTCGTGATGATCCTGATCCTCATGTTCCGGCCCGCCGGAATCATGGGCAACAAAGACCTGAGCCTGCCCGGACGGGCAACTTTGGAAACCAGGGGCACGAAAAGCCCCCGAAACTGACCAAGAAACTGTTCAACAAGGAGAGATGCCATGAAAAGACTGATGACCGTGCTGGCAGCCACCACCTGCCTGACCGCACCCGCGCTTGCCGATGACGAAAAGATCATCGTGGGCTTTGCCACCGCAGAGACCGGCTTCATGCAGGCCTATGACAAGCCCGCGCAAGATGCTGCCATGATCCGGATCGCCGAGATCAACGCGGCAGGCGGCCTTCTGGGCAAGCAGATCGAAGTGGTCAATGCCGACACCAAGACCGACCGCGCCGAAGGCGCAAAGGCGGGTCTGACCGTCATCGACGCCGGCGCCGACATGGTTGTCGTGTCTTGCGATTATGACTTCGGCTCGCCCGCAGCCCTTGCGGCCGAAAGCGCCGGCCTGCCATCGTTCTTCCTTTGCGCTGAATCGATCAAGGCGGGCATTCAGGGCGTTGGCCCGAACTCCTTCTCGGCCTCAGTTTTGGCGGCGGTTCAGGGTGCCACAATGGCCGAATGGTCCTACACCAAGAAAGAAGCCCGCACCTTCTATCGCCTGCTCGATACCTGGACCGAGTACAACAAGGGCATCTGCGACGGCTTTGACTACATGCTGCCGAAGCTGGCTGATGCCAAACTGGTGGGCGAGGACACCTTCCTGAACGAAGACGCCTCGATCGCCGCCCAGATAACCCGCATCAAGGCCCTGCCCGAAGAGCCCGACGCGATCATGCTCTGCACGATGATGCCGGGCGCAGTCTCGGCTATCAAGCAGATCCGCGCCGCCGGGATCAACTCGATGATCCTGAACGGCTCGGGCGTGGACGGCTCCTATTGGCTTTCTGCTGTGCCGGACTTGTCTAACTTCTACGTGCCGGTTCAGGGCTCGATCTATGGCGATGACCCGAATGCCGACGTGACCGCCTTCAACGCCAAGTACAAGGAAGTGACGGGCGGCGATCCCTCGACCCAGTATGTCTATCCCGGCTACGTGATGATCGACGTCTGGGCCAAGGCGGTGGAACGCGCAGGCACCACCGAAACCGCAGCCGTGGTGGCGGAACTTGAAAAGATGAACGCCGAGCCGACGCTGTTTGGCCCGCGCACCTTTACCAGCGAGTTGCACCACCAGAATCAGGCCCGCTATCTGATTGTGGAAACCAACGCTGGCAAGCCCGGCGTGGTCGATGAATGGACGATCTCTGCACCCATTCCGGTGGCCGACCTGATGAAGTAAGCGTCACCAGCTTGGCCGGCCCCGTGCATGCGGGGCCGGCTCCCTTTGCCGGAGAACCCATGCCCGAAGTTTCCATCCGCCCCATGGCTGCGCATGACGAAGCCGACTGGCGCCGCCTCTGGACCGGCTATCTGGACTATTATGAAACTACGGTGCCCGAGGCGGTCTATGCCAGCACCTTCGCCCGGCTTCTGGGCAATGACCCCCAGGATTTCAACGGCTTGATCGCCCTTGTCGATGGCAAGGCAATGGGCCTGACCCACTTCCTTTTCCACCGCCATGGGTGGAAGATCGAGAACGTCTGTTACCTGCAAGACCTCTACGTCGCGCCCGAAGCACGCGGCGCCGGCGTAGGCCGCAAGCTGATCGAGGCGGTCTATGCTGCTGCCGACGCCAATGGCACACCTTCGGTCTATTGGCTGACGCAAGACTTCAACGAAGTCGGTCGCCGCCTTTACGACCGCATCGGCAAACAGACGCCCTTCATCCGCTATAACCGCTGATCAGCCCCGCGCCTTGCGGTAGCTGTCCTTGACCGCGATCAGATCGCCGTCAAAGCCGAAAACATCGCAGCCCCGCACGTCGACCGGACTGCCATCCGGGCGGCGCCCGACAAAGCGCCAACTCGACAGGCCCTTGTCGCCCGCAACCACATGCATGCCATCGGTCCAGGCGGCCTCGGGGAAAGCGTCGAAAACCGCTGCGGTTGCCTGCCGCACGGCGTCGCGCCCGATGTAGCGCTGACCTTCCACCTCGGGACCGGCCGAAGCGTGAAACGCGCAGTCCGCGGACATGCAGGCCATGACGCCCTCGACGTCGCGCGCATTGAACGCAGCCATCATCGCAATCATCGTCGCCTGACGGCGATGGCCCAGCGCGTCATCCACCACCTCCACCTCCAGAAACGCCAGCGGGGCGCTGTCAGAGCCATTGGTGACGTTATGCTCAACACCCGCACGCCGCGAATAAGGCACGCCTTGCGTCAGGCTGGCCGTGGCTTTCTGGCCGCCCGGCAGGTCAAGCACAAGTTGGCCGTCACACAAGGGCACGATCACATAGTCATGGCCATGCCGATGCCAGCCGGTCTCTGCCCCCGGGGCAAACTGCCACTCGGTGACGCGAAACCGGTCATCGTCGATGTGCACTACGGGATTTGCGGCTGCGCGCATGGATGCCCCTCTTTCAGGTCTCGGGTGACAGCCTATTCCGGTGCTGCTTCAAGGGGAAGCATCTGAGTGGCCATCGGCTGCGCAAGAAGGGCTGCCAATCTCGATGGGCCAAAATATTTCTGCCAGTCGAACTTTGAGCGGCGAACTGTCGCCATCGTACTGTCATGGACGAGCAATGCCGCACTGCCGTCAGACACCATTCCGCTCAAAGCAGCCACTCGCGCACTTTCTGAACCGTCTTTCAGCAAAGCAGTTCATGCCGGCAGGTAGATTGACCCATGTCATCGAACGATTTGCGTCGATGCACTAGAGTGCATTTGATTTTCCGAGGAATAGCAGTGTTTGCAGAACCACTCTTTCGAAAGCCGACGCATTTTCTGTTCTTCACCGGCAAGGGCGGGGTGGGAAAGACCTCGCTCAGTTGCGCGGTGGCGCTGGGTTTGGCGGATGCCGGCAAGCGGGTCTTGCTGGTCAGCACCGATCCCGCCTCGAACCTCGACGAAATGCTGGGTGCGACGCTTTCCGACCAACCCACGGCGATCCCCGGTGCGGCCGGCTTGTTTGCCATGAACATCGACCCTGACAAGGCGGCCGAGGCTTATCGAGCGCGGGTAATCGACCAACTGGGACCGGACGTGGGGGAGGACGAAAAGGCGACCGTGCGCGAGCAGCTTTCGGGCGCCTGCACGATCGAAATCGCGGCCTTCGACGAATTTGTCGGTCTCCTTGCCGGTGATGCGCCGGAGTATGATCATATCATTTTCGACACCGCGCCGACCGGCCATACGCTGCGATTGCTCAGCCTTCCGCGCGCGTGGACGGGCTTTCTCCACGGCAATGATCGTGGAGCCTCCTGTCTGGGCCCACATTCGGGTCTGAAGATGCAAGAAACGCGCTTCCGGGCCGCGCTGGATGCTTTGGCTGACCCCGAGCGCAGTTCGATCGTCCTTGTGACGCGTGCCGACCGCGGGGCTGTGCGCGAGGCATCGCGGACCTCGGATGAGTTGCGGGCGTTGGGGCTGGCGAACCAGCGGTTGGTCGTGAACGGCGTGTTCCATGCGAGTGGGCAAGGCGACCCGGTTGCGAATGGACTGGCCCGCGATCACGCTGCGGTTCTGGCGCAACTGCCGCCAAACCTTGCCGCGCTTCCCCGCAGCGAGGTGCCGTTGCGGTCGTTCGACATGGTCGGGCTGCCCGCCTTGCGCGCACTGTTCCGGGCCGACGAGATGACAAAGGATATGGCCGCGCTCCCGCCAGACATTGACGAACCCGGCCTTGCCGCGATGGTGGATGATCTGGCACGGGCCGGTCGCGGGTTGGTCATGGTGATGGGCAAGGGTGGCGTGGGCAAGACAACCGTTGCCGCAGCCATCGCTGTGGGGTTGGTCAAGCGTGGGCATCAAGTGCATCTTACGACGACAGACCCCGCGGCACATGTGGCGCTGGTGATGGACGGCAACCTTTCCGGCCTCACCGTCGACCGCATCGATCCAATTGCCGAAACCACCCGTTACGTGGAAAAGATCATGGCCACCAAAGGGCGCGATCTGGACGAGGCAGACCGCGCCCTGATGCTCGAAGACCTCGCGTCGCCCTGCACGGAAGAGGTGGCGGTGTTCCATGCCTTCTCGCGGATCGTCGCAGAAGCCCGGAGTGCGTTTGTCGTGGTCGATACAGCGCCCACCGGCCACACGCTGCTGCTGCTTGACGCGACGGGCGCCTATCACCGCCAGATGACGCAGGACATGGGCGCAATCCAGGGCCGGATCGTGACGCCGCTGATGCGACTTCAAGACCCCGATTACACACGGGTGGTGCTTGTGGCCTTGCCGGAAATCACCCCTGTCTCCGAGGCAGCGAGCCTTCAGGAGGACTTGCGTCGGGCAAAGATCGAGCCGTGGGCCTGGGTGGTCAATCGCGCCATGTCAAAAACGGGAACGACCGACCGTTTGCTGCGTAAGCGGATCGTGTCCGAGGCGGCGCAGATCACCCGGATCCGCAGCGGGCTTGCGGAGCGGTTGTATGTCTTGCCGTTCTGCCCCGAACCGCCTGTCGGGGTGGATCGGCTATCGGACCTTACCCGAGAGTAGGGCTCAGAGAGGGTTGGTCAGGTCAGCTCCCTGCGGCTTTGGCATTGTCCGAAGCCATGCGACGCGCCTTTGCGCCAGCGAAACCCTTGCGCGGTAGCGCGGCCCTATTCGGCGCTCCGCTGTTCGGCCACACTCAGCAAGGCTTCCAGAAGCGCCAAGGCGACCATCCGACCAGCACCCAGCCCCACCACTTCAATCTCGTCGCTCCCTCGCGTCTCGCGCAAGGAGCAGCGCCAATGACCATCCGGCTCAGTCGCCTTGCCGGTCAGGTTGATCGACCAGCTCGGCAACGCAATATCAATCAGGTGCAGCACGGCCTCGACCGGTTGTTCCCCCGGCTCTGACGGCACCGGCACGGCGGGAAACACGCGACGAAGCACCTCTGCCGCATCGGTCAGCAAAGCGCCGTCCAGCGCTGCCGCGCCCTTGACCCGTTGCATCATGCTCAGGATGTCGGTCTTGGTCATCTCGGCCTCCATTTCTTGATCTTCCTTCATTAGGCCACTTGATTCCCCGGCCCGCCTTGATCCCAGTCAAGACCGGCCGCGAGAAGAAGGAGCATAATTATCTTTGCCGTTGTCCCAATCCGGAAGGAGAGCGCGATGCCGAAGAAATCCGTGAACGTCATGTGGTTCGAAGACCTGTCGCGCGGCGATGTCGCCCTCGTCGGCGGCAAGAACAGTTCGCTGGGAGAGATGGTCCGTCAACTCGGCAAAAAGGGAATAAAAGTCCCCGGCGGTTTTGCCACCACCGCCGATGCCTACCGCGCCTATCTAACCGCCAATGCCCTTGAAGCAAGAATCGACGATGTCATCTCGCATTGGCAGGATCAGAAGATCCCCCTGCATGACGCAGGGATGCAAGTGCGCGCGATGATCCTGCAGGGTGACTTTCCCGACGACATCCGCGACGACATCCTGTCGTCCTATCGCGAGTTGTCGCGCCGCGCCGGAACCACCGACCTGCCCGTCGCCGTCCGCTCGTCTGCCACGGCAGAAGACCTTCCGGACGCGAGCTTTGCCGGTCAGCAGGAAACCTATCTGAACGTGCGGGGCGAAAAAGCTCTGTTGGCCGCCTGTCGGCGCTGCTACGCCTCGCTTTTCACTGACCGGGCCATCACTTACCGCCAGATTCAAGGCTTCGGCCATACCAAGGTCGCGCTCTCGATCGGTGTGCAGCGCATGGTGCGGTCCGATACCGGCGGCTCGGGCGTGATGTTTTCAATCGACACTGAAAGCGGCTTTGACAAGATCGCCCTCATTACCGCCGCCTGGGGCCTTGGCGAAAACGTCGTCCAGGGCGCGGTAGACCCCGACGAATACGAAGTCTACAAACCCTTCCTTTCAGACAAATCCCTCATCCCCATCGTCAAGAAGTCGCTCGGCGCGAAAGAGATCAAGATGATCTACGCCGGCACCACAAGCGGCGAGACGAAGAACGTCCCCACCTCCAAGGCCGAAAGGGCTGCCTTTGTCCTCAGCGATGCCGAGATTCTCGACCTCGCCCGCATGGCAACGACGATCGAAGCGCATTACGGCCAGCCGATGGACATGGAATGGGCCCGCGACGGCGATACGGGCGAATTGTTCATCGTTCAGGCACGCCCCGAGACCGTGCAATCCCGCCTGGATGCCGGAGCCATCAAGTCCTATGCGGTAAAGAAGTCGGGCAAGGTGCTTCTGAAAGGTCTCAGCGTCGGGTCTGCCGTCGCCACCGGCCGGGTCAGCATCATTGAATCCGCCAGTGAGATCGACCAATTCATCGACGGCTCGATCCTTGTGACCTCCACGACTGACCCCGACTGGGTTCCGATCATGAAGCGTGCCTCTGCCATCGTCACCGACCATGGCGGCCGAACCAGCCATGCCGCCATTGTCAGCCGCGAGCTCGGCTTGCCCGCCATCGTCGGCACCGGCAATGCCACGCATGTCCTGCATGACGACCAAGAGGTGACCGTTTCTTGCGCTGGCGGCGACGAAGGCGTGATCTATGAAGGCATTGCCAACTTTGCCACCGAGGTCCTGCGCGTCGACGACCTGCCCAAGACACGCACGCAGATCATGCTGAACCTTGCCAACCCCTCTGCCGCCTTTCGCTGGTGGCGGCTGCCATTTGACGGCGTCGGCCTTGCCCGAATGGAATTCGTGGTGAACAACGCCCTCAAGGTTCACCCGATGGCGCTGGTGCATTTCGACCGCCTGAAGGACGATGCCGCCAAGGCCCAGATCGCCGAGCTGACCAAGTCCTTCCCCGACAAGACCGAATACTTCATCGACGGCCTCGCCCGCGGCCTCTCGCAGATCGCCGCCGTCGCCTACCCGCGCCCGGTCATCGTGCGGATGAGTGACTTCAAGACCAACGAGTATGCCGAACTTCTGGGGGGACGCGAATTCGAACCGCATGAAGAGAACCCGATGATCGGCTTCCGTGGGGCCTCGCGCTACTACTCGCCCCGCTACGAGGCGGGCTTTGCCCTGGAATGCAAGGCGATCGGGCGGCTTCGCAAAGAGATGGGTTTCGACAATGTTGTCGTGATGATCCCCTTCTGCCGCAGCCCAAAGGAGGCCGACCGAGTGCTGGCGACGATGGAGAAGCACGGGTTGAAGCGCGGCAAGGACGGCCTTCAAGTCTATGTAATGGGAGAGATTCCAGCCAACGTTATTCTGGTCGAAGAGTTTGCCAGCCGCTTTGACGGCTTTTCCATCGGCTCGAATGACCTGACGCAGCTTACCTTGGGCATCGACCGCGACGCCGAGGATCTGGCCGATCTCTTTGACGAATCTGATCCCGCGGTTCTGTGGATGATCGAAAGCCTGATCGCCCGAGCCCACCAGGCCGGGGCCAAAGTCGGCCTCTGCGGTCAGGCCCCATCCGACGACCCCGAGTTTGCCAAGCTTCTCGTAAAGGCCGGGATCGACTCGATCTCGGTTACGCCTGACAGCTTCGTCGCAGTGAAGCACAATGTCGCCGAAGCGGAAGTGCTCAAGGCGAACACATAGGCCAGTGGTTGAACCGCGCCAAGTTCGCCGCCAGGTGGGGCTGCTCAACCGGATTCTTCCGACCATCAAACTGCAGATGCATGAGTTCGCTTTAAGTCCGTCGCGTAGGGCAGGGCGCCAACGGCCCAAAGCGGCCTCTGAGCACAAGTTGCTCGAAATGAAGCGATTTCACAAAAGCGGTCGGTCGCAAATAAGTTACCGGATCGCCATCTGCCGTAGCCACAGACACTAGCAACTTCAGATATTGACGGTTTGCAGGCGACGGATCGCACGACATAGCAATTTTTGGTCGTCGATCTTCTGGATCACTGCCCTTTTCGACCTACCGAAGCCTTTGCTGGTTTAGCAGATCGGCCGGGGCTCCGGTAAGTCGAAACCAGTATCCATTTCGGACTGGGTCAGACACCTCCGGACCATCTCGAAATCTGCGACCTGCATCGGGTTTCATCGGTTGGGCGGCCAAGGGAGGCGTAGCGGCCGGCCGCTTCTTCAAAGGCCGACACCGCCCGCGCGTCGTTCTTTTCGGCCCGGCGCTGGATGCCTCGGGCTTCCCAGACGGCGGCCACCCAAGGCCCGCCATGCCACATGGCGGAAATCCGTTCGGCCTCGTCCAGCCGCCGGCCGACCTGGTCCAACTCGCCCATCTCGGCCAGCGCGGAGGCGGAAGCCACACGGAACCCCATCGAGCACGGCTGGCACCCATGACTGTGTTGGGACAAAAGCCGATCGCCTTCGTGAATGGCCTCCAGCGCCTTTTCCTTCGACCCCGCCGCCCGCACGGACAGGCCCTTCAGCCGGATCTGCAGATGCGGCGCAAGCCAAGAGGTCGCGGCGATGCCCTCCGCCCGCGCAATCAGCCGTTTGGCCTGCCAGTTCCGCCCGCTGGACAAGGCAATCTCGGCCAGCCGTTCCAGCGCAAGCACCCGGCCAGCGGACGCCTCTGCCTTTGCCAGAAGCGCCTCCGCTTCCGTCAAGAGCCGCTCGGCTTCACCGATCTGCCCCGAGAACAGCGCCACTTCGCCCAGGATCATTAATGCAAGGCCACGGCCTGCCGTCGATCCGGCCCCTTCGGCCACAGAGAGCAATTCCTGCGCCGCCAGCCCGATCTCATGGTGGCCCTTGGCGTTGCACAGGCAGAACTCGGCGAGGCAGAGGTGGCCGTCAAAAACTTGGGCGACCTTGTCGGGTGTCTTGCGGGCCCAGGCGATGAATTCGGAATGAAAGACCTCTTTCCAGCGCCCCTGCATCATGGCGCACAGGCCCATCAGGGCGCTTGCCTCGCCAACTTCGCGCGCCAGACCCGCTGCCATCGCCAGGGCGCGGGTCTCCTCGGCCACGGCGCGGGCCTTTTCGAAATCGCCGCTGTGCAGGTGCAAAAGCCCCCAGGCGAGCGAGGCGCGAATGCGGTCGGTCTGGCTGACCGGATCGACGGTGGGAATGGCCAGCGCCTTTTCATAAAGCGCCACGGCCTCGGCCGAGGGGCCAAGCCCAAGCTCCATATGCAGGCTTTGGCGCAACTGGTTGAAGATCCTGATCGCCTCGGCGCGGTTGCCGGAGTCGAGTGCGGCCTGCATCAGCGCGCATTGCGCCGGTTCGTCGCTGGGTTCGACGGCGATAAGCCGCTGCCACAGCTGGCCTGCGCGCAAAAGGTCGATATGGCGCTGCGCCAGCCCCGTGCGCCGGGCGTCGAGCCAGTCAAAATAGAGGTCATCGGGAAGAAGCCGCCCTCGGTACAGGTCGGCGGCAATTCCGCAGGTCTCGGGCGTTGGCTGGCGCAGGGCCGCACTGGCCGCGGCCTCGAAGGTCTCGGCGTCGATCACCAGATCGGCCAAGGGGGCCAGGGCAAGGCTATCCCCGTTTGTGGAGATCAAGTCATTTTGGCCAAGCGCCTTGCGGGCGTAGTGAACCGCCTTGCGCAGGGCAGCGCCTGCGACCTCCGAATCAGCCTCTGGCCAGAAAAGGTCCAACACCTGTTCGCGGTGCATCCGGTGCTGCGGCGTAACCGCCAGCAGCTTGACCAGAGCCGCAGCACGGTCGCGACGCCACAGGCTGGCGGCGACAAGAACGCCGTCCACTGTTACCGAAAACCCGCCAAGTATCTGAATTTCAATACGCATTATTCCCCGCAAGCCTGCCACAAAGCAAACGCGCTACGTCACAGCGTGCCGCAGCAAGAGGAACGCTGGAGGAACATAGCTAGGTCATTCTCGCCCGGCAATCACCAATCAAACGAGGAAACACCATGTCACTGCGCATCAACGACATCGCCCCCGACTTCACTGCCGAAACCACACAAGGCACTATGTCCTTCCACGACTGGATAGCAGGCTCCTGGGCTGTTCTTTTCTCGCACCCCAAGGATTTCACCCCAGTCTGCACCACGGAGCTGGGCCGGATGGCGCATCTGGCCCCCGAGTTCGCCAAGCGCGGTGTCAGGGTCCTGGGCCTGTCGGTCGATCCTGTCGACAAGCACGCGCTTTGGGCCGATGACATTGCCGAAACCCAGGGCGCGATGCCACAGTTCCCGATGATCGGCGATACGACGCTGGCCGTGGCCAAGTTGTACGACATGCTGCCCGCCGCAGCCGGTGACAGCGCCGAGTGCCGCACCGCCGCCGACAACCAGACGGTGCGGCATGTCTTCATCATCGGACCGGACAAGAAGATCAAGCTGATGATCGCCTATCCGATGACCACGGGCCGCAACTTCGACGAGATCCTGCGCGTGATCGACAGCCTGCAGCTGACCGCCACCCACCGAGTGGCGACCCCGGCCAACTGGACCTTCGGGCAGGATGTGATCATTGCAGGCTCGGTCAGCAACGAAGAGGCCAAAGGCCTGTACCCCGAGGGCTGGGACGCGCCCAAACCCTATCTGCGCATCGTGGCGCAACCCGGCCTGACCAAGGGAGAGAACGCATGAAACCCCGTATCCTGATCCTCGGCGCCGGTTTCGGCGGGCTGGAACTGTCGACCTCGCTTTCCGAGGCTCTGGGCGACGGCATCGACATCACCCTAATCGACAAGTCCGACGGCTTTGTCTTTGGCTACTCGAAACTGGACATGCTGTTTGGCCGCCAGTCCGAGACGATGATCCGCAACCCCTATGCCACCTTTGCCAAGCCCGGCGTGCGCCTGCTGCGCGAGACCATCACGGCCATCGACGCCGAGGCCAAGCGCGTGACGACCGACAAGGGTGTGCATGAAGCCGACATCCTGATCATCGCCCTTGGCGCGGATTACGATGTCAGCGCCACCCCCGGTGTGGTACTGGGCGTGAACGAATTCTACTCTGTCCCCGGCGCCGCGCATCTGTCCAAGGTCCTGCCCGGGTTTCAGGGCGGCGATGTGGTGGTCGGCGTCTGCGGCGCTCCCTACAAATGCCCGCCCGCCCCGGCCGAATGCGCCTTGATGATGCATGACTACATGAAGTCCCGCGGGCTTGATGGGGTCACACGGATCACCCTCGTCAACCCCTTGCCCTCGCCGGTTCCTCCCTCTCCGGACACGTCGAAAGCGATCCTTGGCGCCTTTGCCGAGCGCGGGATCACCTTTATCCCCAACACCCGCGTGACGGCGGTCGAGGGCAAGACGGTGGTACTGGACAATAGCACCATCCTGCCGTGCGATCTGTTTCTGGGCGTGCCCAAGAACCGTGCGGCGGATGTGGTCGTGTCGGCAGGCCTGACTGAAGGCGGCTGGGTTCCGGTTGATCCTTTCACGCTGCTGACCAAGTTCCCCGGCGTCTATGCCGTGGGCGATCTGGCCAATACCGGGGTGCCGAAAGCCGGAGTCTATGCCGAAGGCGCGGCCCGTACCGTGGCCGCCAACATCATCTCGCGGTTGCGGAACGAGGCCGAGACGGCGCGCAACCCCGGTGCGGGCTCATGCTATATCGAGTTCGGTGCGAACCGGATCGGCCGGGTTGATGTGGATTTCTTGTCAGGTCCAAAGCCCTTCGGCACCTTCCATGGCGCTTCCGAGGCCCTGCGCGTCGACAAAGAACAATTCGGCGCAAGCCGCCGCGCCCGGTGGTTTGGAGCGTAAGGTTCTGGCCCCTATCCCCTGAAACGGCGCCCTCCGCACTCGCAAAGTGTGTGCGGAGGGCACAGTTCTAACGAGCACCTTCAGTTTTGCCCTTAGTCTGTCACCTGCCCGCCGGTCGTGCCTCGTTGATAACGAGAGTCCTTGGGGTTGATAGTTGTCGGTTTCGGGTTGGGCAAGCGCGTCGGGCGCGTTGCCCTCAGATTGCTCAAGCGCCCGGCGCGCGTCTGCCGGGGTCTGGTTCCCCAGCGATGAGTGTGGGCTGATGTGGTTGTAGTCGTATCGCCACAGGGCCAGCTTGCGGCGAGCATCAGCCAGACTGTCGAAGATCTCCTCGTTGAGGCACTCGTCGCGCAGGCTGCCGTTGAATGACCTGATGTAGCCATTCTGCTGCGGCTTGCCCGGATCGATGTAGTGCCATTCGACCTTGTTGTCGTTCGCCCATTTGAGGATGGCCTTGCTGGTGAACTCGGTGCCATTGTCAGAGACAATACACGCCGGTTTTCCGTAGATCCTGACCAACGCATCCAGTTCCCGCGCGACCCGGGCCCCGGAGATACTGGTGTCTGCAATGAGGCCGAGGTTTTCACGGCAGCAATCGTCGTTGACCGCCAGGATGCGGAACTTCCGGCAGGCCCCGAAGGTGTCGGACAGAAAGTCCAAGGACCAGCGCTGGTTCGGCCGCAGCGGGACCGGCATCGCTGTGCGGCTGCCGCGCGCCCGTTTGCGGCCACGGCGGCGACGCACCGACAGGCCCTCTTCCCGGTAAATCCGGTAAAGCTTCTTTTCGTTCATCACCATGCCCACACGTTCCAGCATGACACCAATGCGCCGATACCCAAACCGACGCCGCTTCTCGGCGATCTTGTTCATTTCCAGACGGATCTCCGGATTATCGGGCGGATGCTCGCGCCGCACGGTCTTGGGATCGACACCGATCAAGACGCAGGCCCGGCGCTGAGAGATCGGATGACCCTTCAACGCCCGCAACACCGCGTCCCGCCGTTGCATCCCTCGCCATTGTGCTCGAACCAATGGCGCACAATGGCTCGACGTCAGGGCTTTCCCAGCAGATCCTTGAGCACGACATTGTCGAGCATGACATCCGCCACCAAGCGCTTCAGCTTGGCGTTCTCTTCCTCAAGCTGCCTCAGGCGTTTTGTGTCTGACAGGTCCGTCCCGCCATACTTGGCCTTCAGCTTGTAAAACGTCGCTGGGCTAAGGCCATGCTTGCGGCACAGCTCAGCCGTCGGCAAACCAGCCTCCTGCTCCTTGATCATCCCGATAATCTGCGCGTCCCCGATAATCTAAGCGCCGCTGAAACGGCTCTTTCGAATTCGTCTGCTCCTTCAGGGTTGCGCAGAACCTACATCAGACCGAGCGAAATTCCGGCGGGCAGGTCAATGCGCTTGACGCGGATCACGAGCGCCTCCCTGGTAAACTCGTCGATAATGTTGAGTGTGCGGAATACTCTGCCGTCGTGGGTCCGGTCCTAGACGAAATCATAGGACCAGACATGATTGGGATGTTCGGGCCGCAGCCGAACACAGGAGCCATCGTTCAGCCAAAGCCGGCCCTTTTTAACCTATTTCTGTGGAACTTTGAGCCCTTCCCGCCGCCAGATCCGCTCGACCCGCTTGTGGTTTACATGCCAGCCAGCGTTGTTCAGCAGCCCGGTGATCATCCGATAGCCATAGCGCCCGAACTGCCGCGTCAGTTCTATGATGTCCGCAGTCAGCCGCTCTTCATCTGGCTGGCCACATGGCATCTGGCGCTGCGTAGAACAATGCTGCCCGAGTGTGGGGCAGGCCCGGCGCTCGGATACGCCAAGGGTCTGCCGCACATGGTCGATGCAACGCCGTCGGCGGGAAGGGCTCAATAGTTTCCCCGTGCAGCCTCGGTCAGTATCAGCTTGTCCAGGGTAAGATCCGACACCGCGCGCCGCAGCCGCTGGTTCTCGACCTCAAGCTCTTTCAGCCGCTTCAGCTGATCGCGGTTCATCCCGCCATACTCTTTGCGCCATCGGTAGTAGGTCTGCACCGTCACGCCGATCTGACAAACCGCCTCCTTCACCGACTTGCCCTGACCCTGCAGCACCTCTACCTGCCGCAGCTTCAGTACTATATCTTCCGGCTTCTCTCGCTTTCCAGCCATCTTCTGGTCCTCCAAAAAATGGGATCATTATATCCCAGTTGGTGGACCACTTCAGTGGGGGCACTCCACTTTGATCTGCCCCCTGAAAAGTGGTCCTCCCTGAGGTATGGCTTACGAGCCATTTGGAGGATGCAGGAATGCCCCAGAAGAAGCACAAGCCGGAGGAGATCGTCGCCAAGCTGCGGCAGGTCGACGTGTTGGTATCGCAAGGCCAGTCTGTGGCCGAAGCCGTGCGCTCGATCGGCGTGACGCAGTTCACCTACTATCGGTGGCGCAAGGAGTTCGGCGGGTTGAAGACTGACCAGGTGAAGCGCCTGAAGGAACTGGAGAAGGATCGAGCCATTGAGGCGCCATTGGTTCGAGCCCAATGGCGAGGGAGCGGTTGCGGAAGGCAGTGTCCGATCTGACCCTCGAGAAGCTGATCCTGCGGGAGGCGGCATCGGGAACCGAAGGTCCGCGTAGCGAAACTTCTGAGCCCCGCCCGTCGCCGTGCTTGCATCGAGCATGTCAGGCAGCGGTTCCGGATCTCGGAACGGTTCGCCTGTCGTGTCCTCGGGCAGTATCGCTCGACCCAGCGGAAGATGCCGCAGGGCCGGGCCGACGAGGAGGCTCTCACCGCGGACATCATCGCGCTCGCCAGCCAGTTTGGTCGCTACGGCTACCGCCGGATCACGGCTCTTCTACGCGAGGCGGGCTGGGCGGTGAACGTAAAGCGGGTCGAGCGCATCTGGCGGCGGGAGGGGCTGAAGGTGCCTGCAAAACAACCGAAGAAGGGCCGGCTCTGGCTGAATGATGGGTCCTGCATCCGTCTCCGGCCTGAGCGTCCGAAGCACGTCTGGTCTTACGACTTCGTTGAAAGCCGAACTCATGATGGAAGGAAGTTCCGCATGCTCAACCTCATCGACGAGTTCACCCGGGAGTGCCTGGTGATCCGGATCAACCGGAAGCTCCGATCGACCGACGTCATCGACGTGCTGTCCGATCTCTTCATCCTGCGCGGCGTGCCGGATCACATACGGTCCGACAACGGCCCGGAGTTCATTGCCAAAGCTGTAAGGGACTGGATCGCCGCCGTCGGCGCAAAGACCGCCTATATCGAGCCTGGCAGCCCCTGGGAGAACGGCACCTGCGAGAGCTTCAACTCGAAACTCAGGGACGAGCTGCTCAACGGGGAGATCTTCTACAGCCTCGCCGAGGCACGGATCGTCATCGAGTCTTGGCGCCGCCACTACAACACAAAGCGCCCGCACTCATCACTGGGTATCGCCCGCCAGCTCCCGAGGTCATCCAATGGCCGGCTTCGCCATCCGGAGCCGCTCCGCCGGCCACCCCAGCCGTAACGCCAAGACCCGTCATGCACCAAGACTGTAACCGGACCACTCGATCGGGGCAGGCCAGGTGGGCGTCGCAACTTGCCTCGTTTTGTTGACCTATTGTTGACCCGCGGTTTGGAACGCAAAAAGCCGCCCGGAAGGCGGCTCGTAACTTCTTGATATGTTTGTTATATTTTGGTTGCGGGGACAGGATTTGAACCTGTGACCTTCAGGTTATGAGCCTGACGAGCTACCGGGCTGCTCCACCCCGCGACGGTTGTCATCGTGAGCTGCGGGTTGGGGCTCAATTGATGACTGGATCGTTTTGTTTTGGATCGTATTTGAGAGAGACATGTTTCTGATCAGGTTTGGCGGTGACCTACTCTCCCACGTCTTGAGACGCAGTACCATTGGCGCGACGGCACTTATCGGCCGAGTTCGGGAAGGGATCGGGAGTTTTGCTCGTGCTATGACCACCAAACCAGAACAGAGACAGGTCGCGGGTTTTTTCCCGCGACAACATCAGTTGAGTTCCAAGTCCAGGCTGCGCGATGTGCGCAGCAG